>DASSFI010000026.1:0-101446 GCA_035694465.1 Pyrinomonadaceae bacterium | reverse complement strand
TTGCCTCAACGACTGCCCCTCCAACGAATGGGATGCACTGACCAACGAGGAAGTCGTAAAAGAATACAAAACGGAAAATCCCGACACCGTAGCCGCCAAGTTGAACGGGCCGCGTTACTGGGTCATGGACCGGCTCGAGGGGTCTGGTGTATCGACCACGGGACAGGAATTCAGCTTTGGCGGAATCGCAATGGCGCTGCGTGCGCAGTTGCACTCAACCATAAAAGAAGCCATCGTCGAGGATCGACCCTGGGTTCCGCACCAAGTTGACCGTCAGACGAAGTACACCTATAAGGCCGGTGAACTGGTCTACGAGTTGACCTCGCCGGAGGGCGCTGTCTATATCATGCAGTCCTACTCACAGCAAATAGATCCCACCCTGACAATTGACCAACTGGCCACATTGGGACCGAAACTAGAGTTCCCAACACCCGATTGGTCATATTCGGCGTATCCGCTGGAGCACGACTACGAACTCGTCACTGACGGTGTGGCGACCATCATTCAGGATAACTTCTTAAACACCTACCAGCAGCGTGCGTCGAACTCTGACTGAGTTGAACTTGCGTAGCTGCGCAACGGCGGGAAATTCACAGCCGACAGTGCTTGAAAGAGAAGGCCGCTGGAAATACTTCAGCGGCCTTCAAATACGAAACGTGCGGAACATACCGTCAAGGCGTCAAATGTCAATGGGTGTCAATTCGACAAATCAGTCCCCTCTGAGGAGTGCGTTCTTCTGCCAATCTTAAGGATGAATGCTTTCCACAGTGGACAATCTTCGCAACTTCCTCTTGACCGCAACCACAGAGATAGTCGGTTTCTTTCAACAGTTGCGAGAAGCGCCCTAAGTCCGCCAATCTCTCTAAGTCGTGAGCTTTCGCGCGTAAGCGTCAACGAGTGCTAAGCGTGTTACTGTGAAGCCCACAGTGGACAATCTTCGCAACTTTCAAGGGGTAGCCGCGACAAAGTTGTCGAAGATGACTGTGCCGGGCGAATTTGCTTCCACCTGCGAGGTACCCGCTTTGATCTCAAAGATGATCGCTGACGTGTTGATTGAGGAGTCCCAAGGCTCGCTGTATTGCTGCGTCCAGGTACCGGGCACTCCTCCAGTGCCCGGTGCTGTATCCATGTACAGATTGCCTGAATTGTTACGGATGCGCAGGAACCTGTGGTTGGTTGAGTCATAAGATATCGTAAAAAGTGTAGCCTCAAATGCGCCACGCCCGGCTGATCTTCTTATTACGCCAATAAGACTGCCGCCTGACACGTACATCCGATAGGAGTTGTTGGTGTCACTGCCGACCGTGAACCTTGCATCGGCGTTAGTGTTGGAAGCGGGCGCTTGAACCAATTCAACATAGGCGGAAGCATCGACGAAACTATAGGTATTGACCGTTATCAAACCGCGATAACTGAAGCCGTTGACATTTTGCAGCAAAGGGCCAATCTCCAGTCGTTGTGACGTTTCAGCTATCGACACATTCGGGTCGGTGAAAGGGAAAAAAAACAGGTTGTTGGGGTCCCATTTGGCTGTGTCGATAGAATTATCATTGAAGTCATCGCTCACGACTACGTTGGTTGCAAGCACGGTTGTTGTAGTTGTGGAGCCGTTGTTTGCCATGTCTGGATCAGAGTTAATACTGACAGCGTTGGCCGTGTTGCTTAGGACTCCGCTGGCGGTAGGCGTAACGACGATCGTCACAATTGCAGAAGCACCGTTTGTCAATGTACCGATATTGCAACTAACCGTAGCACCTCCGGTGCAAGTGCCTTGACTTGAGGAGACAGAAACAAAAGCCACTTCGGAAGGCAGGTGGTCGGTCACCACCACGCCTAAGGCCGAATTGGCTCCGCCATTGCTAACGGTTATTGAATAGGTCAGCGCCGATCCGACTGTTACGGGATCAGGCGAATCAGAATTGGTCACTGCCAAGTCAGCGAAAACGGAATCACAGACGTCGCCGATGCCGTTTCCGTCACTGTCAGCTTGATTAGCATTCGCGACGGCAGGGCAATTATCGGTCGCGTTCGAAATTCCGTCGCCGTCCGCATCCACCATCGAGGCTCCGGCGATGACCTGATTAAATGTCAGTTCAGGCTCATTATTTGGGTCAGTGCGATCGGCGCCGTCGCCGGCAAATGGAGAGTTCCGGTGGCTGTACTGGATATTGGTCCAATCGAGGAATCCGGTTAAGGTGGAACTCGCCCCGGTACAACCAGCGGAAGGGATGTCGTTGATATTGCTGGCGACACCAGTATCTGTAGTATCACCGTCATCAGACCAATCAATAGGAGCGTCGGCAGCACTGCGCCGAACGTTTCCTCCGGCAACGCCGAAAAGTGTAAACCTGCCTGCCGGCCCGGAAATTCCAGCCGGTTCGCTTAATGCCGCCTCGTTGAGAGTAGGCAGTACTTGAGGCGAGTATTCCATGGGCCTGGTGGGATCAAGATTTCTGAACTGCCGGGTGTACGACATGATACTTAGATAATTGGGTTTACAATTGAAGTCCTCGTTACCACCATGCCTGAGATTGAGCGTGTGACCCAGCTCGTGCATGTAGGTGCCCTGCTCGGCTTCTCGGCGGCCACAGTCGAGAGCGGTCTCGCCAGCTTTGCAACTCGACCCCTGCACGCTCAGATAGAAGGCGTTGTTGGCACTTCCTAAGGTCACAATAAAGTCATTGCCTGGTCTCTCGGCACTGCCTGAGGAGCCAGTGTCCTCAGTGAAAGTGTGAGCGAAAACTGAGTATCGAAAGACTAGCCGGCGCGCCCCAATAATATTGGTGCAGTTCGTCGAACCGCGATCGGCAGGGGTTCCAAAATGGCCATCATTAGTGCCCGTGCCGCACGGATTCGACGGTTCGCCAAGTTTGACGTCGTTAAAGTCGTTTGCTGCTCCTAAAACACGAGTACGGAATGTCATTGAGGCAATCTCGGGAACTGACTCGTCTACCATGTTATGAATTGTAATGCCGTCACCTCCTACAGGATTACTGACCGGTGCGGCTGCGAAAGCAGCAGCAACGTCCTGTAGTCCTGTGGCAATCGGCTGATGAGACGGATGGGCGCCAGGGCCAGATGCCACGCCAGGCATGTAGTCAATTTCTACGAACAGATCTTTGCGATTGGGGTTGGCGTTGAATGGGGCCTGATGCAGCGCCAGGTCAACAGTTCCTCCGTCGCCGTTGAAGTCGATCCCGCTGGATTCCCAGTGATCGAGTAGTCCGTCCTCGTCAGTATCCAAATGACTGCCACGTACAATGATCCTTCCCGTGTTAGTTCCGGCAGCGAAAGTGATTTTGTGATCTCCGGGCCTTTCGGTGCGAGCTACGCCTGCATCGTTTGTGGTAGCGTTGGCAATCGGATCGTACACGCTGATGTCATTGACGGTACGGGTTCCAATCAGGTCGTTAACCTGTATCACTGGGATCGCAAATGAGTGTCTGGCCAGCAGGACCCCGGCTTCCCGCTTCATATCAACACGCATTGTCCAAAGTCCGAGTTGATTGGAAAAATACTGACCAGCCGCATTCGGTGTACCCATGAACGAGACAACGAAGGTATCTCCCTCGATTCCCGTCACCCCTCCGGCCTGGTGTGTGACAGCCACTCGATTGCTCATCTCGCAAACTTCGCCTGTTTCACAGACCCCGTCATCGTCTCCGCCCGCTGCGGCGTTGTCCTCAAATTCGGTAAATGAGCTGAAGAAGGACGGATTGCCTGTGGCATCAAAACCCAACTGTCCGGGTGTGCAAGTTTCGCCGGGATCACAGATAAAGTTTTGATCTCCACCGATAGAGGTATTATCTTCAACATTGCCAAGCCTGAATACCTGACGCGTTCCGCCTCCCACGTCAACGCTCGCAAAAATACCTGGACCAGCCGTGGTGTTCAGCGTATTAGCGCCAGCCGTAGTGAGGTTGCCCCAGAACACAACCACTGCTCCGTCGTCGCTGATGCCCGGACTTTGTCCTACTGCACTAAACCCATTTGTGCTGCTGGCGATAGCAACCGGTGACGTCAAGTTGTAAGGATATAAGAGGAGCGGATCGCTGCCCTTTCCCCCTGCGCGCACCAACACACGGCTATCATCGGACACCATGGGCCGCAAGGTGCCGGCAGCATTTTGAAATGGGGCTTCGCTGAAAGTGGGGGTGAAGCCGGTTGCCAACTCGTTGGTGGTATTTCCTCGCCGGACATTAAAGGCAGCCTGATTACTGCTGTTCATTGTCGGATTAGCATATATCTGGTCAAAATCGGTTGGAGTTTGAGGGTTACGCGCCGTGGCAATGATCACATTGGAATTCGTCGAATTTGCGTCCCATCTGCGTATGAAGTTTCGTGGCGGTGTTGTAGATAGAATCGACTCGTGTGCAACCACTTGGTTGACATTATTGATTTGAACATTTCCAGAGAATATTGCAGTGAAGCTGATAGCTGAAAGATCTCCGGCCGTACTGCTTTTATAGATCTGGCCATTCGCCCCGGTAAAGGTTGAGCCGATGAACGATACTACGCCAGTGTTATTAATAGACGATGCCCCAAAAATGTTCGTGAAACCTTGTTGTCCAACCGCAGCTACAACATCGAGTCTATAGAACTTGCCCGAGATTATGACTGGGCCAGATTGTGCCCAGCCGGGACGCGTGACGATGACAATGCATACGACTGCAAGAAGCGTGAATAGCGCAACAATTCTTTTTAATGACATTTTGAGTTTCCTTAAGAGAGGGAGGCGGAGTGTTAGTTTGACCATTTCATGGAGTCTTGATTGTTTGTTTGCCGGGGGTGCTCTTCTTCCGTCGTTTCTTGGTGGACCGTTTTGAATTAGGAGTAACCTTGTTGCAGTTCTTCACCGTTGGCGTAGTGGTTTGGGATTGCTGGCAAGCATCGCCAATACCGTTTCCATCTGTGTCCTTTTGATCTGCATTAGCGACTGCAGGACAGTTGTCTACTCCATTTGAAATTCCATCGCCGTCGGCATCTATCTGGCGAGCACCCTTAATCACTTGTTCGAAAGTCTGCTCTTGCTGATCGGGAGAAATTTGCTGTTGTGGAGTCGGCGATGGACTCGGCGGGGGACTCGGAGTTGACACCGGAGATTGCGGTGACCACAGCACAAATAACAAACCGGCTACAACTATCGGTATGCATCTGAGGTTCATGAAGGTGTTCCGATGCTTATCCGTAAACTTTCGGCATTAGCTTTGTAACAGACTTCCAGATATCAGTTGCCTTGGCTTTTATCTACTTGATGTGAAGTCAGCGTGAACCAACGCCGATAGTTATCTGAACTACCCATCCAAGTCGACACAGACTTGGTGGTTTCTCATTGAACGGGGTGATTTTTAATCCGTTGCGACCCTGTGAGTCATTATCGGATAACTCGAGGTTGAGTCATTCTACACTCAAGTTGGGAATCGTCAATAGCGATTTCAATTAGTAATGATGCACTTTGAAGGCTGCATTAGTACCATCAACTAACTGGGATGTAAGGCATCGAAAAGAATCGGTCCCCACACTGGACAATCTGCGCAACTTTCTTTTGACCACAACCACAGAAATGCTCGGTTTCTTCCAGGAGCTGCGAGAAGCGCCCTAAATCTGCCGTCACTCCTAGTCGCGAGCATTGCGCGTAAGCGCCCTAAAGAGTGCAACGTGTGCCGTGGTAGCCCACAGTGGACAATCTTCGCAACTTGTCTGGACGCCACGCAGAAATGCTCTGGAGGAACAATGAGCAGCGCAGTTCTTGGAAAGAAACAGTTCTCTCGTTAGTGGTGTGTGTAGACTAGGATGAAGCCCAGTTGAGATCAGGCTGGTGCATACCTTATCTTCGGTTAGCACGATGGCATTATAGACTAAACGGCAAGGTCCTGATGGAGACATAATATGCTTCTAAACCCCTTCACCCCCTCAGAGATAGCAAGTGCTCCGGATGATTTTTTTGGACGGGCTGAGGAACTTAGAACTTTAGAACGTTCTTTGCGTCAGGGTTCTGTCGCCATTCAAGGAGCTATCGGAATCGGCAAATCATCATTACTAGCAAGAGCCAGACTATTAATGGAGGGTTTTAGTTCCGATCATAAATCACGATCTGTTATGGCAGTTGGCGACAGGGATATTAAAACTATAGATGAGGCCGCTCGCTTGTTACTGGAAGGGTTTGTGCGCGTTGACGAGCAGCATAAGAAAGTAAAATTCAAGCTCGGGAGTTTTTTGAAATTGAGTCCGCAGAGATATGTAGATATTTCGCAGAAGGACGACACCTCGCAATCCTTAAACGCGTTGTCGAGGAAGATTGTCTAAATCAAATTGTTGAGACAGATGGACTATTGATTCTGGCGGTAGATGAGGCTGATAAATGCCCAATACCTCTGGCTAGACTTATCAGAAGTATAGTCACGCATACGCAACAGCAAGGTGTAAAGCGTGTGCGCTTTATTGTAAGTGGAGTAAGTCCCTTTTATCAGCAAATGGTTGAGGAAGACCCAGGGGTTAGTAGATTCATCTACAAAACACTTACTCTGCCTCCTCTAGAGGTAGAGGATGCCGCAGATTTATTACAAACAAAACTCTCATTAGTAGTTAAATCGGCGAGAGAGCAACAAATTGACTTGGAAACGGACCCAAATATCATCAAGCACATCATAGACCTTTCGGGTGGACATCCTCATATAATTCAGCTTTTAGGATCGCATATTATCGAAAATGAATCTGAAGATCCTGATGGAAGACTTGATTCGCGTGATCTTGCAAACACCTTGCGAAGGATATGTTATGAGGATCGAGCACGAGTCTATGATGCTACCATTCACATGCTGGACCTCTATGACATGCTTGACCCTTTTTTAACATTACTCGACCTTATACCTCGTGGTTTCCCATCCCGGCTTTCCCGTCAAAAAGCTTTAAAGAGTGTTACTAGAGAGCAGGTGCAATGGCTTGTAGATCACAACGTTCTTTCGACACAAGTGAGTGAACACTATAGTTTGGTTGATGAGTTTCTTAGAATCCGGTTTATCATTGACCAAGCTGAAACACCTATTAAAGAACGCGAACTGGAAAAACACATTCTTAAAATTCAAGATATGAAACAAGATGAGTTCACTTATGGGGACAGTTTTTACCCTCATTATGACTACGATGACGATGAATGATTGCTACTCCCGAATTATAGCTTGATCTTTCCAGTCCACAGTTTGAATGTAAGTCTCCCGCAATTACAGCCCACAGTGGACCTGTAACCGTCCGCGATAACATCCCCAAGCAGGACTCGAACCTACAATCCTTCGGTTTACACCCGGCCAGCCGGCTTTCAGTGCAAACTTAATGGTCGTCGGTTTTCATTTCGTGCCAGCCCGACGCACCTGCGACCAGCGCATCGGCGGCGGTTGGCCAGGTGCCAGGTTCATATTCGACTAAGGAACCAGGGTGGTCGAGAATCGGGTCTACCACGCGCCAGGCGGCTTCCACACTGGCGTCGGTAGTAAATAGCGAGTTGTCACCGCGCAGGGCGTCTCCCAGTAGTCGCTCATAAGGTGATTGTTCGCGTTTGCCCGTGTGGCGCGCAACCAGCTCGACGGTTTCGCCACACATCTCATCACCCGGCTGCTTTACCTGCGTGCCAACCGAGATTATTACTTCCGGACTCAACTGGAACCGGAAATAATTTCTCTCAGAGGCTTCGATCTCATCGAATAGCTCGATCGGCGGTCGTTTCAGTGTCACCACTACTTCGGTGGTAGTTACCGGCAGGCACTTCCCGGCCCTGATGTAAAAGGGCACGTCGGCCCAACGCCAGGTGTCAATGTAGAGACGGACAGCCGCAAACGTCTCGACCCGTGAGTCTGAAGCCACACCTTTTTCAGAGCGGTAGCCGCGGAACTGGCCGCGTATCACATCGTTTGGATTCAGTGGCCTCATCGCATTGAACAACTGAATTTTTTCGCTGCGCAATGCGTCATGGTGACGTCCAGCCGGCGCATCCATCGCCAACAACGCAATCACCTGCAAGAGATGGTTTTGGACCACGTCGCGGATGGCGCCGACTTCCTCGTAAAATGCGCCGCGACCTTGTACGCCAAAGTTTTCTGCCTGCGTGATCTGTACGTTGTCCACGAAGTTGCGATTCCAGATTGGTTCCAGAAAGGCGTTGGCAAAGCGGAAGTACAAAAGGTTCTGCACCGCTTCTTTGCCAAGATAGTGATCGATGCGAAAGATCGATGATTCGGGGAAGACTTCATGAAGGACGTTGTTCAATGCCTGGGCTGATGCAAAGTCACGACCAAACGGTTTCTCCACGACCACTCTCGCATTGTGTGCGCAGCTAGCCTGGTCCAACCCCTGCACGACCGAGCCAAACATGCTAGGTGGGATCGCCAGGTAGTGAAGCGGGAGTTGGGCGCCGTCCAGCATTTGTCTCAGGCGTTGGAAGGTTGCGGGATCCTGGTAGTCGCCATCAATGTAATTCAGCAGGTTGGAAAGTTTCGCAAATGCTTCGCGATCGAGACCGCCGAATTGTTCCAAACTCTCGCGGGCTCGCGCTTTCAGTTGGTCCAAAGTCCAGCCCGCGCGTGCTACTCCGATGATCGGAATGTTAAGGTTGCCGCGCTTGATTAGCGCCTGCAATGCTGGAAAGATCTTTTTATAAGCCAAGTCGCCGGTGGCGCCGAAGAAAACGAATGCGTCCGATCTGGGTGTGTTCATCAAATCGATTCCTGGGATTTACCACAACTTTACGCTGTTTCGTCTTCCGTGGCGAACCACATACTCACTGAACTCAGTCCACTCTAAATAGAGAGAAGGCCGCTGAGCGAATGTCAGCGGCCTTCTTCAGTCTTTCCTACAGAGTGGACAATCTTCGCCACCGGGTTTTTATTAATGCTATTCGCATCCCCCGGCAATCTCCTCATAGTTACAGCAATCTGTAGGAGTTTGTGTGCAGCAGGTTTCCACAGTGTTCGGATGAACATGTCCATTCGGATCAACGGCGAAGTGAGCTGATCCTACATCAAAGTCGACTGGGCTTGCCTCATTAAAATCTGTGCAACAATATTGCACATTGAATCCGGTATAGCGATAACAAGTCTGCAACTCGGAAGCAGCCTTGTAACTTGCTTTCGAAAAGCTTATTCCAAATAGGCCATTAACCTGCGATTGGTCCCTTGCCAGTTCCTCGGCCGCTATCCACCTCTTGGAGTCAGTCGGATCCGGATAGTGCAATCTTCCAGCCAGCCACGAGGTTCTGTTCTCAAATATGGCCAGATGAAGTTTGGTTTGCACGTCATTAAGTTTTGGGACGAGCTTGCTCGCAATGATCTGCTCTCGAATGCGTTTACACGTATCTTTGGAAGCTCTCAAAGTGAGTTGTGTTCTCGGCTGAAACAATTCGAGCCTGCCCGACTTGGAGTCAGCCGCAAATGCTCGTCCAAAGCTGATCGGCACTCTGACGAAATCTGTGGCCGATGGTCCAACAGCAATTTCCACGTGCACCACCAAATACTGGATCGAAAGATCCGAGGTGTTTTCAATCTTCACTTCAAGTCCATCGAGCCAGGTGGTTGTCTGGTGAAATTTGGGGTCGGGTTGACCAAATTTTATGCCAACTACTTTGATTGGCACACTAAACGATCCCGTTACAGAATCTTTCGCCGTTAGAGATTGGTTTGGTACAAGAGTTAACAACGACGCAGTAGCGCCACGAAGGCGCCCAAGGAGAAAAAAGGTTCATCACACCAATCCTTTTTAACGGGCTTGGCGACGGTGAGGGCAATCAAAGGAGGATTGCGTTCCAACGGGAGTCAGCAAACTTTACGACTGAGGAAATGGTGACGTCAAGATTGCGATTGACTGGTCACATCCTGGTGCTGTGATTTGATCCACTGCCCAACGCCCCATGCCAGGCGTCTCCATGAGGAACAACGGTCATGGCCAACGCGGATCGGAGTGTCGAGCCCAACGACGACAGCCCCCAATTCGTTGAGGACGCGAAACAGTCCCAGATACTGATGGCTGTGCCGAAGAAACAGTCCTTCCAAGATCTCAGCGCGTGCATTTCCGGTCGCGTGTTTTCCCAATTTCTCAAGGGCGCGCTGGCGTTCAATTCCGGAGGAAATGGAATCATCGCCTGGGCGACTCTCCGCCAGGCTTACAGGATCCTGAGCCGCAATCCATTCAGACCCGATGAACTGCAGCGTGAGATCATCCATAGTCATGCCCTTCTTCGGCAGAAAATCCAGGCATGGCCCACTTATCGCAAAATACGGTTCATCGGCGTCATCAAACTCGAAGATTACTCTAACTCCGATCTCGCCAAGCCGACGCAGGCTGAACGGCCAGGCCTCTGATATTGAGTCCTCCTCTCCTTCCATTCCGAACGCGAGAAAGAGATACGCGTTCAGGTCGCGCTCGATGCTTTCCATGTTCGGTTCTCCTCACGCTGCCTGATTTGGGGATTTATTCAACGTACGGTCGAATGATATCGAATATATAAGCTGGGTCAGTCAACAATTTATCCCTCCCACTTTGGGTTTACACACATTTAAAGGATTTTATTGACTTTCTAAACCTACGAGAATATCGTTCTCACGCTCTAAGCAGAGCCTGAACTCACTTGTCCTCGCAACTCGCCCCGAGGCTGGCCGGTTTTCAATATTCAACTTTACGAAGGTCAGAACCTTCCGGAGCGAAAATCATGAACTCGAAGTCTGCAACACCTACTGATGAACCCATCATCCAGCCATTAACTGAAAAACAATCGCTCGCACCGCAGCGTGCTGGTTATTACGAAACTGTTTGGCCCAGTGAACATACCGATCTCTGGCGTTCCCACGCCGTCTCAGGTGTAGGACTGCCGGCCGATTTTGATCCAACAAAATTGACCGTTACAACCGCCAATCTCAACCTGCCTGTGTGGGGTTACACGCGTGCAAAAGACGAAGTGTTCGTCATTGGCGGAAGTCCGTGCATGCTGAATATTTTTACCCAAATGATCAAAAACGGCGGCGCTGGAAATACTGCGGAAAACACGCTCGCAACCCTGAGCGAAGCGAATATCAGAGCGTCTGCTGAAGACCGCAAACATTCAGTGCCCTACGTGGCCAAAATCAATCCGCTGACGATGGCGGTGACGCAGTTGGATCTGACAGAAGGCGACACCATCAATTACACCGGCGGGTTGTTGATGCATGAGAATGGTTTTGTCTACGGCGTTTCCCGCTCTGTCCTGTACAAGGTTGATCCGGAAAAAATGCAGGTCATAGCCAGCGCGCCGTTGCCGTTGGTGGGCACCAGCAAGGAACAGAATTATTGGACCACCTACAACGGCTTACAGGTAGTGGCATCCGGTGAGTTGGTGATCAAAGGTTTCTACTTTTTGGATAGTGTCTCAGTAAATGGTTGGCTGTTGTTGGTTGATCCGGATACTTTGCAGATCGATGTTCAGCAATCGGAGGCACTGTCGTCGGCAAGGCTGACAATCCAACAAGCCTCGGACGGATCGGCCATCCTGTATCAGGTTAACGCAACACAATCGTTGCGCTTTGAGATTACCGATGCCGGCTTTGTGCTTGATAACGCGTGGACGCGCACCTATCGCACTGAGAGTGACGGCACCACGCAAGCCAGCTCGCCGCTGCTGTTTGGCAAGGTGGGCCAGGTAGTTTTTGCTGATAACACGGCACCGGGCGCCACGACCCCCATCAATCTCTACGATCAACCGGTCAACGTCGACGCGCTGCCTGCCAACCTCGAAGGCATTAATGCGTTTGATAGTGACCTGCCGAGTTTTAATTTTTTCATGGTAGCAGGCGATCCGTTCGAGCGACAGATCCTCTTCTATTATGATCCGATCAATAACCTGATTGGCGCCCATACTGTTTTGGCGGATGGCACACTCGAGCGGTTGTGGGAGATCAATGATGTCTACAAAGTCAGTGCGTCTCCAGCCGTCGTGCCCGATCGCGATCTGCTTTACATTGACGATTACCAGAACGGGATTGATTCACTAATTGTCTTGAGGCTCTCCACCGGCGAAGAACTGGCCCGCGTTCCGTTGGCGGCGAACCTACCGACGATTGGGACCATTTTCCTCGGCATGAATGAAGATGTCTATATCCTGAGCAGCGAGGCGGGCAGTGATAATGGATTGATCAGCCGAATATTCATGGCTTAGCGGCAGACTTTAGGTTTTCCAAGTTTGGCCCATCAGTGCCGCGTTCATGAATGATCAGGCGCAGAGTTGGAAGCATCAATGCGCAATCATTTTTTCGATCTGCGCAGCCGGGATATCTTTTCTTACAATCTCGCGGATGGCAGCCTCGAGTACCTCATCGCGGCCGGCACGGATGCCGGCTACAGTCGGCTTCACTTCGCGGTTTGGAATTATGCCGATGCGCTGAGTTGGTTTCTTGTCAGGATAAAAAACGCCTACTCCGCTGATCATCGAGCGGATGCCCGCCGGCAATGGAATCGTTGAGACGTTGCCATCGGCTCCTGCTGTCGTGCTGCCGATAACGATGGCTCCTGGTACAGAGCGAAACGCCATGGTGGTGTACTCCGCTCGACTCTGAGAGAGTTCGTCCACCAGAATCACGATCTTGCCTGGATAATGCGGTTGCAGTGGCTGCAGTGATAAAGGCGGCCCCCAATGAAAGGCGCCCGGATTCGACAGATCTGCCTGAGTGAACCGGACAAAATCAGTTTTCTGGTCGACAAAGAGTGATCCCAGCGCAAAGACCACAAACTCTGACGGATAGTTGCGAATGTCGATAATCAAACCTTTCGTGCCTGCCGCCGACTCGACGTACTTCGCAGCCTGGCCCAGCTTCGCCGTTGAAAGCTTCAGATAGGCCACATCTTTTGACAGCAAACGCAAGGTCTCACCAGGCAGGTCATGCGTAAATTCAAAGTTGGAGAGGTCCTTCGCAGGCACACGTTCCACGCTGAGATCCATCGCGGAATTACTTCGCCTGATGCGGATCCGCGTCTTGCCGCAGTCTCCACGTGTCATTTGCATAGCGATATCCCGCCGCCGCGTGGGCTCGTTGGACGCAGCGTAGTACGGCTTCCATTGGCCCATCAGCTTTGCGACGGACACACCGTCAAGTGCGGTGATTATATCGCCGCGCTTTAAGCCGCTGGTCTCACCCGCCGACCCCGCATAACTCGAAATAACGGGGCTGCCTTCGATGAAGCGAACATTCACTGGAAGCTGGCAAGTGCCGGTAGGTGGTCGTACTTCGAGCGAGCTCCACAAGTTGGCGTGCGTGTCGTGAACTCTTGCAATCGCCTCCATCATGGCAAGTTGGTAGGCTTCCGGGTTTTTGGCCAAAGCCACCTTCTGCAGTGATTCCATCAATACCTTGTCCCAGTCGTCGGGCACGACGTCGCGATAGGGAAACCAGTATTCGATGATGTTCCAGAAGCGGTAAAGCGCCAGAATTTGGAATCCGGCATCTGGCAACTTGATGCTCTTATAACTCAATTCGTGGTCGAACGACGGGTTCCCGATGTTCGGCGTTTTGGAGATGTAGAATTGCTTCGTATTAACGGGACGGTTTGCATGAATCGATTGCAGGTTGGCGCTCAACTCAGTGCCAAGCAGTTTATTATCGGCCAGCCACGCGAGTCTCGGGCGTAGGTGAATCTCGTTCTCGTTGAGTTTTACGCAGGCGCAGGGTTTGATTGGACCGAGTCCGGCAATCCATTTAGCAAGGGCGGCGTTGGCCGTGATGCGATCGGGTGCAGAGAGGATAGCAGGCAGCACGCGCAATAAGTCGTAATCCCAGTGGCGCTCGCCGGCAATGATCAGCGGATGGTGATATTTCAGAAATCCCCACACTCGGCCCGCTGTTGTCAGGTTCTGAATTTGAACGGCAGATAGTTCGGAGAGCGCGATACGCGAACCACCGTCGTAATCGTGATCGCGATCGAGAATGGTCGTCGGTATCGTCTGCGCGGTACACGACGATGCAACCGAGAGCATCAGTGCTGAATACAATAGAACAACGCAAGCATATCGAAGCATCTTTGCAACCTCGAGAGTGGCCTCCTCACTACAAGGCAAACTGTTCCCCGCACTGGACAATCTTCGCAACTTTTTCTGCGGTCAACGGCAGAACTGCCGGCGTTTTGCAAACGGTGCGCGAGAGACAATTGAATAATCGACAGGCAAAAATATGCCTTCCAGCTTCGTCGACTTAAGAAGAGCCTCAACGTCGTCGCAATAGCCATTTAGCGTTTTTGCTTTTCAGCCACTTCGAGAAGTGCGAGAAACAACTCCTGCCCCGCGAAGGCAGCAGGCGACAAGATGTGACGACCCTCTATTACTTCCGAATCTTTGCCTTCCAGGATATGAATGCCAGCATAAGTCAATATACTTACTCTAACAACTCCGTTTTTCGCTGGCTGATGTTTATCAGAAATGGGTGCTCTTTCGATTAAAGGCTTGGCGGCATTTATGAAGTTCTTAGCCAGAGTGCTGAGCCGGTTCTCTTCCATCGCTTCCCAAACAATTAATCCACCTTTGGGATTTAAGTAACGTGCTCTGCCATCCGAATATGCAGCCAGAGTATCGATCCAGTCGTTGACAGGGACCTCCATCACGACTCCCTGAATTTCATTAGCAACATTCGGCGGCGGCTTATCTCCCGATTGACGCAAAGCCCGCCAAGCCCAAAGTTTCTCGCGAACTTCAGCCTTTGGATCAGATAGAACTTGCCTTAACGATTTTTTTGCGTCGTCAGTTTTACCTTCTTTGACGTGTTGGTAAGCCTTCGCGAATGGATCGGACGGCGCATTATAACGAGTTATAAGTTCTTCAAGACTTTGATCGACAAAGAGTAAGTCTTTGTATTCGTCTGCATTCGCGGATGGGGGCATAACTATGACTGTTTGCTTAGTTACTGGAGTTTGCTCACGTGGCGATTCGCTATTTGTCTGTGATTTGGTGACTCCACATGACAAGGAAACGAGTCCAATCGCGACGATTACTGTGAGGAGCAGAGTTTTCATGGGTCTTTCTCCTTGAGGCTGCAGATAAACAGTTCGACGTCAAGTAAACTTCTCATTCCTGCAACTTGGATCTTAATTTTCTTGCAATTAGATGAGCCGTGTCTGACGCCGAAAGTGGTGTTGTGTCCACGACGAGCCGCTCGTTCGGAATCCCAGGATCGACAAACGCTCCGTCCTCCTGCAACTCACGAAACCAATCCACCGAACTTATCTTCCCAAAACTCTTTCGAGATGGATGCGCGATTCGCCTTTCCAACTCTTCCGCCGAACACGTCAACTCGACAAAGAAAATTTCACCGCCAGAAGTTTCGATGATCTTCCGGGTGCTTTCAATAAAGCTGCTCCGAACGGTGCGATCATAGGCAAACGTGAAGATCAGGCCATCGAGATTAGCTCCGACTGCTTCTGAAAACACCTCGAGCCAAATCTTTTCTCTGAGTTCAATGAAGGGCGGGCTGCCGAACTTGAACATCGATTCAACTAGATCAACCACCAGGTGATTGTGGAAGAGGCGAAAACCGGTAAGTTCCGCCAGCTCGCGTGCCGCGGTAAATTTCCCCACGCCGGGCAAGCCATGAAGAAAGATGAGTTGCACTATTCTTGATCCATTCAATTTAAGGATGCAGCAATTATTAAGAGACACATGGTAATTACCTGCGAGGAAAACTTACGGGTCAAGTGTCACGCAATCGAAGAAACCATTTGTCAACTGTGATCCAGACGCCAAAAGAATACCGCATTTCAACTATGCCATGGCGACATTATTGGAAGGATAAACAACGAGAAGGCCGTCGGGCTTCAACCCGACGACCTTCCCAATTTTGGCCCACCGACATCCTATCCGAGTCGTGAAGTCAATGTGGGCCAACGGAGGTTGCTGATTAGCGCAGATCATGCGTGCGCGGTCGCGCAGTGATCAAAATTGGATAAGGCCAATCGAGTCCACCCGAATGACAGTAGCGAGAGGCGTCGGGTTGCGACCTATAAACTCTACTCGTAGAGTTTTCCCGGCATAGTTTCCTTGAAATGACAACTTGCGTTGTGAAAAGCAGTTGAGTGTGCCATCGTCGCCCCACCATTTCTGTGACGCGATCAGGGCGCCAGTGTTTGCGTTGAGAACCCGTACCTCCAATGATGTCCACCAGGGTTCCTGATAAGGATCGTTGGAGGTGAGAAAGTAGGTTAGCTCCCAATTGGTTTGGTAGTTCTCCGCTGGTACGACAACCTCTTGATACTTGTTGATCTGGTACCCGTCGAAGTTGATGGCCTTAATGGAAGATAGACCGCATGTTGTTGAGATGATCGGAGCTGAACCGCTCCAGCACTCACCGTTTTTCTGCAAGAAACCATTTCTTAAATGGGAATAATATGGTGCAGGGCTACCGCCGAGGAGGACCCAACCTTGAGGACTATAGGAGCACGCTGCGTAAGCTGCTGGCGCTAACGTCGTGAAGAGTAGCAGCAGAGCGAGGGTGAAGACGCACTTTCCAAGAACATAGTTGAGGTGTTTCATTGATTGACTCCCTGTTGAGTGTGAGAACAGAAATATCACGCAATGCGGGTGCTACACTTGATCCTGGAAATGATTCAAGAAGCGCTGATGGCCGACTGCGAAGGTCCTGATGGCTGACTACGAAACGCTACGTGCCTGGTACACGTGCTGGTAAGGTTTAGTCGCCACTTTCAAGGATCGTGACTGTCCGGCAAACAATACTCATGCCAATCACGACCGCCAATCTTATCCGATCCTTTTAGAAGAAAGAGATGAAAATAGTTTCGGAGGGAGTTACAAGATGTCTACAAGCGAAGACACCGTTGAAGCCGGTGAGGACTTCTGTTGACACCTACATTGTGTTCGACTTTTGCTCAATATTGGAACGACCTGGTTTTTAGTCTGCGGCCGGGCGGCCGCCGAAGCCGATGATGTAGCCATCCGGGTCCTCGACATAGAAGCCCTTCGTGCCCCACTCGGTTGCCGTGATCGGCTTGATGATCGTCACGCCGTTGGCGACGCACTGCTCGTAGAAGGTCTCGATGCCGTCAACGCCGGCCGAGGCGTCGAGATGATCGTTGTCGCGTCTGTGCTGGCGGTCCGCGTCGTTCTTGGGCGCTTCCTTCAAATGAAGCTCAAGTCCGTCCAGAACACCGATCGCGTAGAACCCTTCCCACGGCTCGCCGAACGTGAAACCCATCTTCTGGTAGTACGCTATCGAGCGCTCAAGGTCGTCGACAAGGAGCTGTGGAGCGAAAGATGTCACACGCGGCTTCATCGTGCTCATAGTAGTTGAGCCCTTCTTCAGCAGGCTAACGGTTTATGGCTCACATGCGAAAGCCATCTCTTTGAATTCAACGCGTCCAGGCTACGATCCTTCCGACGTCTTGAATTTGGGTCCGAACCCGATGGAAAATCTTTTACCGGAATGCCGCACAGCTTCGCCGCCAATAGATGACCGTACTCATGGATGGCGATTAGCAAGCCGATAACGATGGCGCCAGCGATGTACGACATGGTTTCCCTCCAGGATCTGGCAAGAACGTTTCGTCGAGCCCTATCAGGCTAACGACAACGAGTTCTTGGGCGTGCCGGCCCATCATTAAGCATCAGACTTTCAAGAACATGGTCCAAATGGTGATGAGCAGCGCCATTACAAATAGACAACCTATCAGAATGAAAGGGGCGTTCAAGATGAATACTCTGTTTCGAATGTTGTCGTAAACTTCAGCATGCTCCTTGCGATAAGCGCTTATGGGTCTGCAATCTTCATCGAAAAATTTCTCTTCCATTATTGAGGCAACGTCATAGAAGAACCCTGTTGCACGGAAATACCCAATATGAAATCGATAAAGAAGCGCCGTGAACAATAAGCCTGCGATTGGAAAGACAATCATTAACGGAGACATCTTTTGTGTGAGGGCAATGGCCCATGCCCCCAGAATAGCAATTCCCTGAACTACCGACGCAAGCCTTACGGTGAGGCTCGCGTTCGAGTAATGGCGCAGCGTATTACAAGCCTCCGAGTATGCTTTCAGTTGATCTATTTCGTTCGCCATTACAAAGCCCCATGTTAGAAACAACCAACACTCTACAAATATGACCCCTGCGTGTGCTCGCCCCACAGGACATGAGCGTTATTTACACACCAATCAGCGGGCCGCATTCAGGTAGTTGTTAGTTAGGAGTATTTGCCGTTACTCGTAGCGAACTCGCGTGTATATGATAAGGCTATCATGTGAGCTTCCCATGCAGTGGGAGTCAGGAAGAACGCGGCAGAATCTATTACAATCCGTTAGAGAAAGCAAAGCCAAAGGCAGACCACATCAGGCGTTCTTCGAGTGCCTGTCTCTCAATATTCCGTACTCACCACTCGTTCTATTCTGCGAATACTCCCCACACCGGACAATCATCGGTGTGCCACGCAAAACTTGGTGTTTCTGATTGGGTGCAAGTCCCAATTGAGTAAGGTCAGAAGAAGCGCAGCGGTTTACAACGAGTTGGAAGAAAGGTTACGGAAATTCGTACTGAAACTGGCGAAAGACAAAACACGGTCATGCCGTTCAGTCGCTATCGACAGGGAGAGACGAGCTTCGAGTTTCTGGGGTTCGAGTTTCGCTGGGGTGTGAATCGCAAGGCCATGCTTGGCTAAAGCTACGCACCGCGCAAGAAAGTTGCGCAACTCACTGAAACGCGTAACTGAGTGGTGCAGGCAAAACCGTCATCGTCGCATCAGAGGTAACTGGCGGTCCTACCGCGATCAACTTTTGTCGTCGACGGTTATATCATCATCCCATCAAGCCGAATGATATTTCACTCTTCCCGTCCGACTTTAGATAAGTTCGCCCGAAGGTTTACACTTAGCGTAAAGTCTTGCCGAACTGTACCAGACGTCGTATAAGAATATGCGCAACAATTTAGTTGCGCAACAATATCGCTGCCCTTCGTTCGGAGTTCAAAATGCCCAATGTAATTGTCGGAAGCGTGCCAAGGGGTGCGGACCTATTCGGTCGGGATGCTCTAATAGAGAATCTATGGTTCAGACTTAAAACGGACAATATACTTCTCGTTGCCCCGCGACGGTTTGGGAAGACGGGCGTTATGTACCGTCTGCTCGACAAGCCTGAACTACCTTTCCACCCACTATACATCAATCTAGAGCACATTCTTACGGCTGGCGATTTCATGGTTGAGTTAATGGCTGTTCTACTCCGAGACCGCCATTTCGCGCGAATCGGAACGGTTATTTGGCAGGAGGCGAAAGGTTTCGGCAAGTTCATCCGAGACTTGTCATCAATGGTTGATGTGGGTGGAATCAAAGTTCAGTTGCGAGAAAGCACGGACGTTCCACAGCACTGGCTCTCCTATGGGGAACGAGTGATGTCTAGTTTATCGAAGCAAGATCCGCGTCTGCTCCTTTTGCTTGACGAATTCGCCGTCATGATTGACCACATAGCGCAGGAAAATCCGCGAGATGCTGAGCAATTGCTTCGTTGGTTTCGAGCAGTGCGAATCGCTCCGGGAACAATGTCAAGGTTTGTGATCGGCGGGTCGATTAATCTAGTTGCGACGTTGGATTCAATGGGTTTGGTGGACACTGTAAATGACCTATCCATTGAAAGATTGAAACCATTCGACTCGGCGATCGCTGAGCGTTTTATTCGAGCGATTTTCGCATCAAGACGGATGAGATTAGATGCGAGTGTCCTAAAATTAATTATGGAACTTGTGGGAACACCAATTCCATACTTATTGGCAGTGTTTCTTACAGCGATACTGGACCGCCAGCGCGCAACAGGGAAGAAGGTTACCGGCGAAATGGTCCAGGCCGCCTTTGAAGAGGACTTGTTAGGTGGCGCTACGTCGATAACGTTTCAGCATTATAGATCTCGCATCGACCAATACTATGCAGGATTTGAACCAAGATCTGCGAAGGTAATACTCGGAATGCTGTCGAGGTCAGAGACACCGATTAGAAACGAAAGTCTCTATGAGTTGTTTGTTAGAGTAAACGGCGTTAACCCATCTGCCGAGTCTAATGAAGCGTTCAAGTTACTTATGAATCGACTCGAGAATGATTTCTATATTGTTAACAACGAGGGCTCATACGACTTCTTTAGTCGGGTGCTCAAACTTTGGTGGAAGACACACTATGGATTCCAAATAGAGTAAATATGACATCACATCACATTCATCTATATAGACCTCAGCGGACATCACCCGAAGATCTGGAAGCAATCTTCGTTGGACGGGAACCATTGATGCAGGAGATTTTAGGAGGATTGGAAACTTGGACAATCGACTCCTCGCGCCAACATTATTTAATCATCGGGCCTAGGGGGATTGGAAAGACTTGTTTACTGGCTCTGATACAGCATCGGGTACGTCAATCAGGCCGCCTTAACAGGAAGGTGATACCAGTTTCAGTCGCCGAAGATTCTTATGGCATTGCAACGGTAAGTGATTTGCTAATTGAGGTCGTAAGAATCCTAGGAGAAATTGAAAATGACCAACAGATGCAAGAAGTCTACGAACGATTACGCTTTGATGATGATGAACAGCGGGTAGTTGATCTCTCACTTGATGCGCTTCGACAATTCCAAAAAAAAAATCAGTGCGGGATCTTGCTGATGATTGAGAATCTAAATCGGCTGCTCGAAAAACAGATACGACAAAAACCGCAAATACATCTGCTTCGTAAAATTTTTATAGAAGAAGAGTGGTTACTAGCCATCTGCACATCGCCCACGTACCTTAATGCCGTTACCCAACCTGAGGAGCCTCTCTTCGAGTTCTTTCGAGTCAGTTTGTTGGCTGAATTTACTTATTCCGAACAAGAGGAAATGCTTCGCAAGAAAGCGAAGTTGCAGGGTAACGTTGCGTTCAACGAATATCTGGACAAGTTCCATTCTCGCCTGCGCGCACTCTACCACTTTACAGGTGGAAATCCACGATTGACGGCCATGCTCTACGACTTGGTGGGTAATCAGAGTATCACAAATGTAGCAATTGAGCTGGATTTGTTGTTGGATCAGTTAACGCCGTTTTATCAAGATCGAATGAAAGATATTCCAGAGCAAGAAGGCAAATTACTTGAAACGATGGCCTTATTGCCCGAGGGATGTTCCCCTACTAGACTGGCCAAAGAATCAAGATTGCGCCCGAAAATTGTTAGAGCTCTGCTTACCAGACTTGAGCGATCAGGATATGTACGCCGTGAGGTACGGCGACGTAAACAGACCGTATACATTATTCCCGAACGGTTTTTCAGGATCTGGCATCAGATGAACCATTCTCGCGCAGCACGCGGTCGAATTCAGTATCTTTTAGAGTTCTTTGCCCATTGGTACGCGACAAAATATGAAAGAAGTCAAGTGTGGAAAGAGCTTACTGGACAGTTCGAAAGTGGGTTACATAAAGGTGATGACGATCGGATTGACGATATCTCGGAGTACATGAGATTTGTTGTTGATGTCTCCAAAGGTGGAGAACGGATTGAGCGTGAATTTGATCGACTGCGGCAAACAACTAGGTTAGCCGCGCGTCGAGACATCGATAAGGACCTTTCTGCTTTGGACCGAAAGTATTCTAATGAGAAAGAATACTTCTTACATAAGGGTTATTTCTTGGCGGAAACGCTTGGGTGGCATGACCGTGCAGTTCAAGCATTCCAAACCGCCCTCAATCTAAAGAAGAATGATCTTCTTGCGTCTTTTAACCTCGCTGTCGCCTTAGAAAAACTGGGAAACACTGAACAAGCGTTGGCTGCTTATAAGCGGACCGCAACTTTCTTGGCACGGCGTCGGGGTAAGAAGGGAGTTCGTGAAGCTCAGCAGGTATTGCTTCAAATCCTTCGAGAAGATTCAAACCCCAACATGACTAGGGTTGCCGGCTACGTATTAGGTCGGACAGGCAAGAATGATCTGGCTGGCGATCTGACAATGCTCCTTCGGACTGCTGAAGAATCGTGGCGCCGTCGGCATTGTGCCACTGCATTGGGGCTGATGGGATCTAAAGCTGCGGTTGGCACCCTTATAGGTGTCGTCGAGAACGATCCAGCCCCGGATGTTCGAGGCGCCGCTGCAACGGCTTTGGGGCGTATTAGATCTGAGGAGGCCATCCAGCCCCTAATAGCACTTCTTCAGGACCGAGATGATATCACTAGCGCGAGCGCCGCTACAGCCCTGGGCAGAATTGGGTCGAACAAAGCAGTTGAACCACTGCTAACTTTATTAGCAGACAGAGAAGTTACTGTCCGGAGAAGCGCCGCTATTGCACTTGCGAGAATTATTGGCTGGAAGAAATCGAAGCGCGCTTTGGAACGACGCTTATCGTTGGGAGACGATGATTCCAGGGTATTTGCCGCCACCGCTCTGGGCTATTCTGGTTCGAGAAGAGCAATCCCACACCTGATAGAGTTGCTACATGATGGTGAAGGGTACATTCGAGCGGATGCGGCCTTGGCGTTAGGGTTTGTGGGAGATATGGAGGAGAGCGAAATATTGATTGAAGCTCTAAGCGATAGGGATCCCCATGTACGAGCAAATTCGGCTTTTGCGCTTGGTCGGATCGGTTCGCCCGCTGCTGTGGTGCCACTGATTCACGTTTTAAAGGATTCAAATCCAAACGTGAGAAGTAATGCAGCGCTGGCTTTAGGATCTCTGAATGCCTTAGAGGCAGTAAAACCATTGATTAGATTGCTGAATAGCGTTAACGCGCGTGTTCGGGAAAGCGCTGCTGTGGCATTGGGGAAGATCCCGACACCCTCTACCGGCACGTTCCTGCTTCGTGCTTTGTGCGATCAAGTCCATTCGGTTCGAACAAAAGCAGCTATTGCTCTGGGACAACTTCAGTTTACGGAGGCAATTCCAGAGCTAATTAAATGTCTGGCAGACGAATACAACGATGTTCGCGCGAGCGCCGCCGCAGCGCTCGGCGAACTCCAAAGTAAAGAAGCCGTCCCGGCTTTAGCTTTCTGTCTGGCCAATGACAAAACAGTTCTTGTTAGATCCAGCGCCGCAGCAGCCTTGGGAGCAGTGGGTGGGCCACAGGCTGTTCGCGCGCTTTTGAAGTCCATCAATGATAAAGCACGCTTAGTTCGGGAAGGAGTCGTACTCGCCCTACTCAGAGTTGCCTCCGAGCACCCCCTGCCGCAACTCCTTGAGCTACGAACAATCCTTTTGGGAATCATTGCCAACCGACCCCCTTGGAACGGAATATCTCTCGGTGAGAACTTTGTAAAAGCTGCCTTCAAAACAGCAAACGTTGATATTATCAGTGAGGTCCTTGAATTGGTGCAGTCTCTGTTCCGAGATAATCCATTGTTATGGACGCCGTATGTTATAGCCTTGGAGTATTTGCGTTCAAAACGCGATCCGAGCGTCTTGGAAAAACAACACTTAGAGATGAGAGAGGCGGTTCAACTCTTGGTGAGTGTTTTTGACAGTGATTCAAGGGCGAGCGAGGCTGCCTAACCATGCGGCAGATCACGAGGACATTTTATGACAGAATAATCATCAAACCTTGGAAGGTTACTAGCAGCAATTTGCAGTCTTACTGTTGATCTCACGAAACTTAAGGCCACTATTGGCGGTGGTCTTGTATATTATTCTATTAATGGACAAGTGCTTCGCAGGTAGGATTCGAACTTACAAACCTCGGTTATCCGGGTTCGCAGCATCGCTGGAGAAACTTGTTAATAACGTGAGAGCCTGGTCCAGATGATTGACTCACCTTGATGACGAATTATCTCGACGACCATGAGATAGGCTTCGGCGTAGAGTGTGCGCATCTCTGCTTGCGTGCGTGGGCGTTGTAGACGTTGTTCGAGTTCGTCTTCGCTAAGCCGATTGCGTCCGGCGTAGCGCGAAATCGCCTGGCCCTCAGACGCCAGGTAAAGAGCGAAGCCTTCTTCCAGCCAGCGCGGTGGGCGTTTGTTCGTGACGGAATCGATCATGATGTGGGCTAATTCGTGTCGCAGCGTCGTAAATAGAACACCGCGCTGTTTCAGGATCGCGACCGGTTGCAGATCGATCTGATTGCCGCGGGTTGCGGCGGCGGCCCACCAAGGTTGGCCCGTGCGCGCGGTGAAGTTGCCGGTGCTTTCATTTAAGCGAATGGCGATACGCGGAATGCTCACGCTGGTTGTAGAGGAAGCGCGGCGCAGATAATCATTGCGCGCCGTTTCCAGTGTATTCAGAATTTGACTGGTGGTGCGGCGATCGACATCAGACGGATACGAGAGGTTAAAGTGCTCGGAGGAGATCGATAGCAGTTGCAAACTGCTGCTGAGTTCGGTGCGAGGAAAATCTCTGAAGTCGAACGCGTTTGGGAAAATGTCTGCTTTCGACGCCAGCTTCTTCACGTCTTTTTTTACGACTGTCCCGGGGAAATATTTCTCGAGAATCTTCTCATAACTGGCGCCACGCGCAGCCATCACGTGTGCGCCTTCCTGGCACAGCCCAAGCCCATGACCGAAACCACTGCCTCGGAAAATGAAGTTTGTTCCGGAGCGAACAACTTCGAATCGCGAACTCTTCAAAACATTCCAACCGAGAGCTCGTCCGACAATGATCTTGAAATCCCAGCCGCGAAGAGTTTTGTGATGTTCACCATCGAGGGTGATGAATTCTGCACGGCCCGTTTCATCGCGCTTGCTGATAAGAACCTGGTCCAACCGGTTGCCGACATCAGTTCGCGAATCAGTTTGTAGCGCTCGCAGCAGATCTTCACGGCTAATGGTATCGGTCCACTTCGCGTGCGGACCGGCATCGCAGTATTCATCGCGCACACCGCGGAGATAAACAGACGGTGTTATGCCCCAGAGATCATGGATGTTGGCAGTTTCACCACCACACGAAGCGCCAAAGTACGCGTCGATTGGTTGGGCACGGTCGTCGACAAGAACGTAGCCTTCGGTTGCCCGAACTGCGGCAGAAATTCGACTATCGAGCGAGGCGCTGCTCGCATCTCTGCTAACAAATCTTTGACAGTGTGTGGTCGAACAGAAATCGTAACCGCGTGCTGTATGACGGCCAATGTTCTTCAGCGCGTACGTCCGAACTGTGATCGCGAGCGCCTTCAATGCTTCCGCTTCAGATTCAACCGTGCCCTCGGCGCGCAACACTCCGGTGACGTAGTCTTCGAGTGAAAGTGTTTGCGTAACGTTCTCGCGCACGAGATGGACCTTGATGGAAGACGCGTCTGAGGGTGTTGCGACGGTGGTTGCATCACCGGGTTCGGCTGAGCTCTTTGAAACCGTGGCGCCTTTGTGGCTGATCTCATTTGCGTAGGTTTCAAAAATCGGCCGCGCTACCTTTGCCGCATCGGCTCCGTGCGCTCGTGGCACAAGCACCAGTACGGCGAGATCCATTCGCGATGGATCTAACTCGCCACTGCTCTGAAACGGGGCAGCAAATCCAACAAACCAACCGTTATTGCGAAAACCGGTGGCAGGCATCGCAGTACCGGTCTTGCCAATAATGGTTAACGGCAGCGAATCGAGTCTGGCTGCGCGCGCTGTTCCGTAGCTGACTGCGCCGCGCATGCCATCGACGATGATGGCGCGATGTTGTGGTGCGATGTTGATGTTCGACCGCTCGACGGGTTGAAAATTATTTGCTGAAGAGATCTGGGGTTTGAATAGATGACCCCCATTTACCAGCGCTGCGTAAGCTGTCAACAATTGAATCGGAGTAACCTGAGTATGATTGCTTTCGCCTACTGCGATCCGCTCGAGACAATCCGATTCGTCTGTCCCGCCGGGGTCGAACTTGCGCACGCGTGCGCTACTTCCGATTTCACACGGACGCAAGACGCCGCCCAACTCGTCTCCCGAGATTCCCGTCGTCCGACCGAAATCGAACTCGCGCAGCGTCGTCAATAACTTATCTCGACCGAGCCGCTGGCCGGTGGCTGCAAAGTAGTAGTTACACGAGTAGGCGATCGCTTGTGATGGCGAAAACGGAGGGAGGTGATCAGCGTGTACACAGGCCAGCGAGAAATTCAATCCTGTGAAGCGGCCGGGACAAACAGTGCGTGAGTTTTGATCGATCAGATCAGCGCGCAGTGCGGCCAACGCCGTGAAAGGCTTCATAGTCGAGCCCGGCATCAACACCTGCGCGTAGGCCAATTCTGGGTTGGCGATCGCGCGGATGCGACCGGTTCGCGCATCCATGACGATGATAGTTCCGTCGCGGTTCGCGAGCGCGGAGTTAGCTGCTTCCTGAAGCGCGGCGTCGATCTCTCCTTCGTTTCCCTCAGAAGTGCCGGCCCAGTTGAATGCAATCTGTTTGGTGGGCGATGAGAAGAATGTGAGTAGTAATATCGCCGCGCCGGCGAACGAGAGCAGCATTGCATGCACACGCGTCATGCGATTGACCTGCCGAACCGCTAACCCCGGGAATCTCATATCTACACAACTGACTTCAGGCCACCGACTCCGTCGGCAGCGCAACATCCGGCGCTGAAACCTCGATAGGCAATGCTGGTACAGTTCTCGTGAGTGCCGTCAACGTCGCT
Source organism: Pyrinomonadaceae bacterium (assembly GCA_035694465.1). Taxonomy (GTDB): domain Bacteria; phylum Acidobacteriota; class Blastocatellia; order Pyrinomonadales; family Pyrinomonadaceae; genus PSRF01. The sequence continues at coordinate 74,922 of DASSFI010000026.1, read as the reverse complement.
GTCCAACCAATCAGGCTAAACAGGTATGCCAGCAGCAATCGCAGACACAAAACCACGAACTCCGTCTTGTTGCCGCCAATCGTAAACTTCGGAATCAACACGAGGTACGGCAACACAACAAAAACGATCAGGCCCAGGCCGTAAATCGAAACAGCAGGTGAAGAAAAGGCGCGCGCTAGTGCCGACCCTATTCTTTTGAAAAAGGATTTCACACCATCACTGAAGAGACTGCGGACTTCGCCACCGGCTACAGCAATCCATAGATGAATTGTCGCGAGGGGAAACGCTACACCCCACAACACAAAACGCAGCGTGGTAAAAATCAGACTGGGCCAATGAAGCGGTGCCGTAGTTGGCGGCGTCGCTTTGTCGATCGGCAGAGGCGGCGGCACTGCCACCACCGGAGCTGGATAACGAGCCGAGAACTTGTTCAATAGGTAATAAAGTAGGAACACGAATAGCAGCACCGGAATCGTCACTGCCAAAAACTTCACGGCGTCAATCAGGATTGCACGCCAACGGAATTTCTGATCCAACACACGATTGATGATCGAACTTTGCAGTGTGAAGAAGCCGAGCGGGATCAGAATCATCAGCGCGTAGGTAATCATCACTTGCCAGATCGTCGCTTCGCGTATCGAGATAAAGAGGTACGACGCAACGAGCAGAAACGCGTAGATGATCGCAAATACCAGTAGCGCGACAGGATTTGCGAGCGTGGTCGCGATTGCGTTGAGCCAGGCTTTCAGAGTTGTAGTCATATGTTTTTATTCACAGATTGCACAGATTTCACTGCTTATCCAGAATCCTCAAGCGATCGTTTGCTGTGTTCGCCTGCACGGTTGGCTGATACATCAGCTCCACGCGTGCGGGTGCGATCTTGAATTCGCCGGGCACTTCAACGCGCATCGCGTATTGCAAGGTCGCGTCGCCGTCAAAGTAATCCATAAAGATCGCGGTGCGGTTGTCGCGGAACTCACGATTGCTGTACCAGTCGCACCAGTTGCCAAGCGAGTAGTTGAGATAAAGCCCGCTCGCGCGCGCAACCTGTTCTGCGCCGGCGGGAATTGGGTCTTCGATCATCAGATACCGTGCGCGTGGTCCAGTGATCTTCAGCCTGACGACAATCAAGTCTCCCGAACGCAGTTCGCCGGAGAGTCCTTCAACCTTCCAACTCGCCTGGCCGCTCTCGTCTTCAGAGACACGCAATCGCAGATACTCACGCGTGATCTTCAATCCGCCTGCTGATTGCGCCGCTACGTTTTCATCGGCGGTAAAGTACTCAAGCGAACTCGAGACATACAACGCACCCTTGCCGTGTTTCACAATGCGGATTTGGTTTGATGGACCAATCTCGGTGCCTTTCTTCCAAACCGTCACCGTCTCTCCATTCGTGGCCTCACCGGCGCCAATGTGTTGTCCTGCAACCTGAGTCCCATTCAAATAGACCTCGAAGTTGTAGTCAGGCGATAGTTCCTTACTGACTTTCAGGTAATCACTGAGCCCGTAGATCGCGAACGCAGTTTCCTTGGTTGAGCCCCAGTAGTAGCCGTTGGACCGGTTCTTAACGAGCCACCGCGCGGCTTTAGGAAGTAGGGACGAGCCGGGATTTATCTGCGACAGCGCCTTCAGCGAAAGCGACGTCGCCTCAACCTCAAGATAAACGTCACGGCCGTAGTCGTTGACTCGTGCCGTCTGCCAGTGTGCATCGAACTCATTTTGTTGAGCTGAGCCCTCGATCAGTTTGGCGACTTCCTGCGCGCGTCCGTCTTTCCGCTCCTGCAAAGCGAGCGCCAACAACGCGCGTCCATAGGCGCCGAGGTTGTTGCGCTTACTATACAGCTCATCAAGATAGCGATTATCGCTATCACCGCTTTCGGTGAATGCGAAGATCATGTAGGCGCGGGTTTCGTCGTCGATGGGATTGCCGTTGTCGTTCTTGCCTGCTTCGAGCAGCGACGAAAGTTTCTGGCGTCCCTGTGATTGCCGCCAGTCGTCGACGGGATAACCGGCACGGCGCGCCAGCGTTAGACCATCCACAACGTAAGCCGTCATAAACGGATCGCTCTTGTCGTCTTTCCACCAACCCCAGCCGCCGTCACCATGCTGATACGCGTAAAGTCGATCCAAACCCTTCCGAACTTTGGCGTCGAGATCGTTCGAGGCGCGAATCTTTGCAGTCGGCACGTCTTTCAATGTCTGGGCCACGATGATGTTGGGCAGGAAGCTGGACATCGTTTGTTCAGTGCAGCCGTAAGGAAAACTCGTGAGGTAATCAAGTGCGCCGAACAACGACCCGGCGATAGACGGCGACACTTCGATCCGCAGCGCCCGAGCCTGCGTATCCGCAACGCCTGGCACGTCAAGATTGAAAGTTTGCTCCGCATCGTTTTGCGTAACTGTGGTTGTGTTGCCAGTGGTCCGTCTTAGACCATGTGGCACGATCTCCATCGTCATCTCAACTGCGTCGGACTCGGTGTCCGTGAGTGCTTTCGCAAGCAATGTCAGTCTCCCGACCGTATTTGCCTGCACGCGCCAGTCAGCGCGATGCTCGCCGTTCGGGCGAATCGTAACGGTTGACTCAGGCGCATCGAGTAACTGCGCGCCATTCAATTCCAGCGAAATCTTGGTGGACTTGTCACTCTTCAGGAAGTTGTGCACGACGCCTGAGATCGTGACCGTGTCGCCTTGCGTCAAAAAGCGCGGCATCTCCAAACGCATGATCACGTCTTTGCGCGCCACGGTTTTCTGCACGGCTGAGCCGACACGCGTGTCCGACGTCACGCCACGCGCGGTTGCCCGCCAGGTTGTCAGGTTGTCTGGAAGTTTAAAGCTTACGGTCGCTTTGCCATCGCCGCCCGTTACTACATCTGGTTGCCAAAATGCGGTGTCTTTGAATTCTTTACGAATGGTGGTTTCGGCATAGTTACTATCGTTCTTGAAATCGGCAAGTTGATACGGCGACTTGTTCTTCGCCAAATCCGTAGACTTGTCCCCACCGTAACCGGTGAACGTGTAATGAATCGCAAGACTCGTCTGTACTTCGTTGTAGCGCCGGCCATAGAAATCACGCTTGATATTGCCGGCCGATTCAGGCGCTATGCTGTAAATCGCTTCGTCTACAATTCCGAGACTCACTTCCGTGTTCGCAGCCGGTGAGCCGTCGTCGTTGCGGGCCACGATCGTGTAGGACGCCACGTCGCGAGGCTTAAACTCGCTCTTGTTCGGAACGATATCGAGTTTCAGCATCTTGTCGCGCGCGGGTACACCAATGATCTGACTCTGGTTGTACATATCGCTGTTCTTAACGAACGACACGTCAAGGTAAACGTTGGGCGCGTATCTCTTTTCGATCGGAACATCGATCACGATACTGCGACCGGTGGAATCGATTTGGCGCGCAGTGAGAACTTCTGATAATTCCGTAGTGACCAGCAAGTGCGCTTGATCGGTCGGCAGCATTGCCAGCACGTGCGCGGTTTCGCCCGGCTTGTATGACTTCTTGTCAGGAACCAGCTTGATCGATTTCTCATCGTAATTCTCGTATGAAAAATCGGACCACTGGCCCTTCTTGTCGGGAGCCCAGAACGAGCCGCCACGATTCACGACCTCTTTGCCATTTTCGTTGACGATGGTTTTGACGTAGATGCTGCCGGGTGAGGGCACTGTGAAGTCATACTTTGCGTTGCCCTCGCTGTCGGTGTTCACTTCGCCCGTTCCTAAATCGCGTTCGTGAAGAACGTAATCGACAACCTCATACTTGTAGCCATTATTTTCTTCCCAGTGGCTCACTCGCTCGAATTTCTGTTCGATGAATTTGAGTGTGACTTTTTCGGAGACAGGTTTGCCTGAGTAATCCGCAGTTTTCACACGAAAGGTAGCGGCGTCGCCCTGGTAATAGAGATAGCGTTCCGGAAAAGCGTCGGCGACAGTTTTGCCGCGCGTGCCGATGAATGATGCGGCGCCCTGCATCTCTCGGCGCGACGCATCGGTGACCTGCGCTTCCAACCGATACGAATAGTCCCACTCTTCTTTCGGATCAGGCGCAGGCACTTCGAAGTCGACATACGCATCGCCTTTGGCATTCAGCGAAGCGTCGCCTTCGCTTACCAGATCGCTGCCGTAGTAGCCGCCGGAGTCCTGGTTGTCGTCACCTTCATTGTCCGGGCCAGCCGCGTCGTCGAATTCGTCGGCGTCGTTGTCCCACCACCAGTGGTAATAGCGTTGTTTGTAGACGTAGTAATGCACCTCGGCATTTGTAACCGGTGCTCCGAAAAAGTAATTCGCGTTGATCGTAAAACGAACTTTCTCGCCGACGGCGACGAATTGTTGTGGCGCTTTGACGGTAACTTTGAACTCGGGTTTCTTGTATTCCTGAACCTCGAAATATCCACTCGCGCTCGCTTCGCCAATCGACGCGGTGATGTTGTAGCTGCCGAGCGGCGCTTCGTCGCCCATGTCTAACTGACCGCTGAAAGTTCCTCGGTCCGAGAGCGGCAACTCCTTTTCAAAAACCTTACCGTTGTTTGGATCTTCGATCGCAACGTTAACCATTTTGCTATCGATCAGTTTGTAACCGTTAGTGGTCCATTGGCGCAGAATGCCTTTAAAGAAAACTGATTGCGCCGGGCGATAGATGGGACGATCGGTGTAAATGTAGCTGGTCACGTCTTCGCCGGTGAGGACGTCGTCTGCACCACCGTAGCCGCCGAAGTAGAACGAGTCGACGTCGGAGATCGCGAAGTTGTCGCGGTCGCGAGCCATAATCAGAAACGGCTTGCGCTGCGATTCTTCAGGATTGACGTCTTCTTCCGGAACTTCCGGTTGTTCCGGAACTTTCACATCCGCTTTGAAGATTCCGGATTTGTCAGTCTTACCGGTGCTGAGTGTGTTCTTCGCGTTTGTGACTTCAACTGAAACGCCTTCGTGGGGCGCGCCTGACTTGCGATCAGCAACGTAAACCACCACCTGACCATGACGATTCGTCTTTTCGATCATGGTGAGGTTAGTTACGATTGCGATCGAATAAGCGCGCATACCGCCGTTGACACCTTCAATCAGGTAAACGCCCGAATCCATCTTGCCGAGCGGAATCATGCGGCTGTCGTATTCGTTTTCCAGTGCGGGCAATTTCTCGCGCCAGTCTTTCACCTTCTGATCCGGATTCAGTAAGGGCACGCGCGCATAGTCAGCGACGTTCAGCGGCGTGCGTTCGGCAGGCGGTTCTTTGCGAAACTTTTCGTTGAAAGTCTCGCGATGTTCTTTCTGCAGGTGATTGCGGACATAATCCTTCACCGCTCCGAAGAGCGACGTCTTCAAATGATGCGTACGCTCGAGCAAAGATTGACGCCCACCGATATCCTTCGAGATCTCCTCTTTCTCTTTCTCACCCATTTCGTGTGGATCTTCGAGTTGCTTGAAAAATTTATTGGGGTCTTTAACGCGATAGACGCGGAAATCCAGATAGTCGATGTTTTGGTAACTGGCCCACAACCGGGCAGATTCGTTTGGCGAGTAGGAACGATTCGTCGTCAGCGAAAAGTACGTCTTGGTGATCGAGACGGTAGGCGTCGGCTCCGCTACCGGTTGCATTGCCGGCAGCGGCGTAGTGCGCGCACGGATGACGTTGAAGCCGAGGACCGAAGCGCCAAGCGCAAGATAGATGATACCGGTTGCGAGATAGCGACGAAGTCTAATATTAGCCACGTTAATAGTCCTTCCAATAAGAGAAGAAACTCACTGCAAAATCTTCAAACGATAGAAACCGAGAAAATTCTTGTTACGTTCAACCGGCCGCCAACGCGGATCGGGGTGCCGATCGAGCACTGAAAGCTCGACTTTCTTCACCGTTCCTTCATCGACCGGCGATGAGCCGGTGTGATAGACGACCCAATCCTGTTCGCCATTGTTTCCAACCCGAGCCTGGCCCAGAAAAATCATCACGTGAAACGGAAACTTCTGAACCCACGGCTGGTAATAGAAGAGCAGATCGCCGGGTTGAGCTTCGCGCCGATCGCGGCTCACGAATACGACGTTGAAAGACTTCAACGTGCGAGCGTCGGCGAATTCTGAAAATCGATCATTGCGGATGTCTGTTTCCGCAAATGACCCGAAATTTGTACGAAAGATCTTTTCGCCGAAGGGATTGTGGTCCAGATCAAAACTCTTAACGTCCGGCGCGACTGTTTGGTACGCGGGTCCCATCTTTTGAAACCAGATACGATCGTGATGCCGCAGCGCCTCGCGCATTGCGAATCGCGCCAGGCCGGCGCAGTCGCGCTGCTCGGCGTTCCATTGATCGCTGAGTTCATAGAACTGTGTTTCGGCGATCGCTGTGAACCAGCGGCGAAAACTGTCGCGATCCTGAAAACTACGCAACTCGATAAAGTCAGGTATGCCGTCGTTATCAGAATCGGTGATTTCACTCCCCGCACGAGACGGCGAGGTTGAAACTCCAGCCTCTCGCTTTATCGAGGCGGAAACCTCTTCAGTTTTTCTGGGGTGATGAAGACGCGAAACACTCCAGGCGAGCGCTGTGGTGGAAGCGATCACGACGCTTGCTAATGCTAACCAGCGTTTTAAAGGGGCACGCATTTGCGGGGACTTTAGCATTGCCGCCTAAGATACGTTTGGTATGGCCGGAGCGATACGCGGATGCTATCACGGATACAGTCGGGCAACCACTATTTAACGATGGCGGGTACAGCGGCCCCGGTGTGGCTCGCCTCAGTATCCACAGATTACACAGATTGGTTAAGCTCAGGCCACTTCACGAACCAGCTCAATCTGCGGTTCGGCTACTGCAGCAGGTTCTGGTTTAACTGCGGCTTTCCCCGGGATTGACGACATAAACGGTCGTTCACACAGACGGTAGTACAGCCACGCGAACGCAATCGACAGCGGGACCATTATCAGGATTGAAATTGAACGAATGTGAAGTCTGGTGAAACCGAACCAGTACCAGTGCATGAGCACGAAGCTGTGCGTTAAATAAAGTGAGTAGGAGATAAGACCGAGTGATGCGAGCGTCGGGATTAGACGCGGCACTCGCGACAACGTGCGGCGCCATTTGCGCTCTGCCGCAACGGCGTAATTCACGAGGATGAAGAATCCGACACCCCAACTCACATGCATCAGCAGCCAGCCGGCGTCGTGCAGCCAACTTGAATTTACGATTGGCAAGAACTGGGCTAAGACCATCGCGCAACCCAGAGCGATAACAGCCGTTGAACGCTTGTAGCACCAGGCCGGAAGTTTTGTTACTCCCAAAGCTGCTTCCACACTCAAAGCCCCTAACGCCCAGACAAACCAATTCGTCGCGGCCGCCTCGCCTACCGGAATCTCAATTCCGTGCGAGTAGCTTAGATAGCGGGCCATGATTAGCCACCCAATCCGCACGGCGAAACAACAGAGTAGCGTTTTGGTCCAACCGTACCGGATGCGCAAAAAGAGGAGCAGGAAATAAGCGAGGTACAACTGTTCTTCAATTGCGAGTGTCCAGAAAGCTCCATTGATGGTGTAAGCAGTTCGCAGGTCTACGTTGTGCAACATGAAAAGGTGAAGCACCACATCCCAGACGTAAAAGCCGGTGACGTGAACGGGTGTCTTGTAGGCGGCGTAGCAGAGAAATAAGACGAGAGCAACAAGATATGGCGGGTACAATCGTCGCACTCGCCGTTTCCAGAAGTAGGAGAAGTTGATTACCGGGCGGACCACGCCGGCCGAGCGTGCTTTGGCCCAAAACAGGTGGATACAAAATCCGGAGATAACAAAGAAAAGATAAATGCCGGCATAAGCGAAGTGAACCATGAAGGCGGCGATCCGTGGCACCCACAATTCCCAACCGTTGAAGGCCGTTTGCGGCGCCACGCCAAGAGCGTGGTACGTTACGACTGCCACCGCCGCCACTCCGCGCATCGCGTCGAGTGTCAACATGCGGCCCAGAGTTTTCTGTTCTCGATGACTTCCCATTGAATTCGTAAGAGGGTTTATTCTTGATAAATTGCGCAAAAGTCTTGCGCAGTTATGTCTTTTTCAGACGCGGATGAACGCCGATAAACGCAGATCTGCGTACATCCGCGTTCATCTGCGTTTACAACTGAAGTCTGATACCATCTGCGCCAAACGTTTAGTGCATCAGTCGGAATGGAGTGCTTATGATTCCTTTTATCAGATTGTTTGTGGTTGGCTCGCTGTTGTTGACCTTTACGGTTGCTTCGCTCTTTGGGCAGTCGACACACAAACTCGATCCTTCAACTTTCGATCAAAGTGCCGCGGCCTGCACTGATTTCTATCAATATGTCAATGGCGGCTGGATGAAGGCCAATCCGATTCCGCCCGCGTTTCCTAGTTGGAGTCTAGGCAATATTCTGAATGAAAGAAATCGCGACTTGCTGCACGACATCCTCGAAGCAGCGGCCAAAAACACTGCCGCAAAGAAGGGAAGCAACGAGCAAAAGATTGGCGACTATTACGCCAGTTGCATGGACGAGTCGAAGATCGAAGCTGATGGCATCAAAGCGTTGGCTCCTGAATTCGATCGGATTGCGAAGATAAAAGACCAGAAGTCTCTTCAAGCAGCCATAACCAACCTTCACTTCAACGGCATCAACGCGTTGTTTGTCGATGGCTCCAATCAGGACTTTAAGAACAGCTCCGAGATTACCGCCGGCGTGTTCCAGGGAGGACTTGGTCTACCCGATCGCGATTACTACACGAAGACTGACGACAAGTCGAAGATGATTCGCGAGCAATATCTCAAACACGTCGCGAAGATGTTTGAGTTGATGGGCGACGACCCCGCCAAAGCTGAAGCTGCCGCGAAAATGATCATGGCGCTCGAGACGAAGCTGGCTGAAGCATCGTTGACTCGAGTCGAGCAGCGCAGTCCCGAAAAACTCTATCACCGGATGTCGGTCGCGCAACTGAGTGAACTCGCGCCGAACTTCGACTGGCCGACTTTCTTCACCGGCATCGGTGTGCGACAAAAGACTGACGTCAACGTTGGTTCGCCTGAATTCTTTAAGGTCATGAATCAACAGCTTTCGACTGTTCCGATTGCTGACTGGCAGACGTATCTCAGATGGCATCTAGTCAACAATACAGCCTCTTCGCTTTCCGCCGCGTTCGTCGACGAAGACTTCAACTTCAATCGCAAGATTCTTCAGGGAGCTACCGAGAACCTGCCGCGCTGGAAACGTTGCGTGGCGGCAACCAACAACGCTTTGGGTGAAGCCCTCGGACAGGTTTATGTTCAGAAGGCATTTCCGCCGTCCGCCAAAGCGCGCGTGTTGGACATGATCAAGAACTTGAAAGCGGCGCTGCGTAGTGACATCTCGACTTTGAGCTGGATGGGAGAGGCCACTCGCAAGCAGGCTCTCATCAAACTCGATGCGATTGTTGACAAGATCGGGTATCCCGACAAGTGGATCGATTACTCCACCATGAAAGTCGATCGCAGTACTTTTGTGATTAATCGACTGCGCGCTACTGAGTTTGCAGAGCGACGTGATCTCGCGAAGATCGGAAAGCCAGTCGACAGACTCGAATGGATCATCCCACCGCAAACGGTTAATGCCGGCTATAACCCGCCAAACAACGAAATAATCTTTCCGGCAGGCATTCTTCAGTCGCCGCTGTTCGATCCCACCGCTGACGATGCCGTCAATTATGGAGGTATGGGCGCAATTATCGGTCACGAGTTAACGCACGGCTTTGACGACGAGGGACGCCAGTTCGACGCTAAAGGAAATCTTTCGGATTGGTGGACCCCTGACGATCGCAAAGCATTTGACGAGCGTGCTCAATGCATCATCGATCAGTTCAGCGGTTACGAAATCGAGAAGGGACTGAACCAAAAAGGTGAGCTGGTTGTTGGTGAATCGATCGCCGATCTGGGTGGACTGGCGATCGCGTACGCGGCACTCCAGAAATCGATGGAAGGAAAGCCGCGTCCGAAGAACATCGACGGCTTTACACCCGAGCAACGATTCTTCCTGGCCTATGCGCATAACTGGGCCACGAACACCCGTCCCGAATTTGCTCGCTTCCTGGCGGCGCAGGATCCACATCCGCTCGCCAGGTTTAGGGCTAATGGTCCACTCTCAAACATGCCCGAGTTCGCTGAAGCGTTTCAGTGCAAGGCTGGAAGTTCGATGGTTCGTGCCAAACGTTGTCAGATCTGGTAAATCAAATGAAAACGATCTACAGGTCAGTTGGTCTCGCGCTTCTAATCGCGGCGTTCGTGGTTCTTCCCCCGCGCGTCGCCGCGGAGAAGCAGAAGCTTCGTTTCACCGTCACTTTATCTCCGACACTTTCTTCCGAACCTGTCTCCGGTCGACTGATTGTCTTCATGACGAAGAGCTCGGAGCCTTTAAAGATCATCGAGCCGTCACTCTTTGATCTGGACAAGGTTTGGGTTGCAGCAAAGGAGGTCAGCAACCTCACACCGGGAAAATCAATCGAGTTCAACGCAGACGACATTGCCTCGCCCGCGCCGCTTTCAACCGCGCCGGCGGGTGATTACCAGTTGATGGCGCTATTGGACGTGAACCATTCTTACTCTTATTCAGATATGGGTGAGGGAGATCTGCGCAGCGAAGTCACCGCGGCGCGTGGTCTGACTCCTTCAGAGTCTGAGCCGGTTCAGTTGACGTTGACACAGCGAGTCGTAGACGAACATCCCATCAGCGACACCGAAACTACGAAGTTAGTAACCTTTCAGAGTCCGTCGCTGAGTGCGTTTTGGGGAAGACCGGTTGTTATGCGCGCCGGCGTGCTGCTGCCGCCGGGCTACGCTACTTCGAAACTCCGGTATCCGGTGATCTATCGCGTCCACGGCTTTGGTGGTTCGTATCGAAGTGCGTGGACCTCAGGTGCTGCTCTTTACAAGAAGATGGCTGATAAGAAGTTGCCGGAGATGATCAGTGTCTATCTTGACGGCGTTTGTCCGATGGGCCATCACGAGTTTGCCGATTCCGTGAACAATGGACCGTGGGGCTACGCGCTGACAAAGGAATTCATTCCGTATCTGGAGAAACAGTTCAGGATGGATGGTGTTTCGCGTGGACGCTTTCTGACCGGACACTCTTCAGGCGGCTGGTCGACAATGTGGCTACAGGTGAACTATCCGGATGTATTTGGCGGCACCTGGTCCACCTCGCCCGATCCGGTGGACTTTCGGAGTTTCAGCACGCTCGATCTCACCAAATATCCCGCTGATAACTTTTATCGTGGACCAGGAGACAAGCCGCGCAATATTTTTCGTTTCAAAGGAAACGAAGTGTTTTCGTGGGCTCAATATGTTCGCTACGCGCGCGTGATTGGTGAGTATGGCGGACAGGTCGAGTCGTTCGAAGCGGTCTTCAGTCCACGTGGTGAAGATGGACGTCCCATGCGGTTATTCGATCGTGATACGGGTGTCGTCGATCCGGAAGTGCAAAAGGCGTGGCAGCGTTACGACATCTCGCAGCTACTGGTGACTAACTGGAAAACACTCGAGCCAAAGTTGCGCGGAAAGATCCACGTGGTGGTTGGGTCGGCCGATAACTTCCATCTCGAAGAAGCAGTTTACCTGTTGCGCGACACACTCAAGAAGCTCGGCAGTGACGCGACGTTTGAGATTGTCGAAGGCCGCGACCACATGGATCTCTATCAGAGCGATCTTGCCGATCGAATCGTCCAGGCGATGTACAAGGTCGCGCGGCCGACATCCAGATCGCACCATTAAATAATCGGGTCACGTCGTTTCTTCGCGCATTCCGTCTTTGTCACAGGTACTCGTGTTTATCACCAGGCTACGTCGTAAGCGCTGGTTCCGGTCGTTCTTTTGGCGTCGAGTGGCCATTGGTTGAAGGATCGATTTCAACTTCGTCATTTGTCCTCGGTTGCGTCAACCTATCGACAAATTCGCTCAGACCATTTGCCTGCCACTCCAGATCCTCGTCCGGATCGGTGCACATACAACTGACAATGTAGGACCCCAGCATGCGATAACTCTCAAACTGAGATTCGATGAAGAACTGATCCGAAATCGGTTCCTGAGGGAAATCGCGATTCGCGCGCCAGTAGTTAATGATGTCACGTGGTTCTCTCTTGGAAAGAGAGGCCTTGATGTAAATGAGCGTGCCGTCGGCTCCGTCATCATCCACGCAGGAATATCTGATTCTGCCAATTGTGAAATACGGGTTGTCCGGGCGGTCGGGAGCAATGGAAAAGTCTTCCATCTCGATCGGTATTCCCAAATCGATCCGGACCTTTCTTATTGCCATCCCAAGCGAGTCGTAATTGTAATTCGAGTCGGTCGTTGCATCGGAAACCACAATCACTTTGCAGCGGCGCAACACCATTTCATAGAGACCAAGATTTTCGAAGTGACCACCGTCGGAAAGATAGACATACTTGCTGGTATCGTCGGTTAGAGAAAGCGCTTCCTGCACAATTGGTCCAAAGGTAAATCTTGGTACTCCTAACTGGTATGTCATATTACCGGCGCGTCCCGGATTGCCGAGCCACCAGCCGAGCCGCACATTGAACATCGCCATCAGAAAAGAGACGAGTGGTGAAGAAACCATGTAACCCATGTTAGGACTCGCCGCGGCCCCGGAAACTGTGAAGGCTGTGCCGAGGGAGATTCCGTTATCGCCGCCGTAATACCGCGAGCGCCGATAGCCGAGCCAAAGGTTACCTGAGTGAAGCGGCGACACCGTGAACGTTTCGGCTCTTCTTTCCTGCCATGCCAACCTTTCTCCACGCACGAGATTAAGAGCGATATTAACGACATGCAGTAAACGAGGCGGCTTGCGTGGATCGATTTCGTTGCGATAGGCGTCTTCAAGCAGCCATCGGTTGAGAAGCACTCGGCTTTCGTCGAGTGGTGGTCGGGCGAGCAGTGTCCTTGTTTCGTTCCTCAGGTTCTTATCCGGAAATCTCTGTTTGTCGTAGAGTGAATCACCGTGAAGCAGGCGGTTCAGGTCTTCGATAAGAGCGTTTTTCAGCTCGGGCGACGGATCCTGAGGATCGATCAACTGATCCAGTAGCTGCAAAGTATTGGGCGATAGCCTGCGCCGTAAATCGCTGGAGAATAGATCGTCGGGAGGAGGTTGTTTGATCTTGTAGACGAGACCATGAAGATCGCAAAAGCTATTTTGATCAAATAGTTCAGTGCGAAGCTCGTGCATTTGCACGTCGTCGGTAGAATCGAACCCCGTGAATCTGTGAGGTCTCCGGCACAATCGTGAAGCTCCCAAATATGCTCGCTTCAATCGGTTTCCGTAGAGAGAATGGATCGAGAATATGTTCGTGTTTATTACTCGAGCCATGATCCATCCGAGTATGATCAACGCCAGCCACACGGCCAGCGCGAGCCGGAAGGGCGTGTAACAGATGATCTCAGAGTGATCCATCCAGCTTGGTGTACCCCGCACCTGGAACCTTCCGGTTACGCCATCAAACAAGGATCTCAGAGCCGTAATAATTCGCATTTCGAAGAGCCAGTAGATCAACGTTTGCGACATTGAAATGGCAATCGGACCGAGTGCCTGGATGCGTGAGGCAACGAAGAGGATTAACGCGTTAGTACCAAGGGATAGTCCCACGATAATCGATACCAGAAACGCCGGAGCAGCGAACGGCGTGATTCGATGCAGGACGGACGGTTTCTCGCTGGTTGGTTCCGCAGATTCGCCGGTTGTTTCCTGTTTGCGATGCGCAGGAGTGCCGGAGCTGAAACCACCGATAAGGGTAACTGTACCCGAGATGATTCCGAGGATAGTGGCTATCGCAGGCCCGATGAATTTCCATTCGAGCCACGTCGTCGCCCACGCTATCTTCGCGGGCAATAAAGGTCCGTAGAATACGAGCACCGCGATAACTGACCAGCCAAACGCCACGATTAGTATCCAGGCGCTGCAACGTGCCCACCATTCCAGATCGTCTTCTTCAAACCATTTGCTGGTAAATCCAGCGACGAGCGTGCCACCCACGCAGTAAAGCAGTAGCAATGAAGGAACGGCGAAACTCGCATACGCGTGCGCATGAGGAACGGGGTTAACCATACGCCACGACGAGAGTTTCCAGGCAACAAATCCATTGAGAGCGGAGATCACGATCACTACTCCGCCCACGCATATTGTCATGAGAGCAAACTTCCACCACGGACACTGAGTCGAATTATGGCGCCGACGCAGTCGCGCGATGGTGTAAACACTTAAGCCGATGAGGCCGATCACGATTGAGCCAAGGATCAGGTTACTGCCATCAAGAAAATTGGTTTGTTGAAATTGGCCGCGATCTGATTCACGTGGGAATCCATTCCATTGGTACCAACCAAACGCGAGGGTAAACAAACACGCTGAGACTAATAGTGGTGTTAGTCCGAACCACAAAAACTCCTTTTGGCTGTTATTGCGACGGCCGCTACTGGGCAAAGTCACAGCCAGGTAGCAGATGGCCACCAGTTTGCCGGCGATCGCAATAACCACCATGGATGGAATCCAGGATTCCAGACTGTTTTGCGTCATCGCCGAGACGTAGAGTCGCGGAGTCATGATCACCGCGGTCAGCAGCGGCAGAAACACCAGCCAATTCAGCAAAAGATTGCGCGCGACAATAGCAAACAGCGTCCACGTATCGGCCGAGAGTAAGCCGAGTCTGGGACTCAGGTAATTGCTGTACTCACGCAGATGTCCGAGCGGCTCGGGCTCTGGTTCGAGCACGGACGTGGGTTTTTGTGAGAGCCTTTGGATTACAGCATCAATCCCACCGGGTTCGCGATGAATCCACGACGACAACCAACTACCGATGTAGCCTCCGCCTGAAACCGTTGAGAGATAGTCAAACTTATCGAGCAGGCCATGACGGGCCAATCCCTGTATGACTCCAAGATTGAAAGTGGCACTGCGAATTCCGCCACCAGAGAGACAAAGTGCAGAACGTTCTCGCTTGTGAATCGCACTGTAGATCGCCGCGACGTATGATCTATGAGCGGCTTCCAGGTTCTCCAGATCACGCTTTTCGATCTCATCAGGAAAAGCATCCTCTAAAAGGAATCGGTTAATGCGGCAAATCACAGTTAAGCTGGGCTCGTTCGCCTCATCCTTCAAGTGTTCAGCAATGAGCCTCTTTGTATCTTCCTGGATGTTGACTCCCAAAAAAGGACGGTGAGTCTTATAGAAGGTCTTATCGATAAGAATCTCATTGAAGACATCAACCAGCGCATCTGTCAGTTCTCTGCCGCGGGGATCGATCGGAGGGTACGGCGGTAGCTCCTTGAGATTGTTTAAGAGAGTTAGCTGATCCTGGAGCGAAGCTCGCGAACCCGAGTCTTTAAGATCCGGATCCGCAAGCTTGGCCTTTGTTTTCTTGATCTGCTTCTCAAAATAACAGTCAAGCTTCTGCTTGAGGTAAGTATTTAATGGCGTCTTCTCCTTCTTGATCGCAGCAATCAAACACGGTCGATCCTTGATGTGACTTTGGAGAAAGAGCCATGGATACTCGTCCGGGAGTGGGCCATAAAGGTTGATGTACTCATCCTCCAGGACACGGTAGAGGTGAATGGAGTTGTTGGATTCGGTGAAGACTTGATTTGGCATACTAATTCAACGCCTTATCTCCGCTGCAGCGAGGTATCAAGCAGATCGAGGATGTCACCGATCGTTGGTGACATGGTTGTTTGCGCGAAGATCAAACTTCGTTGCGCAATCGCGTTGCTGCCTTTCCGACGTATGAACCATCCGATCAGTGGAATCGGACGCACCCCCGGAATGTCTTTCAGAATCGGCAGACCGCCTCGGTAGGTAGTGGGAAGTCCAATCTTTGAGTCAGACTCGAAGCGGGAGACTTCTCTGATTTCCAGGTTGCCGAGCTGGACCTCGGTATTTACAGTGTGGCGTTCGACGCGCGGTAGCCGTGCATTTACCGTCCCACGTGGTTCGCGCACGAGAGTGGTATCCACGAAATCAAACTTAAAACGCAGGGCTTGTCCAGTTGGATCAAAGATCGGTGTTACCTGGAAAGCACTGCCCGAAGTAATTCCGTAGATCTCAGCCTTGTTTGGCTCGTTTGCGAGTTCATTGAACCGGCCGAGCACACCACCGACGTTGCCAGTCTTTGCGTCAAGGGTGAGTTGTGCGATCTGTTGTAGACCTTGAATAAGATTTGTTTCCTCGCCCACAGACAGTTCGGCGGTGGCACGAGGATCTACACGCGCTACCACTCGATTGGTGGCAAGCACGGACGTTCGCTGAATAACACCGAATCCGATCCCGGTCTTTTTCAGTTCATCACGAAGCGACCCGAGCATGGGTTGAACAAATTCTCTGTCGATGTCGTCTTCAAAAGCCTTCGTGAAAACATCAAGCATGCCGTCCGCGGCAGCGACGCGAGCGGGAGAGGGTCTGAGGTTATAGACTTCCGCTGGTCCGACCGGCGTATCGCCTCGATACCGCCGCAACCCGATCGTGCCGTCTCCAGGTTCCTCCAGCCTGATTCGTCCTTCCAATACATCCGAAGGTGAAACGAGAAACTCGCTATTAATCGTATCGAGGATGTAAGGCAGCTTCTCTTGCAGGCAGAGATATTGCTTCCGCTCGCCATCCGTTAGTGATACCGCCGGAGAGGTTTCTGTTCCGGCCTGCTTACGATGGAGAGCCGTGAACATTTGCACGCGAGCTTGCATGTGCGCGACTCGTCCAATCAGGTGCTTAAGCAACAGGCCTCGAATTGCATAAACGAGTTCTTGTTGCTGCCGCGTGATCTCCCTGCTTGAGCCCACATACTCGTTATCGGGCTTCAACATCGCATGCAGACGACTAAAATCCTTTCCAAGGTTTGTCTTTAGCTTCTCCTCGAACCTCTTTATGATCGCTTCGCGGTTGGTACGACTGGCTAGCAACAAGACAATTAAAGCCTCATTTAAGGTTGTTGCCGACGCCGGATCTTTTAATCCGAAGAGTTTCGGATTGTTGTATCCCAACATATCGATGAACCCGATCCCGAGCTCCTTTAACACCTGATCGGAATAGAGGGCGTAGCGTCGCCTGCGATCCATGCCACCGGTAATATCGGTAGTTATCCGATCGGGTTTGAAACCATATTTCTCGTAGAGACTGATCTCTTCACAATCAACCCTTTCACCGCTCGGGGAGACGCTGGACCCGGCTGCCACCTCAGCTTGCTGATTGATCGCTTCGAGTAATAACGCAAGAGAAAGAGCGATTTTCGCGCGTGTTTCAGCCAGGTTTCTTTCTACGATCGCAAGCGATTTATTGAATCTCTCCGCACCTTTGGGTGTGGCATCGCTGTTAAGTTCGATCTTCCAGAGTGTCATGCGTGCTTGTGGCGCAGGTTCATCCAGTTTTGAAACGATGTCTTTGACCTTAGCGACGTCTTCTCGTCTGCCACGAACAAAGATCGCGTTTTCACCACCGGTTGAAGAAGTGATCTCGACTCGTTTTGCCGGATCAGTGCTTGTTGCAGAGGCTCCGGCAAACCAGAACGCTGCGTTATCTCGCGCGTTCGCAAACGCGGCGGATTCTGCCTGTGCCGCACGAATCGTGGCGCTGCTGGCACGCTCGAAAGCGGCCTGAGCCGTTTCCAGATTTGTCTCAGCTTCTGCCAGTTGCGCAGCCAGCCCGCTCTGTTCATTGTTGAGCGCATCGGCGCGTTGTTGCGCCGCCGCGCGTTCTCGCTCTCTCTTGTTCTTTTCTTCCGCGGAAAGCTCCTTTTGACCCGGCCTGATATCAGCGGCCGGTCGCCTGTTGAGGTCCGCATCTCTTCGGTTAGCGGCTTCAGCCAGGGTGTTGGCAAGGTCGAGCTGCGCGTTGGCCTGCTGCAATTGTTGCCTCATGTTCTCCACGCGCCGCTTGAGACTTGCGACCGCAGCATTGGCTTCGCTCTGTGCATCTTCTGTCGCTCGTAATCTTTCAAGCCGCTCTTCAGCTCGCCGGCGGGCGTCCGTGTCGCCTCCCGTCAGGGAAGCAGTGGGATTGAGCGTTCTCACCAGGCGGGGGACATCTGTGAAGTAATAGAGCCGGATTTTTTCCGTGACCCAGAGTGAGCGGTCGCCGGAAAAAAGCTCTTGAAACTCGCTGGCTTTAACTCGTAGGGTGTTTACCTTATCCGTTAACACACCCTGTGCGGTTTTTGTCTTCGTCGCGTCGAATCCAGTAAACCCTGCTGTCTCTGCCTGGCCACGAATCGGATCCACGATTCGGTTGAGCCTATCCAGAGTGTCAGCGGTCACTAAGGCTTCGCTTATGTTTTGAAGTGCTTCCCTCTCGTGAGATTTTGGATCACCAGTGAAAGCAACGCTGCCGGTCAACAATTCTCCCTGGCGCCTCTCTGTATATGTGGCCAGAGTTCCTAACTGTACTTTCAGGTTGTTCGCGATACTCGTGACGGAATCGTGCAGGGTTGAGATGGCTGTGTTAACCGGAGCGGATTTGGTGTCGTGGTCGCTAACGACTTTTTTCAGCTCCGTGGAAAGGTTATTCCAGGCATCTCGCAGATCGAGATCGAATTGAATCGCGAGTGGAAGCTTGTCGAGCTGATTTGTGAGCAGGTTAAGAAGATCCGCCGGCTCCGCAGGGCTCTGCTTTAGAGGTGCTATTTGAGTATTGGCCTTGTTGGGCAGCTCAAGAACTCTTCCATAGATGGCGCCGAGATTCGTGTTCAGTCTGGTAACGAGCCCTGGCAGGTCCGGAGCTGCGGTTAGATTTTGCAGTTGTGTATTAACCGAGGTCTTGGCCGCTTCAATTCCGGGAGTGCTGGTTGCTGCATCCAACGCGGTTTTAGCTGTATTCAGCTTCGTCTTTGCTGCGGTCAGCTTTGTTTGCGCATCGTCCAATTGAGCTTGCAGCGTTTGCCTCTCCGCGGTCTCGTCAAACAGGTTGCTTACGGTCGTAGTAAGCCTTCGCAAAGAGATTAACGACTGCTGATCCGGTTTCTGGAACGTGCTGAACTCCTTCAGCTCGGACAAGCGTTGTTGCGTTTCCGAGTCTTTTGCGTTCGCCATGCTTAGCGCAGCTCTCGCGTTGGCGACTGCGGCATTGGCTTGAGCGATTAGCTCACTTTCGCTTTGCTGAATTGCCGATGCCCGGAACGCCGGTAAAGCAGCGCTTAAGACAGCGAGCGTGATAAGCACGAGAAGGAGAATTTGCTTGAGATTCTTTGAAAAAACAGCTTCGGCTTTGTTTTTCATAGTGATAATCGACTCTAGACGTTGGTTCGAAAGAACAGTCCTGTCTTTAATGAGATTTAGAGCAATTCCGTTTCAAACCCGGGAATATTTGACCGTTCCAATTGCCCTGGTGGCAGATTGGTGTAAGCGGAAAGAGCGGTTTCAGTAAAAGCCGTCGTGATCGACTCGACCGATGGCGAAGGACTGTGAGAGTCGTATCAGCCCGCGGTGTGGGTTTAGCGCGGCGGGAGAATATGTGGATGGAGTGGGCTTGTCAAGGAAAATGCGTCGCTTTCATTGAGTCTGCTTCGGTCTCTCTGCCGGTCATACGACACTAAAGCTGGCCCTTGGCATTCCCGACCAGGACGGCTTCCGCATACATTTTTTCGTAGGAACAATGCTGGGCCACACTCGTATTGACATTCTATATGAAAGTATATATTTGTACCTTCTACAGATTGTCTATAGGAGAGTGGGATACATGGCGGGAAGGCAAGTCGACTTGTTACAAGGCACGCTCGATCTGCTGGTGCTGAAATCACTGGCGCTGGGTCCGCTGCACGGACTAGGCGTTTCACAACGAATCGAACAGATCACAAAGGGAACCTTCAAGGTCAAACCCGGCTCACTTTTCCCCGCGTTACACCGCATGGAAGAGGCGGGCTGGCTACTGTCGTCGTGGGGTGAGTCAGAGAACAATCGCCGCGCAAAATACTATCGCCTGAGCGCAGCCGGCCGGCGCCAGTTCGACAAGGAAACACAGGACTGGCAACGGATTTCCGTCGCGATCACCAGCGCCCTAAAGGCCACCTGAGGGAAGAGCAGCCGTGCCGTTGATTCCTCGTCTAGCCAGCCTCTGTCGCAACCTGTTCCGCAAGAACCACGTGGACCAGGAGTTCACTGAAGAAATTCAGGCGTATCTGGACCTGTTGACGGAGACGAAGATCAGCCAGGGACAATCGCCTCGAGAAGCGCGACGTAATGCTCTCGTTGAAGTTGGGGGCGTGGAGCAGGTTCAGGAAAAAGTAAGGGAGATTAGAATGGGCCAATTCATAGAAACTGCGTGGCGAGACATTCGATTTGGTGTGCGAGCGTTGGTCCATAGTCCTGTTTTCAGTATCGTGACCGTGTTATCGCTCGCGCTCGGCATCGGCGCTAACACTGCGATATTCAG
Source organism: Pyrinomonadaceae bacterium (assembly GCA_035694465.1). Classification (GTDB taxonomy): domain Bacteria; phylum Acidobacteriota; class Blastocatellia; order Pyrinomonadales; family Pyrinomonadaceae; genus PSRF01. The sequence goes on along the minus strand of DASSFI010000026.1, from coordinate 54,571 downwards.
CGTTGTTAATGGTCTACTGTTGCGGCCGTTGCCTTTCCCCGAATCCGAGCGAATCGTCGATGTGTGGCACACACCGCCGCAGCAAAGCTTTCCCGGCCTCGACAAATTTTCAGTTTCTCCCGCGAACTATCTTGATTGGAAGGCACAGAGCAGTGTCTTCGAACAGATTGCGGTTTACTCATACTCGGGCTTTAGTCTGAGTACCAGTAACGACCCGCTGCCACTGATCGGTGCTCCAGTATCGTCAGACTTCTTTTCGGTGTTGCGCACTAATGCAATGCTGGGTCGCACCTTTACACCCGATGAGGAACGTTCTGGTCACGACCAGGTTGTGGTGATTAGTCACGGACTGTGGCAACGAGCCTTCGGCGCGAACCCAAACATGATCGGTCAAACTGTGACCATCAACAGCAGAAGTTTCACCGTAGTAGGCATCATGCCCGCCGGCTTTGAGTTTCCGCGAGAGGCTGAGCTATGGGTGCCTCTGGCCTGGGATGACAAGGAACGTCAAATTCGATCAATTCATGACTACCTCGTGGTTGCACGTCTAAAGCAGAACGTTTCACCGGAACAGGCGCAGGCGGAGATGAGTACGATTTCGCGTCGGCTCGAACAACAATACCCGGAGGACAATAAAGGCTGGGGCGCTGTAGTGATCCCGCTCCGTGAAGATGTCGTCGGCGATATCCGCCTGGCGCTGCTCGTGCTTTTCTGCGCCGTGAGTTTTGTGCTGCTGATCGCCTGCGCCAACGTCGCGAACCTGATGCTCGCCAGAGGCGCGAACCGCCAGCGAGAGATCGCAGTGCGTATCGCGCTCGGCGCCGGACGGGCTCGTCTGATTAGGCAACTTCTTACCGAAAGCGTTCTGCTCGCTGTGAGTGGTGGCGTACTTGGTCTTCTGGTCGCTGTGTTGGGAAGTATGATCCTGGTCCAACTGGGGAAGCTTCCGAATGCAGGTGACATCGGCATCGACACCTGGGTCCTGGGCTTTACCCTGTTGGTGTCGGTCGGCGCAGGGATCATAATCGGTATCGTGCCCGCGTTGCAGTTGACGAGGACCAATCTCAGTGACACTTTGAAACAGGGCTCTGGTCGAACCGGCGGCAGCTCGATCAAACAGCACACGCGCAAGGCACTCGTGATTTCCGAAGTGGCGCTGTCGCTCGTTCTGCTGATTGGAGCCGGATTGATGATTCGCAGTTTCTGGAAGCTGCAAAACGTTAATCCCGGGTTCGACACCAGCAATGCGTTAACAATGAGCGTCGCTTTAACGCCCACCAGATATCCCGAAGCTCAACAACAGCTTGCCTTCCTCGACCGAGCGATTGACCAGATTCGTGCTGTGCCCGGCGTCGTTTCCGTTGGCGCTACTACTACCATTCCGCTCGGCGGAGGTGGATCGACGCAGCCTTTTAGCATCGAGGGCCGACCTGCCGGGACCGTGGCGGAGCAGCCGATGGCCCAAACGCGTTACATCACTTCTGATTACTTCAAGGCGATTGGCATCCCGCTGCGTCAGGGTCGTTTCTTCAGCGACCATGATCGTGATAACAGCGTCCAGGTCGTAATCATCAGCGAGGCAATGGCGCGACGCTTCTGGCCGGGCGACAACCCGATCGGCAAGCGGCTAACGCCGTCATTTCATAGCGAGCAAGGCGCGCGTGAGATTGTCGGTATCGTCGGTGATGTTAAGGCAAGCGGGCTCGACGTCGATTCGTCGGCGATGATGTATATGCCCTACAAACAATCACCGCGACCTTACATGAGCTTCGTCGTGCGGACTGCTTCGAATCCGGAAAGCCTGGTCCAACCTGTTTCGTCGGCGATTTATTCAATCGATAAAGAACAAGCTCTGACCAACATACAGACCATGGAGCAGGTTCTCACCGAGTCGCTTTCCGGCCGGCGCTTCAACATGACGCTGCTGCTCACGTTTGCCGGGGTGGCGTTGGTGTTGGCCGCGGTAGGAGTTTATGGCGTGATGAATTATACCGTCACGCTCCGCCGGCGCGAGCTCGGAATCCGGATGGCATTAGGCGCAGGAAAAATGGATGTGTTGCGGTTGGTGCTGGGCCAGGGACTGACGTTGACGTTGATAGGCGTAGGAGCAGGATTGATAGCGGCGTACGCGCTGACGCGTTTGATGGCAAGTCTTCTTTATGGGGTAACCGCAACTGATTATCTAACGTTCGCCAGCGTTTCGGCGATGCTTATCGCAGTCGGAGTTGCGGCTTCCTACATCCCCGCACGACGCGCCACGAAAGTAAACCCAACGATCGCGCTACGCACCGAGTGAACGCTCATTTATCCACAGATTACACAGATTCATAATGGAATCGGTGTAATCTGCGGATAAGATCTTAGCGAATCCTGACGGTGAAACTCACGCTGCCGGAATTGTTTGGTGAGACGTTGCTGAGGCTTCCGGCAAATGACCAGCGGACGTTTGTGACCGCACGATCGTATCCGGCGGGTGCGCCGCCGGCGCCACTGACCGGCGTGTAAGTCCACGTAGTGCCGCCGTTATTTGAGTATTGGAAAGTCGCCACCAATCCCGTTGTTCCCGGACTGCTCGTCATACTACCCACCTTGAAATCGACGTTGTGCAACACGCGCTCGAGCGGATCAGTATTTGAGGGATTCGGATCTACGATGACGAAAGAAGTAGCTGCCTGCCCGCCGCTGTTTGTGTAAACAATCGTGTAAATAAGATCGGTGCCCGGAAGCTGTGTTCCATTTGGACTGACGCTTTTTACCAGTCCAATATTAGGTGGCTGCGAATTGATCGTCGTGGTGTCAGTGGCGCTGTTGTTGTTCGCTCCGGTTCGAGTCGGATCATTTGGATCAGTTACACCACTGGCTGCTGTTACTATCCGCGCCGTGTTGGTAAGTGTTCCGCTTGCACTCGAGGAGAGCGTGCCACTGACGGTGTATCGCAAAGTCGAACCGGAAGGCAGATTCGCAGTGGTATTGATCGTGTTACCACTGCCGCTTGCCGCACCGCAAGTTGCGCCGCCGGTAGCAGAGCCGCAGGTCCACGTCACGCCGGTAATCGATGCGGGCACAGTGTCGGTAACAATTGAACCGGTTGACGCATCAGGGCCGGCGTTACTGACAACAATTGTGTAAGTGATCGCACTGCCCGCGTTGATGTTCGTCAAACCATCTGTCTTTGTAATACCGAGATTAGCATTGAGATTGATCGTGTCTGTGTCAGTGGCAGTGTTGTTTGCCGGCGTCGCGTCAGTGAACCATGAAGGTACGGCAACGGTGGCAGTATTTGCGAGTGTGCCGGTGGCAGTTGCAGACAATGTTCCGGAGATCGTGTAAGTGGCAGTTCCACTGGCAAGCAGTGTCGCACTGGTGCTGACGGAATTGCCGGAGCCCGAAGCCGCGGTACACGCCGATCCCGCCGAAGCCACACAAGTCCAGGTCACGCCCGTGACAGTCGCAGGCACAGTATCTGTAACAGTTCCCGTTACGGGATACGTTCCATTGTTAGTGACCACTACGGTGTAGCTGACTGGACCACCGCGATAGACCGTCGTGACGCCGTCAGTTTTGGTAATTGAAAAATCAGGCGCCGGAACGTTTGCACTCGCGAGGTCTCCAGTGGCCGTCGTGCCGCCGCTCAGAGCCCCAAAGAGCGACGCTGAAATCGACGGGAGGGTGATCCGATATATGTTGCTGGGACTCTGCGTTTGAATGAGTAAGCGGCCCGCAGAGTCGAAGGCGAGTCCGAGTGTTTGCGGAGTCGCACCACCGGGAAAGGTTACCGTGCCTACGAGAGTGGCGGCGCCGCCGGCGACGGAAGCGGTATACAACTGTCGATTCTGGTTGATGATGTAAAGCGTGCCCGCCGCAGAGAACGCCATGTCACCGCCGTTTCCAGTGCCTGTGATCGTGGCGACGGATGTTGCTCGGCCAGTTGTCTGGTTGACGGTGTACAGAGTGTTGGTGTCGGCATCACCGTTACCAGGCATGTAATAGAGCGTGTTACCGGAAAATGCCATGCGGAAACCACTGCCAACATCAGCGCCACTCGTGGATGGTCCAATATTGCCCAGCAGCACCGGTGCGATTGACGGCGTTGCCGGGTTGAAGCGATACACCGCGCCATTGTCTCCGGTCGTGTTGTTGATGACATAGAACAGCATGCCATCTGACGCCCGCTGACCCAGCGTGGCCGCATTACCACCGGGATAATTTGAATAGACGATGGTTTCAGTCGCGCTGGTACTATCGACGGTCCAAATGCTGTCGCTGGTTGCAGTCGCGTTGCCTCGAATCTGGTAAATGTCCGTTTGCGCTGCTGCCACGCCGCAGAGCAGGAGGACTACCAGGACAATCAGCAACGACCGGATCACTTTTGGTCTCCTGCGCCGGGCTTGTTCTTTGCGACGTTGTTATCGATCGCATTGTCGAGACCGGATTTGGAAGTGCCGAAGAGATCGAAAAGATTCGAGAGTTTCGAGGAGAGTGTGAAGTAGAAACCACGACGAGCCGGCAAAGTATTGGCGCCGAATGGCTCGCCGGTAACACTGAAGTTGTAACCCAAACCGACACGCAGGTCCGGCAAAGCCCAGACACCGATTTCCGTTCCATAGATCGAACGATGTGTGCCGGACGATGGCTGAGTCAGCCGACGCATTTCCGCGGCCCAATCGATTCGTCGCGTCAGTCGATATTGCGCGCGTCCTTGTGTCAGATAAGTAAAAGTCGAAACAAACGGCAGATCGGCCTGACCATTGGCGCTGAATCGCACGGCCAATCGCCCGTAAAGCTCGAGTCTATTGGTAGCCTGAAAGTATCCATCCGTGGCTAGCGAGTCGAGGCGATCGCGGGTTGCTCCGGTTCCATTAAATCCGTCCTGGTCCAATGAGCGATGGGTAAAACTGAAGAGCACGCCGACTCGATCAGAGGATAACGGACGATAAGCGAGTGCGCCTGTTCCTTCCATTGCGGAACCATGGCGTCCGTCAAAGTTGGTGCGAGACCATTGGAAACGTGAGAGCGCCGTGAGACCCTCACTAATTGTGCCCGCGGCGCCGAATGCGAGCACCTGTCCCGCGCCGGTACGATCGCGAAACTCGTAACGAGCATTCGCACGGAAATTCTCAGTTGGTTGCCAACCGAAGCCGAGCGTCGCGCTGTTGTAACTCTCGCCGTTTCCGGCCACGTGGAAGCCGCGCTCAAAACCGAATTCGAGTGACAATTGCTTTGTCAGCGGCAGACGATTTTGCAAACCAATCACAGCAAAACTATCGGTGCCATTAATACCGTTTTCGAGTTGGTAGCGACTAACGAGCGCGCTGTACTTGCCGAGGCGAGTCTCAATGCCAAGCGCGGTTTCTCGTCGTGCGCCGGTCGAAGAAAATCCGCTGCCGCTGGTCGTGAAATCAGCAATCGGCGTGATCGGTGCTGAAGCAAGACGTTGCGTGAGAAAGAACTTGGCCCACTTATTGACCTGGTAGGTGGCGGCCAGGGTCGTTTGATTTGGATAGGTGGGATCAGCGTCACCCAGGTTTTGTTCACGTTTGACGGCGAGCTGAAGTTTGTCAGTTAACTTTAGATCGACACCGGCAGTTACCAGATTTGATTCCACGTCACGTGTAGAGGTCGCATCGTCGAAGCTGCGATGATCGTAGCCGAGACGGAAACGAATGCGCTCATTGATGATCTGTTCCCAAAGGGCCGAAAACGTCAACCGATTGTTATCGACGTTCGCAGTGTGATTGCGTTCATCCGTTGCTCCGAACTTCAACAGCGATTTAGATCGCGGTTTCAGTTCGATGGATATTTCTCCACGACGCGAACCGGGCGTGATAGTTGTGCCAAATGGGTTCAGGAAACCTTCGGATGAATATGAGTAGCGCGCCTTCACCAGACCGTGATAGAAGCGCAGCGGCTGGTCCAACTCCAGCAGGAATGCGTTGCCATCGTGACGGCTGTCGCCGGACGAGAAGACGTTTCCACCACCCATGATCTCGCCCTGGCTGCGAGCAAAAGCAAAACGTACCTTTCCTTTGTTGGGCAGCGTCTTTTCAGCGTCAATGCCGGCGAGGACAAACGAGCCGGCGTCTTCCTGTCGTTGCAGCACCGTGGCGAAACCAAGTTGTAGACCGAGCGTAGTGAAATTCTTGCGCGCACGTCCCGTGTAGACCGCACTCGAGAGTGAACTGGCCCGATGTTCGTAAGTCACGACTAACTGCATCAGATTCAGGTCGTAGTCGAAAGCGGATAGGTAGCGCAGGAAGAACAGCTCACCAGTCACTGAATTGATGTTGTAGTCGACCGAGCGCGAGAGGGTTTCACGCGAGATGATCGTTTCCGGATTGCGACGATCTCGAACTTCGAGCACAACCGTTTCCGAACCCGGCAAGATCTCGCTGTTCGATAGACGAATCAGGCTCAGTGAGCCTGCCGGAAACACATCACGCGCAAATGAAGTATCGGGACGCGCACCGGTTAGGGAAATGAAGTCGCCGTGTTTATTTTCTAAGTGCACCTTCACGCCGGTGAGCTTGCGCGCGTAGCCTGTCAGTTCGAGATCCTCCAAGTCGGCTTCAAAGTCGCCAAACATCGCGTACGAGCGATCCCGATCCAGGCGCGCATAAAACTTTGAATTTGACTGCGCCGCTTCATATCGCGTTGAAGAGTCGCCAAACAGCGGATAGACGCGATCGAGTGGATCGAGTTGGAACAGACGGTCACGTCCGGCAGTGCGATTGATCGGGCGTTGTGAATCATAAGACAACGTCAGCAAATTGCGCTCGCCGATCCGGCCGCTATAGAAAAGACCAAGGTGATTGCGATACTTGCCCTGCTCGTCTCGTAAGTTGACCTCGGGCAACGATTGTCCAAACGTCATCTCTGCCAGACCGACCAGAATTGTCGGGCGCGATTCAGGGGTGATCAGCACTTTCGAGGTCGACTCGATCTGGCCCATGAGCGCGCGCAAACGAGCTTCGCCAGGCGCATCGTTGCCGATTAGTTTTGCTGTCGCTTCACCTCGTTCCAACGAGATCATGACCTGGCGCTGACCGTTTACGTCGCTTTCTTCAGCGGCCGCTGCGCCTGCCGGCAACGCCTGGCCTTTAACTGGCGCGGATTCCTCATCGATGCGTCGCAACTCTCCGGCGGAAGTTTCAATGGCAACCTGGTCGTCCGCGGCAGGATTACCCCACTGATCGAAAGCCCGAACGTGTAACGTGATCGAATCACGACCACCGGCTTGCACCTGCGATTTGTCAGGAACAACTTCCAGTCGTGTTGCTTGTCCGCGGCCCATGACCGTCAATTCGACAGTGTCTCCCGCGGCGCCATTTGGACCAATCGCAGTAGCGCGAACCGCGTTCTGTCCCGGACGCAATTCCAAACCGACGAAAGTGTAAGTGGTGACGTTGTTCTTCTGATCTTCGCGGATGATCCCGATGCTCTTGTCGGAAACGAGTTTTCCGTTGACTTCGAGTTTTACTTTCCAGTTCAGTGCGACGCGCGCATCAAACTGCATCGCCGGAGTCATCACGACGCTGTTTTCTTCAGGTGAGAGTACCTGGATATTGCCGGGCGCGACGGGTTTGAGAATTTCCGTCGTGGTGGTTTCGAAACGAGAGACGCCGGGCTGTTCCTTTAAAGAAACTTTTACTGGTGCTGCCTCCTTCGGCGCGGTAGGGTTTTTCGCTGTTTCAGATGCTTTAGATGTCGCGGCGGCAAATGCCGAGAGTTTGGTGGCGTCTGTCGGTGATAGTGCGAAGTTCTGACGAAGCAGTGCACCACCACCGAGCGGTGTGCGCAAGAGCCTGGTCCAACTGCGGCCTGCGAGTGTGCCGCCGTCTGCAAGAGCGTAACCGCTCGGAATCGTGATCGGATCGAGCGAGATAACGTGCGAGCCATCGGCGAGCGAAGGAACATTGTAAAGACCCTGCGAGTCAGTTATCACTGACTGGCCTGATTGCAAAAACAATCTCGCACTCGGCACAGGCTCATCACCATCGTCGAATTTTCCATTTCCGTTTTGATCGATAAAGACGCGACCAACGATGATCTGGCGCGTCGAGAAAGCGCCGCGACCGACGACGATGCTGGCCCGTCCCGCTGCGCTCTGAATCGTCTCGCCATTCGGAAACAATCCCGAAGCGACGGCGACGTTTTCCTGCTCACCTTCGCGTGCATTCGCGCCGACGCGTACTCGATAAGTTACGCGCGCAGTCGCTCCCGCGCCGATTTCGCCGACTCGAAACACGATTTCACCGTCAGCGGCGATCTCAGGTTCGATAGGTTGGTCCAGCGTAGTGCCGACGCTCAAGCGACCGGTGCCGGTTGCATAATGGAAAGAGACTGGAAGCCGATCGCGCACGAGGACATCACGCACTGGGGTGGCGGTTGGGTTGCGAATTTCTATGCGATAAGCGACAGCGTCGCCGATTTCCGCGCGCGGACGATCGGCCGACTTGCTGATCTCCAAACCGTTTGGCTCGAACATCGGAATGTTGAGCGCCACGGAGGTGATGTCTTCAATAAAGACGTCTTCGCGAACGAGATCAAAACCGCCGGCGCGTGCCAGTGGTTGACCGTCGATCGCATGAACGTTGAGCACGAACAATTCATCGTGGGTCGCGCGCGCAGTGATTTCCAACATGCGTGTGGAATACCCTTGCGCGTTGACTTTGATGAAGTAACGAACGGGAGTTGTTTGTGTGCCTAACTGTTCCGGCAGCAATGCGAAACTAAAGCGGCCTAATCCGTCCGTCGCAAATGGATTGTCATTCTGAAGATTTGGAGCAAAGCCAAGCCCCGGCGGTATTGGGAGAGCGCTGTCCTCGGTCTGATTCACAAGTAGCGAAACACGCGCACCGGAAATCGGTAATGAACCACCACCTCTGCCGGAGAAGACTGTGCCAAACGGATCGACGACCACAATCGCTGTTGTACTGTTCGTCGGCGCAATGTTCTGGCCTGTCAGTTCCGCCGTATTAATCACGCCAGCGCCGGCGGGAAGGCCTGCCATGAGTCGGGCGCGGAAGCTGATGTTAACAATCTGACCAGCCGCGACGGCCGGCAGTTGAACCATCAGCCGGCGACCTTGCACTTCGCCTTCATCCGCATCCGCGCCATCAGTCAAATTTCGTCCGTCCAGAGTCAGCGAACCGGAAACATATTCGAGCTTGGGTTGCAGATTGTCTGTGACGACCACTGAACGTGCCGTTGCGTCGCCACTGTTGCGGAAGGTGATCGAATACGTAAAAGGCGTGCCGATGCTGACGATGCTCTTGGTATTGTCGTTGACTGTCTTCAACGGCGGTAGATTTGTGTCGCTCGGGGACGTGAGGCGAGCGGAACTTCCCACCGTATTGATGATCGTGCCTTCATCCGATGGTCTGCCATTCACACCTTCGGTGTTTGACCGAGCTGTTATCCGAATGGCGAGATTGCCGAGCGGAAAGTCGAGCGTATCGACAACAGCCAGTACTCCGAGACACGTGTTAGGCGAGATCTGCTTCGACGTTGTGCCGTTGACGGTGATTTCCGGATCTGTGTCTGTGAGTGTGCCGCTGGCGTCGTTGTCGAAGTGAAGATTTATGAGAGCTGCGGGTGAATCGACTGAAGCAGCGGTGATCGTGTAGCTGTCCGCGACATTACCGGTGTTGCAGATGCGGAAGACTCGCGTGATGCGTTCCCGCTGGCCGATCGTGTTGCTGGCCGTCGTTTCATCAGGAGTAACTGTGAGGGAAACGACGGCCTGAATGGTAACGGTGACTGTAGGTGAAACGGCGGAATAATTCGTCCCCTGCTCGTCTTCGTAAGTAGCTTCTGCCCGGTTGGAGATAACGGTTCCGCCCGACGTCGCTCCATCAAAGGCCAGCACCTGTTGTCCCATGAGAATTGGGACCAGGAGCATGATGAGGATCAGATTTTGAATAGACTTAGAGCGCATTTGAGAGGAATAGTCTGAAAGCTCAGTTGATAGCCATAAGAAGCACAAGAGGCACAAATAACTTGTGCTTCTTGTGCCTCCTTCTGGCGTGCTTCGTGTTACTTGATCTGACGCCGGAACGTGAACACTCCGGATTGGCCTGGGCCAAGTGATGGGACGGTGTCCGTAAGCAAGTTGGAACCCGCCGCATCTCCGGTGATACTGCCGCCTAGCGAGTCAGTTGCGCCGACAACGTGGTCGGTGAACGTGGCCCAGTTATTTGGCAGTGCCGCGCCATCTTCAGTGATGACGATGTTCGTGGCCGTCAGGGTGATGTTGTTCGATCCGCCTGTACTCGACACGTTGGTGTACGTGATCGTGTAAGTGATCACTGCGCCAGGGACAGCGTCCGTAGCCCCGCCCACGCCGGTTGTGTTGGAAACACTCGACGCCTTAACGAGTCTCAGGAAACCTGTGTAAACGCGATCTATCGTGTCGTTCGTAGCAGCAGGCGTGGTGCCGGAGGTGGCGCGGATGACAGTGTCGTAACCTGTCAGCACAACCTTGCCGCCCGGCAGCGTGACAGCGACCGTGTAGTTGGCCGATGCACCGAAGGCAATTGCCACCGCCGGTACAGGACTGCCAGTCGCCACGCCGTTATTGACAACCGTAACGCCGTTAACAACCACCGTCGCTCCCGCTGGGAAGCTGGTCACGGTCAGAGTGAAATTGTCGTTGGCGTTACCCGTGTTTTGTAGTGTGTTGGTGAAACTGATCGCACCGCTGGCCGCCGTTGTGACGCCACCGGGAGCAACACCAGCAATACCGGCACTGACGCTGCGGTTAGTGTAGTCGTCGTTGGTGTTGGTTGGACCAACCGCACCCGGCTGATTCAATGGACCATTCAGCACACTGCCGATCTGTAGCAGTGTCGTCAGACGCAGTTGCGACTGAGCCGTAATCTGAACGTTCAGAGTGTTTCTTGCATACGCGTCACCCTGTTCGCTGATCGCATTGGTCGCATCGGTGGTCGTGATCAGCACTCTCATGTCGATCACCGGTCCACAAGTGTTTCCACCTGCGAGGCTGGCGCCGATATTGAATGCCACGCGTCTGATGTTTGCTAAAGGCGGTTGTGCTGTGACCCACGTCGCCGTTGTGATTGGGTTATCAGTGAGAGGCGAAGTGGAATACAGCAGGCTGACGCCGCCCGGGAAACTCTGCGTCGCGTCAAACTGGGTTCCTACCGGAACGGGCGCAATGATGAACACGCCGGAGTTGGAACCACCCGGAGCGTTCGTCAGCGTGATTGAAGAGGCAGTACGTGTTCCGGTGTTGCAGAGTTGCCAGTTATAAGTGATTACCGAAGCCAATGGCACTGGGCCAGTCGGCGCGGTTAACGAAAGAGCGAGTTGCGCATCGCTATCGACGGTAACACTGCGGTCGCCGCGTGCTTCACGCAGGCCGTTAACCGAAGCGCCGGAGACGGTACGAACTTCATTAGCTGAACTGTCCGCCGCCTGGTTGTCGAAAGATGGTCCACCTGTGCTGGCATCGCCCAGGAAGACTTGAACGGTTTGGCCGCCGGTTGCGCCGGCGTTGATGCTTGCTTCAACGAGCACGTTGATGAAACCGTTTTGGGCCAGATTCGCAGAAAGCACATCGGCGCCATTGGTAAAGATATTGGTGTCGCCACCATCGATCCCACCGCTGCTGTTGACGTCGATCACTGCGCGTGTAATGACAGCGGGACTGCCAACTGCCAGACGAACACTTGCACCAGCCGCGCGGAATCGCACCTGGTCAGTGAAGTTACCCGTATTGGTCACACGGAAGCTGAAGAGCACGCCGGTTTGACCGGGCACCACACTCGGATCGGTGCCGCCATCGGGGGTGATGGTCAAGCCGGAGACCTTCGCTACGGTTACGATTACGGTATTGGAAACTGTGGAATAGGAACCGCCGCTGCCATCTGAATAAGTGGCGCTGGCCTGGTTCTGAATTTGGGTGTCGGCAGCGGTCTGTCCGAACGCGTGACTAACCATTGCGCAGGCAATGATGGCGATCACGATAATCCGCGACAGAGCGGAGTGAGTTAGGCGAGTTGCTTTCTGATTCATCATTAATCCTCTAGGGGAAATCTGTGAGATTGAGACAGGTTCGGCAGACCAGGCTAAGGCAAAGAAGAAGCGGGTCTGAAAGTGTTAGTCGAGTGGCTTTAGTTCAAGCGAACTTTGTAGAAAGCACTCAACTTGGCGCCCTCGTTTAAAGGGTCAGCCCACTCGTAACGAATTTGCGTGTACATCGAAGTTGGAGCCGGGACTTTCTTCGTCGAACCGTCCGCTTGCTTTTCTTCAACGGTGGGTTGGGCAGAAAAATTCTTGCCGTTGTCGATACTGTAGGTAACTTTTGCTGAACCATCGGCAGAGACGCTTCCGGCGACGATCTGAGTGCCGGGAGGAACAACGCCGACCGCTTTGTAATCGCGCGCCGGAGCATTGCCTTCGTTTGTCGAAGTGATGGTCCAATTCATGATCTCGCCACGATTAACGGTGACGTTCTCGTCGAGAGAGATATTTTTCTTGTCGCGTTCGACCGAAGCCGAAAGCATGACTTTCACCTCGGGACGGGCAAAGCTGCGAATGATCGAGAATCTCTTTTGCGCCATTCCGGCAACACTGCCGAGCACAATTAGAGATACGAGCGCCACTGGTAAAGAGGGTAGATGCTTCTTCAATTTCATTGTCTTCTCCTGAGTATTTCGATTGGCTAAGCGAGTTGGTGTTGAACTCACGGGTCCGCACGGTGGAATTAATCCGCGGCCAAACAGTACAACTGGTGTGCCTAACCCCGGAGAAATGCACTAATTGCTAGTTGGAATGGGACATAGCTCCAGACAGTGAGGCATTTCGCCCGGGCGAGATCGAACTCAGGTGCCGTTGTTCGTCAGGTCAAAAAAGACAATTAGTGTCAGTCGTAGATAGCCACAGGTAAATTCTGTGGCTATTACTATTGGTCTGAGTACGGAGAACTATTAAACAACGTACATGAAAAAACATCTTGTTGGTGTGGCGACCACCGCATTCACTTTTATGCTCTCAATTGCGATCGGCGCTGCTCGGTTACCCGCGCCTCAGCACTCAGATGAGCCCGAACCTCAACCTGTATCTACAACGATTAATGAATCAGAGGAAGATTGCTTTAGTTTGATCGACGACAACAACTTCCACTCAAAGCTAAACGGCTGGAAGCTGCCGCAGGATGGTGAATCTCTATCGCATGACGATATCAACGCAGCAAAAATAATTCCGATCTCTTCCGGTGGTTTGATTACCGGCGCTGGTACGACGCTTTCCCGGTTCGATTCTCAAAAGCGTGTCGTTTGGCAGTATGAAGTTCCTCAATGGCTCATCGACTTTGATGTAGTGGAGTCAACGGGTCTGGTATATGGCACAGCAGGCGATAACATCATGTTTATTCTTGACCTGTCCTCGGGAAAAGAATTGAAGTCGATCTCTCGCAACGGCTCCGCCGCGTTTGGTGAGGTTAAGGCGTATGGCACAAATGAATGCCTCGTAACGGATGCCTTTGGTGTGTATCGAGAGAAAGGACCGCGAGACATGGAACCGATGCAAGACGGACTTACTGGGTGGCGCGGAACACGAGAGTTATGGCACATCGATTTCCCAGCGGATGCTGAGTTGATAGTGAAAGGTAAACGAATCTTTGCGGTGACTAAGACGAAAACATCGGTTTACATCAAGGAGATATTTCCGCCGCTGGCGTCAAAGTGACAACCGACACCTGTTTTTGACACCGCTATAGTTTTAGACGACGGTATCCCTCGATCAAGGTCATGAAATCCGACCTTCTCAATTTCAAGGTTTTACGGTTGTCACCGGCGCCCATATAGAGCCACTCTTCAGTCAAATAATCAACTTCGGCATCTACGAAGGTCTGAATTTCGAGTGATTCATCAAAACCAAAAGGGGCAATGCCTCCCAGCGGAAAACCCAGTTTTAGTACCTCTTTTTCGGGAGCATAGACGACGCGAGATTTCGCGATTCCAAGTGCGTCGGCCACTTGCTCTTTTCGTACCCTCTTTTCAGCTAGCAAAGACACCGCGACAAGCTTATTGGCCGGCCTATCCTGAAAAATCACAGTCTTAATCATCGGCCGGACTTGATCGCCCAATTCTCTTCTAACATCCTCAATCGACAAGACCGGCAAGTGGTCTATTAACTCATACTCGCAGTTTCGACGATCAAGCAGTGCCTTGATCCTGTTGAAGCTCTCGAGATTTACTTTGCCTTTTCTCGCGACTACGGTGACGTAATACCCGAGAAAAAAATCGGGGTTATCAGCAATGTGATTATCCAAATAATTAAAAAGATTTTTTGCGAGCGGATGCTCCAGCAGATCGTTAGGCATGAGCGACATTAGTGTCGGGTAGGTGTAAATCGCTTCAATTTCAAAAACACTATTGATTGCTCCGCGTACGCCCTTGGAAAACGGTTTGCAAAATATATAGAAAATCGAGTTTGGACCGAGTTCTACGCGAAGTGTGTTGTTCTCAACATCCAAATGAGCCGATAGTGAAGTGTCCCGCCAATTCGGTGTAACTTGTAAGATTAGTGACTGTCTATTGTAGAAAGACATCACCAGGTAAGCGTCGTCTTTCATCCAATTGTAAAACCGCCTGAGCATTTGAGTTGTATCCTCGATGAAGCTCGCCAAACCAAAGCTTGCGAGCACTAGATCTGCACTTTGATAGAATGCTCGTTCATCGACAATTTCCTCATACTCCAGATCGGCAACCGAGAAGAAAATGTTTGTAATACTCTGCCGCTGTTTTTCCAGTTTTGCGTGCTCGATCATTCGGGGCGAGAAATCGAAGGCATATACTTCTTTGCAATGTCTCGCTAATGGGAAGCTGTGTCTGCCGGTGCCGCAACCCACATCGACGGCCTTACCTATTTGCCCTTTAGTTTTTATCTTTTCAATCAGAGATTGGATCAAGTTTTCTTCGAACTGCATCATTGCAGCCGTGGCTACTTTTGTTTTTCCGTATAGCCGGTTGTAAATGGGAGCAGCAACCTCGGACAACACAAGATGAAAAAGTTTTTTTAGTCTCTTCAGGAGTAAGTCGCTAATGGTATTAAGTGCGACTGCGATATCGTAATCGCGCTGGATTGTGGGAATGAAATGGGAGATCGACTTGAGTTTCTCGATTTCCTCCGGCCGGATGTAGATGATGTCTGTATGGATGTTCTTTAATGATTGGACAATGCTTGGTGGAGTCTGTTCACACGACCAGATGATTATTTGATCGACGTTGTCCTTTCGAGAGATGTTCTGGATCTCCAACTTCAAGTTGTCATCGAAGACTTTTTCCGACCGCAGATTTAGTAGTAACAGTAGCTTGTATGAAGAGGAGGCATAGTCTTCTGGAAATTCCTTCTGCAGCGTGGGGAATTCCATCATGATGCTGTTTCCGCCATCAATTGTTAGCAGATGACCTTTGAACCGGTAGTCTGTGACTTTGAAGTATCTGGAGATTCGCTCAATTTCAAAGCGTTTTCGAAGAAGACTGATAATGTCTGCGCTCTCGAGATGCTGGACTACATCGAATATTTTTATAGGTTGCAGTTCTTCTGGTAACAAACGATCCTCCGTTTTGGGTAAGACAATCACGGATCACCGTCGTTTTGACTTTCGAAAAAATACTTGAGTTCCAGTTAAACGAGAGTGATACGGTTCTTCCGAGTCAAGAACCTTAAGTGGCGGCTGGAAAGATTAGGGTGTAGCTGGTCACAAGTCAATGTTCGACGCTCGAGTTATAGTCGAAGAAAGCGTCCGCCCTCTGCGGTTTATGTCCGCGACCGAATTAATGTCAATCCGGAATGCCGAGCTTGTAGAGTCTGGTTACGAAGTCGCCCTTAGGTCGTTTACCGTCGCCCATGTAGCTGGAGCCGATGGCGTACAACAGAATGCAGGAACTCGGAGTGCCGTAGATCCCATGCGATTCGTTTGTCGGCCGTCCTCCCCACACGTGTAACAGCCGGCACGGAAGCTCGAGCTTGAAGGTCTCAAGCAGAGTTAATTTCGAACTATCGATCATGAAAATTGATCGCCCGTGAGAAACGAATAAATTTTTGCCGTCTAAAGTGCGCACCATACTCGCCGCATGCGCTGTCTTGTAGAGATCAAGCGGAGTCCTTTGCCGCGTATCTCTCGTCAGGTCAACCACATCTTCACCGCGCGGCAGCGAGAGACTGTGCGTCTGTTTCCACCCAACATTATCAACGCGCGTGATTCGTAGTCCTTCCTTTTCCGCTTGCGAGTGAGCGCAAAAAATCTCCTTGCCATCGTGACCATAAACGATGGCTTCTTCCCGGCCGCCAGACTCAACACTCATCTGGCGAATTGTCGATTCGCTACTGCCGACAACAAAGAGTCCGCCAAACATACCAATAGCCGCTTCGCGGGTACGTTCGCCTCTGGTACTGACGATCGAAGGCGAAAGCGCAATTGGAGAACTGGTTGAGGGTGAGACCCAGGCTGGAAACTGGGGAACACGATGCAGCTCACTAAAACCCTTAACCGCGTCCAGGGAAATGTCCGCGGTTTCGCTGGAGATCATTCGCCTGGAATGATCTTTTCTGATAAACCGGCGCACCAGCGAGTAGTGATAACGGATAGGAGCTTGTGTTCTCTTGTCGTCCTTCATCACGAGCAAACAGTAGAGCCCATCGTAGTCAGACTTGATAGCGCTGATAACCGTGTAATTGGGGGGATTCGAAAGCGTAGTGTCATATTGCAGCGTCGAGTCCATTATGACGATTTCATTGTTATCGCCACACGTGGCGAGGACATATTCCGGAGTCACAACTACATCGTTAGGCGCTGCGAACACACCTCTGCCCGCGAACTTTTGACTCGCCGTGGCGGAAAGACTGTCAGGATTGATTCTCAGTACCTGTGCTTGCAGTTGATTATCAGGCATCGCAATCGGGAGATAGATTGCTTCTCCACGCTCGGTGGGCATGCCGTCGCCAAGATAGACGCCGTTTAAATCGTTCTTCTGCACATAACTGATCCTGCACTGGAAATGCATCGCGTCCTGGCCTGGTAACAATTCGACTTGCAGTGAACCTGCATGATCAAGATTGAGACGAATCGATTTTTGTTGCCGCGCCCTGCTCGACGACATCTCGATCCCTGCGGGAAGACTGAAATCAATATCGACGCGCACTTCGCCGGCTCCCCACGCAAAAAGCACAAAGTTTGGCGTGTCGTAGTTGATCCTTATTTCGCTGTCAAAGAAGCGTCCCTCTCTTTCAAATCGATCTGAAGCTTCAGGCGATCGCTTCCACAGTTGAAAACTAGTGGCGTTCAGCACCTTGAGCCATGGGCCTTCAAAGAGTGAATTGGGCTTCGGTACGAGGAGGGGAGTGTTGGTTGCATGTTGGACCGTCGTGCCCGGTATCTCGGCAATCGAGACCGTGCCTTGTCCGGTGTCAGCGATGCGTTTGAAGACTGAGGTTGCGGTTCCGAGATCGGGCCCCGAGAAGGTCAGTTCAAGAAGGTAATTGTGTTTCACTCCGTCCAGAGGCTGGACCAGAAAACGCACATGCATCGGCGTGGGATCAGCTTCGTTATAGCGGAATTCAAAGGTTAAGGTTGAACCGTTTCTGATGCTATCCGGGAACTCCGAAAGAAGTTCGGCGGGTCCCGCGGCACTGAAATCACTAAGACCACATTCGGGTAGCCTGTCGCTCAAGCGCAGCAGTCGCAGGCTTGTATTGTTGGTGATTTTGAATTGCTTCTTTTTGTTCAGAAACGGGGGCAGCGCGGCAGTGGGAACATCCAATACATAATCGTGAGCGAAGAGTGATTCGGAGCCGGCCGGGAGCGTGTGCGTTTCTCCCTCAGGCTGAATCACCCACAAACGACGCGAACCAGTCGGACGAAATGCCGCCACTGCGCCGGGCTTGATATCGAGATCGTGGCCACACCTGGCCCAGTAATTCTTTTGCGGATTGTAGACCAGGTCCTGCGGGATCTTGTTTGGATCGGCAGAAGGTGTCGAACTGCTGTAACCCAATACATTCTGCAGGCCGAATCGTTGGAGTTCTGCGAGTGTCGGCACCGAACTGGGACTTAACACCGCCAGCACACGTCCGACCGGCACAAAAAGTCCCTGCCGGATCATCGATTCCTTTTGTCCATTGACTTCCGTGATCGCGCTCGCGGCCGGGCGCGGCTCCTCGAGAGCGCCTGCTCTGGTAAGTTCAAAGCGAAACATCCTGCCGGAGGTGCGATTCAGTGCGTAAAGCGCATCATCAAAAGTCACCAGCCGATATCCTTGCATCTGTTCGAGCAGCGGTTCAGAACGATACTCGGCTTTTTTGGTGGCACTGTTGAACCCCACTGAGAATGCGTGTCGCAATGTTCCCGGCGATGCAGATTCAACTACGACATACACGCGCCCGCCGAAGCCAACAAAATCGAAAGTCGTTCCCTCTCGAGCAACTAGTGGATTCAGATACTCGGGAAGATTCAGCGGCGGAATCTCGTCAACACTTCCGTTTACTTTGTAAGGTGCTATCTCGAGATCATCACGGTTTGTGCGGCGCAGTACAACGAATCTTTTTTCAATTGCTGCCAAACTGAGCCACTGTCGTGGCGTCTCCTTGCTGGCCTTGCTGAAGAGCAGTTTCTCCAAGGTCGACTCAGGATCAAATTCACCGATTTCAGAAATGAATAACCCTTCGGTGGTCAGCACACCGAGCTTGGGTGTCATCACGGCCATCCCCAGCGGCTTGCCGGTGAGGTCGGGCTTCATCATCTGCTTCCATGAGACTACCGAAACGCTCGTGCTTTCTTTTCTGATAGGCGGCGCGATCAGATCGACTGTTTCACTGGCAGTCTTCGTCGCAGTGACACGCATCACGCCGCTTCCTTCAAAGAAACGGCCTTTCGTCTGTTGGGTTAAACGGATAGTTCGGGTTGTATGCGTGCCGGTGTTATTGCGAACGTCGAGCTCAATTTCTTTGACCCCCCAGGCGGCCCAATTTATTTCCAGCAGTCCGTGCGGCAGGACCTTTTCCGGATTGATATAGACGTAGGAATACTTGTGATTCGGTGTATCGAGCCAGAGCATTCTCACGACCTGCACATTCGGATGACCGGAGCGTTTCACTTCGGCTTGTAACAAGTACGTCATCCCACCCATCACGCGAACTTCAACCGATCCTTCTGAGATCTTGAAATCGGCACTCGGATTCGGACTAAGCGTCAATTCTGAATTACCACCTGGCAATGGACCACGGAGGGTTGCGCTCACCCCATCTTTGATCTTCCAGCAAACCTGCACGAGATCCCCCGGGTTAACCATGGTCGGACTGTCGTGTGTGGTGGACAGAGTCACATCCGGAGCCCACTCACTCTTTTCCGGTTTCAATTCCAACTTGCCGTTGAATGAGGGATCTCTTTCGTCTTTGCCGTGTTGGTAACCGTAGAGGAAATCGATGTGATCACGATTGGCGCCTGGATCGAGCGGAATGCGAATCGTGAACTCGGCGCCGTCTGGTAGTTTAACCGGAGTAGGTAGATCGACGGCGTTCTGGTCCATGTCGTTGATGAACACAATGACGAGACTCGAATCGGAAGGTTCACGTCGTACCCAGACGGACCATCGTTCCGGGCCAGACACGACGCCGGCCAGGCTCTTCGCACCGGGAGGTTTCTCACTACTCGCGGCTGCTACCGCAGCTTCGTTGATCTTGTCGTGGACCAGGTAGGCGGGCGGAAACAGTTCGAGCACCAGTCTCTTGTCGAGCGAACCGCCGCTGATATTCCTTACTCTGATGGTTAATTCGTCGGTCGTGAAAGTGACAACCGCAAGTTCAAGGAGTTGATCTGCCATTACGTTCCTTTTGATTGATCCGTGTTATCCGTGGCTAATTCATTTCTCGTAATCAAGCTGGCACACCAGGACGGTCTGATCCTTCATCGAGGGAATTGGGTCGTGACCCGGAATAGTCAAAGGCGGATCGTTCGGCAGCAACATCTTTACTTGCCGGATCTTGATGTTTTTTGCCTCGTCGTTTGTGAGTCGGATAAGTTTTGTCTGCGGCTCGGATGCGCGTGAAACCTCGATCCCATTAGGCATGGCGAAATTGAAGTTCACCCTGACGGTGCCGTGAGTTGAATCACCGTCAGCGAAGACCGAAAAATCCATTAACTCATGATCGACGACAATAACGACCGCTCCTGAGATAAAAGTCGCTTCGCCGCGCATCGTCTGCTTGATATATAAGCCGACCTGCTTCGAGGAATTGATGAGCACAAACCGCACCTTTTCTTCAAAGCGTTTAGGCCGCCGCACCACAATCGGCTCGTCGCTTGAATGCACCATCACTGTGCCGTCCATTAGGTGATTTTTGAGCTCGCCCCCGATAATTGCGAGACGCGTGAAAGATGAGGAAACGCGTCCCTGGTCGCGCCCGGAAAAGTCCAATCGCAGAAGGTAGCTTACGTCGGGTCGGAATAACTGGTCGGGCGAAAAGGATAACTGGATCCTTGCCGGCGCTGGATCGGCGTCGTTATACGTGATCTCGAAGGAGAACTCGTCGACGATGTTCGTGGGTAGTGACGGGATCTCAGCAGGCACACCAGATCGGAATTGACTAACACCTTCGCGGAGGTAATTGTCGCGAATTGGCCCCACTTTAAATCCCTCGCATTTGACAGTGAACTTTCGCTTCTTCGTGAGATAAGGCGCGAGCGCTTTAGTTGGATACTCCGGCTTGTAGTCATGGACAAAAATATCTTCAGCACCGGCTGCGAGAGTAAATAACTCGCCGTCAGGCTGAAACACCCAGAGACGCGGCGATGTTCCATGGCCGCCGCGAAAGACTCCGACCGCTTCCATCTGCGCATCGAGATCGTGGCCGCATCGTCCCCAGTAATCTTTTTGCGGATTGTAAAAGAGATCCTGCGGGATGTTATCGGAAGCTGGATCGGGCTGTTCGTAACCCAACGTGTTCTTCAGCCCGTATTGTTCGAGCGACTCCAGTGTAGGAACAGATTTTGGACTCAATACAACCAGGTTTCGTCCCAAAGGCACGATCAATCCCTGCGTGATCATCGACTCTTCTTTATCACCGCGTTTCCTGGCGGCGCTCGCAGCCTGGCGCGGTTGCTCGAGATTGCCCGTCGTACTGACGTCAAAGCGGAACATCTTCCCGGAGGCGCGATTCAATGCGTACAGCGCTCCGTCGAACACCGCTAATCGGTATCCAGTCATCGATTCGAGCATTGGTTCAGAGCGGTATTCGGCTTTTTTGGTACTACTGTTGATGGACACCGAGAAGGCACGGCGAATCACTCCTAAAACTTGGCCGACCTCGATGACGAGGTAAGCTTTACCCCCAAACCCGACGAAATCAAACTTTGGTCGTCCGAGTCCCGACTTGGGAATATTTCCGGGAAGAGTGAGGGGCGGAATCTCGTCAGTGTTACCGTCGAGAGTAAAAAATGCGATTTGAAAATCACCATTATTGAGTCGTCTTACGCAGAGAAATCTCTTCTCCAAAGCGGTCACGGCGAACCACTCGGTCGATGCATCAAGCGGAGTCGTGAGAGTGAACGGTAATTCCTGCGTGAACGTTCGCGGATCGACGCTGCCCACGTGAGCGATGTGTAGCCCCATGGTGGTGAGAACTGCGATCTTAGGAGCGTTCACTGCGACACCAACGGGTTGACCGTTGATGTTGGTTTTGTCCAGCCGTATCCATTGCTTTACCTGAACGAGCCTGGTCTTGGGCTCATAGCCATCGGCGCTGATGACAATCGCTTCGCTGACAGTTCTCGTATTGTTGATGAAGCGAGTGGCGCTGACACGCATCACTCCGCTGCCTTCGTAAAAGCGACCGAGTGTTTGTTGCGTAAGCGGGATGCTGCGGGTTGTGTGACTACCAACTTCGATCTTTATTTCTTTTGCTCCCCAGGCGGCCCATTCAATCTCGATCAGACCGTAAGGCAACACGGGTGTCGGACGCGGTGAAATGTAGAGATGCTTCTGGTTTGTGGTATCGAGCCAGAGCATTCGCACCACCTGGACGTTTGGACCCTGCGGTCGTTTTACTTCCGCTTGCAAGAGATAAGTCAACGAACTCACCACGACGACTTCGAGCGAGCCTTCCGAGATCTTGAAGTTGGCTTTGGGATCGGGGCTGAGCGTTAGCTCAGAGTTGCCGCCGGGAAGCGGTCCACGCAATGTAGCGCTGACACCGTCTTTGATACTCCAAAAGATCTTGACCGTACTCGGCGCTGTAATCGCAGTTGGACTCTGATGGTCCGTCGTCAACGTGACGTCTGGCGTCCAATCGATGAGGCCGGCTTGCAGATCGAGTTCGCCTGTAATGGAATCATCACTGGGGCTGGTCCCATATTTATAGCTATACAAAAGGTTGAGACTTACTTCGCTTGCTTCCGGGCTGAGAGGTATGCGAATCGTGAACTCCGCGCCGGCGTCGAGTTTTGTTGGTGTCCGGATCTTGCCGTCGTCGTCAAGGTCGTTGATAAAAACGATGAACAGGCTGGAATCGGTGGTTTCACGTTTGGCCCAGACGGACCAGCCCGTAGGCCCAGTGACAATACCTTTCAGACTCTTCGATCCGGGCGGGTCTTCGCTTTCAGCAGCTTCTTTGGCAGCTTCGGCGATCTCGTCGCTCACCAGGTACAGCGGCGGATAGAATTGGATCACGAGGGTTTTATCCAGCGACGTCTTGCTGATGTTTTTGACTTTGATCGTTAACTGGTCAGTCGCGAAACTGACAACGGTGAATTGAAGGAGTTCTTGAGTTGCCATTGATGTTGCTTTCTGATTGAAGACCTTTAGCCACGGATTACACGGATTCTTCGTTGAGCAACGAGAGTCGCCCCTCGGTTACGACTACGGGTTGTTCGCCAAAAAATTTTGGGTCGAGCGAGACGACCATGGTCGCAGCCTGATTGGTCGCTGGACCGCTGAAATTCCAAACACCTTTGTCACCGGTCGGGGTCGGCAAGGAAATCTTGTCTCCCTGCAACAGGACGGGACCGACGCGGAATGAAGTTTCCAGTTGCGTCACCGTCTGGTCCAACTCCGCGTGTGCCAGGGAAATTGTTTTCGCCGGCACCAGACCGCACGCCGCCTGCACGGAGCCCCACGGATCCATCAACATAACTATCCGGTCAGGCGCACCAAAACCAACTTGCACTGCGTCGCTCTTCGGGTCGGCGATATATTTGGACGCCTTGATGTTGTCACTTAGTTGCGGAACGACGACGCGGTCGTAAGCTCCCGCCTTGTAGTATCCAATCAGCCCGTCCTCTGTATTGTGTAGATCGCCGAGATTGACACGCACGCGTAGAGCATCAAGTGCAGCGTTGCCTGTACCTGGTCGCGCGACGACACGTTCATTCGGATCGGCCCACGCTTTGCCGAATAACTCGAGCCCTACGCTGGCATTTACGAGAGCGAGCGGGCGGCCGACGAGAACGGTGTTATGCCGCGCCGCAGCCGGACGTATGCGTTCCAGTGTGGTGTCGATCAGGTTCAGCAGTTCAAGTAGTTTTGGATTTTCAATCGGAGTCGTTTGGATAAATGATTTGGCAAACGACTGGAGACTGGGATTGGTGATCTTATCCAGTGCGACACCGCCTGCCCCTGGATCCCAACTGATGCAACGCCCGCGATCGTCTTTCGTGATTTTGAGATGGCCCATCAGGTCACCCTGCCGGTCGCACAAAACGAGGGCCTGGTCCAGCCGGTTAAAGAAAAGCCAGCCGCAGATCGGCTGCAACGCCGGATCGCCCGCGCTTGCGTGTTTTTCTCCAGGGTCAGGAGTAAAGCGGAAGTTGAGTCGAACAGGCTGCAACACGCGCGGCGGCATGGCGACCACAGATTGATCGTTATGCCAACGCATGCGCGGGTGAAAGACCTGGCCGGTATTCCTACTGCGCGCCGCGGTCAAGCCAAGCAGATCCGCCGACTGACCAAAATCATCGATGAGCCAGAGTTCATCAATTCGTAATGCGCCGGCACGGAGGATCGAGAACAAAGGCGCAGTGCTGGTTGTGGTTACGGTTGCAGGCGGCGCGAGACGTTGGCCGATCAAACCGTCGTCGTGTGCCTCGAACGCATTTCTAACGTCGTCTTCGAGAGTTCTGAGACTCGTTTTAAAAATCCATGGCCGCTTTGAATCAGGAGTGATGCGCGGCAGAAGCACGTCACGGCGCAGCAACGACTGGTGAAAACCGCTTAATGCCTGGCCCATCAATCCAGCGTTCGAGAGTTCTTTGAGTGTCTTATCCCAAACGATTTCATACCGTGACAAAACTTCTTTCACCGCGGGAGTGAAGACAGATTTTTCGTCTTGTTGCTTGCTGTCATCAAGGAGTTCGCGCAAGGTGTCGATCGGCTCTTTGAAAATCCGCTCATCAATCGGACTGAGCAGACTGCGCCCGCGTACGATGTAACCTTTTTGCGGAATCGATTCTCGATTGAGTGGCGCAAAATCAGCTTCACCAAACGTCCAGGTTGGTCCAAAAGGATTCTCCGCGGTGGTCGACTGCGTTGTTGGGAACCATGTGATCTGCCAATCAAGAAAAAGCGGTGACCATGGTTGCTCCTCCCAAAGATCTGCTAAACGATGCGGACGAATACTCAATGCACCGGGCTTGCCGAAATTAACTTCGCTTTGTGGGAACGACTTCAGGTTTCCATCCCAAGTCAGATCGTGATCGAGTTGCCGTGTCCAGTTCCGCCATGAGTCGGCGTCGTCAAAGCGTTTACCGTCCGGTAACGTTCTCGTCGCCAGATCGGCAATTGCCTGTTCGACAATCGAGCCTTCGTTGAGCAATGCGGTCAACACTGTCGGACATGACGGCAGATGTTTTTGCGCGGCGGCGGCGATTTCTGAAACGCCTGCCGGCGTATCAAACGACTGGCGTTCTTTCTTAACCACGACTTCGCCAAGCAACGCGATCTGTTCCGGCAACCGGCACGGAAGCCGGCGTGGAAACCGATGCTTGTTGGGACAGCCACAGTTTTTCACCACGATTACCGGATCTGCAGGCAGCCAGAACCGCGGCGCCGCGTCGTACTTGAGTTCCAGTTCCGGCGGCAGAGTATTTTTTAACTGGTCCGGGAGCGGTTGTAGTTGTTGGAGTTGTGTGTCGAGTCGCGCTCGCACTGCGGAAACATCTTGGACGAGATCGCGACAATCCTTTTCTTCGGCTTCGGAGCCGCGTGCGAAGCCATCGCGTGTCTTGGCACACAGTCTCCACCAGCGTGCGTAAAGATCCTGTTGCAAGGCCGCGAGTTCGCGGCTGGTGGCGTCAACATCGGATTGAATCGCGTTAAGCTCTTTGAGTTTTGTGAGTTGCTCGTCGCTGGGGCGAATCTTCGTTTGCCTTGCGGTTTTCTCGGCGTCTTTCGGAAACGTGCTTTCGTTATCGGCCTTGGGCAGGATGGACCAGATCTTCCCTGCGTCGCGAGTGGCGAACCAATTCTGGTGCACGGTGATATCGCGCGGTGCGGCATTCCAGCTTTGGACGAGGGAATCGGTTTGCCGGTAGATTACAGCCTCGAGCGCTTTCCACAAATTCGGCTGCTCTTTTGCGAGAATCGATCCTTCCTGCTCACCACTGTACGAACTCGAGACGAGGGATACGAGCGCATCTTCGGCATTGTTACCGACGCCGACTGTGAATGTTGGCGGTGCTTTGCGAAGCACTCCCGGAACCGGCGGTGAACCGGGATAGCCGAGCATCTGTCCTTTATATGTATTCGCACTCCAGTAGTTGATGTGCGCCACCATGCCGTGAAAAACCGAGCGCTGCTTGAGAAGATCGACAGGGTTTGTTTCCACCAACCATCCCAAAGGATCGATCAGCCAACCGTCAGATTGCTCAATCACTTTTGCAACCGCGGCAGCGAGTGGTTCATCTTTCGGGTCGTGATACCAGCCGATCAATAAGTAAGTTAGTGCGGTTCCTTCGGGGATTGTTCCTTCAGCGTTTGGGGTGCGTAGATCTTCGAGTTTGTCGTGCCAGGAAAAGATGTTTCGGTTTTCAGCGATGGATGCCGTGAAGGTGGGCGAGCCGGTTGTGCTGTTGCCGAGCGCAGTGATCGGAGTTCGAGCGCCGGAAAAATTGGCCGTCGCAAACTCTTCCAACGGAACTACTTTGCCGGCGCGTTTGGCGACGTGTTTTTCGTCTCCCTCGAAGAGAAGATTGCCCGGTCCTGTCTCACTGACAATTGCTCCACCATCGACAAACCATGAGCGTGTTTTTACCGCGGAGTCCTGATGAGAAAAACGCACGATCAACCAGTGATCGGGCAGGGCGGGGAAGTCGAAGAGCCCGGGTGTGTAAGCCTGACGCAGCCCCGCTGGCAAGACCCAGTGTAAATAAACTCCTCGATCTTTCTTTTGTGGCAGAGCCGGCGAGTTTTTTTCTAATACTAATTGGTCTGCCGGATTGCCCTGATAAGTGCGCCCCGCGCCATAAAACGGTCTTGGACCAGGCGTGCTAAGCACAGTCGTCAACGGCTTATAATCATTTAATTGCGGCGACCAGCGGCCGTCGTTGGCGGCAAACTTTCGCTGCGCAATTTCGATCACGCCGCTCTTATCGATGACGAGATCGTCGATAACCAGCGCCTGCACTTTGACGGGAACAAGTAAGTGATTCGAATCCAGAGTCATTTTGTGCTTCTTTGTGGCTGATTTATTTCCAGGTGATCGATTGCTCTTCCGGTTTTCGGATCATCTCGGTCGCTAATTCCGCAGAACCGGAGCTCGCCAGTTCAACTTGCAGCTTAGCGATGTCGACCACTCCGCCAGCTAGCCCACTGCGAACCAGATTTTTCTTAACGTCGAGAGTCTTCCCTGATTTCGATGCCTTGATCGTGCCGTCGCTGCCGACGCCAAACGTGAGCCCCTCGCGCGGTTCACGAAAAGTCACTTCCTCGACTGTGCCACGCGCGAGACAAAACAAGACACCTTCCGCGATCTGATCGAAACGAAGAATCTTCGGCAGCGTTTGCTCCTGTGTCGCACTCGTCTTCGCCGTGACCTCAATACCGGGCCAGCCGCTGACGATCCGCGAACGTAACAGGAATCCTGATTTCGGAATATCCATGTAGCGCTCGGTCGGATTCCATTCGGGATTCTTACCCTGCAATCGCAGCCGGTGTTGGTAGACGATCTTTGAAAGGGCCGCTTGCAGTTCGGCTCGCGACGCCACGGATTCAGAAGTCAGGTTACGCACTGCAACACTGAGCGCTCCATCAACCAACGCATTCACCCAGTTGTCATCAAGATGAAAAAAGCGCAGTGACTCGGCAGGCAACAGCGACTGGTGCGGAACGAGGTAATGAAGCGGTATCGGATAAAGCAAAACCAGACGCGCGATCCACTCCACCAGGTCATCTGCAATCGTGATCTGTTCGTTAACAGGTTTTGGCTTGCTGCCGGAAATCGGTTCTTTAAAAGAAGAGCGATGCGACTCGACAAACTTTTCAATCTCGGCGGCAAAATCGGCGGCATTCTGCCGGCGCTCGACAAATAGTCGCAGCCCTTTTACAAACGCCGGCGAAGACAAAGCGGACAGCCGTCCCATTTCCCACGCTGCTGCATACGACACGTCTATGATGCCGCGATCCTGGTCCAGAATCATTGCCGCATCCGCGCCTTCGAAAACACTCGTCGTAATCTGCTCTCTTTTTTGCGGCGCCAAAGGTCCACGATACCAGGCAAAGGTCGGCGTGCTGTCGACTGGCTTGTAATCGAGCGGCACGTATCCGCGTTTCAGTGCCTCGTCTACATAAGACTGTCCACTACTCATTTGCAGCGTGATGCCAAAGACATTCGAGTTGGTTTTTAGTCCTTGCATCAGCCCGCCGAAGGTGTCTTTACCGGTTGGATCGTTATTGAAAGTCCAACTCGCGAGCGTGATGAGACGCATGCGTGAGGCGACTTGAGGTTTGTCTGGTCCATCGAGGAGATAGTTCCAGCCTTCGAGTGAAACCAGGTACACCGTATTAGCGCCCGGCGGTGCGAAACGGTTGGCGACGAGTACGGAGAACTCACCTTCCGCGACCATCTCGAGCGGGACTTTGTCGTCGGTGTCGACGTGGCGTATGTGAGCCAGCAAAGGAAGTTCTTTGCGAGCCGGACAGAGCTTGAGAAACAGATCGAGATCGAGATCGAGTAATCCCACCGGCGTGTTGGCGTCTTCGGTTCTCGTAAATCTTGGCAGCAGGACATTGCCGTTCATGTCTGCTCGCTTCCAGTCGGCAAGATCTTCGTCTTTGCCGTGAAAATCGTCGGGACGATGAGGCTTCAGATCTTCGACGGTGCCGCGCTTAAAGAAAACCTTGCTGTCAACGATCTCTTTTTCAGACATAACCAGCAGCGCGAGCCACGGTTCGTCTGTGCCGGCTGCAAGCGTTCGCTCCCACGGCAGATTGCGACTGCCCAGGACCAGATGTGGCAGCACGTCTTTGTAGTCGGCGACGCCGCCTTGCGGTGGAAAGTATGCCTGGATGTCTTCAATCTCGATCGAGTAACGCGGCGCGAGTACTTCGAAACTCTGATCGCGATAGTAGTGACGTGGTTTCTCGCCATCGAGCGTCACACTTTGCTGCAAGACGAGCCGGTACGAACCAGCAGTCAGCGGAGCTTTATAGTTATCGTAGAAAGTTATTAACTGTTGCTGAGTCGCCATCGTTCACACCAATCGTTAAGCAACTGCACCGGCAAGCGGATCCGCCTGGAGTTCTCTCATGCGCACGTCAGTTTCGGGAACAGCCTGCCAGGAAAGACTGAAGCCGGCTGACGATAGTGCTGCGACGATATTCTTTTGGGCAGATTGTTTTTGGACCACGAGGGTCTGGATGTTGCGCGGGCCTCGGCCCGCAGGTTTTTTCTGAGCGGTCGTCGATTGGGCCACCTTGCCCTTTTCCAAAACGTGCCATTCGAGCGGCGGTGGCGCTGCCTTCTTGCCGAGTTTGCCGCGCGGTGGTTTGAGTCGTTTGAGTCCGGTGATACAGCCTTCGATCAATTTCGCGGTGGGTTCGGTGGGTCGCATGTTCGGCTCGCCAGGTTGCCACACGGCCGCCGGCAAGTTTCCCACTTCCTCTTCCATGGTCCAACCGCTCACATCAACCGCCTCGACGTTTGAAACGTCGTCACGAACGATCGTGACGTTCAGTACTGACTTGATTCCTTTACCCATCGCATGAGCGCCCACCTCGTTCGCAGAATTCCGTGTACTCAGTCCCTCACTCTCGAGTTTTACCGGCTCCGTGATCATCATCGAACGGCCGCTCATACTGCGTTCCTGAACACCTTCAGGCGGACTGTTGGTCTTCACTTTGCCGAAGTTCATCGTCGTGACCGGAACAGCCGCCGCTGCCGCCAACTCCAATTCATCGGCACGGACTTTCCAGACTTCATCTTCGGGCTTTGGTTTCGTTTCCTGTCTGAGTGCGTTCGGCAGGTTATTCAAATTATTGCGCCCGGCCGCGAGATTCGGCTGCACGATCGGAAACGCGGCCACCGGCTCTTTAAGCGCTCTGGTGTCGCCGCCGCTTAGATTGAGGAACTTGTGACAAAACTGCTGCCACGTTTTGATGAGCTCAGGATTTGTTTGCCGCGGAACATCGTTGAACTTGATATCAAACTTAATGATCGTCAGATCAATGTGCGCCACACCGCCGACCGGCGGTCCCCACATTTCGATACTTGCGGCAATCGTCAGGCTGATGGAAAAGACGAAGAACCTTGCTTCGATGCGTAACGAGATGCCCATTTCGGCTTCAAAGTAAGGCGGATCCCAATTGATGATGACGTCGAGATAGGCGGTGAAGTACGCGGAAATTCGACCAGAGTGAAAAGCTGCTTCCAGTCTTGCACCGAGCATGCCGCACGAAGGCGTGTAAGCGAGATAAATGCCGCCCTTGATCGAGAGGTTGTCGTTGACGGACCAATTCAATCCGAGCCGCGGCACGATGGGATAGTGATCGGGACGGCGGAACCGCGGGTGATAGCCACCAAGCGTAACGACGATATCGCCTTTGTGCTCGCCATCGAACCAGACGAACAGAGCGAAGCCGCCGGTGAGTTTGCAATCGCTGTTGATGACCCAGGAATTGTTACTGAGCAGTGCCTGGAGTTTGAACGTTCCCTCGCTCGGCTTGAGCGTCATCAGGATTTGCAACTCGATGTAACAGATCGCACGCGCGGTCGTGTCGCGTGGTAGTCGGAAGCGTGCCAGACCAAGTAGTGAAATCTCGATGGCGCCGCCACCCCATTGCACGACGATCAGTGCGAAACAATCGATCGTCCCTGCAATCGTGAAACGCACTCCGCCGCAGGCGAATTGCTGGCCCAACTCGGGAACGAGGTGGCTTTTCATCTTCTCAAAGATCGCAATCGGATCTTCGATGGGTTTCGCAAGCTGTTTGTGTAGCTCGAAGCTCTCGTCTTCTGACTGGTAACCTCCCTGACCCATCACGATCTTCACGAGCGGAAAATCCGCCACGTTCTCGATGGTAGGAATTTTTGCGCGGCGGTTATAGCCATAACCGAACACGATGCCGGTAAACTGAATTGGTCCAACAGTGATGCCGGTTCCACTCGCGGCACTCAACGTCACGTAGATGAAGAAAGTCTTGTCCGGACGAAGAACGATGAACTTGTTTTCGTAGCTTTCGATCTTGTACTGCTTGTCGTCAGTGGCATAGAGATCCCAGCCGCCGCCGTCGGCGCGGCGGATTGGTTGGTTAGTTACGGGTGTGATCTTTTCTTTGAGTAGCTTCGTGCTGAGATTGGCCGGGATCGTTCCCAGATTCAACTTTGTGATGGTGTCAGTCTCGCTGGCAAAGTCAAGGAGCAAAAGACTGCCGTAAAAGCCCATCGCCGAAAACGAACCTTTGGGAATACTTACCGTGAGACTGCCGGCATACTCGATGCCAACCTTCATGAAACTGCCCGAGATGATCACTGGTCCAATTTTCAGCGAGACGTCGAGGCCATCGAGCCCGAACTCGAAAATCGTTGGATTGTTAAGTTGGAAAGTTAACTTCGCGCCGATAAAGCCCAACTCGAAAACAGGCAAACGAATGCCGCCCGTAAGCGACACGGTGAGTTGTGCACTGTCAGGCAGGCCGTTACGTATTTCGACATTCTCGACACCCTTCAACGCGATTCCGATTTGTTTCAGGTAAACAGGTTCGCCGCCGCGGTCAATCGGAATCAACACCATCTTACCGCGGTTACCTTTTTCGTCGTAAAGCTGAATGTCGAGAGTGCTGTTGCCGCCGTCTTTCAGTGGACTCAGATAGCCGATCGAGATCGAGAACTTATCTTTCTTCTTCGCGCTTAGTCGCGTATTTACAGTTCTCTTTTTCGGTTCGACGTCTGGTATGACGGCCCAGTCATCGCCGAGTGATTTCTGAATCCCGGCAATGATTTCGTCGCCTGTGCCTTTCTCTTCTTTTTCCTCCTTCGGTCCTAAGGACAAACGCATGTCCTTGAGTTTGACGCCCACACCAAACACGACGTGATCGAAGAAGCTTTTCTTGGTGTTGATGTCGTCAAACGAAAGCTTGAGGGTCAGGCGTACTTCCACGGCGCCCAGTCCAAAATGGCCCGCCACTCCTTGTAAAAATTTGAGACCGTCTTTTGTTGTTCCCTGAATATCAATTCCCAAACTGAGCAGATCGACGAGGAACGTCCAGGAAAAATTTGCCTTCGTGTGATCTGCTGATTCGACTCGCTTGAATGGCAGGACGCGAATGCCGGGTAGTGGGAGATTGCGTTTGCCGGGTTCGTCAGTCTTTGGCAGTAAACGCAGCATCCAGTTGTCGTCAAGCGTCTCGTTGCTAAACCACTTGCCGAGCTGAAGCAGTACGTCGACTGTGCTTTTTTTCTCTTTGGCTGGCGGGTTGTTCTGTTCGTTCTCAGGCTCGCTTTGCGACTCGTCGTCGTCGTCGTCATCGGTATCGATGAAGATGTCGTCGTCGTCGCTGAAATAATCGTCACTCAGAACGATCGACGGTTGGTCGGAGTCGTCCTTCTCAGGCGCGTTCTCTTCTTTTGGAACCGGATTGAGCAGGATGTTGTATGCGAGGCCGGCGACACCAAAATAATGCTTGGTGCGATCGGCCAGGTCCGATTGTGAAGCGAGGGAAACGGCAATGCGGTTGTACTTGTCTTTCTTTGAATCCAGACCGCCGACATAGAGTGGAAAGCCGTCGAGTTCATCAAGCAGCCAGTTCAGCACACTCCAAACCGTCAAATCCGATGTGAGCTTGAACGAATACTCAAACTCACCGTCACCCGCGGGTTTACCGCTCATGAATCCGAGTGACTGAAGTAAACTGCCGAGTTTGCGGCTGCCGGAGTGAGGCTCGGGATCATCTTTGTCAGGTGGCTGCCATTCCCAAATGTTTTTTAGTAGATCAAGAGTATCGTCGAGATCTTTTTTGAACTGCGGCAGGTTCGCTTTGATCTCGTCTCGTTTCGATTGTTTGAGAATGAGATCGGTGACACCGCTGCCATCGGAGATTTTTTCTGCCAGCAACGGTCCCATCGGTGAATTGAGCAGTTCGCCAATCTCATTACGTTCGCAATAGTCTTCGAGAAATTTCTTCCAACCTTCAAACTTCTCCCAATCGAGCCCGTCTTTGATCTTCCGTTGAATGTTGACTTCCGGTTGGCCGAAGTCGGTTTGCAGATCTTTGTCACCGGCGACCTTGAACGGGATGCGAAAATTGAAACGCATGTCGGTAAGTTCTTTACCGTCATGCATGCCCAGCGCCTGTCCCTTCGTATTCGTAACCGAGATACCGGCACAGATTGATCGCACGAATGAAGACGAAACTTTTGCATCGTGTTGGTGGTTGGGAAGGATGAAGAACGGTACGTAGAATTCGGCGTCTACCTGAATTGCTTCTTCGTCGCTCAGCCAGAGTTGCGCCCGGCGTCTGAATCCGGCGCCAAAGAGAAAAACTTCCTGGCCGTCGGTTACTTGTTTGGAGATGCCAAACGTGAGGGTAGAGAAAAACGTCCGTTCCAAGCCCGAGTCCGCAAGTAATGCTTTCTTGATAGCGTCAGTCACGCCGGGTCCGTAGCGGTCAAACTCCTTACCCAACAGATCCATCGAACAGATCACCGGCTCTGAGATCGCTCTGAAGTCGTGCTTGTGATCGGTGATGTTGCTGAAGACGGTGGTGATCAGCCAGTCGCGAAACTTTACCTTGGACCAGGCCAAACTCGGATTAAGTAAAAAGAGCACGTCCCACGTGGAATCGCGCAGGGTGCGATCTTCCGTGAGCTTTGGTGGATTGAGGTAGTACTCTTCGCCTGACTGCGCTGCGGCATCGGGAGTTTTTAGTAGTTGCAGGCCAAAGATTAGCAGTAAGAGATCGGTTGTCGAAGGTGGCTTGGCGTCGGCCATACAATGAACCTCGATTAGAACTCTTGATTACAGACAGACCACGACTCTGCTGATAAAGAGCGAGGGAGACTGACCCCTTATGAGTAAATCGTTTTAGAGATAAAGTGGAGAAACCGGTCCGGCTAGAAAACCGTACCCTTCGCAATCAATGAATCAGTTAGGCGTTGGGAGTATAAGGGGCAAAATGGAACTGTGACAAGAGATTTATAGCCGAGTAGTGGGGAAGCAATGGTCCCGGAGGGACCAAATGTTTATAGCACACGTCCCCAAAAGAATTGCGGCTCCAGCGGAGCCGAATGTTGTTGCCGCATAGACACATTGCGCTCCGCTGGAGCGCGCGGGTCTTGGCGGTGTGGCGGCTATAAACATATGGTCCCTCTGGGACCACTGCAAGGGTTCAGCAAGACTCTATTACCCACTACGTACAGCCGAATGATATCCGAGGTTTGCTTCAGGTTATTCATAAACCCGGTTGTCGATTATTAATCGCTCGAGAGCGGCATGGCCACTACGATCAACTTTTATTTCGACACGCGCTTTATCCGCGTTCGTCCTCAAGTCCTGAGTGATGCGATCGCGTTGTGCTTCAGGAAAATAGAACTCTTCTATCCCGTAGCTGATCCCGCGGTGACTGGTTCGACCGAGCACGGCGGCGCGATTATCCGGCAGGTTGGCTGGTAGTTCACGTTCGAGCGATACCGGCTTCCATGTTCCATCGTCGCCTTTTTCAACTATTGCATAGACCGAGGTTCCATCTGAGAACTCTTGAGACATTCCGCGGGCATTCGGGAAGGCTTCGACGCGGCTGATATCAAATCCGAGGGTGGCATAGTAACCACTCAGAATGTTGTAAGGATCGACGGGTTGGACCTTGAGGACCACGGTTTTCCCTGTCGCCCTCGTGAAGACTTTTTGCGCGGGCACAGCAACCAGAATTAATATTTGGATGATCACCGCAACTATGAATGCAACTAAAGTGGTGCGTTTATTCATACTGCACTCCCCTCCTTTGCCTCAGCGTTGCGACGCAAATATTTTTCGTAACTTATTCCGGCCATGATGACCATTACGCCGCAGGTAACGAACGCGGCGGACTTCAGCAGCAACGAAGTCTCGTACTCCAGGAAGCGCGACAGAATCAGCAGGACCAGGTACAAAGAGCCCAACCAAAAGGCGAGGCGACGTTCTTCAATCAAACCAACGCCGACAATGACTGCCGCGAGGATAAAAGCCGCCAGGTTCGTGGTAATCGTGAGGAGAAACTCTGCATTATTAGCGTTTGCGCCGGCCGCGGACAGTAAAGGACTTGCACAGAGGATGCCGCCGGCCAGCAACACTCCGGCTGTAAGTAACTGCTGAGTTTGTGTTGCTCTCCCCCACATCAACACGGAGAAGCCGATTGCGAGTGATACAAATAAGAAGGCCCATAATGACCGCATTGGTCCGAATGTCGATGCATCCCAGAAATCGTGGAATGACCAAACGTAAGCGGCCACAGCCAATAACCACAACCCTAAGGTGCGGGTGACATTTGCGAATAGCACCCGCAATCCCGAGGCGCGATGGAATTCACCGAGGCTCCACATCAACATACCGCCTGCAGCCATCGTGAACATCAGTTGTCTCCCGCTTCCTTGATAGCCGGCCAAAACACAAGCGGCCAGGATGATGCCAAGCAATGTGCCGGCGTAGAGCACTCGCGAGCGAATTATCCATGCGAGGGGAAGTAAAGCGATAGCCAGAATAAGCGGATACGCTAATGCTGCCTGGTTGTAGTCACTCTGAAAGCCGTTAAACCAAATGAAAGAAGTGCCCAGGGCCAGTACACCAATGATCCAGCTACGGAAAGCCCAGGCCATCACTAGCGAACCAACGGCCCAGGCGATAAAGCCTCCGTACCAGTTGCTGCTAATGTGAAAGATCTGCGCCAGCAAACCGATGTTTGCGCCAAACACCAAACAGCCGCAGAAGATCAAAGCGTGACCTAGTCGCGTCCAGTTTTTTGCGTACCAGAGCCAGAAGCCAATCGTGTGCAGACCAATGAGCGCGGAGAACAGCAGCACCAGTTTCATGGGTGTTGGAATAACTTCCCAATTTGCAGCCACAAAACTAATCAGGCCGCCGCTGAGTAATAGACCACCTATCGTGAAGATGACTGACAACAACAAGTGCGTTGACTCGTGCTTGAGATTGTCGAGTTCGTATGCGCTCGAGAGCTGCTTGGCGGTTTCGTCGGTAACGATGCCTTTTTGAATCCAGAGCGCTATTTCGTTCCTTAACGCCGCCCGAAACTTAGTGCTCATGTTCTGATCTGGAGTCATTGTTTTTTCCAATCGACCAAGCAGTGGGCAAGTGATGGACCAAAGCGGAGCGCTCCGGGCTGCGATGAAGAAATGGACCAGCCGCTCCTTTGTTCTTCAGAGGATTATACTGCTCCAGTGCAATAAAAATTATCCAAATGCAACTCATCCACAGATTACGCCGACTCTATTAATCAATCGGCGTAATCTGTGGAAAGTTGTGAATTTACATCCAAAGTCAAACGCGCTAAACTCCGTCTCTTACTCAACTAGCCCGTTGATGATCGAACAAATTTCAGGCCCACTCCCCGAGTAGATTCAGTAATAAAAAGCCCAGAGGTTCGCAATTGAAAACGAAGTTTGCCAGTACTCACACTAAGCTTTTCACCGTCTTTTTCGTCACTGCTTTGATCGCACTTATCGAAGCGGCACCCGTGTTTGCGCAATCGTTTGCTGCTCCGGTGAGCTACGCGGTGGGTAGTAACCCCGATGATGGCGCGCTCGGAGATTTCAATGGTGACGGGAAACCGGATCTCGTCGTCGCAAATAACAGCACCAGTAATGTCAGCGTCCTGCTGGGTAACGGAGACGGAACCTTTGGAACCAAAACGGATTACGACGTCGGACAGCCCGCAGATGGAGTTGTCATCACCGACCTGAACAGCGATGGCAAGCTCGATATCGTCGCCCAAACTTCTTTCAGTCTTACCGAGAGCGTTAGCGTTCTACTTGGAAATGGCAACGGCACCTTTCAAACCCGCGTCGATTATTTGTTTGGGGGCCTGGGACAACCTGGTTCAATTCGCGCCAGCGATTTCAATAACGATACTAAGCCCGACATCGTAGTCATCAACGGCAGCGGCGCCTCAGTCCTTTTAGGAAATGGCGACGGTACTCTGAAACCGCCGGTAGCTTATGGCAATAGTAATTTTGCGACCTCAGTTGCCGTTGGCGACTTCAATACCGATGGCAAAGTCGATTTGGCCGTCAGTAGCTAT
Organism: Pyrinomonadaceae bacterium; assembly: GCA_035694465.1. Taxonomy (GTDB): domain Bacteria; phylum Acidobacteriota; class Blastocatellia; order Pyrinomonadales; family Pyrinomonadaceae; genus PSRF01. The sequence goes on along the minus strand of DASSFI010000026.1, from coordinate 17,834 downwards.
GGGTTTGGAGTTAATGGAGTTGTCAGCATCATGTTAGGGAAAGGTGACGGAACATTCTTTCCCCCGGTTGAGTACGCGAGCGCGCCCAGTCCTTTCTCTATTGTCAAAGGCGATTTTAATGGTGACAGCAAGCTCGATCTCGCTACTGCGAATCAAATCGACAGTGTCAGTATCCTAATCGGAAACGGAGACGGCACTTTTGCGGCGCCTGTTAACTACCCCTCCGCAGGTTTTCCTTACGAAATGACAACCGCAGATCTCAATAGCGACGGGAAAACTGATCTGGTGATAGCGGCGAATGGAGGTGGATTGAGCGTCCTCAAGGGAAACGGGGATGGAACGTTTCAAAAAACCGTAAACTTCCTGGGTGGCGGTTTCTTCGCAACCGTTCTCGATCTCAACGGCGACACCAAACCGGATATCGTCTCAGCTGTAACTCAGACTTCGGTTGCCGTCTTCATAAATCAAACCGGACCACACAGCATCAGCGGCACCGTCAAAGAATTCAACCTTCCACTTTCTGGTGTGAGAATTGTGCTCACCGGTGGAACGCCCGTCATCATCACGACGGATGCGACAGGCACCTTTGCGTTTAACGATCTGACTGCCGGCCAAACGTACACAGTTACGCCCTCGAAAGCGAATTATACTTTCGTGCCACCCAATCAAACCTTCAACAACCTGAGCTCGAACGTCACCGCTAACTTCACCGGCACACTCAACAACTACTCGATCTCGGGAACTGTTAAGGACATTTCGGGCAACGGCATGAACGGAGTGACCGTTACCCTGTCCGGATCAATGACCGGCACAATCGTTACCGATATTTTTGGCAGCTATTCGTTTATGAATTTGCCGGGCGGAGGCAACTATACTGTGACTCCCTCGAAGGCGAAATTCATGTTCAGCCCACCCGTGGCCACGTTTAATAACCTGTCGAGTAATCGTGTGTTCAATTTCACCGGTAGAGTTGCGACTTTTACGATTAGTGGTGGAGTACTCAGTAATGGTTCCAACGTCGACGGGTTTACCCTTGAGTTAACCGGAACGAGGACTGGAACCACCGTAACAAACTTTCAGGGTTACAGCTTTTCAGGACTACCAGTGGACGGCGATTACACCGTCACCGCCCACCTTGCGAACCGCCTATTCACGAATTTTAAGTTGCTCCCACCAACGAGCCAGAGCTTTACTGCCTTATCGTCGAACGTCACCGCCAACTTTCCCGCCATGCGTCTGGCATTTGGTACCGGCAATTTGAATCCCCTCGGGATTGCTTCCGGCGATTTGAATGGAGACGGCAAGCAGGACGTTGTGGTTGCAACTACCACTGGCACTAACATCCATGTGCTGCTTGGAAATGGGAACGGTACGCTCCAGCCAGAGGTCGCCTATCTTGCAGACTCGAACCCTGCGGATGTGGTCATTGCAGATTTTGACGGCGATGGAAAAGCGGATGTGGCTGCTGCAAATAGTTTCGGCGCGGACGTTAGTCTTTTCATTGGCAACGGCGATGGCACATTGAAAACTCGAGTAAATTATCCGCTTGGATTTCAGGCTTCAAAATTGAGCGTAAGCGACTTTAACAACGATGGAAAGATCGATCTTGCAGTCCTTGGCGCTCCCAACATGCTGGGCATCCTGTTAGGAAATGGCAATGGCACCTTTCAGACTGCTATCAACAGATCCATTGCGACGGCCGTGTTTTCCGTTTTGCCTGGCGATCTCAATGGTGATGGCAAACCTGATCTGGTAATGCTTGGTTTTCCAGGCAATGCGCTTGCGCTTATCGGCCACGGTGACGGTACGTTTGATGATCCGGTGAGTTACCCTGCGTCTAATGAGGTCGTCAAGGCTACGTTGGCCGATTTGAATGGCGACGGTAAGCTTGACGTTGCCGTAGCCTCGCGACTTCCGAATGTGATAACAGTTCTTTTAGGTCGCGGTGACGGCACGTTTCAAACTGGCATCAAGACCTCTACTCCCATGGCTCCGGCCGATATTATCAGCCACGATTTTGACGGCGACGGCAAGCGTGATCTGGTCGTCGCCGGTGAGTCCGGCGGTTTCGGTTTCCTGAGTGGAAATGGAGACGGTACCTTCTCGCCCCTTGTTTTCTACCAGACGACGTCGTCCTCAAGGAGGCTGGTGACGGGCGACTTTAATAGTGATGGCAAGCTTGATCTTGCCATCAGTCAGGGCGATAGCGAAGTAAGCGTTGTGCTTTGTTCTGGACCGGCGTCACCGCCGCCAACAATTCTGATCGAAGAGGGAACTACAAATAAAGCTGCGGCAATTGAAGCTGTCACGCGGGTACGTGGTCCATTTCCCGTTCTTAACACTCACAACTTCAGCACCGATGATCACACGCGAGTAATGTTCTTCACTTCCAATCTGGGATTGAGCCAACCGGACGCTGGAATACTTTCAGTGCGCGCGAATGGAAACCTGCTAACAGTCGAAAGTGTGGGGACGGTTTCAGGAGTGCAGGGTCTGAATGCTTCTTACGTCATTGTCCAGTTACCCGACAGTTTGCCGCCAGGGAACTTGTCGTTGACTCTCACGCTTCGTGGAGTGTTAAGTAGCAACGCGCCCATACTCGAGATTTCACCGTAAGAAAATATGAAGATCACCACAGCTACCGAGGCGGATGCGCCGGCAATTGCGGCCCTTCGAACTTCCGTTGCCGAAGACCTGACTCGTCAATTCGGAAAAGGTCACTGGTCTTCGTGCGCAACTGAGAAGAGTGTGCTGCGCAGCATCAAGACATCGCGAGTATTGGTGGCGTGTGACGACGGGGAGGTCATTGGAACCTTGAGTTTACAAACAAAGAAACCCTGGGCTATCGATTTGTCTTATTTCAAGATCGTAGGTCGGCCTCTTCATCTGCTCGATATGGCAGTGTCACCGGATCGACAGCGTCGAGGTATTGGCCGCCAGTTGATTGAAGAAGCAACGGCGGTAGCTCGAGCGTGGCCCAGCGAAGCGATCAGGCTGGATGCCTATGACAGCGATGCTGGTGCGGGACCGTTCTACGCCAAGTGCGGGTTCACTGAGGTTGGCAGGAAATCTTACCGAGGTGTGCCGCTGGTTTATTTTGAGCTAATGCTTTGACGTCGCGCACTCATGCCTAAAACCGAAACATACTTACCGCTACGTATCATCGTCGTCGATCCTCCCATCGGAGTTCTGTTTGCGGTCCAGCGAGGGAAAGCTGAGCTCGAAACGCAATCGCTGTCGAATGGGGAACCTTTATCGTTCGAGTTTAGCGTGCGCATTGGGGATCGAGCGGATGAAATGCCTAACTTTCTTGGTCCATATGTTCAGGGACCGCGAGGCGGACGTTTTGTGTATGTGAATTCGGGAACGTTAGCGGGCCAGGTAGCCTCCCGTTGGACCAGACGCGCAAAGGTTGGGCTGAAGGATATTGGTTGGGATCTGGTCGATTGCGTACTCTCTCAACCGTCCAAACGCCTCGAGGCCAAGATTGCTGGACAGGCTGGTGACGGTGGACCAGCGTGCGCCACGGTGCGGCTATTAGCTGATGGATGGGCGATTGATAAATAGGAATGCGTGGGTCATCGCAGGTGATCTCTAGATGGAACTTTGCCAGTCGTTATTCGTTTGACCCGATAGCGGAAATCCCTTGCTTCATCGTTGGGAGGGTCAAATGGATGGGGTTCCACTCACTCGTCACGTCTCAAACTTTCAACTCCTGTTTCTAACTCGACAGAGGCGAATGCCTCCTATCCAGCCAGCCTTGGTCCACTCTTATCATTCTCCTTGTTATGAGAGGTTGCGCCATGAATATACGCACTAGCGAGCATGAGACAGTAGATACTGGAGGGAAGGCGCGATGAATATACATGATGCGGCCAAAGAAGTGTCGCCTTAAGTATTCTTAACGAATTATTGTCAGGTATCTCACAAAACGAATTCTTTTAGCCCGCGCGACCGATTTTGTGCTTGACAGTAATTCGAATCTGATGGTAGTACCCTTGGGACCTCGTACTCCCATTCTCCTTGACCAGAGGTTCTCACGATTTGGAAGGTACAATCACAAGCCCTTATAACTCAATCCGATCGGGGGCGGAATGTGAATAAGATCGCCGACACTCACTACAGAGCGAAGATCATTCTCAATACCCTAATTGTGGTCCTCCTTTTGTGCAGCGGAGCGGTCGCCGCCAGCTCGGAACAGAATGTTGATGATGCGCTTTCTGCATTTGGTCGCGGAGTTACGACGGGCTTTTTGAGAAACGACCAGGATGGTCCTGTAAACGTTACCTATGGTGACGTCTTTCAGAAAGGCGATCTCAAGATTGAACCGGTTGGCTTTGCCACTCTCCCCTCGTTACCTGCAGCATACGCGTCACTAAATAACAAAGCGTTTCGAATAACCACCACGGCAGTCGTTTCCGGACCGCATACAATACGTTTTACGGTCTCGTCAGTAACTGAGGAGGAGGCCTTTAAGAAATTACGGATCCTCCACGTTGACAGTGATCCATACGATCCGGACGGATTAGTTTGGGTCGATGTGACGGTACTGAATTCTCCTGCCACGTCTCCGAGTTTTTCAACGAAAACTATTTGCGGAGAAAGCGAAACACTTGGTGTTTACGTAATCGCAAAACAAGCTGAAGCGGTTTCTCGCAGCAGGACCACGGCTGACCTTGTCGTAACCAGCAGTAATCTTGCCGACCGTATCACCGCGCCGACTCTCATTAACTACACAATCAAAGTGTTCAATCAGGGCCCGGACAATGCGACTGATGTGGGATTGTTCGATGGTCTCTCGGGCCAGGCAGGACTGGTATCTGCAGAACCAAGTCAGGGGAAGTGCAAAACGAGAGGTGGTCACATAGTTTGTAAGCTGGGTTCATTAAGAGCGGGAGAGTCGGTCACCGTGGCCGTGAAACTCAAAGCGGAGGAAGGGAGGGGCAGCTTCCCGACAGAAGGTGTGCAGATAATTCATGACGCCAGCGCGTCCGCTCAGGAAAAAGATCCAGCTATACAAAACAATGAAGCCTCCGACACAGTTACCGTTTTCCCTGACCCTAATCAGCCTCCGACGGTAACGCTGCGCAGTCCCAGGAATGAGGCGTTGTTTACAGGTCCGGCAGATATCACTCTACAAGCTGCGGCAGTGGATAGTGATGGTTCAATAAGTAAAGTCGAGTTTTTTGATGGACCGAAATCGCTGGGATTAGGAACTTCTGTAGATGGGAAGAATTTCGTGTTAACAGCTCATGAAGTTTCCTATGGCAATCATTATTTTCTAGCCGTTGCAACCGATGACGGGGGCAGATCCGATTTGTCCGCGGAGACGGGAATTTTCGTCAATGGTATGTCTGCTGTTACCGTCAAGACACCCATGGCAAATGCATTGTTCGCGCCGGGTTCGGATCTGACGCTCACCGCTGTCGCCACTCATCCTTCTGGTGTCATCAATAGAGTGCAATTCTTTGCCAATGGCCGATTGCTTGGAGAGGGCAGTTTATCTGCCGCCAATACTTACAGCTTCAACTGGAAGGGATTGCAAAGAGGAACTTACTCGATCGCGGCCATCGCCATCGACGGATCCGATGTTCCCACAGTTTCCACGGCAGTAAAGTTCATCGTCGGTAGACCGCCCGAAGTCGCCATCATTGCGCCTATCCAACCAGCGAACAATTTTGCTTCAACAAATGTGAGCATTTCGGCTCGGGCCAAACAAGAAAATGGTTCGATTCGGCGCGTAGATTTCTATGCCAATAACCACCTAATTGGTAGCGCCTCGGATATCGCGACCGAGACATTCAGATTCACCTGGAGAAACGTGCCCGCTGGTAACCATACGTTAAAGGCGGTCGCGATCAACGATCTGGGGGTGAGTGAGACCTCAAAACTCGTCACGCTAAGCATCGAAAAGACCGCAAAAAGTCATTAATGGTTAACTACCCAGGGTTAATCGCAAGCGTTCCTTTGTGAACAATAAAAACGCCCCGCTTCTACTTGCAGGTAGAAACGGGGCTACTCAGAACTAACGCCTCTGCCCACTGTTCATGCGCAAAGATGCGTTCTAGGCAAACCTCATCGTAGCGCAAACGGTGGCACCGGCTCAACTGTATCGCCTACTCAGGCGAGAGTCAGGGAGAAGAAAAGTGCCCACCGAGACAACTGAATCAGTACACTCACACTCTGTCGCCTTCACCAATGTTCGTGCTGCAATAACCGCCTCGGTTTTATTGATTTGCCTGGCGCTGCTTCTCTTTTCACCATCAGGTTCTTCTTCTGCACCTGGCCAACCGCCACCGCATTCTGTTCCCAACCCTGCTGCTTTGGCGAGTAATTTGAGCAGTAGTGTCGACCCTCCATTACCTCCTCAAAGTAGTAGCGGGAGACAAATGCACCTCAATTTTGATTCTCTTCCGGCCAACACCAATGTAGAGACGCTTTATCAGGAGGTGCACTTCAGTTCGCCTGGGCGCAGCGTTGGAGTGTGGACTTTTCTCAACGACTTTAAGAGCCCTCCCAACAGTATTACGAGGTATATCCTGTCTTCGCCGGATCACCTGGCCGACTTCTTTGCCGACTTTACCCAACCGGTAAACAACCTCAGTTTCTATATAACCGGACTCAACGCATTTGTTGGTCCAATTGCTAAAGTCGATTACTTCTATCAAAACGGAACTCTAAATCAGAAAAATCTACAGATCTCCGGCAATGGTTCCGTTCAGCCGATGCTTATTCAGGTGCCATTCGCCAACGTCACCAGAGTACGAGTTCACAGTGTCGTGGACGCTTTTGGTATCGGCTTCGATGATTTCGATTTTGTCGTGCCGGCTGCGAGTCCGACGCCGACGGTATCACCGAGTCCCAGCCCGACACCACCTTCAGTCCCAGGAAACCTGAAAGCGTTTCCGGATGAGCAGGCGATCGATTTGCAATGGACCGCATCACCCGGCGCTACTTCCTATGCAGTGCAACGTTGGGCCGATGGCAGTGCTACCGCTGGTTCTGGCAATAATCAATTGTCGATGGTGGGCGATCAATCTATACCGGGATTTGTCACGATCGGGAGCGTGCCCGCGGGAACAACTACTTATCACGACAATGATCCTGAACTGTCGACTGAAGTGCTCTACACGTATGTGGTGTCAGCGATGGGTCCCGGAGGAATCAGTGCGGCTTCGAATGAGGCGTCTGCGAAGCCGATCGCGAAACCTGGATGTGACTGGCAGGCAGATAAACAGAAGTATACGACGAAGCCTCCGGCTGTAGGCGAGATCGTGCCGCTCTCAACTCATCTCGGTTGGAAAGTCAGCTATAAGTTGACGGCTGACGACGGTCTGGTGGTAACAGATGTTTATCTGAATGGCAGGAGAATGGCGGATAGTTTCAGCGTTCCTTATTACAAGATAACAACCAGCGGTGCGCCGAATCAGCCGGAGCGTGGCGAACTAATGCCGAATGGGAGTAGTAGACCAGACGGAAAACTTTTCAGCCGATTACTGGGTGTAAAAGTGTCGGAGTTACCCAGGGAATTAAAGATAGAGGCGGAATACGGTATCGACAACATTCCCGGAGCCCCAAAGTCTTGTCTGAAAATTTCTCAGGTTTATGAGTTCTTCGAAATGGGTTTTGGAATGCCCGATGAGCATCATCTCCAGGGACCATGCGAGCCAAGCAAAAGCATCACGACTTGTACAAAATTTAGACCTTCGGTGAGCTATCAGTTTCAGCCTGGGCCAGGAGAGTCGCTCAGCTCACTTAATATTCCGCAACGTCTGCAATTTCAAGTAAAAGAAATCACCCAGAATAAGACGCCTAACACCGTCCATTTTACCCGCGACCGAGATGGGTTTCAGGCCGGTCAACTGCTCGCAAATACAACGCCCTTCATCAAGGAGCGAATCCCCGTTGTTGTTGAGGAGTTTTTTCGAATTGTAAAAGAGGGCCTGGGAAACAAGGATTTTAATAGTGTCGATAATTTTCACCAGACTAACAATCTTAATTTTGTTGCTCCCTACCTCGTACCTGGCACCGATCCCAGGAACCCAAAAGTAATGCCAGGATGTCCTGAGTGCGTGCATATGCACTGGCGCTGGTCCTGGAAGGTCGATGAAGAACCATTTAGGCCGCCATCAGGTAGAGGCCAGCCGCTCGTGCCACCTAATAGTCCTCAGTCGCTCGACGCGGCCATTGTTGCCTATCGTCAGGGAGAAGAGGATCCGCAGGATTTCGGTCAACTGTTGAATCAGGAGAAACTCGCAAAAGAAGGTGCCGGGCGCTATCGGAAGGATACGGTTTTATGGGTTTCTTACCACAGTTTCATAAATCAGGACACGTTCTTTTGGAATCCAGCCTGGTTCAATATGTGGGAGAACGCAGGCCCGCAGCAACAGATTGAAGAATTTAACTCTTCGGGAAGCTCTGTGGATGGACCAACTGAAATCACCTTTGCTGATGTATTCAGTAGCGGTACGACATCCTTCGAACCATTTTCGTTGTCGACCTTACCCTCGCTTCCTGCCGGTTATGCGGCGCTGGGAAACACCGCCTATCGGGTTGATACCACTGCCATCGCCACCGGACTGCACACGATCAAGTTCGAGACAAATTCTGTTTCTGATTCAACCGTCTTCTCGAAGCTTCGCCTCTTTCACCTGGACTTCGATCCATTCGATCCCGATCACCTAATTTGGGTGGACAAGACGGTCCTTTCACCTGACTCTCCCGCGCCGGACTTTTCCAGCAAAACTCTCAATGCTCAGAGCGAGTCGTTAGGAGTCTTTGTAATCGGGAACCTGGTGCAAACTATTACTCCCGACAACTCTGTTGCGGACCTGAGCGTCACGACTCTGGATTCTTTAGATCCGATCATGGCCGGCAACACCCTGACTTACACGAGCACCATACGTAACAATGGACCACAAGCCGCGAGCAATGTCGTCTTCATGAACGACGTTTCGTCGTTTGTGGATCTGGTTTCATTTCAATCATCCCAGGGAACGACAAAAGTCTCTGGAGGAAAAATTTACGGCAGCCTTGGATCTTTGGCTAATGGTGCGACTGCAACTGTAACCCTCGTTGTGAAGCCCCATGAAGGTTTTGGCGGCGCCTACCCCGTTGAAGGTAAGTCGATCTTCGACACTATGACTGTCGAAGCGAAACAGATCGATAACAATCTTGATAACAATCAAGTGTCCGAAAGTACTCTTGTTTTACCGGGCACCAACAAGCCTCCAACTGTGTCAATAACTGCGCCAGCGGATGGCATTCTCGTTTCGGCTCCGGCTCAGGTCACTATCAATGCGGTGGCAACTGATCCCGATGGAACGATCAGCCGAGTGCGTATCAGCGACAATAACGAGCTGGCTGGTGATGCGACTAACAACGGCAATTCGCAGTTTGTATTCACTCATAATAATGTGCCGGCCGGAACCCACACCTATGTCGCCGTGGCCGAAGATAATCTTGGACGTTTGAATATTTCCGAGCCACTCACTGTTTTTGTGAATGGTCCTGCCTCAGTGAATTTGACCAGCCCGGCTGCTGGTCTTTCCATCTCGCCTGGTGCGTTTATTCAGCTCGCTGCGCAAGCAACTCATCCAAGTGGATCGATCGCTGAAGTTGAGTTCGTTGCGAACGGCCGGCACCTGGGACATGGCGTCGCCGGCTCCGGCGGGTCATACACTTTTACGTGGGAGAACGTCGAAAGCAATATCTATACGATTGCTGCGATTGCGACTGATAACGCGGGAATACAAAGTCGTTCAGCCTCAAGGACGATTACTGTGAACGCGGCGCCTACGGTTTCAATCGTTACACCGTCAGAAGGACAGAGATTTAGCAGTAATCCGACTATCGGATTGACCGTAGCTGCTGACGATAGCGACGGTCAGGTCGCAAAAGTTCAGTTCTACGCCAACGGAACCTTGATCGGCGCCGCAGCCGACATTGTTACGAGCCGGTTTAATTTCACCTGGCGGAACGTTCCGGATGGACAGTACTCAGTGACAGCGGTCGCTACCGATAATCTTGGAATTACTTCGACGTCGCAGCCCGTGAACATCGGCGTCAACACCGCGCCATCGCGTCCGGGTGAGGTTATCTGGTTTGATGACGATCTGCCGGCCGGTGCGGTGAAACACGCCAGTGGCGACGTTGACTGGTATTCGGTGGATTCAAATCCGGCTCCGGTCTCCGGCATCGTGGCGCATCAATCTCGAAACTTCTCTCAGGTGAGTGCTCCTGCGACCACCGTCCATTCGCATTATTTCGATGGCGCCACCGCCAAGCTTCACGTGTTTGGTGTGGACATGCTTTTCACCTATGTGTTTCTCGATCCTAACAACCTGCCTCGCGAAATCATGCTCGAGTGGAAGGATGCCACAGGTTGGGAACATCGCGCGTATTGGGGAGCGAATGTAATCAACCGAGGGGTCAACGGAACGGCGAGCCGATTCTACATGGGAGCATTGCCGCAAGCGGGTGAATGGGTACGCCTTGAGGTACCGGCGTTAAGCCTGGGCCTCAACAATATCGATCTTGACGGTATGTCGTTCGTAGCGGACGGAGGACGCGCAACCTGGGATGTAGCCGGAAAGACTACCACCCTTTATGTCCCACAAATATCGATACCGAGAGCGAAAGATTCAGATTGGGTCAAGGGTGCGTTACCTTCGGGCGCGATCACCACTGTCACTAACGATATCTGGAACTGGGTCACGTGCTCAAATACTTTCTTGTGTCACCAGTCGGTGTTACCGGATAGCGGAGTAGGAAAGATTCGACATCACAGTTTCACTGGTGCATCTCCGTTGCTGATCAATCCCGGCGATCAGCTCTTTACCTACGTCTTCCTCGATCCGAGCAACAAACCGGATCAATTGTTCATACAGTGGCACGATGGAACAAACTGGCGCCGCGCATTTTGGGGTAGCAATTACATCGAACTGGGAGTGACCGGCACCGAAGGATGGCGCTACATGGGAGGACTTCCGGAAACCGGAAAATGGGTCAGACTCGAAATCCCTGCCAGCTACCTGGGGTTGGAGGGCCGGTCTGTTACCGGAATGGCTTTTGGTTTCTACAAACAAACGGACAATGCCCAAATACTATGGGGACGTTCCGGAAAGACGGAGATCCCTGGTCCAGTGCCGGTAACACTATCGGCGACGATCGGAGTATCGCAATTCTTCCATAAGGATTTTGGTTACTATTATTCACTCAAGGACATTGCGCTAAACGACGTCGATCGGCGCGACGGCGTGAAGTTTTATGTCCATCCAAATCAGGCTGCGGGTACAGTTCCGTTTTACCGCTTCAAGAACGCGGCCAATCCACAAAAGCGAGAGTTCTTCTATTCAAGATGCAAGACGTGCGTCGATCCTAATATCTGGAAACTCGACGACATTCCGATTGCATTTCATGTATTTCCTGATAACTCAACCGTAGGTACAGTTCCTCTCCATCTTTACCACGATAACTCTTCGCATTACTTTCTTACGATCAATCAAAGCGACGGCGCCGGAATGACGTACGACGGCATTTCTGCATACGTCTATCAATCCAATCCGATCGTGCCGGCACGGCCATCGTTCCTAACCTGGGATGTCAACAGTTGCCGGATTACATGGTCGGACAATTCGTCGAACGAAACAGGTTTCCGGATAGAAAAGACCATTAAGTACAACCCGTGGGTAACCCTTGCTACGGCCCCGCCGAATACGACCTCGTTTCCCGTGGATTGTAATTTCAATGCTGAACGGCCGGGAGTGAGATTCAAAGTCTTTGCAGTTAATTCCGCTGGTGACTCAGTTGCCGCAAACTTTTGGGACTCGGACCTTCTTTGGGGAGACTTCCAGGATAATGAGAGAACCCCTGCTGATCCGATTGTCAATATAGTTGGTCCTCGTGAGGCTGCCATAGTTTCGAAAGATCTGGTGATAGCTGCGGACGGCTTTGATATGAATGGAAATGGCAGCGTGGCAAAGGTTGAATTCTATGATGGCCTCAAACTGGGTGAGACTACAGTTCCACCCTACAACTTCGTTTGGAAGAATGCTCCGAATGGACCGCATACACTGACTGCTGTAGTTACCGATGCAACCGGTCGAGCCACTACCTCGGCGGCAGTTCACGTAACAGTGAGCGCTGCGCCTTCAGTGGCTCTCACGAGTCCGGCAAGTGGCGCTACGGTTACAGCTCCGGGCAGTGTCACTCTTCAGGCTAACGCTTCTGATTCGGACGGCTCGGTGGCCAGGGTAGAGTTCTTCAATGGCAACGCGAAGTTAGGCGAAGACCTTGCGGCTCCCTATGCGTTCGTATGGAACAATATTTCAGCCGGTTCATACGTTGTCACGGCCAGGGTTACCGATAACGTAGGACTGATATCTGATTCAGCACCGGTAGCACTTATTGTCAACAATGCTCCCACAGTTGACTTGACCTCTCCCACAAATAACGAGTTGGTGGCCGCGCCCGGTACGGCATTTCTCGTGGCGAACGTTTCCGACACGGATAGCACTATCACTAAAGTCGATTTCTATCAGGGCTCGACTCTAATCGGAACGTCCACTACATTCCCTTACACCTACAACTGGACCAACATTCCGTATGGCACATACACCATCACGGCCAGAGTCACGGATGGCCACTCAGCCGTAACCACGTCGAGCCCGGTCACGTTCATCGTGAACAGCGCGCCTAACGTTAACATCACCAGCCCGGCGAATCAGGCGATGCTAACCCCATTCTCAAACGCGGTGATCAATGCCAGCGCCAGCGATCCCGACGGCACGATCGCGAAGGTGGACTTCTATCAGGGCTCAACTCTCGTAGGCACTGACACCACCGCTCCCTATTCGATAACCTTGAATAATCTCGCGCCCGGCGCGTACGTACTTAGCGCGCAGGCGACTGACAATCGAGCGGCGATTTCCAACTCGCCAACACTCGCGATTACCACGCCATCGTTTTTCGACGATTTCAATGACAATTCGTTGAATACCACCAAATGGTCTCTTCTAACACCACAGTCACCCGCAGTTGTGAGTGAGCAGGGACAACTGTTGCGCATCACTTTGCCGGCGAGCACGATGACTTATAACGGCATTGTGTCGAACGCCTCCTTCGACATTCGCGGCGGCGCCGTACAGGTCGAACAGATGCAGGCGGTTAGCCAGGCGGGCTGGGTTGAGGACCATCTGGTGATCGAGAAGGACGCAAACAACTACTTGATGCTTCACACTGGCGCGGGGAGTACGGTATTACGTTCGATGGTCAATGGAGTTAATGACCAGTTGATCATTCCGTACGATCCGGTGGCCCATCATTACTGGCGACTACGCCACGAGCTGACATCAAATTCGGTGAATTTTGAAACCAGCCCGGACGCGATCACCTGGACCACTCGCAAGACTTCTGCCGCAGGATTCTCCCTGACCGCGGTCAAATTCAAACTCATTGCCGGTGCTTTTGGGACGGGTAACGCCAACCCGGGAGCTGCTATTTACAATGACTTTCAGTTCATCGCCAGTGCCACACCGCCGCCGCCTGTGTGTACGCCAACGGCAGGTCTGATTATCAGCGAGTTCCGCTTGCGTGGTCCAAATGGCTCACAGGATGAGTACATCGAGCTCTACAACAATAGTGACCAGAACATTACGGTTTGCACTGCTGATGGCTCGAGCGGGTGGGCCGTTGTTTCATCAGACGGAATCACAAAGTTTGTGTTGCCGTCCGGAACAGTTGTTCCGGCGAGAAGTCATTATCTCGCGGTTGGACCAGGATACAGTCTCGCCGGGTATGCCGCAGGAGATCTCACCTACAGTTCTGACATTACTGAAAACAGCGGCCTCGGTCTTTTCAACACTGCTTACCCCGCGAACTTTACTACTGGGAATAGATTTGATGCCGTGGGCTTTACGACATCGAATAGCCTTTACCGTGAAGGCAGTGGGCTCTCTCTGGTGGGAGCTAATGTAGGTGAGTACGGCTTCCTCCGTAAGCTAAATTCCGGTGTATCGCAGGACAGCGGCGACAATGCGGCTGACTTCTACTTCGTTGCGACTAACGGCGGAGTTTATGGAAGCCTGGTGGCGATCCTGGGACCGCCGGGACCGGAAAATCGCTTCAGTCCGATACAACGAAACGCGACGCTTCCAGTAGTGGTTATCGATCCTGCGGTGGCCGCCACCGTGGCGCCAAATCGTGTGCGTGATACCGCAGCCGTGGGACCAAATGCAGCTTTCGGAACTTTGACGATGAGGCGCACAGTCACCAACAACACTGGCACGAACATCACCAAACTGCGGTTCCGCATTATCGATATTACAACCCTCAACACACCAGGCTATGTCGCTGGAGGAGCACAATCGGATATGAGGGTGCTCAGTTCCACTGACTCGATGGTGACAGTCACCGGTGGACAATCGGTACTCGTCCGCGGCACGACGGTTGAGACGCCACCAAATCAAGCTAACGGAGGTGGGCTGAACTCCAGTTTGAACCTCGGTGTTGTTTCGTTATCGCAACCTCTTGCTCCGGGGCAGAGTATCAACGTGCAGTTTGTGCTCGGGGTTCAGCAAAGCGGGAGCTTCCGATTCTTTTTTAATGTTGAAGCGCTTCCATAAAATGAAGGAGAGAAGATGATTTCACGACAAGCGCGTGGTTTGGTTTGCTGTCTCGCGTTAATGATTTTCACCGGAGCCATCGCGCAAGTGGCTTCAATTGCACACGGGGAGGCACGAGCACAGTTGGATCAGGATCCACCTGAAGTATCACTGATTTTAACCTCTGAGGGATTTAATCCCGTGGAAGTGCGGCCCCCGGCTCATCGGTTTCTTCTCTCGATTGATAACCGCAGTGGCGTGAGTGAGTTGGTGTTTCGACTAAACCGCGCTGACGGGACTCAGGTGAAAGAACTCCATGTGTCAGGAGCAGCAGGTGACTGGAATGAAACCCTGGATTTAACGGCAGGCACTTATACATTGAGTGAGCCAAATCATAGCAATTGGCTCTGCACTATAATTATTCAATAGCTGCTTTACGCGGAGACAAAGAGGTAGAACGATCATCACTGCATGATTCCACTTTCGTGCATTTGCTATACTCCCGCCACTCAACTGCGGAAAGATCTAACGGCCTGAAGTAAATTCAACCTCAAGTCGATCGTTATGATGAGCTCCACATCATCTACCGAGACCACTCCATTGAAATCGATCTTTCTACTTGCCGATAGTGAGCTCCTTTTTTACCGTGCGAACGGACAACTTCTTTTGGACCGAGTAGTCAAAGAGTCGAAACGAAATCAACTGAAAGCTGCATATGTAGGCGCCTCGAACGGCGACCACCCGGACTTCTACGCGATATTCGTAGCTGCGATGGAAGGAGCCGGGATATACAACTGCCGCATGATTCCTTCCCGTTTCTCCGGAGCGGATCTCGCGTTTCTCAACGACGCCGACGTTATATTGCTTGCGGGCGGTGACCCTGAAGCAGGGTGGCGAGTCTTCCTTGCCAACGGATTAGATAAGCACATTGTTAGAAGATACTCTGAGGGAGCGTCTTTGATTGGAATTTCTGCCGGCGCTGTGCAACTGGGCTTGTGTTGTCGTGCCGCTGATGGCTCACTCATCGAAACCTTTGCCCTCGCACCCTTCGTAATCGGTGCTCACGAGGAAGCCGATAACTGGAAGACGACCGTGGAGCTCTTGCAATTGTCAGGCAGCCGTAAGCCGGCCATTGGTTTGCCGAAAGGTGGCGGCGCTGTTTATCACCCGGATCACACGCTCGAATCTTTGCGTTACCCGTTCGTCGAATTGTTTGCTTATCCACAGATTACACAGATTGATTAATAGAATCTGTGTAATCTGTGGATTTCGGTTGACTGAAGCGGTCGGTGGATGGTCAACTGTGTAGCGTCATTTCTCCCGCCCAGTCGAACTGCAAGTTCTAATTAGTCATGAAACTCGTCCGTTTTCTCCTGCGGTCGTCGCTCGGTACCGTCAGCCTCGCGGTGTTGTCTGGAATCGTCGCAGGCATCAGTAACACCGGGCTTCTGATCGTCATCAACTCTGTGCTTAGCAAGTCGAACGTGGCCCGTGACACGCTCATCTGGGGGTTTGCTCTGTTATGCCTCGCGATGCTCGTAAGCCGCACCGCTTCATGGATCTTCCTGGTCCAACTCGCGCATCGAGTCACCTTCAAACTACGTCTTGAGCTATCAGCGCGGATTCTCGGCGCGCCGCTTCATGATCTCGAAAAACTGGGAGCGCCGCGTCTGCTGGCGACGCTCACTGACGATGTCTCAGTCATATCAGTAGCTCTCACTACGGCGCCGATGCTCGGCGTTCACATCGTAGTGGTCATCACGTGTCTTGGTTATCTCGGTTGGTTGTCGTGGCCGGCGTTGCTTGGCGTATTCGGTTTTCTGGCTTTTGGAGTGCTGTGTTATCAGATTCCTCTCAGGCGTGCCTTGAGTTATCTCGGCGCAGGCCGGCTTGAGTTGGACGCGTTGCTGAAACATTTCCGGGCCTTAATCGACGGTAACAAGGAACTCAAGCTTAACCGCTCACGTCGCGAAGCGTTCTTCCACGATCAACTCGAAGACGCCGCGCTCTCTTTTCGTCAAAAAGCCTCAGCGGGCGACGCCGTCTACGCGCTTACGGCCAGCTTTGGGCATCTGTTGATATTCATCCTCGTCGGATTACTGCTCTTCGCGTTGCCGGCTTTGCAGCCGACGACGGAGAACAGCACCACGATCGGTTACAGCCTTGTCATTCTGTACCTGATGCCGCCGTTGGAGGTGATCATGAATGCGCTGCCGATGCTGGGTCGGGCCAACATCGCCTTGCAGAAGATCGAAGCAATGGGACTGTCGCTGGCGGCCGAAAGCGTTGAGCCTGCCACGAAGGTGAATTCGCCGGGCGGCGACTATCAAAATCTAAAGTTACAGGGTGTGACGCATTCTTACCGCAGCGAAGATGGAGACGGATTCAAGCTGGGTCCCATGACACTGAGCTTTCGCCCCGCTGAACTGGTGTTTCTCGTCGGCGGCAATGGCAGTGGCAAGACAACACTCGCCAAACTGCTCACGGGATTGTATGCACCCGACGAGGGCGCAGTGCATCTGAACGGGGAGAAGATCACAGACGAGACTCGCGATGAATATCGACAGCTTTTCTCCGCGATTTTTTCTGACTTCT
This sequence comes from Pyrinomonadaceae bacterium, assembly GCA_035694465.1. Lineage (GTDB taxonomy): Bacteria > Acidobacteriota > Blastocatellia > Pyrinomonadales > Pyrinomonadaceae > PSRF01. The sequence goes on along the minus strand of DASSFI010000026.1, from coordinate 636 downwards.
ATCTATTTGAAAGTTTGCTGGGATTAAATACCGGCGCATTGGATGCGGAAGCTCTTCAGTACCTGCGCCGTTTACATCTCCATCGCAAAGTGCAGGTGATAGATGGAGTACTGTCGACCACGGACCTTTCGCACGGTCAACGCAAGCGGCTGGCGTTGTTGACCGCGTATCTCGAGGATCGTCCCTTTTACGTTTTCGACGAGTGGGCCGCGGATCAAGATCCACTCTTCAAGGAAATTTTCTACCTACGGCTCTTGCCAGAGCTTAAGGCAAGAGGAAAGACAGTGGTCGTCATCAGTCACGATGATCGTTATTTCCACGTCGCCGACCGAATTCTGAAGTTGAACTACGGTAAATTGGAGCAGGAAATTCTGACCTCTGCGAAGTCGTCTGTCGTCATCAGCACCAGCTAAGAAATGAGCCAGGAAAATCAATTACCAGCGGTGTCTCCTGTATTCGTTCTGTCATGCGAACGTTCAGGATCAACTTTGCTGCGTTACATCATAGACACTCATCCGCAGGTTTGCAGTCCGGCTCATCTTCATCTCGGGCAGCTTTGTAGCAACCTGTACACCTCGATTTTTTATTCGCTGGGACAGACGATGGAAGGGGACGAAGCGTCGCGGGAACGGATGG
>DASSFI010000025.1:0-85201 GCA_035694465.1 Pyrinomonadaceae bacterium | reverse complement strand
AAGAGAGTCATTGTGATGGTGGCGGCCATCTAAGCTTTTTGAGTAAAGCCGCCCCCTGATATTGGAGGGCGAAAGTGTCCAGCGAGCGGTCTACCCTGATTACGGCCCGTCCCCCAGGCCTGGTTGATGTACTCGACCGTATTCTTGACAAAGGACTGGTAATAGCGGGCGACATAAAAGTGTCGTTGGCGAACGTAGAACTACTCACGTTGCAAATCCGACTGCTGGTTTGCTCGATCGATAAAGCCGAGCAGATCGGTTTGAACTGGTGGCGCTACGATACAAACCTGACGACACGTGCGGAACGTGCAGAGGCTGAAAACGTCGAACTGCGCGAACGGCTTTCAGAACTTGAAACGGAAATCAGAAAGCTCGCCGCGGCTAACGTGGCTGCCAGTAGTCGCGAGCCGAATCAAATTGCAAATAGTCGTCGTGCGGGGCGCAAAGGCAAGCCGAAGCGCCGCAATTTGTAATCAATATGAAGTAGAAAGGCTTTTAAAAAGGGGCAGTAACGCGCCGTCAATCCTCGCGCAGTATGCTCGTTTTTCGAAACTAATAAAAAGGAACCGAAGCAAATGGCTGTCGAAAGAGCACCAGGCGGAACCAGTTTAATCGACGTCCTCGATCGTGTGCTCGACAAGGGCATCGTCATCGACGCGTGGGTACGAATCTCACTCGTAGGTATTGACTTGATAACGATCGAAGCCCGTGTCGTGGTTGCCTCAATCGATACTTACTTGAAATACGCTGAGGCGGTAGGGTTGACACCGGCAGTATCCCGACCAGCGTTGACTCCCGGAGGTGAAGTAGTAGAAACCGAAACTCGCCGTCGGGTCACTGTGGAAACAGAGAAGAAGTAAAACGGTCGCCGGTTGTCGATCCGCTGTGCGATCGGAATTGGCAATCGGCAGTGATCAACTAGGGTTATGGGAGAGCTTCCCACAGAATTAGCTTATCGCAACGTTCCGTCCCTCTCGGATTCTGATCGGGCCAGCCCGCGCCTGCGTCAATACGACGTCTTCATCGAGACGACGACGCAGATGCTGGCGACTCCAAAGCTCCACGAACGTCTGCTCCTCGCCCTCGAAGCCATCGCCAACAATTTCGGTCATCGTCAGTCAGCGATTGCCGTCGTCAATGAAAGAGACGCCGAGTTGCGGATTCGAGCTGCCATCGGTTTCGACGGTGATACGCGAGTCGAGATGCCGCTCGACTCGAGTGCTGCGTGTGTACGCGTAATCCACGATGGTCAACCGCTGTGGATTGCGATGGAAGAGGACAGCTCTACTCGCGGTCTCTTTGCCAACATGCATTGGCACTCCGATGTGCTCGCTATCCCACTCTTCGGCGTCGCTGAAGTCAATTCAAAACCCAGCGCCGTCAGAGCGGCCAACACGTATTGGGCGTTTGAGCCCGGCGCGCGCCTCGGTGTGCTTTACGTTGGCGCTAATCAGGATGCAGTCGATTCCGAATCGTTAATGCTTATGAAGCGCTTTGCCGAACGCATCGGCATTGTTGCTTCCCTCGCGACACATCAGGAACGACTGGTCAGCACCGTCACCAAACTTCAACGCGAGCGACAGTGGATCGAATCGATCATGAAGTCGGTCGCCGATCCTATCGTGCTCACCGATCTCGACAACGAGATCCTGCTGCAAAACCGCCGCGCTGAAGAATTGTTCAGCGGTTCTGCCAACGCGGGCGAAGGCAAACGACGCGCGTTGAAGATGAACGATCTGCTGTTTTCAGCCTATCTCTCGAGCGCCACTGTATCCTCGTCTGAAGTTATTCAAAGAGACATCACGCTCGTCGATCCGATTGAAGGTTCGGACATCCACTTCGAAGTGATCTCCACGCCGGCTGCGAATTCACGCGGCGAACCGCTCGGCCTCGTTTCGATCTTCCGCGACGTTACTGATCTGCGTGAAGCCAACGAAGAACTCGCGCGCAACTTCGTCAAACTGCAACAGGCTGAAGCAGAGTCACGTCGCGAGCGCGATCGACTCGATTTGATTATTGAGAACGTCGGACATCCGATTGTGGTCTGTGATTCGGCCGGTAACTTTATCCTCTTCAACCGGCGCGCGGAATTGTTGTTTCAGGAAAACGAATCGTTCAAGTCGTCAGCGGCAGCGGCGGTGCGGACAAATGCCGTCAAACTCACCTCGTTTATCTCAACACTCGCCTCAGCATCGGAAACAGGACGCCAGGCGGAGATCGAGCTGATCGATCCCGAAGCTAATCGATCCTTGCCGATGGAAATAACTGCGCGTGAAGTTCTCGATGCGACTGGTCAGGTAACTGCGGTCGTCTCGATTCTTCATGACCTGACTGAGATCCGCGAGCTGGAACGGCGTCGCGTTGAACAACAGCTTTTTGAATCAGAAAAACTTGCAGCCGTCGGACGCCTTGCGGCTTCAATCGCGCATGAAGTTAACAATCCACTCGAGGCGATCAAGAACGCTCTTTACCTGATGCAGGTGAGTGCTGAAGGCGACAAGAACTCGCGTTTCCTCGAGATCGCAAGAAAAGAGACCGAGAGAGTTTCACACATCATCCGGCAGATGCTTGGGTTTGCGCGCCGGCCGGGTGAAGTCGATTGGGTTGATGTGAATCAGGTGCTCGAAGAGACTCTCGTCCTGCTGGAAAAGAAAATGCGGCAGTTGAAGATTCGCGTGCGGCGTGATTTCGACGAACACCTGCCGCGCGTCAGGGCGCGCGCTGATCAGTTGCGTCAGGTTTTTCTCAACCTGATTATCAACGCGCAGCAGGCAATCGAAGGCGACGGTGAAATCGTGATTTCTACCTCGCGTTATGAGCAGGCTTTACAGCCGTCGATTGTGGTGCAACTGAGCGATAGCGGAGTCGGAATCGCTGAAGACGATCTGGCGCGCATCTTCGACCCGTTCTTTTCAACCGGCAAGAAAGGTACGGGGTTAGGATTGTGGGTTACGCAGGACATCGTCAGACAGCACGGTGGCCGCATCGAAGTAAGTAGTGAAATTGGTCGTGGAACAGTTTTCAGCATTGTGCTTCAGGTTGAATCGCCCATCCTTGAAGACCGGGTAAACGAATCCAGAGTGGCGACAAAATGAGTCAATCATTCGATCAATCGGCCCCGATGAATGACCCCGGAAATTTTGTCCGGTGTTTCAAGGAACCCAGACTGCTTGTCGTCGACGACGAAGAGAGTCTGCGCATCACCACGGCTGCGATCTTCGAGAACGAAGGCTATGTTGTTGACACGGCTTCGAGTGGCGATGAAGCGATCGAATTACTCAGCAACCAGGATTACGACCTCGTCCTCACTGACTTGCACATGGAGGGAGGCGACGGTCTTTCCGTACTGAACCGCATCCGCCGCCAAGCTCCACTAACGATTTCCGTCGTGTTGACAGGGTTCGCTTCGGTTGAATCCGCGATCGCTGCGCTCCAGGAAGGCGCTTACGACTATCTCGTCAAACCGTGCGACATCGAAAGTATGAAGCACACGATTCGCCGGGGTGTCGAACACCGGCGGCTCATGCTTGCTGAACAAAAGGCACGCGCAGATCTGCGTCAGTTAAACCTGGATTTGGAGCAGAGAATCCAGGAACGCACCGCTGAACTTACGCGCCTGAACGCCGAGCTAGCGGACGCGAATCGCGCCAAAGACGTTTTTCTCGCAACTCTCTCACACGAACTGCGCACTCCGCTCACCCCTGTGGTCGGCTGGATAAAACTTCTTCGTAGCGGAACTCTCGATGAGAAAAGCGTGCTGCAGGCACTCGACGCCATTGAGCGCAACGCGTGGCTGCAGTCAAGATTGATCGACGACTTGCTCGATACTTCGCGCATTGCCACCGGAAAACTTCATTTCGAACCGAAGCCGACAGATCTGAATAGTGCCGTGAAAGCAGCAGTCGATACGGTGCGTACGTCAGCGGCAGCCCGCAACATCGAATTGAATGTGTCGCTGTGGCCGGCGAGTTTGATCGTGATGGCCGAGCCTGTTCGTCTCCAGCAGATCGCCTGGAATCTGGTTTCGAATGCGATCAAGTTTACGGAACCCGGCGGCAAGGTGCGTATTGCAACTAATCTCAGTGGGAAACAGGCGTATCTCGAAGTGATCGATACCGGCGTCGGCATCGAACCGGAATTTTTACCGCATGTGTTCGATCGATTTCGTCAGGCAGATGGCTCGACGTCTAGACGGCATGGCGGATTAGGACTCGGTCTTGCGATTGCAGATGCGCTCTCGAAGATGCATGGAGGGCGATTGGAAGCGCTGTCTGAAGGAGTCGGACGTGGAGCCACTTTCACGTTTCATCTCGCCCTCGTGGCGAACGATCACGTGGTCGTCGTACCGGTTGATCAGAAACGCCACTCGCTCGAAGGACTCGAAGTTCTGATCGTGGAAGATTCGCCGGATACGTTGATGTTGTTGAGTACGATCTTCCGGAGGGAAGGTGCGAATGTTAGTACGGCGGAATCAGCCACTGAAGCGTTGACGCGTGCAGTCGACAAACGTCCGAACATCATCGTCTCTGACATCGGCATGCCCGAGATCGACGGCTACCAACTCCTCGAACAGTTGCGCATTCTTCCGGGACTCAACGACGTCCCAGCCATCGCAATTTCCGGATACGCGAGCGAAGAAGACCGTGAGCGCGCCCTCGCCGCCGGCTACCTCGCCCTCGTCCCCAAACCGATCGACATGGATATCCTCTTCAACCTCATCCAGGATCTCAAAGCTCCCGCGTAAGCTCCACGAACCGATCCGTAACCAATCCGTCTCAATCCGCGGCGTGGCCGCGTGAGATATCTCCATCCTCGGCGAACGACTCGGCGCCGAAGAAGACGCGCTTCACGTCCGGTTGCTGTGACTTGATTGCTTCCTGCAACCGTCGCACTGCGTGTCGCACTTCGCGCGCGGAAATCTCGTTGCGGAAACGCAGTTCGATCGTTAATAAAACTTCATGCGGCCCGAGGTACATTGAGTGAAGATGTTGGACACGCTCGACATCCTTATCGGCAGCTACGAGGGCGCGTAGCGATTTCAAAGACTGATGATCGAGTCCCTCGCCAATCAATAGCCCTTTGCTCTCGTAAACCATCAACACCGCCACGCTACACAGCAGCAGCCCGATGATCACAGACGCCACACCGTCGAGATACGGCATTCCGAACTGATGCCCGAGGAAGATTCCGAGAAAAGCGAAGAAAAGCCCCAGCAAAGCTGCCGAGTCTTCGAGCAGCACCGTGAAACTGGTAGGATCCTTGGTTTCGTGAATCGCCTCGAAAACACCTCTGTTCCCGCGTTCCGCACCAAACGCTTTCCATCCGAAAAACCACGTAGTTCCCTCGAATACTGCGGCCAACCCAAGCACCCAGTAACTCCAGGTCAAATTCTCGGGAGACCGCGGATGAAGAATGTGCACGATGCCTTCGTAGGTCGACATCCCTCCGCCGACGGCAAAGACGAGTACTCCGACAATCAACGTCCAGAAATACAACTCATGACCGTGACCAAACGGATGCTCAGAATCCGGTGGTTTTCGGCTTTTCCGAACGCCGAGCAGCACGAGCCCGCCGTTTCCAGTGTCGACTACCGAATGGATCGCCTCCGACAGCATCGCGGAACTGCCCGTGATCGTGGCCGCGATGAACTTTGTCACCGCAATCGAAACATTCCCGGCGATTGCCGCGTAGATAGCGAGCCGTGATTTCGAGATTTTCGGCTTCGGTCTGCTCATGGAATGCCCGTGATAATACCGGACTTGAGCGACGGATTACACGGATAAATCCTGTCGTGTATTAGAGTTGACAAAATCGCAATTGTAACTATAATGGTTACAAAAACGGTGGCCCGAGTTCCCCGAACAGTTTTGATATGTCGACGAATAGCAGGTTTGCGGTTGCGGTTCATGTGCTGAGTTTGATGGCCTGGTCAGGCGAAGAACCCCTTAAATCCGAACAGGTTGCAGAAAGCGTAAACACCAATCCGGTCGTGATCCGGCGCATTTTGAAGGAATTGGCCGAGGCGGGGCTGGTTGTGTCTCAAACCGGTTCGCTCGGCGGTTCCAGATTAACAAATGACCCCGCCAAAACGACCCTGCTGGACGTGTATCAGGCACTCGAACACGGTGGGGTTTTCTCGCTACACCGGCAGCCTCCCAGTCGAGACTGTCCGGTCGGCGTAAATATTGAGACTGTTCTCGGAGATGTGTTGTTGGAAGTTGATTCTGCGGTTGAGCGAGTGTTGGAAAACATAACGATCAACGACGTCGTGCGACGATTGAAACCCTGTGGCAGCGCTACGGCATCGAAGACTTCAGGGACTTTGAGCAAGAATGGGAAACGAAAATCGTTCGATGAGAAAGAGATAGCTTTGCCGCAATTGCGAGCAACGGCAAAGAGCCGGGGGAACGGGTCCTCGGAATTGCGTAAATGAACCGCGAGAAAGGAAGATAAATTTGTCCAGGCTTGAAAAAGATCAAAGCGGTATCGAGCTCATGAATTCGGTAAAAGGCGAGTTCGTCAATCTCAGTGAGGAACTGACTGACGATGCCGTGTCGATTGAAGATATCGACGAAGTACTGCAAACGCTCGAACGAGCGACCAGTAGTGAAACCGAGATCGAGGAGCCTTTGATCGAGGAATCCTCGTCTGCGGTTGAGTCAGAAGAAGGGATGAATGAAGAGGTCGAGCTCGACCTGTCAGCCGGCGAAATGGATAAGACGTCGGATCCGATCCGCGTCTACATGCGCGAAATGGGCGTAGTGCCATTGCTGACGCGCGAGCAGGAAGTGTCGATCGCGAAACGCATCGAGCGCGGACAGAAGCGCGCTGAAAAAGCAATTGCACGTTCGCCGATCGCCGTAGTCGAACTCTTCCGAATCGGTGATGAACTGGCTGCGGGTTCACTCAACATTCGCGACGTCGTGGCTTTCTCGGATCAGATGGAAACCGAGGAACACGAAGATCGCAGTGAAGAGTATTTGCAGTGGACCATCGAAGGACTGAACAACATTCGACAACTCTACAAGCGCGGCTTGAAAGAGTTTGAGAAGTTTGCAGAAGAACTGAAATTGTCACGAGGCAAACGTTCCCGGAAACTGCTGCGCTTCCGGCGCAAGCTGGCGCGTACGCGTCTGGAAATTGCCACGGAAATTCGCAGTCTGCACTTGAAAGAAGCTGCCCGCCAGCGGTTGATCGCCGCGATCGGAGCAGTGCACAAGGAAACGCGCACTCTCGAACGTGAAATTGAGGGCAACAACGAAAAGCTGAAGCGCAAAGGCGTGAAGGCCGACAAAGCCAAGGAATACCGAAAGAACGTTGCGACTGCGCGCAAGCGATTGAAAGAGATCGAAATAGAGCATCATCTGTCGCCGCTCGAAATCAAGCGTTCGCATCAGATGATTGCGATCAGTGAAGCGCAAACGGCCCAGGCGAAGCATGAGTTGACCGAAGCTAACCTGCGTCTGGTGGTTTCGATCGCGAAGAAATATCAGAACCGTGGTTTGCAGTTCCTCGATCTGATTCAGGAAGGCAATCTCGGTCTGATGAAGGGCGTTGACAAGTTTGACTGGCGGCGTGGTTACAAGTTTTCAACCTACGCCACCTGGTGGATTCGTCAGGCTATCACGCGTGCGATTGCAGATCAGGCCCGCACCATTCGTATTCCGGTGCACATGATCGAAGTCATCAACAAGCTCAAGAACACTTCGCGTGAACTTGTCCGTGAGCTTGGCCGCGAACCTACGACCGAAGAGATCGCGAAGAAGATGGATACTTCAGTCGACAAGGTTCGTAAAGCGCGCAAGTTGATGCAGGATCCGATTTCGCTGGAGACGCCGATTGGTGAAAACGGTGATTCGCAACTGGGCGACTTGATTGAAGACAAGTCGAGCGAGAGCCCGGCGGCCCGTGTTATCACTTCGAATCTGCGCGAAATCGCCGGTGATGTATTGCAGACGCTGAGTCCGCGTGAAGAGCGTGTGATTCGTCTGCGGTTTGGTCTCGACAATGGTGGTCACGAGCGTACCCTCGAGGAGGTTGGTCAGAACTTTAACGTAACGCGCGAGCGCATTCGACAAATCGAAGCCAAAGCGTTGCGCAAACTGCGCCATCCGTCGCGAGCGCGACTGCTGAAGAATTTCCTCGAAGGCGAGGGGCAATAAGTTTAGAGATAAATTAGGAGCGACAATAATGAGTGAACATGTGAATGAAGTGAGCGACAGCTCGTTTGAGAAGGATGTACTGACGTCCGCCAAGCCGGTGTTGGTCGATTTTTGGGCGGAATGGTGTGCCCCTTGCCGAATGCTGGCGCCGACCGTAGCAGCGGTTGCGGAACATTACGGCGATACCGCGAGCGTGGTGAAGTTGAACGTGGATGACAATCCGTCGACCGCACAACGATACGGTATCAAGGGCATCCCCACACTGATTCTCTTCCGCGATGGCAAGGAAGTCGAACGCGTTGTGGGCGCCACCAGTAAGGAATCGATCACGAGGATGATCGAGAAGTACCTGACAGTAAAAGCGTAGAGTTTAAGACACGATTGTGATGCGAAGGCCGGGCGTTGATAACGTCCGGCCTTTTCTTTATGTGCCGCTTTGTGGCTAAAATGAAGGGCAAATGGATCAGGCGAAACCAACACGTCTTATCGTCGGTATTACGGGGGCGACAGGAACCATCTTCGGGGTGCGACTATTGCAGATGCTGCATGGTTCCGGAGTTGAAACGCATCTTGTAGTCAGCAAGTGGGCGGCGCGTACACTTGCTCATGAAACTCCGCATTCATTGCCATACGTGCAGAGCCTCGCGACGCAGAGTTATGGCATCGGGGCACAGGGAGCTCCGATCTCGAGTGGGTCTTTTGTGACGATGGGCATGGTGATCGCGCCTTGCAGCATGCGTACGCTCGCCGCGATCGCGCACGGACTGGGTGACAATCTGATTCATCGCGCCGCCGATGTGATTTTGAAAGAACGGCGTAAGCTGGTGCTGGTCGTACGCGAATCGCCCTTCAGTGAAATCCATCTCGAAAACATGTTGAAGCTGGCGCGTATGGGCGTCGTGATTTTGCCACCGGTGCCGGCGTTCTACAACAATCCTCAGAATCTCGACGACATGATCAATCACATCACGATGCGCGTGATAGATCAGTTTGATATTCATCTCGACGTGATGAATCGCTGGGACGGTGTGTTATTGGATCGAAAAAAATCAGAGGAGAGCAATCATGGGTGAGATGGTTCAATTCCCACTGAACGGCGGAACGACCAACGGATATCTTGCGATTTCAAGGCACGGCAGTGGGCCCGGCGTGATCGTACTTCAGGAGTGGTGGGGATTGGTTGATCACATCAAAGACGTTTGCGACAGGTTTGCAAATGAGGGATTCACCGCCCTCGCGCCGGACTTGTATCACGGGAAAGCCACGAAATCGCCCGATGAAGCCGGAAAGCTCATGATGGCGCTTAACATCGACCAGGCTGAAAAAGATGTCGGCGCGGCCATTAAATACCTACAGTCACTGGATTCGGTGACGAGCACGTCGGCGAGCAGAAAGGTCGGAGTCATAGGCTTCTGCATGGGTGGCGCGCTGGCTCTCTATACAACGATGAAGAACAAGAACATCGACGCTTGCATCGTGTTCTATGGAATACATCCGAACGTCAATTTTTATAAATTGACAGAGCTAAATGCCCCCGTGCTCGGAAACTTTGCGGAAAATGACAGCAGTGTTCCGCCCGACGATGTCCGGAAGCTGGAACATTTCCTGAAGATATTCCGGAAGCCAATCAATTTTAAGATATATCCCGGCGCTGATCATGCCTTCTTCAACGACACACGACCGGAAGTCTATAACGCGGCAGCCGCAGCTGATGCCTGGACTCGCACACTGGCGTTTCTTAGTCGGTATATGCCGGCTTAATCCGTGGTAATCTGTGGCGTGTAATCTAGACGCCGACTCTACAAGCTCCATCTCATTACAGCCAAGAGGAATTCGTATGACACTGTCTTCGTGCGCACTGACCGTGATCTCGCTGTTTGTGTTACTGCCGCTTCGCGTAGTCGCTCAGGAACCACCGCGTCCACCTGCATCACCGTCGCCATCGCCGGTTGCGAGTGCGAGCCCAACGCCGACACCCGACGCATCTCCAACACCGCGCGATCCGATGTCGACGCCGACATTCAATGGACTCCGGTTGCGTTCGATTGGTCCCGCATTTACCTCGGGACGTGTCAGTGGCTTTGCAGTCGATCCGACAAATCCGGCGCGTTACTACGTCGCCGTAGCGTCAGGTGGCGTGTGGAAGACGATCAATGCGGGCATTACCTGGACGCCGATCTTCGATAACGAAACTTCTTACTCGATCGGCGCCATCACGCTCGATCCTAAGAATCCACTCACGGTTTGGGTAGGCACGGGCGAGAATAACAGCCAGCGCAGCGTCTCGTACGGCAACGGCGTTTATAAATCGGAAGACGGTGGCAGAACGTGGAGAAACGTCGGTCTCAGAACCTCCGAGCACATCGGCCGGATCGCGATCGATCCGAAAGATTCAAACATCGTCTACATCGCGTCGCAGGGTCCGTTGTGGGGACCGGGCGGCGAGCGTGGGCTGTTCAAAACTACTGACGGCGGTAAGACGTGGAAAAACATCCTCAACGTCAGCGAGAACACGGGCGTCACCGATGTCGTCATCGATCCCAACGACCCAAACACGATCTACTGCGCTTCATATCAACGCCGCCGTCATATGTGGACGCTCATCAATGGCGGTCCGGAGAGCGCGATCTACAAATCGACAGACGCGGGCGCGACGTGGAACAAGTTGCGAGCCGGTTTGCCGACTGTCGAACTCGGACGAGTCGGTCTCGCAATCTCTCCGGTCGATTCGAATGTGATCTACGCGACGGTGGAAGCTGCCGATCGACGCGGCGGAATCTTTCGCTCGGCGGATCGTGGCGGCAGTTGGGAACGGCGCAATGAATACGACACAACGGCGATGTACTACGCGCGCATTGTTGCCGATCCGAAAGACGTCGATCGCATTTACATAATGAACGTTTTTCTGATGGTTTCAGACGATGGCGGTCGCACATTGCGACGCCTCGGCGAGAAGAACAAGCACGTCGACAATCACGAAATCTGGATCGATCCGGCGAACACGGATCATTATCTGGTAGGTTGTGACGGCGGCATCTACGAGAGTTACGATCGCGGCCAGAACTGGGACTTCAAACAGAACCTGCCGGTGCCGCAGTTCTACGACATCACCACCGACAACGCGAAGCCTTTCTACAATATTTACGGCGGCACGCAGGACAACTTCAGTTTTGGTGGTCCATCACGAACGCGTAGTGCTTCCGGGATCGTCAACAGCGATTGGTTCGTTACAAATGGCGGCGACGGTTTTCGTTCTCAGGTGGATCCGGAAGATCCAAATACGGTTTACGCGTCGCTTCAGCACGGCGTGATTGTTCGCTTTGACAAGCGCACGGGCGAACGAATCGGCATTCAGCCACAACCCGGACGCGAAGACGATCCGCCACGTTGGAACTGGGACACGCCTTTCATCATCAGTCCGCACCTGCACACGCGACTCTACATCGCTTCCGATCGACTCTATCGCAGCGACGATCGCGGCGATACGTGGGTCGTGATCAGTGGTCAACTCTCGCGTGATCTCGACCGCGACAAATTGCCGGTGATGGGTAAGGTTTGGGGCATCGACGCAGTTGCGAAAAATGCTTCGACAGCGCTTTTCGGGAATGCTTCGGCGGTTGCCGAGTCGCAGAAGAAAGAAGGTCTGATTTACGTCGGTACGGACGATGGTTTGTTGCAGATCACGGAAGATGGCGGCAAAAACTGGCGCAAAGTCGACAAAATCTCCGGCATCCCGGAACTGTCGTATGTGAGCCGCATCATCACGTCGAATCACGATGCAAACACCGCATACGTGGCTTTCGAGAATCACCAGAACAACGATTTCAAGCCGTACCTTCTGAAAACAACTGACGCGGGACGAACGTGGACCTCGTTGAGCGCGAACCTGCCAAAGAATGGACCGGTGTGGTCCATCGCGGAAGATCACGTCAATCCGAATCTGCTTTTTACCGGCACGGAGTTTGGCCTGTACTTTTCGATCGACGGCGGGCAGAAGTGGACGCAGCTCAAAGGCGGCATGCCGACGATCGCCGTGCGTGATCTGAATATTCAGAAACGTGAGAACGATCTGGTAGTCGGCACTTTTGGCCGCGGCATTTACATTCTCGACAACTACACGCCGCTGCGTTCGATCAAACCCGAAATGCTGCGTCAGGACGCCACCGTGTTTCCGGTGAAGGACGCGCTGATGTTTATTCAGTCGCAACCGCTCGGTGGTCGTGGCAAGAGTTTTCAGGGAGAGCGTTTCTTTACCGCGGACAATCCGCCTTATGGCGCCACCGTCACGTGGTATCTAAAAGAAGCGATCAAGACGAAGAAAGAGAAGCGTCAGGAAGCCGAACGCGATGCTGATAGAAAAGGCGCGCCGGTTGGTTGGCCCACACGCGCGGAACTACGCGCGGAAGAGGAAGAAGAAGCGCCCGCGATCATCGTCACCATCACTGATTCTTCAGAAACGGTCGTGAGACGACTGACCGGACCAGTCGGCGCCGGCATTCAACGATTGACGTGGGATTTGCGTTATCCGGCAGCGAACCTTTCGGCGCCGCCACCGCCTGATGCCGATCCGGATTTCGAACCGCCGTCTGGTCCACTCGTCATGCCCGGCACTTATAAAGCGGTCGTGGCGAAGAGAGTTGACGGCGTCGTTACACAGCTTGGTCCACCACAGCAGTTTCAGGTGACCGTCGAAGGTCAGGAAAATATGTCGAGTGCGGATCAAACGGCCCTCGTCGAGTTTCAGACTAAAGCCATGAGACTGCAGCGCGCTGCGATTGGTGCTACGGCGGCAGCTAATCAATTGAAGCCACGTCTGGCCGCAATCAAACGCGCGATCGCCGAGACGCCTTCATTGCCGCAGAAACTACAGGAAGACACGACGTCCCTCGATCGACGTGTAAACGATATCCTGCGCGCTTTGAGTGGTGACAACACAGCGCGGCAACGAAACATGAACACGCCGCCCTCGATCAACGATCGCATCGGTTACGTTGTCGGTGCGCAACGGATGTCGATCTCACGCCCGACGCAGACGCAGATCGCGCAGTACAACGCCGCTGCCCTCGACTTCGAAAACACGCTCTCGCAGTTGCGTCAACTGATCGAAGTCGATCTGGCGCGCCTTGAGAAACAACTCGAAGCCGCCGGCGCCCCCTGGACACCCGGTCGTATTCCAGATTGGAAGAACCAGTAACGCGGATGAACGCGGATTTAAAATCCGGATTTTTTCCGTGTTCATCCGTGGCTAAATAGGAGATCAGAATGAAGCAGTTTGGGATCCTGGTGTTGCTGTTGTTCTCGTTTCTGACAATCGAGGCCCAGAAACCGCAATCCTTTTCCGAAAAAGTCGCCGGCATGGAGAAATTTCCCGGCTTCTTCCCGTTTTACTGGGACGCGAAGACCGGAAAGATCTGGCTCGAGATAGACAAGTGGAACACCGAGTTTCTCTACGTCGAATCACTTCCCGCCGGCATCGGCTCGAACGACATCGGTCTCGATCGCGGCCAACTCGGCGACAGCAACATCGTCCGCTTCGATCGTGTTGGACCACGCGTATTGCTCGTGGCGCCAAACTACGCTTTCCGCGCCATCAGCAATAATGCCGACGAGCGTCAGGCTGTGCGCGATGCTTTTGCAGAATCGACGCTGTGGGGATTCGAGGTGGCTGCCGAAGACGGCAATCGTGTTTTAGTTGACGCAACGAGTTTCTATCTCCGCGACGTTCACCAGGTAACTAACACTCTTCAGCGCGGACAGCAGGGTACGTATCGCCTCGATCCGACGCGCAGTGCTTTCTATCTGCCGAACACCAAAAACTTCCCGCAAAACACCGAAGTCGAAACTACGCTCACTTTCACGGGCGAACCGATGGGCCAGTTTGTAAGACAAGTGGTGCCGGTACCCGAAGCAATCACGGTTCGTGAACGACATTCGTTTGTGCAACTGCCGCCGCCCGGTTTCAAGCCCCGTGTCTTCGATCCGCGTGCAAGCTACTTCGGGATCGACTTCATGGACTTCGCTACGCCGATCGAAGAGCCGATCACGAAGCGCTATATCTCGCGACATCGTTTGCAGAAGAAAGATCCGAGTGCCAGCGTCAGTGAAGCGGTGAAGCCAATCGTTTATTACGTCGATCGCGCTGCCCCTGAACCGGTGCGTTCGGCTTTGGTCGAGGGCGCGCGTTGGTGGAATCAGGCGTTCGAGGCGATTGGTTACAAGGATGCGTTTCGCGTCGAAGTGATGCCGCCGGAAGTCGATCCGATGGACGTGCGTTACAACGTCATTCAATGGGTACATCGTTCAACCCGAGGTTGGTCTTACGGTAGCTCGCTTACCGATCCGCGCACGGGCGAAATCATTCAGGGACGCGTTTCGCTCGGCTCACTTCGCGATCGGCAGGACTTTCTGATCGCGGAAGGCTTGCTCGCGCCGTATGACAAGACAAACACCGCTTCACCAAAGTTGTTGGAAATGGTCCTCGCGCGTTTGCGGCAACTCTCGGCGCACGAGGTGGGCCACACGTTGGGTCTGCAACACAATTACGCGGCGAGTCCGGTGGGCCGTTCGTCGGTGATGGATTATCCCGCGCCGCGCGCAAAGCTCGGCGCCGATGGAGTTCCGGATCTTTCCGACGCGTATGCGAAAGGGATCGGCGAGTGGGACAAAGTCTCGATCGCCTACGGCTATCAGGACTTCGCACCGGGAACTAACGAAGCCGCCGCACTCGACCGCACATTGAGCGATGCTTTCAAACGTGGCCTGATGTATTTAACTGATCAGGACGCGCGGCCACCGAGCGCCTCGAGCTCGGTAGCCCATCTTTGGGACAACGGCGCTAATGTGATTGACGAACTCGGCAATGTGATGAAGGTGCGGGCCGCGGCATTACGAAGATTCGGCGAGAACAACATTCGCGAAGGCGCGCCGATGGCGACGATCGAAGACGTCCTCGTCCCGATCTATATGTATCACCGGTATCAGGTCGAAGCGGCTGCAAAGGTAATCGGTGGCCAGGATTATACGTTCAGCGTGAAAGGCAAGGGCGATCTCAATCCGCAGATCGTCGCGCCCGAAGAACAGCGTCGCGCGCTCGCCGCAGTGCTCGAGACGATCAAACCCGAGGCGCTCGCCGTGCCTGAGTCGCTGTTGCGGTTGATTCCACCGCGTCCGGCTGGGTACCAGCGCACGCGTGAAGACTTTCGCATTCGTACGCAGCCGGTGTTCGATGCGCTGGCGCCGGCAGAGGCGATTGCGGATCACGTCAGCGGCTTCCTGTTGAACTCCGAGCGCGCTGCGCGCCTCGTTCAGTTTCACGCACGCGATCAGCGCAATCCGGGTCTCGCTGAAGTAATCGACAGGATATTTGCGGCGACCTGGAAAGGACCGGCGGCGAATGGTTATGCCGGTGAGATTCAACACACGGTTAATCTAATAGTTCTGTCGGATCTGATGGCCCTCGCCTCCGCTGAACGCGGGTCGAATCAAGCGCGTGCGATTGCCTCGTGGAAAATCGAACAGTTGAAGACGTGGCTCGCAGTCCAAAACCGTTTCCCGATGGACGACAATCAGCGTGCCTTTGTGTATTACTCACTCGAACAAATCAAACGTTTTCAGGAAGATCCAAAGAAGATGAACCTCACGCCAGCCCAGCAACCTCCCGACGGTCAGCCGATCGGAATGGATTGGTGGTCGCGCGCGGACGACGATTGCAGTTATCGAAACTGATCCGGATCCTGATCCGTAGTAATCGGAGTTTGTTTCCGTGTTATCCGTGGTTTAGCATACGTGGCTTATGCCGGAAGCTGAAGAGTACGTTGGCGAGGTGCTTGACGATAAGTACCGGCTCGAACACCTGCTTGGCAAAGGTGGGATGGGCGCAGTCTATCTCGCAACTCACCTCGGCACAGAACGTTACGTCGCGCTGAAACTGATTTCACCTCAGTTCATGCGCAATAAAGAGTTTGTCGAGCGCTTCAAACGCGAGGCACGGGCTGCCGGCCGTTTGCGCCATCCGAACGTTGTAGACGTAACTGACTTCGGTTTTGCGCGAGTAGAAGCGGGTCAGGTCGCTTACCTCGTGATGGAATATCTCGACGGCTGCACGCTCGGCGACGTTCTGGCTGAGGAAAAACGACTGCCGCTCGAGTGGGTTGCCGACATTCTCGATCAGGTCTGTTCCGCAGTTCACGAGGCACATCAACAGGGCATCGTTCATCGCGATCTAAAGCCTGACAACATCTGGCTCGAACCAAATCGTCTCGGCAGCTATCGCGTTAAGGTGCTCGATTTCGGCATCGCCAAACTCGGTGAGGCCGCTCCACCCGCCCTCGATGAAGATCCCGCCGCGACGATCATTGACGATGCGACGCCGAATGGTTCACAACTCGAGTCTGACACGTTAATGCGGCCTGCCGGCGATGAGTCGCTCACACAGCAATTCAAGGTTCAAGGCGACGGCGAGGCGGTCGGCACGCTGCTTCAGGATCCACTGACTAATCCGCTGTTGAGCAAATCAGATCATTTAGCTGACGACGATGGCACGTTGCTCTTCACCGATCCGGGAACGCACAGTGCCGCACGTCGCACTGCTCATGTAGCAACGACGGCGCAGGAAGGCGCAGCGCTCACGCGCGTGGGCGCGATCATGGGCACACCGCTTTACATGTCGCCCGAGCAGTGTGGCGGAGGATACGTCGACACCCGTTCCGACATTTACAGTCTCGGTGTGATCGCCTACCAGATGCTCGCCGGAGAGCCGCCATTTGCCGGCAATACTTCGGCAGTGATGCGGGCTCATCGCGAACAGCAACCGCAACACCTGCGCGAGCGTGAGGCAAAGATTCCGAAACGCGCTGCCGGGGTGGTGATGTCTGCACTTTCAAAGAATCCTGGGGAGCGTCCGCAAACTGCGTTCGCCTTTGGCAGTACGTTGCGAGCGCAGAGTGAAGGCGTCGGAGCACTCTATCGCCGTGCGTTTTCACTCTACAGTGAATACTTCCCGAAGTTTTTTAAGCTCAGTCTGATCGCGCATGTGCCGATGATCATCACCAGCATTCTGCTGGTCGCTACGTTCATGTGGTTCAAGTATTCGCCCCCGGTGGGAATCCTGCATAAGGTCGTCGTCTACTGCGCGATTGCGATTCTGAGTTTAATGAAGTTTGTAGCGACGACGGTTGCCGTCGGAGTTATTTCCGGTGTGACCGCGATAATCATTACACAACTGACGGTCGCGCCTTTGCGACCGGTGAAGTTACGTGAGGCTTTCGCTGTAATGCGTAAGCGATGGCGTCCGTTTATCAAGACTCTAATCAACGTTACGCTTCGGATCTTTATCGGTTTGATCTTGCTGGTGATTCCCGGCATGGTCATGTGGATGCGCTACTCGCTTTATGCCCCGGTCGTTCTGATGGAGGGACTACAGGGTAAAGCGGCGATGAAGCGGGCGCGCCAACTAGCTTCGCGTTCCTGGAAGACGATCATCATGGTGTCGATAATTCAGTTCACCATTCAGATGAGTGTCAGTTTCATCGTGGGCTTTGTGGCAGGGAAAGCGAAGGTTCAGAAGAATTCCGTCTCGGCCCAGGCCTATCAACAGGTTCTCGATCTCGCAAACATCTTTGTCATCCCGCTGATCTCGATCGTACCGGCGTTGTTATACGTCAAGATGCGGCAGCTCGGCGGCGAATCGCTTTCGAGTGTGTGGGCTCAAATTGAAGAAGGCGAAGGAAAGCAGAGTGCCTGGCAACAACGTATGCGCACCCGTCTCAGCCTCCACACCCCAACCGGCCAGAAGATCACCGGATCCTAAACCGCTGATTACCCGGATTTCTTTTCGAAAGTGGGATTGGAAGTCCCGCAAGCGAAACGGTTGTTTACGTTTTTTTGAACGCAGGTCCGAGTTTACGCGTACTGCTGAGTGCCAAAACGCCCGGTTTTCCTTGTTTTTCGCCCAATTCGGGCTCAAACTAGGGGCCAATTCCGCGTTGGCACGGGCTTTGACATGGGCCAGAGCGGAGAACTGTATAAGTGTTGTGTGAAGTTTTGAGTTAGCTCGTTCAAAATTTAATTCTTCGCGCGCGCATCGCCGCTCTCTCAACTGGCTTTACAGCTCTCCAAAAATTTTTTGAAGTTAAAAGCACTATGGATATCAAGCGACCCCCTAAATCGAAGCTCAAGAAGAAAATTCGCAATGCGGCCATGATCGTGGTCGGCGTTGCCGCACTCGGTGGAATTACCTATGGCCTCACCAAACTGAAGCCAGCCGCACCCACCCTCGACCCGTCGACGGCCGTCATCGAGACTGTCAAACGCGGTGAAATGATCCGCGACGTCCACGGTAACGGAACCCTCGTCCCTGAAATCACACGCTGGGTACCGGCGCCGGCTGACGGACGAGTCGAGAAGATTCTTCTTCAGGCCGGTGTCGAGGTTGATGCCTCCACGGTGATTGTCGAGCTGTCGAACCCGCAGATGGAACAACAGGCGACTGACGCTGACTTTCAGGTCAAGGCCGCCGAGGCCGACGAAGAGAATCTGAAGGTGCGTTTGGAAAGCGACACGATGACGCAGAAAGCCGCCATCGCCACCATCAACGCGCAATACAGCCAGGCAAAGCTGCAACTCGACGCGGATGAAGTGCTGGCGAAACAGGGTTTGGTCGCTGACCTCGTGCTCAAGATCTCGCGTGTAAACGTGCAGGATCTCGCCAACCGGCTCAAGGTTGAACAGGAGCGCCTCGCAGTCAGTTCGAAGTCGACCAAGGCACAGCTAAACGCCGCTGAGTCGCGTTTGCAGCAGTTGCGGGTGCTCGCGAAGTTGAAACGCGAACAAGTTGATGCGTTGAAAGTTCGCGCGGGAACGAATGGGATTGTGCAAGTAGTTTCAGTGCAGGTAGGTCAACAGGTGACCCCTGGTTTGAATATCGCACGCGTTGCGGATCCGGCGTCACTCAAGGCGGTGCTGAGAGTTGCAGAAACACAAATCGGTGGCGTGCGCATCGGTCAGAAAGTGACTGTCGATACGCGCAACGGATTGATTGATGGACAGGTTTCGCGCATTGACCCGGCGGCTCGCGAGGGCACGTTCGAGATCGATGCTTCGTTGACTGGTCCACTGCCGGCGAGTGCTCGTCCCGATCTGAGCGTTGACGGCACCATCGAGCTCGAGCGCTTGCAAGACGTGTTGAAGGTTGGCAGACCGGCATTCGGACAAGCGCAGCAAACCATCGGCATGTTTGTGCTTTCGGCGGATGGCACCGAAGCCGAGCGGAGACAAGTCAAGCTCGGTCGCAACTCCGTCAGCATGATCGAGATACTCGACGGCCTCAAGGAAGGCGATCGGGTGATCATCTCCGATACATCGGCATTGGATAGCTACAACCGAATACGGCTCCGTTGATAGGTTTTTCGTGAGTTGCCATACAAACTCGGTCAGCGGTGTTCACTTAACAAGATCGTGTACATAAATTCGTTAAGGAGCGAATGATGAGTTCTTCCGAGCCCCTAATTCACCTTTCTGATGTGAAGAAAGTCTTTTACACAGACGAGGTTGAGACGCACGCACTCTCAGGTATTCATCTCGATATCAAACAAGGTGAGTACGTTTCCATCGCCGGACCTTCAGGCTGCGGCAAATCAACTCTGCTTTCGATTCTCGGCCTGCTCGATACGCCGACCGACGGCAAGTACATCCTGAATCAGCACCCGGTCGAGAATCTTTCGCTTTCCGAGCGCGCCAGAATCCGTAACCGCGAAGTGGGATTCATCTTTCAGAGCTTCAACCTGATTGGTGACCTGACCGTTTACGAAAACGTCGAGCTGCCGTTGACCTATCGCGGCATGAGTTCCGCCGAACGAAAGAAACGCTCCACCGAAGCACTCGAACGCGTCGGTATGGCGCATCGCGCGAAACACCTTCCCAGCCAGTTGTCCGGCGGTCAACAGCAGCGCGTTGCAGTTGCGCGTGCAGTTGGCGGAGCGCCGAGCATACTGCTCGCAGACGAGCCGACTGGAAACCTCGACTCGACCAACGGTGAAGCAGTGATGGAATTGATGCGCGAACTTCATCGCGGCGGCGCCACCATCTGCATGGTTACGCACGACCCGCGTTACGCTCAGCACGCCGATCGCATCATCCACTTGTTCGACGGTTTGATCGTCGAAGAAGAAGCCGGCGCCGATCGTCGCGAGATTATTGAAGCAAAGCGTGAATTGGCCCAAAGCGGTTTTGGAGAAATTGCATGATCAGCTTGCGCGGCGTCGAAAAATCTTTTCCCCATGGTCCAACCAGGACGTATGTCTTGCGCCGGATCGACCTGGACATCAAGGCCGGTGAGTTTGTATCGATCATGGGTCCGTCCGGAGCGGGGAAGTCGACGCTATTACACATCCTCGGCATGCACGATCAGTCGTGGAGCGGCGAGTATTACTTCGACGACGTAGCGGTTCATAAGCTCGATGGCAAGAAACGCGCGGCTCTGCGCAATCAGAACATCGGTTTCGTGTTTCAGAGCTATCACCTTCTCGACGACCAAACCGTTTTCGAAAACCTCGAGCTGCCGCTTTCTTATCGCGATGTAAGCAAGAAGGATCGGCAATCGATCGTCTGCGACACGCTCGATCGTTTTCAGATGGTAGGCAAAAAGGATCTTTTCCCGACTCAACTTTCTGGTGGTCAGCAACAGCTCGTAGGCATCGCGCGTGCGGTTGTTGCAAGTCCGCGAATCATTCTTGCCGACGAGCCGACTGGAAATCTTCATTCGGCACAGGGCAAGGAAATCATGGAAATGTTCAAGCGCTTGAACGACGAGGGCACCACCATCGTGCAGGTAACGCATTCCGAGACGAATGCGACCTACGGCAACCGGATCATTCGGCTTGAAGACGGTTGGATCGTTAATCCGGAGAAATCCGAAGCAGCAGTTTCCCTGTAGTTGCTCAAAACAAGGTGTTAGTTAACCGAACGTAAATCAAAAAACGGATTTACGTTGACATCACCAGTGTGCCTGACATGAAGAGGCTGTCTTTAGTGCATTTTGTGCCTTTTTATGGCCGGTTTTATGGGAGCCAATTATGGAGAACCTTCTGAGCGATACCCGGTACGCAGTAAGAAATCTTCTGAGGCGGCCTGGTTTTACGCTCATCGCCGTCGTCACTCTCGCCCTCGGCATCGGCGCCAACACCGCAATCTTCAGCGCCATCAACGCCCTCCTGCTCAAACCGATTCCGATCTCGGAACTAGACCGCGTAGTTGCGATCTGGGACAAGCTGCCAAGTCGCGGCGTCCTGCACAACGAAGTGACGGTTGCGAACTATCTCGACTTGAAGGCTCAGAATCAAACTTTTGAGCAGCTCGCACTTTATCGTTGGTGGAGCCCGAATCTCACCGGTGTGGAAACACCCGAACGTCTACAGGGATTCCTCGTCACGGCGAATCTCTTTGACGCTCTGGGCGTGAAGCCGATCATGGGCCGCAACTTTACCGAAGAAGAAAACCAACCCGGTAAAGACGCCGTTGCGATTATCACTCATGGTCTGTGGCAGCGTCGTTTCGGTTCCGATCCCGAAATCCTGAACAAGACGGTCACCATCAACACGATCACACGCCGCATCGTCGGCGTGATGCCGGAGAATTTTAACTTTCCGAAAGGCGCTGAGATGTATGCGCCGATCGCGATGACGCCTGAGTTGATGAAGAGTCGCGGTAGTCATGGTTACTACATCATCGGCCGTCTCAAGCAAGGTACACGCATCGAGAGCGCGCAGGCCGAGATCGACAACATCATGGCGCGACTCGAACAGCAGTATCCGGAGACCAACAAGGGTTGGGGTGCAACTGCTTTTCCGATCGTCGCCGACACGGTACGCCAGTACGACACGGCGCTGTGGGTGATGATGGCTGCCGTCGGATTCGTGCTGTTAATCGCATGTGCAAACGTTGCGAACTTGATGCTTGCGCGTGCGACCGGAAGACAAAAAGAGATCGCAGTGCGAACGGCGCTGGGTGCGAGTCGCTGGCGCATCGTGCGACAGTTGCTTACCGAAAGCGTGATCGTGGCGTTGATCGGCGGTGCACTCGGCGTGCTGATCGGATTCTGGGGTATCAGTGCGCTACGCGCCGCGAATCCGGGGGATGCGGCGAAATATATTCCCGGTTGGTACCAGCTCGGCATCAATGCTCCGGTGTTGCTGTTCACGCTCGGGCTCTCAGTTGTTAGCGGAATCATCTTCGGACTTGCGCCCGCGTGGCAGACGTCCAAGCCAAATCTCAACCACTCATTAAAAGAAGGAAGCCGGCAGTCGAGTGGAAGCACTCACCGACTGCGAAGCTCTCTGGTCGTTTTTGAGGTCGCACTCTCGCTCATGTTGCTGGTTGGCGCCGGACTGCTGACCCGCAGTTTTCTCTCGCTGTTACGAGCAAATCCCGGCTTCAACTCCGACAATCTGCTGACGATGAGTCTCGTGTTGCCGGGGCTGAAGTACAAGGAAGACCCGCAGCGCGCGGCGTTCTTCAGCGACCTGGTCCAACGAGTGAAGGCTTATCCGGGGGTTGAGTCGGCAGCGGTCGTTAACTACATCCCGCTCGGCGGCTCCAATTCGTCTGACGCTTATTTAGTTGAAGGTGAGCCTGAACCGCAGCCGGGTCAGGAGAACGACGGCCGTTATCGCGTCGCTTCGCCGGATTACTTCCGCACGATGGGAATCACGATTATTCAGGGTCGTGCTTTTACCGATCAGGACAAAGCAGGCGCGACGCCCGTCGTCATCGTCAACGAAACACTGGCGCGACAGCGCTGGCCCGGACAAAACCCGATCGGAAAACGTATCCGCTTCTATGGACCACTGGAAAGAGCGCCTTGGATGGAAGTCGTGGGTGTCATCGCAGATGTGAAGCACGACCTCACGATTCCGGTTGAGCCGGAGTATTACCTGCCGCATGCGCAGGACCCCTGGAATGGGATGGTGCTGGTCGCGAAGACGAGTGTTGACCCGTCGTCACTCGCCGGAGCGCTGCGACAACAGGTTTGGTCCATCGACAAGGACCAGCCGGTGTTCGACGTGCGCACGATGCAGGAAGTGAAATCCGGCTCAGTTGCGATCTACTCGTTCTCATCAGTGATGCTCGGGATCTTTGCGGGCGTCGCGATGGTGCTGGCGGCAATCGGAATCTACGGCGTGATGGCGTTTGCCGTCACGCAACGCACGCAGGAAATCGGCATTCGCATGGCGCTGGGCGCGCGAACGGCTGATGTGTTGAAGCTGGTGGTCAAACACGGAATGAAGCTCGCGCTGCTCGGCATCGTGATTGGCCTCGCGGGTTCGTGGGCCCTCACGCGTTTCATCGCGAAGTTGTTAGTAGGTGTGCAGCCGACTGATCTGCTGACGTTCAGTGTCGTTTCTGCATGTTTGCTGGTGGCGGCGTTTATCGCCTGCTATCTGCCGGCGCGACGCGCAACGAAAGTCGATCCCTTGATCGCGCTGAGATACGAATAAAGATAATCCACAGATTACGCAGATAAACAATCTGTGGAAGTTTGGAAATTATGGAAACACTATTCAAGGACATTCGCTACGGATTCAGAGGGTTATTGAAGCGCAAGGCGTTTGCGGCAATTGCAGTGCTGACGCTGGCGCTCGGAATTGGCGCCAACACCGCCATCTTCACGCTTGTCAATGCGGTGATGTTGAAGGCACTGCCGGTTGAAAAGCCACAGGAACTAGTGCTTTTTACCGATACTACCGGCGAGGGAACGTCAAACGAAGATTCACCGCGCACCGGTGTCTGGCAAAGATTCTCGTTCGCGTCTTACGAATACTTTCGCGATCACAATCAATCGTTTCAGGACGTGGCTGCGATTCGCAGTGGTGAAAGCCGCGTCAGTGTTCGTCAAACTGATGCCCAGGCAAATGCGGCAGTACGCGCACAGGGACATCTGGTCACCGGAAACTATTTCTCACTTCTGGGCGTGCGACCGCTGCGCGGCAGAATGCTCACGCCTGAAGACGACAAATCCGCCGCCCCGCCAGCGACTGTAATCAGCTACTCGTATTGGGATAAGAAACTCAACCGCGATCCAGCAGCCGTCGGCAAAACCTTAATCATCAACGGCACCAACTTCACTGTTGTCGGCATCACGCCACCGGAATTTTTCGGCGTGCGGGTGCGGCGTCCTCCCGACTTCTGGTTTCCGCTCGCATTTCAACCGCAGATCGAGTTACGCGATTCGTTTCTCACTGATCCCCAGGTCTACTTTCTGACCATTGTTGGTCGACTTAAAACCGGCGTCTCGTTAAATCAGGCGCAGGCAAATGTGAATCTGTCGCTGCGGCAATTTCTTACCGAACAAGCCGGCAGCCAACTCACCGAAGAGCGACAAAAAGGCATTCAGAACACTTACGTCACCCTGGTTGAAGGACAGGGCGGCATTTCCGGACTGCGCCGCGATTATTCGAAACCGCTGCAAATGTTGATGGCCATCGTTTTCATGGTCCTCCTAATCGCTTGTGCAAACGTCGGTAGCTTGCTCCTCTCACGGGCGGCGGCTCGCAATGCTGAAATCTCTCTGCGACTCGCGCTCGGAGCCACACGCTGGCGCATCATTCGTCAACTGCTAACGGAAAGCGTTTTGCTCGCGATGATCGGAGGCGTGTGTGGAGTGCTGCTGGCCCAATGGGGCGTCAGTGTGCTGGTCAACCTGGTAGCGAAGGACGCGCCGCTGGATACGCATCCCGACATTAAAGTGCTGGCCTTCACGGCTCTGGTTTCCGTCGTTGCCGGACTCTTGTTTGGCCTCATCCCGGCGTTGCAGGCCAGCAAAACAAATCTCTCCGCCTCCATGAAAGAAAAGAATCGCATGAGAGGCGGGTTTATGCGGCTTAACCTCTCGTCGGCGATGGTCGTGGCCCAAGTCGGGCTTTCGATGGTCCTGCTTACCGGCGCGGGATTGTTCGGACGCAGTCTCGTCAAGCTGCAGGAAGAACAAGTCGGGTTCGATCGAAATAATGTGTTGCTGGTCGGCATCGATCCACGTCTGGCTGGTTACAAACCCGCCGAACTTGCCGCCCTCTATCAGCAGTTGACCGATCAGTTGAGCTCGATTCCGCAGGTCAGCAGCGTTTCGATGGCGACGTATGCGCCGATGAGCGGTTCGCGACGATCGAGCAGTCTCAAGTTGCCAGGATACACACCGCGACCCGGTGAAGATCTGGTGGTCCAGGACATGCTCACCGGACCGAAGTACGCGGAGACGCTCGGCATACCACTGCTACGAGGTCGCGAGATCAGTATTCGCGACACTGCCTCAGCGCCACGAGTCGCAGTGGTCAACTCAGCGTTCGCGGAACACTACTTCAAAGATCAGAATCCGATCGGGCGACAGTTCTCGTTTGATGATGAAACGGACAACGGAGCGCCACTCGAGATAATCGGCGTTATTGGCGACATCAAGGACGACGACGCGCGCGGGCAAACGGAACCAACCGTATACCGGCCGATTCTTCAAGTCCAGGATCAATCTGCTTACTCCGCGACGATTTTCATTCGCACCCAGTCAGATCCTTCGACGCTTACCGGGCAGGTGCGTCAGACGATCAATCAGGCAGACGACAAACTGCCGATGTTCGGCGTCACTACACTGCACGAGCAACTGTACAGCAGCCTGAGCACGGATCGTTTGATCGCACAACTGGTCAGTTTCTTCGGGGCGCTCGCCTTGATCCTGGCGTGCATCGGTTTGTACGGCGTGATGGCCCACGGGGTTGCGCGTCGCACGAATGAGATTGGCATCCGTATGGCCCTCGGCGCGCGCGGCAGCAACATCGCCTGGATGATCCTGCGCGAGACGCTCTATCTCGTTTTAGCCGGCCTCCTTATTGGTGTCCCGGCGGCGTTAGTTGGAGCGCGGCTGATCGCGACACAACTGTTTGGTTTAAGCCCGACAGATCCGTTGACGTTGATTGGTGCGAGCCTCGTGCTGACGATTGTCGCGCTGCTCGCGGGCTATCTGCCGGCGCGTCGCGCCTCGCGCGTGAATCCGCTGCGCGCGCTGCGCTACGAATAAATCTGTGAAATCTGTGGCTGGATTGAGCGAATGGATTCAATAATCAAAGACATCCGCTATGGCGTGCGAGGGTTGTTGAAGCGGCCGGGATTCACGGCGATCGCTCTCATCGCACTTGCTCTCGGCATCGGCGCGAACACCGCGATCTTCAGCCTCGTGAACGCCGTGGTCCTGCGTCCACTCCCGTATCCCGAACCGGATCGACTTGTCTGGATGTTTGGAAACATTCGCAATGGCGGCAATCGCGCCAGTGTGTCTCCACTCGACTTTCTCGATTATCGCAGTCAAAACAAGACGTTCGAACACTTCGCAGCGTCAATCACCATACCAGTGCCAGTGAATCTCACTGGCTCCGGCGATCCGGAACGTCTCATGGCGTCGGCTGTTACGGGAAATTACTTCGACGCCTTCGGCGTAAAGCCCGCGATCGGTCGCGGATTCTCGCTCGAAAACGAAAAGGCCGGTCAGGACCAGGTTACCGTGCTCAGTCACGCGTTCTGGCAAAAGCATTTCGCGGGCGATCCGGGCATCGTTGGGAAGACAATCACGCTCGATAGCAAGTCGTATGAAGTGTTAGGCGTGATGCCGGCGGGTTTGAGCTTTCCTCAGTCAGCAGAGTTGTGGGTGCCGCTCAACTTCGACGGTCAACCCGGCATGAAACAGCGCAAGGCTCACTTCCTACGACCCATCGGTCGATTAAAAGCCGGCGTCACTCTCACTCAGGCACAAGTCGATACCGATCAAATCGCTGCTCAACTCGAGCAGCAGTACCCTGATTCGAACACTGGCTGGAACCTGCGCCTCATTTCGTTGCGCGAACAACTCGTGGGTCGAACGCGAACGACGCTCTTCGTGCTCTTCGGCGCCGTCGGCTTCGTTTTGCTGATCGCTTGCGCAAACGTTGCCAACCTGCTGCTCGTACGCGCGGCTGCGAGACAGAAGGAGATCGCCCTGAGAACAGCGCTTGGCGCCAGTCAACTGCGCATCATCCGCCAGATGATCACTGAGAGTCTGTTGCTGTCGTTACTCGGTGGCGGCGCCGGCGTGTTGCTGGCCGTCTGGGGCGTGCAAGTGCTTGTCAGTTTGAGTGCAGACAGCCTGCCCTCAACTGTGAACGTTACGATCGACTCGAATGTGCTTGTCTTTTCATTTTTCCTCTCCGTTGTCACCGGTTTGCTGTTTGGCATCGCGCCCGCCTTTCGCACCGCACGTGTGAACCTGATTGATTCGTTGAAAGATGGCGCGCGAAATGCTGAAAGCACGTTGAAGAATCGCACTCGCAGTCTGCTCGTCGTTTTTGAAAGTGCGGTGGCGGTGATTCTGTTGATCGGCGCCGGACTGCTCGTCCGAAGCCTGATCACGTTGCAGAATGTGAACCCCGGCTTTGATGCGAACAATGTGCTGACGTTGCGGATCGACCTGCCGGAAAAGAAATACGAAGGCGAAGCAAAGTGGGGGCAATTCTTCGAACAACTAGAGACGCGCGTCAGTTCCTTACCGGGAGTGCAGTCGGTTGGTTTAATCACCGAACTTCCCCTCAGTGGCCAGCCTAACGATGTGCCGTTCACCGTCGAAGGTAGACCACCGGTCACGCCGGATCAGGCTTACGACGCCGATTTCCGTCGCGTTAATCAACACTACTTCAACGCTCTGCGTATTCCGCTGCTCCGTGGTCGCAACTTCACCGAAAACGAAGTCAGACAAAGCGCGAAGGTGGCGATCGTCAGTCAGCAACTCGTCGATCACGTTTTCCCGAATGAAGATCCGTTGGGCAAACGTTTGACTACCACGATAGGCAACCAGACTTTCGAAATCATCGGCGTCGTCGGCGACATTCATCACCGTTCCCTCGAAGACCAGCCATTCGACGCGATGTATTTCCCAACTCGCGATAACAACTGGATGAATCTCGTCATTCGCACTCAGAACGATCCACTGAGCGTTGCGGGTGCGGTTCGGCAGGAGGTTCGTGCCATAGATCCTGATCAACCTATCGCGGCGGTGAAGAGAATGAGCGACTGGGTTGACTCGTCAGTGTCCGAGCCGCGTTATCGCACGACGTTGCTCGCAACGTTTGCAGCACTCGCGATGATCCTGGCAGCGACGGGAATTTACGGCGTGATGTCGTACACGGTGGCGCAGCGAACACATGAGATCGGCGTGCGCATGGCGTTGGGCGCACGACGGCTGGATGTGTTGAAGCTGGTGGTGCGACAGGGAATGTTGCTCACAGTGGTCGGTGTGATCGTTGGCCTGCTTGGTGCGTTTGCGCTGACGCGAGTGATGGCGTCGCTGTTGTTCGGAGTGACAGCGAAAGATCCGATTACGTTTGCAGCGGTGGCGGTTTTGTTGATTGGCGTGGCGTTCGTCGCGTGTTTCATCCCGGCGCGTCGCGCAACGAAGGTCGATCCACTCGTAGCGCTGCGCTACGAATAATCTGCGGAATCTGTGGATAGGTTGAGCGAATGGATTCAATAATCAAAGACATCCGCTATGGCGTGCGAGGGTTGTTGAAGCATCCGGGATTCACATCTCTCGTGGTGATCACGTTAGCGCTCGGTATCGGCGCGAGCACCGCGATCTTCAGCGTCGTCGATAGCGTGCTCTTGCGTCGTCTCCCGTACCCAACTGCCGATCGCCTCGTCGCCATCCAGGAGCTCAATCCGAACGGCAAGCGAGTTCAGGTCACTTCCGGCAATTTTCTCGACTGGCGCGCGCAAAACACAGTCTTCGAAAACCTCGCCGCCATCAAGCAGACTACGACGAATCTGGCGCTCTCAGATTCCGCTGAACGCATAGATCTCGCGCAGACGAATGCGAACTTCTTCGACGTCTTTGGGATCAAGCCGCAGTATGGACGTCTGTTTATTCCGCAGGATGAACAAGCGGGACACGCGCCAGTGGTTGTTCTGAGTAATACGCTTTGGCAGCGACGCTTCGGCTCGGATCCATCGCTGGTTGGAAAACCGATCACACTCAACGGCGATAACTACACCGTTATTGGCATCGCACCGGCAGGTTTTCAATATCCGGACAAAACTCAAGTCTGGATTCCACCTTTGAAACTCGCGCCGGAGCTTTATCCCGATCAGAACCTGACGCAAAACCGCCGCATGGGTTACCTCGCCGCGGTTGCGACACTCAAACCCGGCGTATCACTTCAGCAAGCCGCCGCGGAAATGGAAACGATCACCGCGCGACTGCGACAGCAATATCCCGACAGCAACAATCGTCGTTTCAATAAAGTAGTTTCGCTCCACGAACACTTGATTGGCGACACCAGCAAGTTGCTCTGGTTGTTGCTCGGCGCCGTCACGTTTGTGTTGCTCATCGGCTGTGCGAACGTCGCGAATCTGCTGCTGGCAAGTGGTGCGTCGCGACAGAAAGAGATGGCCATTCGCGCCGCGCTCGGCGCTTCACGCGCGCGCGTGATGCGCCAGTTGTTTACTGAAAGCACGCTACTTGCCCTGACCGGTGGCGCTGTCGGTCTCATCATCGCTTACTGGGGAGTATCTGGAATTACGAAACTCCTGCCCACTGATTTCCCACGCTTGAATGAGATCCACATCGACCTGCGCATCCTCAGTTTTACATTCATCGCTTCGGTGCTCACGGGAATTCTCTTTGGCCTGGTACCGGCACTACAAATTTCACGTCCTGACGTGCAGGAAACGATCAGGGAAACGGGACGCGGAGCTGCGGGAAGCCGGCGGCAAAGTCGTTTCCGCCAGGCGTTGATTGTGGTTGAAGTCGCGTTGTCGGTGGTGTTGCTGGTGGGCGCGGGTTTGTTGTTCAGAAGTTTCATGCGGCTGCAATCGGTTGAAACCGGATTCAAGTCGCAACAGGTGTTGACGGCCAACCTTACGCCCGCCGGACCAAACTACTCCGAGCACGCTCAGTTCAATAAGTTTTACGACCAGGTGCTCGAGAAGCTTTACGCAACGCCCGGTATCGAAGACGCTGGTCTAATCAACACCCTGCCTTTGGATAAAGGACCGACGACAGGATTCCGAGTCGAAGGACGTCCGGTTACCACTCCCGATAAATGGCCCTCGGTGAACTACCGGGTCGTGACTCCGAATTATTTTCGCGCGATGGAAATACCTTTGCTTCAGGGTCGCACTTACACCGAGCGCGACAATGGCGAGGCTCCGCTCGTGATCATGGTCAACCAGCAATTGGTGCGCGACATTTTTCCGAACGAGAACCCAATCGGAAAGCGAATCACCTTCGGGAGCGCGCCGGGAACTGAGCCGAACTGGTTTGAGATCGTCGGCATCGTCGGGAATGTTCGCAGCCAGGAACTTCGTGAGGAGCCGACAGCGGAACTCTACTTCTCGAGCCGGCAGGAATTCTGGGTAGGCATGCAGCTCGTAGTCCGCTCGAGTGTTGAGCCGTCGGGTTTGAGTGGTTCGTTACGACAGATCGTGAACGAAGTTGATAAATCCGTTCCTGTGTCGAATATCAGAACGATGGACCACGTGGTGAGCGAGTCGATCACGCAGCCGCGGTTCAATCTCTTCCTGCTCGGACTCTTCAGCACCGTCGCGATGCTTTTGTCGGCGGCCGGTATTTACGGCGTCACGGCGTACACCGTGACACAGCGGACGCACGAACTCGGAATTCGCATCGCGTTAGGCGCGCAGGTTGGCGACGTGTTGAAGATGATCCTGGGGCAGGGAATGGCGGTGATTGGAATCGGATTGGTGATTGGTCTCGCCGCGGCGTTTGGTCTCGTGCGTTTGCTCAGAAGTTTCTTGTTTGGTGTGGGTGAGAAGGATCCATTCACATTTGTTGCCATCACCGTGGTGTTGCTGCTCGTCGCGCTGTTGGCTTGCTACATCCCCGCGCGGCGCGCGACGAAAGTGGATCCACTCGAAGCGCTCCGTTACGAGTGAAAGACTATCCACAGATTACACAGATCATGGATTCGATAATCAAAGACGTTCGATATGGTTTGCGATCGCTGTTGAAGCGACCGGGTTTTACGGCGGTGGCTGTCATCACGATCGCGCTTGGCATCGGGGTGAACACGGCGATTTTCAGCGTCATCAACGCTGTCCTCCTGCGACCGTTGCCCTACGCCGATCCGGCGCAACTGATCAGTTTCAGATCGAATCAGTCAGCACCCGATCTCGCCGACGTCGAAGCACAGAGCAAGACGTTCAGCCGTTTCGGCGGCATGGTCATGCAGCCGCTTGCGTACACGGCCGGCAGCGAACCGATTCAATTTCAGATCGGGCAGGTCACCGGCGGATTCTTTGAAACTCTCGGAGTCAGGCCCGAACGTGGTCGCTTCATCACCTCAGACGACGACAAAAACGGCGCGCCATTTGTAGTAGTGCTGAGTCACGACTTGTGGGTCAAACAGTTCAACAGCGACGAGCAAATCCTCGGCAAATCGATTCCCCTCAGCGGCAACATGTACACCGTCATCGGGGTCATGCCACAGAACTTCGTCACGCCTCGTGAAAACACCGAAGCGTGGACGCCGGTGCATGTGTCTAACCCGGTCGCAGCAAACTTTCGCGGCGTTCACTTTCTGCGCACTTATGCACGGCTCGCGCCTGGGGTGAACATTGAGCAGGCGCGTGTCGAAATGAAAGTCGTCGACGCGAATCTCGCTGCACAATTTCCGGCAGATAACAAGAATCGCACCACGGTGCTGTTTCCGTTACACGAACGCATTGTCGGTGAGACGCGCCGGTCGCTTTACATCCTGTTTGCCGCAGTGAGTTTTGTGCTTCTGATCGCGTGCGCAAACTTCGCGAACCTGCTGCTGGCGCGTGCGGCCGAACGTCAACGTGAGTTTGTGATTCGTGGCGCGCTGGGCGCGGGTCGCTGGCGCTTGATGCGTCAGTTGTTGATTGAAAGTCTGTTGTTATCGCTTGCGGGAGGCATGGCGGCGGTGGTGCTGGCGTATTGGGGGACGAGTCTCCTCGTGTCGTTCAAGCCGGAGAATTTGCCGCGACTCTCAGAAATCGGAGTTGATGGCCGCGTGCTTGGTTTCACGCTCGGCATCTCGGTGTTGACCGGACTGATCTTTGGTCTTGTTCCCGCCTGGGCTGCTTCACGCGGTCGCGTCGGCGACGCCTTGAAGGAAGGCGCCCGCAGCGTTACGGCCGGCGGCGCGCGACAACGTCTGCGCAGCACATTTGTGGTAGTTGAACTTGCAGTCGCGCTCGTGCTGCTGGTTGGCGCTGGTCTGCTAATTAAGACTTTCTGGAATCTACGCTCGGTCGAGCCAGGCTTCAACCCGAACCATCTGATCACGATGCGAGTCGAATTGCCTGAGACTCGCTACAAAGAAGTTGCACCGCAAACGCGTTTCCGCCAACAAGCCCTCGCTGGGATGAATTCACTACCGGGCGTGCAGGCCGCGATGATCAGCGAGCTGCCACTCAGCGGCGACTCACTCAATCACGACTTTCTCATCGAGAACCGGTCGCCCATCGCGCCTGGCGACGAACCGAGTCTGGAAACTCGCAGCATCATCGGCGACTACTTCAAAGTCATGCAGATCCCGCTGCAGAAGGGACGCGACTTTGAATCACAGGATTTCGATGAGCATGCGCCGCTTGTCGGCATCGCGAACGAATCTCTGGTGCGGCAGTATTTTCAGAATGAAGATCCGCTTGGCAAGCGAGTTCGTTGGGCCCGCAATCCGGAGATCCAGTGGATCACGATCGTCGGCGTGGTTGGCGACGTCAAACACTTCGGATTGGATGTGCCGGATGAGCCGGCGCTCTATTCTCCGTACACACAAATCAATCCCTGGAAAAGATGGATGTCGTTTGCAGTGCGAACGCAGAACGATGCGGCGGGAACTGCGCAAGCACTGAAACAGGAAATCTGGAAAGTCGATTCGCAGTTGCCGGTGACGAAGGTTGAGACGATGAGCGACGTTGCGGCGAGTTCGTTTGCGGCGCGCCGGTTCAACATGTCGTTGCTCTCGCTGTTTGCCGCGTTGGCTTTGGTGCTGGCGGCGATCGGAATTTACGGCGTGATGTCGAATGCCGTCACGCAACGAACGCAGGAGATTGGCATTCGCCTGGCACTCGGAGCGAGCACGATTGATGTGCTCAAGCTGATTATTCGCAATGGGCTCACGCTCGTGATCGTCGGCGTGGCTATCGGCCTCGGCGGAGCTTTTGCGTTAACGCGATTGATGGCGACGTTGTTGTTCGGAGTGACACCGACGGATGGGCTGACAATCGCGGTTGTGTCGGGAGTTTTGATCGGCGTCGCGTTGTTGGCGTGTTTTATACCGGCGCGTCGAGCCACGAAGGTCGATCCCCTCGTGGCGTTGAGATACGAATAGAAGAGTTATCCACAGATTACGCAGATTCAGAAATATGTCTGCGTAATCTGTGGATGGATTGGAGAGAACTGTTGCGAGAAATCCGATTGAGTATTCGCAGTCTGCTGCGGCATCCGGGTTTTACCGCCGTGGCGGTGATCACGTTGATGTTGGCGATCGGTGTTAACACTACGATCTTCAGTGTCGTCAACGCGGTTTTGCTGAAGGCATTGCCTTTTCGTGATCCGCAGCAACTTGTCTCGGTCCATAAGACTTCGGGCCAGGGAGATCTGCCAGGCATCGCCGCTTACCAGTATCTCGCTTGGAAAGACAAGAGCGCGAACTTCGAAGACCTTGCTGCGTTCTCCGACGACAATATCAATCTCACCGGCGAAGGTGGACCAGAGCGCATACCCTACGCGCAAGTGACGGCGAGTCTTTTCAGCACTCTCGGCGTTCAACCCGTGCGCGGCCGCTACTTTCTTCCCGAGGAAGACAAGCCCGGCGCAATGAATGTGGTCGTGATCAGCGAAGCCTTCTGGCAACGCCGTTTTGGTCGCAATGAAAAGATCCTGCAGCAGACGCTGACACTCGACAACAAGCCCTTCTCGATCGTCGGCGTGATGCCAAACAGCTTTCGCTTTCCCGGCGAATTCGATCTCTGGCTGCCGATGGCACTCGACCCGTACAAGGAAACGCACGGCGACTACTTTCAGCTAGTTGAGATCGTGGGTCGCCTTAAACCGAATGCAACGGCAGCCGCTGCACAAAGTGAATTGAGTGTCATCTCTAAGCAGGCTTCAGAGTTCGAGCCGGGCAAAGAACCGTTACCGGTTGCACCCGCGGAAGTGATGCCGCTTCACAGCCAACTCGTCTCCGGTGTTCGCACCACCGTGCTGGTCCTGTGGGGCGCCGTTGGACTCGTGATGCTGCTGGCATGCGTGAATGTCGCGAGCTTGATGGTGTCGCGCACCGTCGCGCGTCAACGCGAGATTGCAGTGCGGGCCGCAGTCGGCGCACGTCGCTGGCAATTGATCCGGCAACTACTAACCGAGAGTGTTTTGATCGGCATCGCCGGCGGCGCGCTCGGGTTGTTGCTGGCAGTGTGGGGAACGCGTGCCGTCGCGAGTCTCGTCCCGAAAGGGTTCACAACTTCCGTCTACGATCTAAACAACATTGGTCTCGACTGGCGCGTGTTTGCGTTCACTCTCGGCCTCTCCGTCTTAACCGGAGTCGTGTTTGGTCTCGCGCCTGCATTGACGGCTTCAAAACCTGATTTGATCCAGGTACTGCGCAACAGCCGTTCGGGTGGACTGATGAGCTTCGGACTGCGCAGCTTTCGTGGCTGGCTGGTAGTTTCAGAACTCGCACTCGCAGTGGTGCTGCTGCTTGCAGCCGGTTTGCTGGTGCGAAGTTTCAATCAGCTTCTCGCCATCGATCTCGGCTTCAATCGTGACAGCGTACTCACCGCTCGCATCAGCCTGCCCCGCTCGATATACAAGGAACCCACTCAAACTCAAGCGTTCTACGACGACTTGTTACAGCGTTTGCAGTCGAAGCCGGGTGTAGAGTCAGCGGGAATTATCAATCACACGCCGCTCTCAGGCTTCGGAATCATCGCGTTCATCGGTATTGAAGGCCACACGTTCGACCGCAAGACGGATCCGGCAATCGGGGTCGGCATGATCTCGCCTGATTACTTTCGCACGTTGCAGATCCCGCTGTTGAGCGGTCGTTTGTACGACGCGCACGACGACGCCCACGGGCAGAAAGTCGGGATCATTAACCAGGCATTTGCGAATCGTTTCATCACTGACGGCAAGCCGCTTGGAAAGAGGGTTGCTTTCGGCTGTAAAGAGTCCGAAGGATTATGCCGCACGATCGTTGGCGTGGTCGGAAACATACGACAAGAAAGTATTACCGATGCCGTCACGCCTGAGTTGTACGTGCCGTTTGCGCAGAATCCGATGAACGGCATGACGGTGCTGATTCGCACGAGCACAGATCCGGCCAACATCGCCCGGACACTCCGCGGCGAAGTCTCTGCAATCGACCAGAATCAACCGGTTCACGATGTCAAAACACTCGCGCAACGCGTCGACGAAGGCGTGGCGGTTTCGCGGTCGTTGATGGTGCTGTTTTCTGCGTTTGCGTCACTGGCGTTAACTCTCGGCGCGGTTGGAATCTACGGCATTGTCTCTTACTCGGTAACACAACGAACACACGAGATCGGAATTCGCATGGCGCTCGGCGCACAAGCCGCGAACGTGTTGAGTTTGATCATGAAGAACGGGTTGGCACTCGTGCTGACCGGGATCGTGATCGGTGTGGGCGGCGCGTTGGGGCTGACGAGATTCATGTCGACGTTGTTGTTTGGCGTGACGCCAACTGACCGCTTCACGTTTGTCATCGTGTCGCTGATCTTTTTTGTGATTGCGATGGTGGCGTCGTTAATTCCGGCGCTGCGGGCGACGCGTGTCGATCCGCTTGTCGCATTGAGATACGAATGAAAGGTTTATCCACAGATTACACAGATTTTTTCTGCGTAATCTGTGGATGGGTTTGTTGTTATGAATTCAGTCATTAAAGACATTCGGTTTGCGCTGCGTGGGTTGATCAAGCATCCGGGGTTTGCGGCGATTGCCGTGATCACGCTTGCATTGGGTATTGGTGGGAGCACATCGATCTTTACGGTGGTTGATGCGGCGCTGCTGCGGGGACTGCCGTATAAGTCTCCCGACCGGCTCTATCATCTCTGGGAAAACACGCCGAAGAAGGAATTTCCCAAGCGCGAGTTTTCCTATCCTGACTACCAGGACTACCAGCAGAACAGTTCCTTTGAGAGTCTCGCGGCTTACACCGGCGGCGGTTCGATTCTCAGTG
Organism: Pyrinomonadaceae bacterium; assembly: GCA_035694465.1. GTDB lineage: Bacteria > Acidobacteriota > Blastocatellia > Pyrinomonadales > Pyrinomonadaceae > PSRF01. Next base: position 48,798 of record DASSFI010000025.1, on the reverse strand, counting down.
GCTACGGCGATCCGGAAAGTCTCAACTCACCACGAGTCAGCGCGAATTTCTTTTCCGTGCTCGGCGTCGATCCGATTCTGGGCCGAACGTTTCAGGCCGGTGAAGATACTCCGGGTGGTCCAAAAGTAACGATTCTGACTTACGGTCTCTGGCAACGTCGATTCGGTGGCGACGCGGGCGTCGTCGGACGTGCGATAACACTGAATGGCGAGAGCTACACGGTGATCGGAGTCTTGCCGTCGAGTTTTCAGTTCGCGCTTCGTCCGGCAGACTTATGGGTGCCGTATCAGCCGACCCAAAACCAGTTGACGCGACGCTACCTGCACGGCACGAACCTGATCGGGCGGCTCAAGTCCGATAAGAGTGTCGCCGAAGCCCAGTCTGAATTGACTCTGATCGCGAGTCGAATCGAACAGCAAAACAATGATTCACACGCGGGCACCACGGCGCGCGTAGTTCCACTTCAGGAAGAAATAGTCGGATCGGTGCGACCGATTTTGCTCGTACTGCTTGCGGCAGTCGGATTCGTGCTGCTGATCGCATGTGCGAACGTCGCGAGCTTGCTGTTGACGCGATCGCTGTCGCGACAGAAGGAAGTCGCGATTCGTTCAGCGCTCGGCGCGAGTCGCTGGCGTGTCATGCGGCAACTGCTCACCGAATCGATGTTGTTATCGATCGTTGGCGGTGCGGCGGGTTTGCTGATTGCTTACTGGGGCGTGCCGGCGTTAGTCGCAGTGTTGCCGCAAAGCCAGTTGAACGCCATGCCGTTCCTTAAATCGCTGAATCTCAATGCGGGCATTCTCACTTTTTCCTTTGCACTCTCGTTGCTGACCGGTCTGATCTTTGGCCTCGCACCGGCGCTGCAATCTTCCAAACTCGATCTCAACGAAGCGCTGAAAGAAGGCGGACGCCAGACGTCGGTTGGCTCGGGTCATCGTCTGCGCAGTGCTTTTGTCGTAACGGAGCTCGCACTCGCGGTCGTGTTGTTGATCGGCGCGGGTTTGATGATGAAGAGCATGTTTCGACTGTTGCAGACCAACGTTGGCTTCAAGACAGAAAACGTGCTGACGATGACCGTGATTCTGCCGCCGTCGAAATACACCGAGTCGAACAAGCAGATCGCATTCAACGATCAACTTCGTGAACGAGTGCAAACGTTGCCGGGTGTGACCGGCGCAGGCACCGTCAACATCCTGCCGGCCAATGCAGGAAACACAACGCGCTTTTATGTTGACGGCGATCCCATTCCGGCCCCGGGACAGGAGATTGAAGCCAACATCCGCACCGTCAGTGACGATTACTTCAAGGCGCTCGGAGTTCCGGTGCTCGCTGGCCGCACGTTTGACACGCGCGACACTGAGAACGGGCAGCCAGTGGTCATCATCGGCAAGACGGTCGCCGATCGCGTGTTTGCGGGTCGCGATCCGATCGGTAAAACGTTGCGCTACTCGTCGTTTGACGGTCCCGGAGATTTAGTTGTTGGTGTTGTCGGCGATGTGAAGATCACCGGACTCGATGAAGCTTTGAGACCAGTGCTTTATTATCCGTTTCGACAAAGCGCCTCGACTTTTTCAAACCTCGTCGCCCGCACCGACAGCGATCCAAATGCACTTGCAGGCGCGATTCGCAACCAAATCCGCACCCTCGAACCTGATGCCGCAATTCTCAATGTGCGCACGATGGACGACATGATCGCGCAGACGCCGGCGTCGTTCATGCGACGTTTTCCGGCGTTGTTGATCAGCATCTTCGCCGGTGTGGCGCTGTTGCTGGCGTCGATTGGTATTTACGGCGTCGTGTCGTACTCGGTCAGTCAACAGACACATTACATCGGCGTGCGCATGGCGCTCGGTGCGAGTCCGGCTGACATTCTGAAGATGGTTTTGAAGCAGGGGCTATTTCTGGCGCTGCTGGGTGTCGGGATTGGAGTGCTCGCGGCGCTGGGTCTGATGCGACTCTTGAGCACGCTGCTCTATCAGGTGAGCACGAACGATGTGACGACGTTTGCGATCGTGACGGGCACGTTGTTCTTCGTCGCGTTGCTGGCTTGTTATCTGCCGGCGCGCCGCGCCACAAAGGTCGATCCCCTGGTCGCGCTCAGATACGAGTAGGAGTTATCCACAGATTACACAGAAGAAATCTGCGAAATCTGTGGATGGATTTAGAAGTATGGACTCAATTTTAAGGGATATTCGCTTTGCACTTCGCGCCCTCGCGAAGAAGCCCGCGTTTGCCGCGATTGCGGTGTTAACACTCGCGCTCGGAATCGGCGCGAACACCGCGATTTTCAGTGTGGTCCATGCCGTGTTGTTGCGGCCGTTGCCGATCAAAGAACCGGATCGCGTGATGACGTTCTGGCACACGGCGCCGGCTAAGGGCTTGCGACACATGGATCTCAACGATGCGATGTTCGCTTACTACCACAGTCGAACGCGCACGTTTGAGAGTCTCGCTGCTTTCGAAACCGGAGAGTTTTCTCTGACTGGTGGTGGCGAACCGGAATCTGTTCCCGGAGGCGTCGTTACTTACGACTACTTCAACGTGCTTGGTCGTGAACCCCTGCTCGGTCGCACCTTCACGGCCCAGGAAGACACACCGGGCAACAATCACGTCGTCCTGCTCAGTTACGGTTTGTGGCAACGTCGTTTTGGTGGCAACACAAATATCGTTGGCCAATCGATCAATATCGATAACGAACCGGCGACGGTCGTCGGCATCATGCCGGCTGATTTCGATTTTCCGGATCCCGCCGAGCGCGCCAATACTTCCGGTCACGTACAGCTTTGGGTGCCGAAGGGACTCGATCCGCAGGATGCGAGTTCCTACAACCTGTTGGCGGTTGGGCGCTTGAAACCGGGAACCACCGGCGACGATGCGAAAAAAGAGATCGATGCTTTATATGAGGCGTTCGCGAAAGAGACAGGGGTAAAACCCGGCGACGTCGAAGCAGGTGTAACGACCGAACTGTTGCCGCTGCAGCGTAACATCGTCGGTGAAGTGCGACGGCCGTTGCTCGTGCTGCTTGGCTCAATCGGCCTGGTGCTGTTGATCGCTTGCGCCAATCTCACGAATCTCATGCTGGCGCGTGCTGCGGCCCGCACTCGAGAGCTCGCAGTGCGACAGTGTCTCGGCGCGAGTGCCACACGAATCGCACGGCAAACACTTACCGAGAGTCTTTTGCTCTCATTCCTCGGCACAGTCGTCGGCGTACTGCTTGCGATCTGGATTGTTACTGCTCTCAAGAGCCTGGTGTCCTCGCAAATACCGCATGTGCAAACCGCGCGCATCGACGCAACTGTTTTGCTTTTCACGGTGGCAATCATGTTGCTCACGGGAGTGTTGTGTGGCTTAGCCCCTGCACTGCGCTCCGCCCGCATTAACTTGCAGGACGCGATCAAGGAAGGCACACGCGGTTCTACATCAGGCTCAAACAAGCGTCTCAACAACGTATTCGTCGTTTCGCAGCTCGCGCTTTCGCTCGTGCTTTTGATCGGCGCCGCGCTGTTTCTCCAGAGTTTCAGAAATCTATTGTCGGTCAATCCCGGCTTCCGCGCTGACAACGTCTTGATGGCGCGAGTCTCTTTGCCGGAACAGAAATACAAAGAGAAATCGCAGACCGAGAGTTTCTTTAACCAGTTACGTCAGAACGTCAGCGGTTTGCCGGGCGTGCAGGCGGTCGAGTTGTGCCAGGTGGTGCCGTTCAGTGGCGACGGACAGGGTGGACCATTCAGTGTCGAAGGTTTCGAGCACGAACAATCGAAAGTTGCGTGGTTGCGCAGTTCGACGCCGGGATACTTCAACGCGATGGGAATGCCGATTCTGAAAGGCCGCGGTTTTGAGACAACAGATACGAGTTCGTCTTTGCCGGTCTCGATCGTCGATGAAAAGCTCGCGCAGCGATATTCCCCGCAGGGCGATCTCGTCGGTAAACGGTTACGCATTGGTGATGGACCATGGCTGACGATCGTCGGCGTCGTGCCAAACGTCAAGAATCGCAAACTCGACGAGGATGCGTGGCCTTATGTCTATCGTCCGTACAGTCAATGGGTGCGACGAGAAACGATGCTGGTGGTGCGATCCGAGATCGATCCGACGACGATTACCGGGAGCATTCGCAACGAAGTAGCGAAGCTTGACCCGGAACTTCCGCTCAGCAGAGTCAGCACGATCCGCCAGGCGATGGATCGTTCGCTTGTAACTACCCGCTTAACAAATTGGCTGCTTGCGGGATTTGCCGCCACTGCTTTGCTGCTGGCGTTGACCGGAATTTACGGAGTGATGTCGCTCAATGTCGCCAATCGCCGCAATGAATTTGGCATTCGTCTCGCGCTTGGCGCGCAGACAACCAATGTTTTGAGTCTGATCCTGGGGCAGGGATTACGGTTGGCTGTGGTCGGAGTCGCAGTGGGATTGCTGGGAGCGATCGCTTTTACGCGACTGTTGCAGGGGTTGTTGTTCGGCATCAGCGCGAGTGACCCGCTGACGTTTGCGGTGATTGCGTTGTTGCTCGTCGGCGTCGCGCTGCTTGCTTGTTGGATTCCCGCGCGCAGAGCGACAAAGGTCGATCCGCTCGAGGCGCTCAGGTCCGAATAAAGGGTATCCACAGATTACACAGAAAAAAATCTGCGGAATCTGTGGATGGATCGGTTCAATGGAAACAATACTTACAGATATTCGCTATGGACTGCGAAGCCTGCTGAAACGGCCGGGTTTTACGGCTATAGCTGTGGTGACATTGGCGTTGGGAATTGGGGTGAACACGGCAATCTTCAGCGTCGTCAATGCGGTGATGTTGCGGCCGTTGCCGTACGAGAATCCCGGACAACTGGTGCGACTGTGGTCCGACCTATTAGGGCAGAGAACTGATCAGCATGAGTTTTGTCCGGCCGAGATCACTGAATTTCGCGATCAACTCACGACGTTTGAAGAGGTTGGATTGTTTGATTTCGGCCTCTCGGCAAATCTAACTGGTGGCTCGCAACCGGAACGGGTGAATGGTTCCGAAGCGTCGCCGGGCTTGTTCAGTGTGTTGCGCGTCAAGCCTGTGATCGGAAGAACTTTTCTTCCCAACGAGATCGACGTCAAACAGAGCAAAGTCGCGCTCATCAGCGAAGGGTTGTGGCGACGTCGCTTCGGCGCCGATCCGAATCTCGCGGGACGCACGGTTCAACTCGACGGCGAGGCGTTCACGATTGTCGGTGTGTTGCCCGAGAGTTTCAAGTTTCCGGAAAAAGTCGATCTCTGGCTGCCGTTCTCGTTTACCGCGGCTGACTGGCAAAACGATCGCCAGCACTATTACGTCCTCGCGGTCGGTCGTTTGAAACCGGATGTGAAGTTGGACCAGGCGAAAGCCGATGTCGAAGCGATTGCGCAACGTCTGTCGCCGACGTTTTCGGCAGCGCGCAAGAAGTGGGGCATCACGCTGGTCCCGATGCACGAGCAGGTCGTCGGAAAAGTCGGCACGATGCTTTGGATACTGTTTGGTGCGGTCGGGCTGGTGTTGCTCATCGCGTGTGTCAACGTCGCGAATCTGATGTTGACGCGGACGGCTGACCGTCACAAAGAGCTTGCCATTCGCGTGGCGCTGGGTGCGGGAAAAGCGCGTGTTATCCGGCAATTGATGTTTGAGAGTTTGATACTCGCGTTGATCGGTGGCGGCGCAGGCGTGTTACTCGCAGTTTGGATCACAAAACTCTTTTCCGCTTCGTTGCTCGAGAGTTTACCGCGGAGTGAAGAAGTCGCGGTCGATGGTCGCGTGCTCTTATTCACCTTCGGCGTGTCGCTGATCACGGCTTTCATATTTGGTATCGCACCGGCTTTGCAGGGATCAAGCCCCGATCTGAATCAAACACTCAAAGAAGGCGGACGTCGTTCGTCCGGGGGATCGAGACGCGGTCTGAGAGATTTTCTCGTCGTTTCGGAGATCGCGCTCTCGCTCGTGTTGCTGGTCGGCGCCGGCTTGCTGGTGCGAAGTTTTGTTCGGTTGCAGAACGTCAATGGGGGATTCAATCCGCACCATGTTCTCACGATGGAATTGACCCTCCCGCAGATCAAATATCCGAAAACGTCCGATCAAAACGCGTTTGTGCAGCAGGCGCTGCGACGCGTCGAGGGGCTGCCCGGCGTTAAATCTGTGGCGGCCACTATCAACTTGCCACTCATCGGAACGTGGGGCATGGGTTACGACGTCGAGGGACATCCGAACGACCCCAACCAGGTTGCCGACAACGCGAACATCACCCCGAATTACTTCCAGACGATGGGTATTCCGATCCGGCAGGGTCGTGATTTTTCTGACCACGACACGACTGACGGAGCACCGGTAATCATTATCAACGAAGCCTTCGTTCGCAAACATTTTGCAAACGAGAACCCAATCGGACAGATCATCGATGCTGGTCGAAAGCGTGTGATTGTCGGTGTGGTCGGCGACGTCAAACCGCGCGGGCTCGACCTGGAGACAAAACCGCAACTTTATCTGCCGTACGCGCAAAAGCCGACCCTCGCGCCATTCTTCACGTTCACGATTCGTACCGAAACGGAACCGCTCAGTGTGGCTGCCTCAGTGCAGAAAGAGATCGCGGGTCTCGACAAGGATCTGCCCGTCGCCAATATCCGTTCGATGGACCAGATCGTTTCGACGTCACTCGAGCAGCGTCGCTTGACGATGGGTTTGTTCATCGGTTTCGCCGTGATTGCATTGTTGCTGGCCGCGATTGGTGTTTATGGCGTGGTTTCCTACTCCGTAACGCAGCGCACGCATGAGCTGGGAATACGTGTCGCGCTCGGCGCGGGTTGGAGCGATGTGCTGCGATTGATCCTGAGGCAGGGAATCACGCTCGCGACGATTGGCGTTGTCGTGGGTGTGGCGGCGGCATTTGCGTTGACGCGATTGATGCGCAGTTTGTTGTTTCAAGTTGGCACTACCGACTTGCTGACGTTCGTTTCGGTGGCAGGCGCTCTAGTAGTCGTAGTGTTGCTTGCTTGTTACGTGCCCGCCCGGAGAGCGACTAAGGTCGATCCTCTCGAGGCGCTACGGTCTGAGTAAAAATCAGCTAACGGATGATACTGAAATGAAAACGATCTTCACGGACATTCGCTATGGACTGCGAGGCTTGCTGAATCACCCCGGATTTGCGGCTATCGCTGTGTTGACGCTTGCACTCGGAGTTGGCGCAAACACCGCGCTCTTCAGCGTTGTCGATGCGGTGCTGTTGAAGAAGTTGCCGGTGCAGAACCCCGACCAACTAGTGCTGCTCAAAGCAACTTGGAACAGCCAGAAGTTTGGACCAGGCAGTTACGACGGCAGCAACTCGATGGATCGCGCGACTGGTCTCACCGTCGGCACTTCGTTTCCCCTGCAAACTCTGACGCGCCTGCGCCAGGAACAGACAGCACTCTCTGACGTCTTTGCGTTCTCACCGATGGAGATCAATTTCAATGCGGGTGGTCAGGCAGAGGTCGCCAGCGCCCAGGTGGTTTCCGGCAATTACTACAGCGCGCTCGGTGTGCCGGCACTGATCGGTCGCACCATTACGGACGCGGACGACAATCCAGCCGCGGCTCCCGTCGTTGTTCTCAGTCATCGTTTCTGGGTAAGCCGTTTCAACGGCGATCCTGCCGTCCTCGGTAAGCAAGTCAATATTAATAATGTCGCTTTCACGATTGCGGGTGTCACGCCTCCCGGATTCAAGGGAACTTCACAAGTAGGAAGTTCGCAAGACGTTTCGTTTCCGCTCGCATGGGAGCCGCAGATCAACGGTGAAAACAGCAACGTCACCGGCGCCGGCGTCTGGTGGCTGCGATTGATGGGTCGGCTCAAACCCGGCGCCACCATGGCCCAGGCGGAAGCAAGTATGGCTGGTCCATTTCAGCAGTCTGTGCTCGAACACCGCGCGCTGCGACGGACTGACGCGGGAGCAGCGTTGCGCACGCTCGATCCCAACGATCTACCCAAGCTAAGTGTCGAGTCGGGGAGTCAGGGCGAAATGAATGCGCGTCGCTGGTTCGGGTCGCCACTGCGATTATTAGCCGGAGTAGTTGGCGTCGTGCTGCTGATCGCGTGTGCAAATGTCGCGAACTTGTTGCTGGTGCGGGCGTCGTCACGAAGGAAGGAAATCGCAGTGCGACTTGCGGTGGGAGCAAGTCGCTGGCGATTGGTCAGACAGTTATTGACGGAAAGCCTTTTGCTCGCGGCCGTGGGTGGAGCAGTTGGAGTGCTTTTTGCGCTCTGGATTAAAGACGGCCTCCTGCTCGTGACTGAGTGGGGCGGAAGTGAAATGAGTGCGCTTAACCCGCGTCTCGACCTGCGTGTACTCGGTTTTACCCTCGGTCTTTCATTTCTCACCGGAGTTATCTTCGGGATTCTGCCCGCGTTGCGCGCGACCAATCTGGATTTAACGCCCGCGCTCAAAGATGCGGGGCGCAGCTCGAGTGGGATTGGCCGGTCGTTGCTAAGCAAGTCGCTGGTAGTGGTCCAGGTATCACTCTCGGTGTTGCTCCTGATAGGCGCGGGTCTGCTGATTCGCACACTCAGGAATCTTCAAAACGTGGACATGGGATTCAATGCAAACAACCTCCTGATCTTCAAAGTGGAACCGACCTTGCTCGGATACAGGGAAGAAAGGCTTGCCGATCTGTATCGAAGATCCTTCAGCCGGCTTGAGGCAGTACCTGGTGTGCAGTCCGTTACTTTTTCGCGCAGTCCATTGTTGAGTAATAGCTCCTGGACCAGTTCGGTCTACGTGCCGGGTGAGATGGGAGCGAACGGCCAGCCGCGTGAGGACGAAGTGAAGATGCATTCTGTGCGTGAGAACTTTTTCAACGCACTGGAGATACCTCTGCTGCTGGGCCGTGGTCTAACTGAGCAGGACGATGAGCGCGCCCCACGCGTTGCCGTTGTCAACCAGGCATTTGTAAAAGCTCACTTTCCGAATGACAACCCAATTGGAAAACGATTCGGATTTGAAACGACCGATCCGAATGAGATCGAAATAATTGGTGTTGCACGTGACGCGAAATACACCAGCCAGCGAGACGAGATCCAGCCGACGGTCTATCAATCATGGCGACAGGTCTTGAAAAGGATGGGTTCGGCCACGTTTGAAGTGCGCACTTTCGGCGATCCCGCTGCGGCCGTCGCGGGCATACGCCAGGCAATGCATGAGGTCGACAGCAACCTGCCGCTCAGCAACATGCGCACGCAGGTGCAACAAGCAGACGAAACACTCGCGATGGAGCGGATGTTTGCGAAGCTGCTGACGCTTTTCGGACTTATTGCGCAACAACTCGCGGCCATCGGCCTCTATGGTGTGATTGCGTATGTGGTTTCGCAGCGCACACACGAAATCGGAATTCGCATGGCACTCGGCGCCGATCGTCGCAGCGTGCTGATGATGGTGGTGCGACAGGGAATGATATTGACGTTGGTTGGTATCGCTCTGGGATTGGCCGCTGCTTACGTGTTGACGAAGTATCTCGAGAGTTTGACGAGCATGCTGTTTGGTGTTGAGCCGCGAGACCCGTGGACATTTGCCGTAATCGCCATGGGGTTGTGCATCGTGGCGTTGATTGCGTGTTTGGTTCCGGCCCGTCGCGCGACGAAAGTCGATCCATTGACGGCGCTGCGTTACGAGTAAGAGTAACCACGGATGGTAAGGATCATGGGAACGATTTTCACCGATATCAGGTTTGGGGTTCGGAGTTTGGTGAAGCGGCCGGGGGCGACATTGATCGCGCTCCTCACGCTCGCGCTTGGCATTGGTGTCAACACGGCGATTTTTAGCGCGGTCGACTCGGTTTTGCTGCGACCGTTGCCTTTCAAGGATCCCGAACGATTGGTCTCGATTTGGGAGCAGACGTTGCGAGTCGGGATCCTGAGAAACGAGGTTGCGCCCGCTAACTTCTCTGATCTTCGCACTCAGAATCAGTCGTTTACGGCGATCGGCGCGTACGGACCACAGGATATCAATCTCACTGGCGACGGCGAGCCGGAACGCATCAGTGCGCAACTCGTCAGCGCGAATGTTTTTTCCATACTGGGTGTCGAGCCTGCTCTGGGAAGGACGTTCGCAGCGAATGAAGATCAGCCGGGTCAGCATCGTGTGGCAGTGCTCAGCTACGCACTCTGGCAGCGACGCTTCAATCAGGATGCCTCAATCGTAAACCGAAGTATTACGTTGAATGGCGAAGCGTTCACCGTCGTCGGTGTGATGCCACGCGGATTTTTCTTTCCCGAACGCGAAGCGGAATTGTGGGTGCCGTGGGCCATGGAACCGGAACAAGCGAGCGGGCGCGGCGACCACTATCTTCGCGTGATTGCTCGTTTACGGCCCGACGCGACCGTTGAACGCGCCAATCAGGATCTCAAGTCGATTGGCGGACGGCTGGAGAGCGAGTATCCCAGAACCAACGAAGGACTTGGCTTCACCTCGAATTCAATTCACCAGGATTACGTCGGCGATCTGCGTCTGCCGATTTTGATTCTCTTCGGTGCGGTCGGACTCGTGTTGCTGATTGCGTGCGCGAATGTCGCGAACCTTTTGTTGGCCCAGGCGACGACGAGACGCAAGGAGATCGCGATTCGTATTGCTCTGGGCGCGCGACGTTGGACGATTGTGCGTCAACTCCTGATCGAGAGTCTGTTGCTGGCCGGTGCTGGTGGTTTGTTGGGAACTCTCGGAGCGTTTTGGGGCGTCGCGGCCCTCGCAAAGTTTCTACCTGACAGTCTTTCAAAATTACAGGACGTCGCTGTCGATGCGCGAGTCTTAATTTTTACGCTTGGAGTGAGTGCACTGACCGCGATCATCTTCGGCGGCGTGCCGGCTTTGCTCGCTTCGCGCACCAGGCCGGGTGCGACGTTGAGCGATGTGGCGCGAGATGTGTCGGGCGGAACGTCAGGACGACTTGTGCGTCGCATCCTCGTTGTTTCCGAAGTCGCGCTTGCGGTCGTGTTGCTCGTGGGCGCGGGCTTGTTGATTCGCAGCTTTCAGCGTCTGCGGCAGGTTGATATCGGCTTCACCACAGAGAACCGCCTCACTATGAAGATGGTCCTGCCGATGCCGAAATACGCCAAGCCTGATGCGCGGCGCGCGTTTTACGACCAAATGTTGCAGCGAGTGGAAGCGTTACCCGGCGTGGAAGCGGCGGGAATGATTACGGTGCTGCCGTTGTCGTTTAGCGGCATGAACTTCAGCTTCTCGGTTGAAGGACTTTCGTCGCCAAGTGATGTGCAGTTGCCGTTTGCGCTTTATCGCGTCGTCAGTCCGGGTTACTTCCGTGCGATGGGCATCACGCTGCAACGTGGACGTGTGCTTGATTCACACGACACTCCCGATTCACAGCCTGTAATTGTGATTAATCAGCGTCTCGCCGAACAGTACTGGCCCAACGAAGATCCAATCGGTAAACGACTCAAGATCGGACCAGTCGACTCGCCTAATCAATGGCTCACCGTTGTTGGCATCGTCAACAACGTACGACAGACCGGGCTCTACGAACAAAAACACGAAATCTATGTGCCTTACGCGCAGGAACGACGCGCGTTTATGGCGCCACGCGATCTGGTGGTGAGCACAAAGGGTGATGCTGCCTCTGTCGTGGGCGCAGTGCGGCAGGCGGTTTGGACCGTAGACAAGGACCAGCCGGTGTCGAATGTGCGGACGATGGACCAGGTGGTTGCCGCCGCGATCTCGAAGGAGCGTTTTCAGTCGTTATTGCTCGGTTTGTTTGCCGCGCTTGCGTTGTTGCTCGCGTGTGTTGGGCTTTACGGCGTGATCTCGTATGCGGTGGTGCAGCGAACGCATGAGATCGGAGTGCGGATGGCATTGGGAGCGGCGCCTGTCGATGTATTGCGGCTCGTCATTCAGCAGGGATTGGGATTGACGATTATCGGTTTGATCGTTGGTGTGGCAGTGGGAAGTGTAGTGACGCGAGTTTTGTCGGACATGCTTTACGGCGTCGGCACGCGTGATCCGCTGACGTTTGTCGGCGCTCCGTTGTTGTTGCTCGTCGTCGCCTTTTTCGCTTGCTACATCCCGGCACGACGCGCCACGCGGATCGATCCCCTCGTGGCGCTCAGATACGAATGAAAGGCTATCCACGATTACACAGAATAATCTGCGGAATCTGTGGCTGGATTGATCATCATGAACACACTATTCCAGGACCTTCGCTACGGCGCTCGCATTCTCCTCAAGCAACCGGCATTCACTCTCGTTGCTGTCGTCACCCTTGCGCTCGGCATCGGCGCCAACACTGCGATCTTCAGCCTCGTGAACAGCATTCTGCTGCGACCGCTGCCGTTTCGTGAGCTTGATCGGGTAGTGCGTCTAATCCAGGCGAGCCCGAAACTCGGGCTCGACACGTGGGGAGTTTCGCAGGCGGACTTTGCTGCGTATCGCGAACAGAATCGCTCGCTCGAGTCGATCGCTCTCTTTAACAGCAACGCCATCAATCTCACCGGCGGTGGCGAGCCGGAACGCTTGCCGATGACGAGTGTCACCGCGGATTTCTTCAAAGTCCTCGGCGTCAACCCGTCGATGGGCCGAACGTTTGTCGAAGGTGAAGACGCGGAAGGCAAGAACCTTGTTTGCGTGATCAGTCATCGATTCTGGCAACGACGATTCGCGGGCGATCCAAACATCGTCGGCAAGAAGCTGAGTCTGAATAACCTGCCGACACAGGTCGTCGGCGTGATGCCGGCTGATTTCAAGTTTCCACGGCTCGAAACCGATCTCTGGATTCCGATGCCGCTCGATACAAAGCGCACCGCGCCTTACTTCTTTCAGGTTATCGGTCGCATGAGGCCGGGAGTTCAGGTTGCTCAAGTTCAGTCAGACACAACCAGCGTCATTCAGAACTTTGGCTGGCAACATCCGAATCTCAGTGAATACGTTGGTTTGAATGAAGGCGCTGGTCCAAGAACTATTGTTAAGCCGATCAAGGAAGTGCTGCTCGGCCGGACTGAGAAACCGCTCCTCGTTTTGCTCGCCGCGGTTGCTTTCGTGTTGCTGATCGCGTGTGCGAACGTCGCGAATCTTTTACTCGCACGCGCGACTTCACGAACAAGAGAGATCGCAGTGCGCGTGTCTCTTGGCGCTTCACCACGTCGCGTGGCGCGACAACTGTTAACTGAAAGCGTATTGCTGTCGTTCGTCGGCGCTGTCTTCGGCGTGGGCCTGGCCGCGTTTGGCATTCGCATGCTCGATAAGTTGCCGCTCGGCGGCATCGTGCGGATGGAAGAAGTCAGTTTGAGTTGGACCGTGCTCGGCTTCACCGCCGCTCTGACTGTGTTCACGGGCTTGCTGTTCGGCTTCATGCCCGCGCTGCGCGCGTATGCTATGGGAATCGCAACCGGAATGCGCGAAGGCGCACGCGGCACGGTCGCACACAGGCGTCTCAACAGCGCGCTCGTGGCAGTGCAGTTTGCGCTCTCACTCGTCCTGCTGATCGGCGCCGGTTTGTTGCTCAAGAGTTTCCAGCATCTGGAGTCGGTCGATATCGGATTCAATCCTGAAAACACGCTCACGATGGTCGCGACTCTGCCGCGCACGAAGTATGACAGCGAAGAGAAGGCTTTGAACTTTTACGCTGGCGCGCTCGAGCGTTTGCGAAACTCGCCGGGCATTCGTGAAGTCGGACTCACCACCAATCTGCCTTTCGGCGAAGGCGGCGAAGTTGATGGTTTCATCGTCGAGGGACAGGAACCGGCGGAAGGCGCAAATGTTGAGCAATCCGAACAAGCTGAACTTGCAAGCATCACGCCCGGAACGTTTAAGGCGCTCGGAATTCCACTTTTACAGGGTCGCGATTTCCAGAGTTCTGATCAAGCAAAGTCACCCGCAGTTGCAATTATCGATGAGACGTTGTCACGGCGTTACTGGCCCGCTAACGATGCGATCGGAAAACGAATTCAAACTACCGGCAATCGCGTGTGGTTGACGATTGTCGGCGTCGTCGGTGGCATCAGGCACAACAGTCTCTCCGACGAAAAAGAAATGCATATCTACTTTGCGCTGGCACAGTCGCCCGATCAGCGTGCGGCGTTTGTGGCGCGCACCGATGGACCACCAAACGCGGCCACCGGCACCTTCAGAGCTGCGATCAGGCAGGTCGATCCTGACATGCCGCTCTATCTCGTTCGCTCGATGACGGAACTCATTGCCGGAACTCTCAGCACGCAACGCTTAACCAACATCCTGCTGACGGCGTTCGCGATCATCGCTCTATTGCTCGCTGCGGTCGGCATTTACAGCACGATGTCGGTCTACGTCGGCAGTCGCACGAAAGAGTTTGGGATCAGGCTGGCACTCGGCGCGCAACCGGGTGTGTTGCGGCGGGCAGTGATACGTCAGGGATTGGTGTTGACGGCTGTGGGTGTCGTGGTTGGAGTTGCGGGAGCATTCGCGTTAACGCGGACGATCAAGAGTCTGTTGTTTGAAGTGAGCACGACGGATCCGTTGGTGTTCACTGCGATACCGGCGCTGCTCGTCATCGTTTCGTTGTTTGCGTGTTACACGCCGGCGCGACGCGCGACGAAAGTTGATCCGCTCGTCGCCCTCCGTGACGAGTAAGAGTTAGCCACAGATTACACAGATGAGGAACGGATATGGGTGCTCTTAAACAGAATATTGGGTTTGCAATTCGAACCCTCTTTAAGAACAAAGGCTTCACGATCACGGCGGTGTTGACGCTTGCGCTCGGTATCGGCGCCACGACTGCGATCTTCAGCGTCGTGTATGCGGTGTTCGAGCCGATGCCTTATCCGAAGCCGGATCAGCTTGTGATTGTCTGGTCGTGGTCGCGCGGTGCTCGCAACTCAGTGCCGTCTGGTGATTTTGTCGAATGGCAACGTCGCACCACCTCGTTTCAGGGTATCGGCGCGTGGTCTGGCGCGAACTTCAATGTCGCCACTGACGATCGGCCCGAACAAGTGCCCGCATCGCGTCGGACGCCAGGGTTTTTTACGTTCGAAGGATTGCCATTGCTGTTGGGTCGCGACTTTCGTCCTGAAGAAGCGGAGCCCGGCCGCGATCACGTCGTGATTCTCAGTTATCGATTGTGGAGCAGTCACTTCAACTCGAATCGCGATCTCGTCGGTAAAGACATTCGCATGAACGGCGAGCCTTACACCGTTGTCGGTGTGTTGCCGCCGGGGATTTACGATCGTTTCAACTCGCAATTGTGGGTGCCACTCTCATTTCGACCCGAGCAGATCACGCACGACTCCAACAATGTGCTCGTGATGGCGCGTTTGAAAGACGGCGTCTCGATTGCGCAGGCGCAAGCGGACATGGAGGGCATTGCGGGTCAACTCCAAAGCGAGTTTCCGAGAACGAATGCGAACCGCGGTATCAGCGTGCAACCGTTGCATCTCAACTTCGTCACCGATTCGACGCGACGGAATCTCTGGCTACTGCTCGGCGCGGTTGGCTTTTTGCTGTTGATTGGTTGTGTCAACGTCGCGAATTTACTCTTCGCGCGCGGTACGTCGCGACAGCGTGAGATTGCGTTGCGAGCGGCGCTCGGCGCCTCGAGAGCGCGGTTGTTCTCACAGTTCATAACTGAGAGCCTCGTGCTCGCGATCCTCGGCGGCGCGCTCGGTATTTTCCTGGCGGTGGGAATCATCGACGCGATCACGGCGGTGATGCCGCCGGTCGGCACGATGATCCCGTCGGAAGCTGAAATCAGAATCAGCGTGCCCGTGTTGCTGTTCACGATCGCGATTACGTCGCTGGCCGGAGTTCTGTTTGGCGCGGCGCCCGCGTGGCAGGCGGCGCGACTCGATCTCAATGAAGTCTTGAAACTCGGCGGGCGTAGTGGTTCCGGCGGCGTGCGACGTAAAGCGCTCCGCGTGCTCGTGATCGCAGAGTTTTCACTCGCGTTGATTCTGCTCGCGAGTGGTGGTCTTGCGTTGCGTGGATTCTGGAACCTGACGCGTATCGATCTCGGTATTGAAACCGACAACGCGCTCACCTTTCGTTTGCCGGTTCCTGAGAAGCGTCTCAACAGTCCCGATCAAATCAGATCCTATTACGGTCAGATGCTCGAGAGGATTCAGGCGGTGCCGGGTGTAACAAACGCTGCGGCACTGACCGGCATACCGGGTCGTGGGACCAATTTCGGCACGCGATTCGAGATCGTGGGCCAACCAGCGCCAAACCCGACCGAACGTCGCGGCTCAAGTTTCCTGATGGTCACGCCCGGATATTTCGACGCGCTCGGAATTCGAGTGGTCAACGGTCGCAGTCTGAACGAACACGACACTGAAACCAGTATGCGCGTGGCGATGGTCAATGAGTTTTTTGTGACGCGGTATCTGTCCGGAGTTGATCCACTCGGCAAACGGATCTCCGCCGAAGAGTTTGTGCCCGGTGGACCGAGAGGAAAACCGGTCGAGTGGCAGATTGTCGGCGTGTATCACAACGTGCGCGGTGCGGGATTTCGTGAAGACAGTCCGCAGATCACTGTGCCATTCGCGCAGAGTCCGTGGCCGCAGAGTTCGATAGTGGTGAAGACGGTGGGCGATCCGAAAGCGACGATCAGGGGCATCACGGCGGCAGTTGGTTCGGTCGATCCGGATTTACCACTCGCGGGTGTTCAGACTGTCGATGAGATCGTGAGTGAGTCGCTGGCGATCGATCGCTTTAGCGTGGTGTTGTTTGCGAGTTTTGGCGCACTCGGACTGTTGCTCGCTGCGGTTGGCATCTACGGCGTGATGGCGTTTGCAGTCGCACAGCGAACGCACGAGTTTGGTGTGCGGATGGCGCTCGGAGCACAGCGTGCGCGAGTGATCAATATGGTGCTGAAAGAAGGAGCGATTCTCGCGATCTGCGGTTCGGCGATTGGGCTTGGTGGAGCTTATCTCGTCGGCCGTGCGATGCAGTCGACGCTGTTTGGGGTCGAGGCGTTGGATTTGCGCGCGTTCGGCGCTGTGTCGCTGTTGTTGTTGAGCGCGGCATTGTTGGCGTGTTTGTTCCCGGCGTGGCGCGCCAGTCGGGTCGAGCCACTAGAGGCGCTCAGGTATGAATAGCCACAAAAGGCACACAAAGCATAAAAGAAGAAAGAAAAATGAAAGCGGTAATAAATGATCTGAGATTTGGGTTGAGGATGATGATCCGCAGTCCGATCTTTACGCTCATTGCTGTGATCACGTTGGCGCTGGGGATTGGGGCGAACACGGCGATCTTTAGTGTGGTTGATGCGGTGCTGCTCAGACCGCTGCCATATCCCCACGCTGATCGACTAGTGTTTTTGTGGTCCACCATGAACTCGCAGGGTGTGCCGCAGGCGGGTAGTGCGTTGCCTGACTATCGCGAGTGGCGCGATCGAAACAAAGTGTTTGATGGACTGGGTGCTTTTTATTACGGCGACTTCAATCTCTCGACAGCGAATGAAGCACCGGAGCGAATACAGGGTGCTTACATCACTGCGAATTTATTTCAAGTGCTTCAGGTCGCGCCGGCGCAGGGACGGTTGTTCGCGCCGGAAGAAGAAGTGTTTGGCCGGAATCGTGTCGTGTTGCTCAGTGACAAGTTGTGGCAACGACGTTTTGGCGGGAGCACGAGTGTGCTCGGCAGCGAGATCCGACTCGGCGGTCAGAGTTACACCGTTGCGGGGGTGATGCCGCGCGGCATGCCGTTCTTTGACAACCTGCCCGAGATCGATCTCTGGACGCCGATGTCGTTTGCCAGTGACGACAACATGGCGACGCGCAACAACCACTTCATCAATTCCGTCGGGCGTTTGAAACCGGGTGTGACTGTGGCCCAGGCGCAATCGGATGTGGCCACGATTGCAAACGCGATTGCTGAGATTGAACCGGGTAACAAAGGTGTCGGTGCGTTGATCGTTCCTCTTCAAGAACAGCTCGCGGGCGATTCGAGAAGTGCGCTCCTGGTTCTGCTCGCCGCAGTTGGATTTGTATTGCTGGTCGCGTGTGTGAACGTCGCGAATTTATTGCTCGCGCGTGCTTCCGCGCGCAGCAAAGAGCTGGCGATTCGATCGAGTTTGGGAGCGAGTCGCGCGCGCATTGTGCGCCAGATTATTGTTGAGTGTTTACCACTCGCGTTGATTGGCGGTTTGTGTGGTGTGTTGCTGGCCACGTGGGGAATCGAGTTGATCGCGTCGTTGTTGCCCGATTCGTTGCCACGTGGAAACGAAATCGGTGTGAATGCGAGAGTGCTTGGTTTCACGTTTGGCCTGGCGTTGTTGACCGTCATTCTGTTTGGTCTCTTGCCGGCGCTGCAAGCTGCGCGTCTCGACTTGCGCGATGCGATGAATGAAGGCGGTGGTCCGGGATTTGGCACCCGTAAACAGGGACGCATACGCCGCGTGCTGATCGTTGCTGAAGTCGCATTCGCTCTCGTGCTGCTGGTTGGATCGGGGTTGATGTTGCGCACGTTCATCAAGCTGCGCCAGGTTGACGTGGGCTTTGATGCACACAACGTGATCACGATGCGTGTGCCGCTGCCCGATGCGAAGTATCCGATTCCGGTTAGCGCAACCGATCCGCGCGAGCCGGAAGGCCTAACGTTCTCAGATCAGTTATTGACGCGGGTGTCGAGCTTGCCGGGTGTGCAGGCTGCGACAACGGCGACGGTGCTCCCGCTCGGTGCGGGACAGGATTGGGGCAAGTTTCTGAGCATCGAGGGACAAACGGCGCCGACCTCGCTCGATCAAGTGCCACTCGTGCGTTTCGCGCTCGTCAGTAACGATTACTTCCGCACCTTTGGTATTGCTGTACAACAAGGTCGTTCCTTCAACAGCGACGACAAAGGCAATTCTCAACCGGTCGCGATTATCAACGAGACACTCGCCAAACGTTTCTTCGCGGGCCAGGACCCGATCGGCAAGACGATCTGGATGGGACCACCGGAACATCTGCTGCCGCCGGATGCACAGGGACCGGAAAACCGGTTCATTCGTCGCACCATCGTCGGCATCGTGTC
The DNA here is from genome assembly GCA_035694465.1 of Pyrinomonadaceae bacterium. Classification (GTDB taxonomy): domain Bacteria; phylum Acidobacteriota; class Blastocatellia; order Pyrinomonadales; family Pyrinomonadaceae; genus PSRF01. The sequence goes on along the minus strand of DASSFI010000025.1, from coordinate 29,848 downwards.
CGACGTCAAAGGCAGAAGTCTGAACCAGGAACCGCCGGCCCTCGTGTATTCGCCGCTCAATCAGTATCGCCGCGAGGGTTGGACCAACACCCTCATGCTGGCTGTGCAAACGACCACGCCGCCGGAAACGCTCGTCTCCGCGATTCGTGAGCAGGTTCGCTCGCTCGATGCTGATCAGCCAATCACAAACGTGCGCACGATGGACGAACTGCTGAGACGCGCGCTTTCGAGTGCGAAGTTTAGTTTGTGGTTGCTCGGGCTGTTTGCAGTTCTCGGTCTGGTGCTGGCGGCGATTGGGATTTACGGCGTGATGGTGACGGCGGTGATGCAGCGCAAACACGAGATCGGATTGCGGATGGCATTAGGCGCGCAAGGTCGTGATGTGTTGTGGCTCGTGATCCGGCAGGGAATGGCGCCAGTGCTGATTGGTGTCGTTGCCGGACTTGGGGCAGCGATTGGTTTGACGCGCTTGATGTCGACGCTTTTGTTTGAAGTCAGTGCGACAGACCCGTTGACGCTTGCGTTGATAACGGCACTGCTGACGATTGTTGCCTTAATCGCGTGCTACATCCCGGCGCGAAGCGCGACCAAGGTCGAGCCGCTCGAGGCACTGAGGTACGAGTAGAGCCACAAAGAAGAATAAAGAAAAGTAGCCACAAAAAGGCACAAAAGGCACAAAAAGAGGAATGCATAATCTTCTGCAAGATCTGCGATACGGATTTCGCATGATGCTCAAGCAAAAGGGAGTCACGGCGGTGGCGCTGCTTTCGCTCGCTCTCGGCATCGGCGCTAACACGGCGTTGTTCAGCATTGTCGATGCGATGCTGTTGAAGATGCTGCCGGTGAGAGAACCGGATCGGCTGGTCCTCTTTAGATCAATGGCGCCGAAGGAGTTCAGTGCCGGTAGCTATAACGGCAGTTCCAGCGACGATCCGGCAACCGGCCAGCGGGTGATGACTTCGTTCCCGTATCAGAGTTATCAACGTATGCGCGAGCAGCAGGGCCCGCTGTCTGACGTTTTCGCGTTCGGTAACGTGGGATTGAATGTCAGCGCTGACGGACAGGCAGATGTTGCTCGTGGTCAAGCCGTTTCGGGTAATTATTTTTCCGCATTGGGCGTACCACCAGCGCTTGGTCGTCTCCTGGCCGATGACGACGATAAAGCGGGCGTCACGCCAGTTGCTGTTTTGAGTCATCGCTACTGGCAGAAGCGCTTCAGTGGCGATCCCGCCGTTATTGGTAAACAGATCAATCTCAACAATGTCGCGTTCACTGTGATTGGTGTCTCAACGGCAGGCTTTGAAGGTACGGCGGGCGTCGGCACGAGTGTAGAAGTCACTATCCCGCTCGCTTTGGAGCCGCAACTGTATGCCGACAAGAATCGCTCGTATCTGAGCGGAAACGTGTGGTGGTTGCGCATCATGGGCCGTCTGAACCCGGGTGTCACCAGGGAGCAGGCCCAGGCACAGTTGGAAAATGCTTTTCATCAGTCCGTAGTTGAACATCGTGCGGCGCGACAAGCCGCAGCGAAGGCGAGCGGCGGAAACTCGATCAACAACCTCGATCCAAAACAGTATCCGCGACTCTATGCAGATCCGGGTGGACAGGGCGAGATGTACCGGCGCAATTACTACAAGCCCTCGCTTTATTTGTTACTCGGCGTTGTTGGTCTCGTGCTTCTGATCGCCTGCGCAAACGTTGCGAATTTGCTGTTATCGCGCGCGGCCGGACGGCAGAAGGAGATCGGTTTGCGGCTGGCTTTGGGGGCGAGTCGCCGGCGACTGATCCGGCAATTGCTCACTGAAAGCCTGCTCCTTTCGGTCTTGGGTGGTCTGCTTGGAACAATCTTCGCGATCTGGATCAAAGACGGAATCCTCGCGGTGAGTCTTTGGGGCGGTCGCGGTATGACACTCGAGCCGCGACTCGATTGGCGCGTGTTGGGTTTCACCCTCGCACTCTCGCTACTCACGGGAATTGTTTTTGGAGTTGCGCCGGCGTGGCGCAGCACTCGTGTTGATCTGACGCCGACACTTAAAGACAGCGGACGCGGCTCGAGCGCAGTTCATCGTTCACTACTGAGCCGCGGTCTGGTTGTGGTCCAGGTGGCGTTGTCGTTGCTGTTACTCGTTGGGGCGGGGTTGTTCGTGCGCACCTTGCTGAATCTGCAACGAGTCGATCCCGGCTTCAACACTCAGAACCTTTTGCTGTTCGAAGTGCAGCCCGGACTAGTCGGTTACAAGGACGAGAGACTACGCAACGTATATCAACAGATAAGCGAGCGTCTCGAAGCAGTTCCGGGAGTACAGGCGGTGACGTTCTCGCGCGTGCCTTTGTTGTCGCAGAGTTCCAGTTCCAGCAGCGTCTTTCTACGCGAAGCCTTGTCAGCCACACCGGATTCGGAAGGACGACTTCCACCCAGCGGCGAAAGCTATCGCCATACAGTACGCGAGAACTTCCTCGATGCGATGGGTATTCCCTTGCTATACGGACGCACTTTTCGTCCGGAGGACAACACGAATACCCCCAGGGTTGTAGTGGTCAATCAAACTTTCGCGAACAAGTTCTTCCCGAATCAGAACGCGATTGGAAAACGCTTCACCTACGACACTGCCAAACCCGATGAACTCGAGATCATCGGTGTTGCCAGAGACGCGAAGTACGCGCGCCAGCGTGACGACGTGCCGCCGACTGCATACGGTTCGTTTCGTCAGGAACGTCCGCTGAGTAGCGCAGTGTTTGAAGTGCGCAGCGCCGGCGATCCGTCGGCAATCGTTCCGAGCGTGCGTAGCGTTGTGCGCGACATCGATGCGAACCTGCCGGTGATGAGCGTTATGACACAGGTTGAGCAAGCTGACGAAACGCTTCGCATGGAGCGTTTGTTTGCGAAGCTGTTGACGTTGTTTGCCCTGCTGGCCCAGCAACTCGCCGCGATCGGATTGTTTGGCGTGCTGGCCTACACAGTTTCGCAGCGCACGCACGAAATTGGCATCCGCATGGCGCTGGGAGCGAATCGTGGCAACGTGCTCAGAATGATCGTGCGGCAGGGAATGACGCTCGTAATTCTGGGTGTAATTCTGGGACTGGTGGGCGCTTACGTGCTCACGAAATATCTCGAGAGCTGGATCAGCCTCTCGAAGATGTTGTTTGGTGTGACGGTTTCCGATCCGTTGACCTACGGACTGATCGCAGTGTTGCTGACGGTGGTGGCGTTGATTGCGTGCTATATACCGGCGCGACGCGCGACCAAGGTCGATCCGCTGATAGCGCTGCGCTACGAGTAAAAGTTTAACCACGGATGACACGAATCATGGAAACGATTTTCACGGATGTACGGTATGCGGTGCGAAGCTTGTTGAAGCGCCCGGGCTTCAGCCTGATCGTAGTGCTTACGCTGGCCCTCGGCATCGGCGCTAACGCGGCCGTATTCAGCGTGATTAACGCGGTGCTGTTGCGGCCGCTGCCGTACCGTGATGTCGACCGCGTGGTTACTCTCTGGCAAAACAACACCAAATCCGGAATATCACTCAACGAAGTTTCACCCGCAAACTTCATCGACTGGAAAGAACAGAGTCGCTCGTTTGAAACGCTGGCAGGAATCGAACCGTCCGGCTTCACCCTCGTCGGCGACGGCGAACCGGAACGATTTTCGACGTGGCTGGTGACGTCTGGCTTCTTTCAAGTTGCGGGAACCGATGCGCTGCTGGGCCGGACTTTTACCGACGAAGATTATCAGCCGGGAAACAATCGTGTCATCGTTTTGGCTCACGGCTTATGGCAGCGCCGGTTTGGTGGTGATCCAACGATTATCGGACGAAAACTGACGCTGAATGGACAGCCATTCCTCGTCGTCGGTGTGATGCCGCCGGAGTTTCAACTGCCAGCCGATCGCGAAATCTGGGCGCCGCGTGTCGTGGGCGAGGATCTGCGGCAGTTCCGAGGCGCAACTTTCTGGAACGTCGTCGGCAGATTGAAACCAGGAACCACGGTTGCTCAGGCGCAGGAAGAAATGAATGGGATCGCAGCGCGAATCGCTGCTCAATATCCCGACGTTAACGGCGGCATGGGAGCGAATGTCGTGCCGTTGTTCGAACAGATGACGGGGCAGATCCGATCGGCACTCTGGGTGCTCTTTGGCGCGGTCGGACTCGTGTTGCTCATCGCCTGCGTCAACGTCGCCAATTTGCTGTTGGTTCGTGGCGCCGAAAGACAGCGTGAGTTTGCCATCAGGCGCGCACTCGGCGCCGAACGAATAAGGTTGCTGCGCCAAACACTCACCGAGAGTTTGTTGCTGGCTTTGGTTGGCGGCGCGACCGGAGTGTTGCTCGCCTCCTGGTTAGTAAAACTGATCACGGCGCTGAGTTCCTCAAAGATCCTGCGCGTTGAATACGTAAACGTGAACCTGCGAGTCGTGTTGTTCGCGTGCGGCGTTTCACTGCTAACTGCGATCATCTTTGGTCTGGTGCCCGCAATTCAGTTCTGGCGTCACGACATTCAAGGCACGCTCAGAGAAAGCGGACGCGGCGCTGCGACTCCGGTGCGGCAGCGGGTGCGAAAAGCGCTCGTGATCAGTGAGGTTGCGGTCGCAGTTGTACTGCTCACCGGCGCGGGATTGCTGTTTCGCAGTTTCATCCGCCTGTTGCAGGTCGATCCGGGATTCAAAAAGGAAAACGTGTTGGCCTTGCAGGTATTCCTGCCGCGAAATTACGACCAGCCTGAAAAGATGATTGGTTTCTTCGATCAGTCCATCGAAAAGATCAGAAGTCTTCCAGCCATCGAAGCAACCGCCGTCATCGCCACTCCACCTTTTACAAAAATCGAGCAGGACGCGACTTTCAATGTTGTCGGTCATCCGGCGCCGCCGCCAGGCAGTGAACCGTCTGCGTTTTATACGCCCGTGTCGAGTGAATACCTGAGCGCACTCAACATCCCACTTAGGAAAGGTCGTTTCTTTACGAACTTCGACAAAGCGGATGCACCGCCGGTGGTGGTAATCAACGAGACGATGGCACGGCACTACTTTCCGAACGAAGAGCCAATCGGACAACGCTTAGCAGTGACATTCGCTGACACCGAGACACGTGAAATCGTGGGCGTGATTGGCGATGTGCTGCACAGCGGACTGCATGCAGAGCCGCGGCCTGAGATGTATGTGCCACACCAGCAGAGCGCCAGCGCTTACATGACGTTCCTCGTCAGAACCAGGACGGAGCCGGCGACACAACTCGCGTCGGTGAAGCATGCGATTCGTGAAGTAAATCCGAATCAAACTTTCGCGCGCACTGCGACCATGGAAGAGCTTGTTTCCGACTCGCTGAAACAGCGACGTTTCAATCTTTCTCTGCTCGGGCTCTTTGCCGCGATCGCGTTGCTGCTGGCAACGATTGGGATCTACGGATCGATTAGTTACTCAACGCGGCAGCGCACTAATGAGATCGGTTTGCGGATCGCATTGGGTGCGCAAACACTTGATGTGCTGCGTTTGATCGTAGGACAGGGTGTTGGGCTGGCGCTGATCGGCGTCGCGCTTGGACTTGCGGCTGCGTTTCTGTTAACGCGTACCATCAAGACTCTGCTTTTTGGCGTCACTCCTACTGATCCGCTGACTTTTCTGGCGATTTCAGTGTTGCTGATAGTGACGGCATTTATTGCGTCGTTGATACCAGCGCGACGGGCGACGAAAGTCGATCCACTCGTTGCGCTTAGATCTGAATAAGAGCCATCCACAGATTACGCAGAAAATAATCTGTGGATAGGTTTGGAGAGGTTAATGGTCCAGGACTTGATCTATGCGGTGCGTTGGTTCCGCAAGAATCCCGGCTTCACCGTGCTCGCGGTGTTGATGTTGGCGGTCGGGATTGGTGTGAACACCGCGATGTTCAGTGTGATCAATGCGGTGTTGCTGCGGCCGCTCCCGTATCCCGAATCCGATCGCCTCGTGTGGATGAATGAGTCGGGAACGGAAGTCACGAATCGGGAGTTGTCGTATCCAAACTTCGTCGACTGGCGCGCCCGCAATCAGGTCTTTGAATCGATGTCGACGTTTCGCGGCTATGGCGTGAACCTGACCGGCGCTGGCGAAGCGGAAAGTCTCGATACGCGTCTGATCAGTGCCGATTACTTTCGAGTCATGCGGGCCACGCCGCTACTCGGTCGCGATTTCACCTCCGAAGACGATAAACCGGGAGCCGCGCCGGTTGTCATCATCAGCTACCCGTTCTGGCAGCAACGCTTTGGCGGCGATCAGAACATCGTCGGCAAGCAGATCCTGCTCGACGACGAAGCAAACACCGTGATCGGCGTGATGCCGCAAAGTTTTGAACACCAGGGACCACCACCTTTGTGGGCGCTCATCGGTCCAAAAAACTGGAAATCAAGAGATGTGCGCATGGCAGGCATGGTGATCGCACGGCTGAAACCCGGAGTCACGATCAATCAAGCCCGGGCAGAGATGAACCGCATTTCGCAACAGTTACTTCAAGAACATCCGGTCGCCAACGCGGGAGCGAATGTTGTCAACGTTGTCTCACTCCAGGACAGCATCACCGGTCGAGTCAACACTGCTCTCAAGATCCTTTTCGGCGCGGTTGGCCTCGTGTTGTTGATTGCGTGTGCGAATGTCGCGAATCTTCTGTTGGCCCGCGGTGCAGCACGGCGCAAAGAGTTTGCCGTAAGAGCGGCGCTGGGTGCCTCACACCTGAGAATCATTAGGCAAATGTTGGTCGAGAGCTTTCTGCTGGCTTTCGCCGGCGGCCTGCTCGGACTGGTCGTCACGTCCTGGACCATGGCGCTCTTTTCGCGCGTAGCCCACGAAACAGTTCCGCGTCTGAGTGGCTTGCAGTTAAGCGGCAAGATACTAGCTTTCAATCTCGCGATCGCGGCCCTCACCGGCATTGTTTTTGGAGTTATCCCGGCGTTTCGTTCCTCCAGACTGGATCTACAGGAAACACTCAAGGGTAGTAGCGCCACCACCACTGATGCAGAGGGCAAGCGACTGCGCGGTGCTTTGGTCGTGGCTGAAGTGGCCCTCTCGGTGGCATTGCTGGTCGGCGCCGGATTGCTCGTAAAAAGTATGATTTTGTTGTTTAAGTCGGATAACGGTTTCGACCCCAACAACGTCCTCACCTTAGAGTTGAGAATTTCTCGCAACCACGGCGGCGATAAAGCCGAACTGAGTCGCTTGTTGTACCGGATACTGGATGCTGTGCAAGCCGAACCGGGAGTCGAGCAGGCGTCGCTTTCAGCATCAGTGCCGGGGTTAGTGGATGGCTGGCAAACCGACATCGCCGTCGAAGACTTTCGCCCGCTCAGACGCGGCGAACTTCTTAACGCCGATCAGTTCCACGTCACTGCTGATTACTTCCAGACGATGAGGATCCCGATCCTTCGTGGACGCACCTTTACAAGAGATGAAGAAGAGCAGGGTAAGCCTGTGCTTTTGATTGACGAGAGTCTCGCGCGTCGTTTTTGGCCCGGTCAGGAAGCAGTAGGCAAGCACATCGCGTACGACAGTCCTACCTGGCATGAAGTGATCGGTGTAGTTCCCGAAGTCCGAACCTATGGATCGGAAACCAAACCGCTGATCATTATCTACACGCCGATGGGACGTTCCCCACAACGCAATGCGCTCATCTCCGTGCGATCGTCGACGACCGACGCGAAGACGTTGACCGCTGCGATCACACGCAGAGTGCACGAAATCGATAAGGACGTGCCGCTCGGCGAGATCGCAACCCTCGACGACATTCTCGCGCGCGAGACTTCCTCGCGTCGCTTCAATGCGATCCTGTTCTCGGTTTTTGCCGCGCTCGCGCTCGTACTCGCCGCGACGGGCGTGTACGGCGTGCTTTCTTACTCAGTTTCACAACGCACACAAGAGGTCGGAATTCGCATGGCGCTCGGCGCCGGCACGCGCGACGTGTTGCGGTTGTTCATCGGACAGGGAATGAAGCTCGTGTTGTTGGGGCTCGTGATTGGATTGGGCGCCGCGCTTGCGCTCACGCGGTTGATGTCGAGTTTGCTGTTTGGTGTTTCGACGACTGATACGTTGACGTTTGTGGCAGTGGGAGTGGGACTGACGATTGTCGGTGTAGCTGCGTGTTATCTGCCGGCGCGGCGAGCGACGAGAGTCGATCCGTTAGTCGCTCTCAGATACGAGTAACACGGATCGGAACGGATTGGAGAAGAGATGATCACTGATATTCGATATGCGTTGCGCATGTTGGCGAAGAATCCGGCTTTTGCATGTGTGGTGGTGCTGACGCTCGCGCTTGGTATCGGTGCGAATGCCGCGATTTTCTCGTTGCTCGATCAGGTGTTGCTGCAAAGCCTGCCGGTGGCGCATCCCGATCAGCTCGTCGTGTTGTCGGCCTACGATCCGAAAGATGGACCAGACATCGACGGTTCATTCTCCTACGCGATGTATCAGGATCTGCGCGATCGTAACTCGGCCTTCTCGGGTGTGATCGCACGCGGCGGCACGCAGATGAACGTCAGTTATGGCGATCAGACTGAACGAGTTCGTGGCGAACTTGTCAGCGGCAACTTTTACGAGGTGCTCGGAGTGAGACCATGGGCCGGACGGTTTTTCACTCAGGACGACGATCGCACGCCGGGCGCTCATCCGGTGGCAGTTTTGAGTTATCGGTTCTGGGAAAGCAGGTTCAATAAGGATCCAAATATCATCGGCCAGAAAATTCTGGTCAATGAAACACCACTCACAGTGCTCGGTGTCGCGCCACCGGGATTTTACGGTCTGGATCTGTCGAACAATCCCGACGTGCGCGTGCCGCTGATGATGACGCCCGTCTTCAATCCGCTGCCACCAACACGACTCACGAGCCGGCGACATCAATGGCTGAGTGTGATGGCGCGACGAAAAGCCGATCTCACTCCCGAGCAGGCACAAGCATCGCTGGGCGTTACTTACCAGCAGATCCGGCAGATGGAAGCGGACCAGTTTTCTGCCAGTAATGCTGAGTTTAATCGCGAACGGTTTCTCACCGGTCGCATCGCGATGCTGTCTGGCGATCAGGGACTGCGCCATTTACAAACAGAGTTGAAGACTTCGCTGTGGCTGCTCTTTGGCGCGACCTGTGCGGTGTTGTTGATCCTTTGCGCGAATCTCGCGAACTTGATGATGGCGCGCGCGACTGTGCGCGCTCAGGAGACTTCGGTACGACTCGCTCTCGGAGCCGGTCGTTGGCGACTGTTGCGGCAGTGGTTGACCGAGGGTGTGGTGCTCGCGGCGATTGGCGGCGCAGTTGGAGTTTTTATCGCGCTCTGGATCAAGGCCGGCTTGATCGCGTTCATTCCGCCTGATTTCCGTCAGAATCTCAACGGCGCGTTCGACTGGCGTTTGTATGCGTTCATCATCATGGTGTCGCTCGCGCTCGGACTCGCGTTTAGCTTGGCTCCGGCAATTCAAGCTGCGCGACAGGTTTTCTCGCCAGGGCTCCGGTTTGAATCTCGCAGTTTTACTTCCGCGGGCAGACTCTTGAGTTTGCGCAGTGGTTTGATCCTGGTCCAGGTCGCTCTCTCGCTGCCGCTGCTGGTCAGCGCCGCTTTGTTACTCAAGACACTGCAAAACCTTCGTTCGGTCGACACCGGATTCGGAAAAGAGAACGTGCTGCTGGCGAGTGTGAATCCGGCTCTCAACGGCTACGCGAAAGAGCGCTCGATTGCTTTCTACGATGAGCTACTCGCCAGGACGCGAGCGATGCCGGGTGTGAAGTTCGCGAGTGTCGCTACTGACTCGCCGATTTCCGGCGGTTGGGATCAGATGGGTGTTGTCGTCGAAGGTTATACGCCGCGGCAGGGTGAACGAATGTCGTGCGACGGCACCTGGATCTCGAGCGATTACTTCAAGGCACTCGAAATTCCTCTCGTAACCGGTCGCGACTTCGATGATCGCGATCGCGCCGGCGCTCCCAAAGTCATCATCGTCAACGAGAGGATGGCGAAGCATTACTTTGGCACCACAGATGTGCTCGGGAAACACGTCGGTCTCGACGAAGTACCTGATATGGAAATCGTTGGGGTGGTCAAAGACGCGCAGTACATCAACCTCCGCGAGAGCATGCGCAAGCATTTTTACCTGCCGACGACGCAGGAAAAGCAGCTCACGGGTCTGACACTGCATGTGAAAACGTCGGCCTCGCCTGACGTCGTTGCCGAGCAGTTGCGGGCAGAACTCAAAGCGATCAATCCACACCTGCCGCTCTACAACATTAAGTCTCTTTCGACTGAGATTGACGAGTCGCTGGTCCAGGAGCGCATGGTGACCTGGCTCACGGCGGCTTTCGGTGTGCTGGCGACGTTGCTCACGGCGCTCGGCCTTTACGGTGTGTTGACGTTCTCAGTGGCGCGTCGCACGCGTGAGATCGGTATTCGGGTCGCGCTCGGCGCGCAACGCCGCGATGTGTTCCGGTTGATCATGATCCGGGGTGTGATTCTGGTCGGTGTTGGCGTGGCGATCGGCCTGGGAGCGTCGTTTGGGTTTTCACGTTTGCTTGGCTCGTTGTTGTTTGGTGTCGCACCAAACAACCTAGCCACGCTCATCGGTGTTTCGGCGGGATTGATCGCCGTGGCGCTGCTGGCGTGCTACATCCCCGCGCGTCGTGCAACGAAAGTCGACCCAATGGTCGCGCTCAGGTATGAGTAAAGCCATCCACAGATTACACAGATTTTATCTGCGTAATCTGTTGATAGATCGGAATTGAATATGTTTCAGGATATCCGTTACGGACTACGCATCCTGCTCAAAAAACCGGGCTTCACGCTGGTTGCAGTGCTTTCGCTTGCGCTCGGAATCGGCGCCAACACCGCCATCTTCAGTCTGCTGGATGCGGTGTTGCTCAAGACCCTGCCGGTGCAGGAACCAAATCAACTGGTCCTTTTCGGTAACGGCAAGAACGAAGGTGCCACCGACGGCTTCCCGGATCAGAGTTGGGATCTCTTCTCGTATCCGTTCTATCGCCAGGTGCAGCAACGCACCGACCTGTTTTCGGGTGTCGGAAGCCTGCTGAGCATTCGTTGGGATGTGCATGGTTTCGTGAACGCAAGCGGAGCTACCGGCGACATCGAACACATGCAGGTGCAACTCGTCTCGGGCAATTACTTTCCCGTGCTCGGCGTCAATGCCGGCCTCGGTCGTGTCTTGAACGAGAGTGACGATCAAACTGCGGGCGGACATCCGGTCGCGGTTGTCAGTTACGCGTGGTGGCAGCAACGACTCGGCGGCGATCCAGCAGCGATCGGCAAGACGGTCACGATCGATAAGACGGCCTATTCGATCGTCGGCGTGGCTCCGAAAGAATTCTTCGGCACGACGGTCGGTTCAGCTCCGGAACTCTGGATACCGCTCTCGATGGAGAAGCTAATGCCGCCCGCGCATTGGGACGAAAGAGAAAACAACGACTTTCAATCGCTCTACATCATCGGTCGCTTGCAGAACGGCGTGAGTGCGGCACAAGCCAGTGCCGCCATCAATCTCATGTTCCAGCAGGCGCTTCAAACTCGCGCTGGTTCGCAACCCAATCCGCAACGATTAAAGGACATGGAAAATGCGAGCATCGAGTTGACGTCTCTCCATCGCGGTTTGTCGTCGTTGCGCGAGCAGTTCTCAAAGTCGTTGAAAATTTTGATGGGAGTAGTCGCGCTGGTGTTGTTGATCGCGAGTGCGAACGTAGCGAACCTGCTGTTGGCGCACGGCGCTGCGCGCACGAAAGAATTCGCACTGCGCATGGCCGTGGGCGCCGGACGCATGCGTCTCGTGCGGCAGTTGTTCACCGAAAGCGCATTGCTGGTGTCTCTCGGCGCATTTGCCGGACTCGCTTTGGCCTGGTGGGGAACTCGACTGCTGTTGCTGATGGCCTCGGATGGACCAGAGGCATTGCCGTTAGACGTTACCCCCAACTGGCGCGTGCTCGGCTTCACTATCGGCGTATCAGCTCTATGTGCGCTGGTCTTCGGCATTGCTCCGGCGCTCCGCGCTTCACGAATCGAACCCAACACTTCGCTCAAAGGTGGAAAGAGCTCGACTGTCAGTCCACTCAAGAATCCACTCGGCAAAGCATTTGTGGTTGCGCAAGTAGCGCTCTCGTTGTTACTGCTCGTAGGCGCCGGGCTGTTTGTCCGCACCTTGATCAACCTGCAAAGCATCCCGAGTGGTTTCAATCAGGAAAACGCGATGCTCCTTCAGGTGGACACTTCAGCCACCGGCTTCAAGGCAGAGGATCAACAACTGCCGGCGCTGCTCAGTGAGGTCGAAGACAAGGTCCGCGCGATTCCCAATGTGCAGGCCGTCTCGTTTGCTTTCTTCACTTTCCACCAGGGTTTTTGGACCACCGACGCCATCACGCGTGAAGACGGTATTCCCGAGGGACAAAGTCGCAGCCTTCGTTGCAACATCGTCGGCAAAGACTTCTTCGCGGCCATGGGCATTCCCATCCTGCAGGGAAGAACATTTGGACCGCAAGACACGAAGGATACGCAGAAAGTCGCACTCGTAAACGAAGCGATGGTGCGAAAGTTTTTCCCGACGGGTTCGCCTGTTGGTAAACGATTCGGGATTGATGGTCCTGAGACCACCGAAGCAATCGAAGTCATCGGTGTGGTTAAGGACGCCAAATTTGGCAGCCTGCAGGAGAAGTATGCGCCGATGGCGTTCTTCCCGCACCGGCAGCGTCCGGATGCCATTAGCAATCTGGTGGTGCGGTTCTCCGGACCGGCAAGTGCAGTCGTTCCGCAAATTCGGCAAACACTCAAGGGGATCAATCGCAATCTGCCGGTCGACGAGGTCATACCACTTTCGGATCTCATCAATCGATCGCTGACCCAACAGACACTCGTGGCGCGACTCGGTTCGTTCTTCGGCCTGCTCGCGTTGTTGCTGGCGTGCGTGGGGTTGTACGGCGTGCTGTCTTACGGCGTGGCGCGACGCACGAATGAGATCGGGATTCGGATGGCGCTCGGGGCGCGCAACCAGAGTGTGCTCTGGCTGGTGTTGCGTGAAGCGTTGTTGCTGGTTGCGATTGGGCTCGTGGTGGGCGTGTTGGCCTCGCTGGCGCTCACGAAGACGGCAGCGTCGTTGTTATACGAACTGAAGCCCAACGATCCACTAACGATCGCGCTCGCTACGCTCTTGCTCGCAACGGTTGCGACTGTTGCCGGGTACTTGCCGGCTCGACGGGCAGCGCGCGTCGATCCGATGACGGCTCTAAGGGAAGAATGAAATCTGCGTAATTTGTGGATAAAAACTATGAATACTTTACTTCAAGACATTCGCTTTGGACTGCGCATGCTGCTCAAGTCGCCGAGCGTCAGCATCGTCGCCACGATCGCACTCGCACTTGGAATTGGCGCCAACACTGCAATCTTCAGTGTGGTGAATGCCGTGCTGCTGCGGCCATTGCCGTTTCCGAATTCCGACTCACTCGTGGCGGTGTTTGAGACTGACTCGCAGCGAGGCCAGGTGCGCGGGTCGCATTCGTATCCGAATTTCTTTGACCTGCGCGCGCAGAACACGGTTTTCGAACATGCCGCTTGCTATCGCAGTGGCGACTACATCATGACCGGTCGTGGCGAACCGGCGCGACTGCAGGGTGCTGTGGTCACCGCAGATCTGTTTCCACTCCTCGGCGTGCAACCGATGCTGGGCCGCGTTTTTCTTCCCGATGAAGATAAGCCTTCTGAGACTGGTCGTGTCGTCATTCTCAGTCATGCGCTTTTCCAGAAACGATTCAATAGTGATCCATCGATCGTAAATCAGGCGATCACGCTCGAGGGAATCAAGTTCACCGTTGTCGGCGTCATGCCGCCGGCGTTTGAGTTTCCGATTCAGAACGATCCGGTGGAACTGTGGACCACGATTGCGGGTGATGCGTCCGGAGCCGAGCCGGTTACGGGCCAGCGCGGGGCGCACTTTCTGAATGTCATTGCGCGTCTCAAACCCGGCGTCACTGAAGACAAAGCACAAGCTGAACTGACTGCTATCGGAGCGCGTCTCGAGCAACAGTATCCCGACACAAACACACACAAGAGCCTGAGAGTTGATTCCGCCTTGAAAGCCCTCGTCGGCGACATTCGTCCCGCGTTGCTAATTCTGCTCGGCGCCGTTGCGTGTGTGTTGCTGATTGCCTGTGCGAACGTGGCCAACCTTTTGCTGGCGCGCGCGACGAGCCGTCACAAAGAGATGGCGATTCGCGCCGCACTCGGCGCCAGCCGCACGCGTGTCATCCGGCAGTTGCTGACTGAGAGTGTGTTGCTTTCACTCGTTGGCGGCGGAGTGGGATTGCTGCTCGCCGTGTGGTGGTCTGATCTTCTGATCGCACTCGGAAAAGAAGACATTCCACGAGCGATCCACGTTGGTATGGACTGGCGTGTGCTCGGTTTCACACTCGGAGTTTCTCTGCTAACCGGATTGATCTTCGGCCTCGCGCCGGCCTTTCATTCCTCAAAGACGGAGCTGGTTGACTCGCTGAAGGAAGGCGCACGCGGCACGAGCGCCGGCAGCTTCGCAAATGTGGTTCGCAAGGCTCTCGTCGTAGTCGAGCTCGGATTCGCGGTGCTGTTGTTAACCGGCGCCGCACTGCTGATTCAGAGTCTCTGGCGTTTGCGAAGTGTTAACAGCGGTCTGCAACAGGAGAACGTTCTCACGTTCATCGTGACTCTACCTGAAGTCAAATACAAGAGTGGTCCCCAGAGTCAGTTTTTCATCGATCTGAAGCAACGACTCGAAGCGACACCGGGCGTGCAGTCGGCCAGTTCGATATTGCCACTGCCCTTGAGTGGCGATCGCTTCAGCATTTCTTTTGAGATCGAAGGCCGGCCGATGGCGCCAAAGGATCATCCTTCCGCTGATTTCTTCACGACCGGTGTCGGCTACTTCAAGACGATGGGAATCCCGATTATCAAGGGCCGCGACTTCGACGATCGCGACAAGCACGGCTCAAATGCTGTGATCATCATCACGGAGACCTTTGCGCGACAGTATTTTCCGAACGAAGACCCCATCGGAAAACGTATTAAACCCGGTATTTCCAGTTACGAAAACGAAGATTCCGTAATGCGGGAGGTTGTGGGCGTCGTCGGGGACGTCAGAAACCGCACTCTAAGCACGGAATCGAAACCGGCGTATTACGTGCCGCAAACACAGGTGCCTTTCAATCAGATGGTGACCGTCGTCAAGACTGTCGGCGAGCCACGCGGTCTGATTCCTACCGCGACGAAAGAAGTGGCGGCGATGGACCAGGACGTCCCGTTGTTTGGGGTGAAATCGATGGAGGAATACCTGTCGGCATCGGTGGCGGCGCCGCGGTTCAGCACGACGCTGCTTTCGATCTTTGCCGGCGTTGCCCTGGTGCTGACCGTCGTTGGGTTGTATGGCGTGATGAGTTACTCGGTCGCGCAACGCACGAATGAGATCGGGATTCGTATGGCGCTGGGAGCGCAGTCACGCGATGTGTTGCTGATGATCGTCAAGCAGGGATCGATGTTGATTCTGTTGGGACTCGCGATCGGATTGGTCGGCGCTTACGCATTGACGCGCGTGATCTCGAGTCTGTTGTTTGGCGTCACGGCGAAAGATCCACTTACGTTTGTGGCAGTGGCGGTGGTGTTGGCAGTCGTGGCGTTGTTGGCGTGCTACATCCCGGCTTTGCGCGCAACCAGAGTCGATCCGATTGACGCTCTTCGTTGCGAGTAAAACCTATCCACAGATTACACAGATATTTAAAAAAATCTGCGTAATCTGTGGATGAAGAGGCATAAAAAATGAACACACTATTGACTGATATTCGGTTTGGTTTACGGATGCTTTTCAAGAGTCCGACGCTGACGATCGTGGCGTTGGTGGCGCTTACGCTTGGTATCGGAGCGAATACTGCGATCTTTAGTGTGGTCAATGCGGTGCTGCTGCGAACGTTTCCGTATACGGATGCCGAGCGGCTGGTCCTGGTCTGGGAAAAGAGACAGGGTGGTCGCACCGATCAGAATGTGATCAATCTCGGCAATTTCACTGACTGGAAAGAACAAAACCAGGTGTTCAGTGATATGGCCGCCTTCTTCGATCGCAGCCTGAATCTCACCAGTGATGGTGAGCCCGAAGAAGTTCCCGGCGAGTACGCGACGACAAACCTGTTCTCAGTGCTCGGCACCAATCCGGTGCTGGGCCGGACTTTTGTGAATGAAGACGGAGCTGACGGACAACCTCGTGTCGCCGTGATCAGCCACGGTTTGTGGCAGCGACGTTTCGGTGGCGATCGACAGATTGTCGGACGTCAGATCATTCTCAACGAACAAGCCACCACGATCGTCGGCGTGATGCCCGCCGGGTTCGGCTGGCACATTCAAAAAGGAACGCAGGCGTCCAAACCCGCCGATATCTGGCTGCCGTGGCAAATCACAAACGACATGCGTCGCCGTCGCGGCCGTTTTGCTTCAGCCGTAGCTCGACTCAAGTCCGGCGTGCCGATGGACCAGGCACAACGCGAGATGGACACGATCGGTGTTCGACTCGCGCAGCAGTATCCGGAGTTCAACACGGCCTGGGGCGTCAACGTTGTTCCCCTCCGCACGCAAATGACCGGCGAGATTCGACGACCGTTGTTGATTCTCCTCGGCGCCGTCGGGTTCGTGCTTTTGATCGCGTGTGCGAATGTCGCGAATCTTTTGCTGGCACGAGCGAGCTCGCGTAGGAAAGAGATCGCAGTGCGCGCTGGTCTCGGCGCAAATCGCTGGCGTATCGCGCGTCAGTTGCTGACTGAAAGCGTGCTGCTTTCACTAATTGGCGGGGCGCTTGGCGTCCTCGTTGCTTGGTGGGGAACAAAGGCGCTCGTTGCTTTGAGTCCGCCCGCGTTGATCGATCTCAATCGTGTCGGCGTCAGCCTCCCGGTGCTTGGCTTCACGCTTGGCCTCTCACTCATTACCGGCATTGTGTTTGGGCTCGTTCCCGCGCTCGATGCGACGCGCTTCAATCTGCACAACTCACTCAAAGAAGGCGGCAAGAATGTTGGTGGTAGCAGCGGCAGCAATCGCGTGCGCAGTCTTTTTGTGGTGACGCAGGTCGCCCTCGCGCTTGTGTTGCTGGTCGGCGCTGGTCTGCTGGTTAAGAGTCTCAAACGACTTCAGGCGGTCGATACCGGATTCAACGCAGACAATCTATTGACCGTGCGCGTGAGCTTGCCGATGGGCAAGTACGACACCGAGCAGAAACGGATCGCCTTCTTCAAACAAGCAAGCGAACAGATGAAAGCGATACCCGGCGTTGAAGCGGTAGGCGCAATCAACACGCCTCCATTTACAGGACTGTACGCGGGCACAAGCGTGGACGTTGATGGTCAGAAGTTGCCGGCCGGTCAGGAATTGAAGACGGGCGTTTGCGTTACTGACGCGAACTACTTCAACGCGATGCAGATTCCCCTCAAACTCGGGCGACTTTACACCGCCCAGGAAGCGACTGAGATGCGACACGTCGTAGTCGTCAATGAAAGCTTCGTGCAGAAAAATCTTGGTGGCCAGAATCCACTCGGACATCGGCTCACGATCTACATGAAAGAGGATAACGTCCCGAACGAGATCATCGGCGTGGTTGCGGATCATAAACATCTCGGGCTCGACGTTCCGGTCGAGCCGGTTGTGTACTGGCCTCATCCCGAACTGGTTTATCCCGGCATGACGATGATGTTGCGGACGCGCGGCGATGTGAGCGCAGTTGCGCCTGCGGCGCGTGGTGTGATTCACAGTCTCGATCCGCAACAGCCGATCGGCGAAGTCGCGACGATGGAATCATTGTTATCGACGTCTGTTGCGCGAGCACGATTCAGCGCGTCGTTGTTAACCGTATTTTCGTTTCTCGCACTCGTGATGGCCGCGGTCGGGATCTACGGTGTGATGTCATTCTCAGTATTGCAACGCACGCACGAGATTGGCGTGCGAATGGCGCTCGGCGCGCAACGCTTCGATGTGCTGAAGCTGATGGTGCGGAAGGGAATAGCGCTCGGAGCCGCGGGCGTCGTCGTGGGACTGGTGGCCTCGTTTGTACTGACGAGATTGATCGCGACGTTGTTGTTTGATGTGACGGCGACGGATACGGCGACGTTTGTGATCGTATCGGCGGGACTGTTTCTGGTGACGTTGTTTGCGTGTTATGTGCCGGCGCGACGGGCGACAAAAGTCGATCCGTTGAAGGCGCTCCGGTACGAGTAAACATTTAGACAGGATTTACAAGATGGCAGCTCCCGAGCGCCGAAGTCAACGTGTTTTTCATTTTGATCCGGCGTACACGACGGTCGAATTCGAGATCCGAAACCTGTGGTTCAAGGTGAAAGGACGTTTTCGTGATCTCGAAGGCCAGATCGTTTTGGATGAGGACGATGTCACGCGTTCATCCGTTAACGCGAGGATCAAGGTTGACAGTATCGAGACCGAAAACAAGCGCCGTGATGCGCACCTTAAAGACAAGGATTTTTTCGACGTTGAAAAATTTCCCGAGATTGAATTCAAGAGTACGAGCGTCCGGCGCGGACGCGATCGCGACTCACTCGATCTCGATGGTCAGTTAACGATCAGGGATAAGACAATGCCCGTGGCTCTCGTCGTCAATGAAATGGATCGCAGTCGTTCCCCGAACGGCGAAGAGTACGTCTACTACAGCGCTACCGCCGAGCTCGATCGTCACGCTTTCGGCATTAACTACGGGTCCGGATTCATAGGTCGCCGTTTGCAGGTCACCATCAACGTGCAAGCCTGCGACAATTTACAGAGGAGATGAAATGAAGTTGCTCAAACATTCACTCAAAGCGCGAGTCTTCTGGCTGCTCGCCTCATTTTTCGCCTTGCTGATTTCAGCGCCGGTGCCGGGACTTCAGGCTCAGAAGAGTCGTGATGAGAGTCAAAGCACCTCGACGTGGATACAACAGGACGGCGGAGAGAAACGCCGGTTAGAGATTCGCGGTAAAGCTGAGTTCTCGGCCGACTACACCGACATCACGTCTGTGTCAGAAGGCGGGCGAGTCATCGTCGAAGAGGTCCATCGAGGGCAATCGCGTCGCTACGAAGTCAAACGAGACGGCAGCGGACAAATCACTCGTACCTTTTATCTGAACGGCACTGCGCATCCGTTGGATGAGAACGCGAGAGTCTGGATTGCGAAGCTGGTACTCGACGGAGTGCGCCAGGCAGGCTTTGATGCCGAGAAGCGCGTGAAAACAATTCTCGCGCAGGGAGGTGTCGCGGGTGTGCTCGCCGAGATCAATCAGATCCAGGGTGATTATGCCAAACGGATTTACTACGCACAGCTCCTCAAGCAGGGAAATCTTAATGCCACCGCCATGCGTGATGTGTTGCGCCAGGCGGCTCGTGACATCTCGTCTGATTACGAACAGGCGCAATTGTTGACGGCTGTGGCGCCGATGGTGGCGGGCAAGGACGTTGCCGTTCAACCGTACTTTGATGCGGTCGCCACGATCGAATCCGACTACGAACGCGGTCGGGTGCTCAAGACACTCCTGAAGCAGGAGACTGCGAGTAGTGCGATGCTCGTTCTCGTCGCCTCGTCAACCAAAACCATCTCGTCTGATTACGAACGTCACGGGGTGTTGAGCGCGCTCGCGAAGACGAAGAATCAGAGCGAGGAAGTGCTGCGACTCTTGCTCGACTCCGCGACGGAGATGTCGTCGGATTATGAAAAGGCGACGTTGCTGGTTGAGGTGTCGAATGTGTACACCGGCGATGCGCGTTTGAAGAGTGCGTTTCTGAAGGCGGTGGAGACGATCAAATCGGATTACGAACGCGGACGTGTTTTGTCTGTGCTGTTGAAAAATAAACACATCGGGTAACACCGATAACACGGATAGAGACGGATGTAATTATGGAAAACCTGATTAAAGACATTCGCTATGGTGTTCGGATGCTCGTGAAGAATCCGGGCGTGACGCTGGTTGCGATCATTACGTTGGCATTGGGGATTGGCGCGAATACGGCGATCTTCAGTGGCGTGAGTGCGTTTCTGATGCGGCCGCTCTCGGTGCCTAATCCGAACAATCTCGTTCGGCCGATGGAGATCGCGGAGGACCGCGGTGTCACGGATGAGTTTTCCTATCCCGACTTCGTCGACTACCGCGATCAAAGCACGTCGTTTACCGGTCTCGCTGCCGAAGACATGTTGCAAGCCGCGATCGACGCTGAGAATCAGAACGATGTCATTTGGGGACAGGTTGTTTCGGCGAACTACTTCGACGTCCTCGAAGTGAAGCCCATCCTCGGACGAACGTTTTTGCCTGACGAGGACAAGAACGTTGGCGCGAATGCGGTGGTGGTTTTGAGCCAGAGTTACTGGCAGCGACGTTTGGCTTCCGATCCGAATATCGTTGGCAAAACGGTTCGGCTCAACAATCGCGCGTTTCAGGTGATTGGTGTCACGCCCGAATATTTTGTCGGAACCAAGTTTGCGCTCGCGCTCGATTTCTGGACGCCGATTTCGATGGCAGAAGATCTGCGCCGTAATCCCGACATCCTCAAAGAACGTGGCTCGCATTGGATGAATATCATCGGGCGTCTCAAGCCCGGCGTTTCGATCGAACAGTCGTCGGCTGAGTTTGCGGCTATTGCCAGCCGTTT
The DNA here is from genome assembly GCA_035694465.1 of Pyrinomonadaceae bacterium. Lineage (GTDB taxonomy): Bacteria > Acidobacteriota > Blastocatellia > Pyrinomonadales > Pyrinomonadaceae > PSRF01. The sequence goes on along the minus strand of DASSFI010000025.1, from coordinate 9,232 downwards.
GAATCAGGCGTATCCAGACAATCGTGCCGCGACGACTCAGGCACAGGTGATGACCGAGGTTGAGGGTCGTTGGGAAGAGATGGGCAGCGTGTTCAAGAGTGCGGGCGCGATCGCGATGGCGATCGTGGGATTGATACTACTCATCGCGTGCGCAAACGTCGCGAATCTGATGCTCGCGCGCGCCGCCGCGCGTCGCAAAGAGATAGGCATTCGTCTCGCACTGGGCGCCAATCGGTTGCGTCTCGTTCGTCAACTTCTCACCGAAAGCCTGTTGCTTTCGATAGTCGGCGGCGGACTCGGATTGTTACTCGCGTTCTGGGTGACAGATCTGATGCAGGCGTTTGTGCCGGTACTCGAATACAAGATCATCGATAACTTCTTTGCCATCGATTCGCGCGCGCTCTTGTTCACTCTCGTTATCTCTCTCGCCACCGGTCTCGTGTTTGGACTCGCGCCGGCGTGGCATTCGTCGAATCCCGACGTGGTGCCGGTATTGAAAGGCGATCCGGAACATGCGCGGCGTGGCAAGAGACGAGCGTTCGGTTTGCGAAACGTGTTGGTAGTGGCCCAGGTGGCGCTGTCGCTCGTCGTGCTGGTTTGCGGCGGACTCTTTATCAAGAGTTTTCGTAAAGCGCAGACGATGGATCCGGGTTTCGACAATTCCAAGGGGTTGATTGTTTCGTTGAGTCCGACGCTCGTTGGGTACGAAGAAGAGCAGAGCCGAATTTTCTACAAACAGGTGCTCGAGCGTGTCTCGCACCTGCCCGGCATTGAATCCGCGTCTTACGTGCGGACCCTGCCACTCGGCGACAGCTCCAATTCTAGTGGTCCAATTCTTAAAGAAGGCGAGATACTCGAACGTGGCAGCGCAGGCCGGAACATCATGAACACGGTGGTTAGTCCCGGTTACTTCCGCACGATGCAGATCTCGGTCGTTGAGGGTCGCGACTTTGACGACCGCGATACCACTAAGACGAAACGCGTGATCGTGATCAATCAACGCATGGCCGAGATCCTCTGGCCCAGTGAAAGCGCCGTGGGCAAGAAGATCTTCGTCGGCACCGATAGCAAGGATCCCCTCGAGGTAGTTGGCGTTGTTAAGACCGGGAAATACCGCGCGCTCGCGGAAGATCCGAAACCGTTTTACTACTCGTCGATGGACCAGCGGCGTCCGACCACGACGGCCCTCGTGATGCGGCCGACGGTCGATCCGATTTCTCTCGTGGGCGCGATTCGCAGTGAAGTTGCGGCTATTGATCGTAATGTGCCGGTATTTGCCGTTAAGACGATGGACCAGCATAAGACCTACGCGCTCTGGGCTCCTAACATGGCGGCCAGTTTTTCACTCGCGTTTGGCCTGGTGGCGATCCTGTTAAGTGCGGTCGGGCTCTATAGCGTGATGGCGTACGTGGTTTCACAGCGGACGCGTGAAGTTGGGATTCGCATGGCGCTCGGCGCAAATCGCGGCGACGTGCTGAAGCTGATCACGCGACAGGGAATGCGACTGGCGGCGGTCGGCGTTGGGATCGGGTTGGTACTGGCGCTCGCCCTCGCGCAGGTTTTGTCGTCGCTGTTGATTGGGATCAGCGGTTACGACGTAACCACCTTTGTGCTGGTTCCGGCACTGCTCGCGTTTGTGGCGCTCGTAGCGTGTTATCTGCCCGCGCGACGGGCGACGAAAGTCGATCCACTCGTGGCTCTCAGATATGAATGAAAGGCTATCCACAGATTACGCAGATTCCAGAAGAGAATCTGTGAAATCTGTGGATAGATTTGAAGTATGGATTCTCTAATCAAAGACATTCGCTATGCAGTTAGAGGTTTGATCAAGCGGCCGGGATTTGTCGCGATCGCGGTGATCACCCTCGCGCTCGGGATTGGTGCGAACACGGCGATCTTCAGCCTCGTCAACACCGTGCTGTTGCGTTCGTTGCCGGTCGACCGTCCCAGCGAGATCGTTTCCGTTGCGGTGCGCGGGAAAGACGACTCGATGTCGGCGTTCTCGTATCCGAACTACAAAGACTTTCGTGATCGTAGTAGCGAATCGCTCTCCGGTCTGCTCGTCTATCGCTTCGTGCCGTTGAGTCTGAGTCGTGGCGGTGTCAACGAACGGATCTGGGGTTATGAAGTTTCGGGAAACTATTTCGACGTCCTCAACGTGAAGGCAGTTCAAGGTCGCACGTTTCTTCCCGAGGAAGACAAGACAAAACTGTCGCACCCGGTGATTGTCGTCAGCTACGACTGTTGGCAGCGACGATTCAGCGGCGATCCCGGCCTCGTCGGCAGAGACGTACTAATCAACAATCATCAGTTCAAGGTGATCGGCATCGCGCCGGAAGGTTTCAAAGGCACGGAGTTCGTCTATTCGCCTGAGATCTGGCTGCCGGCTTCGATGATGGGTTGGGCCGAACCTGGCTCAGACTGGATCGACAATCGCAACACGAAGAACTTCTTTGCTGTCGGACGTCTCAAGAGCGGTGTCGATACACGCCAAGCGGAAGCGTCACTCAATCTATTGAGCCAACAACTCGCCAAGGAATATCCCGACAGTAATGAGGGCCAGGTAATCAGGCTTGGACCACCGGGATTTATCCTGCCTGATCTGCGTGGCGCCGTCGTCAGTTTTACGTGGGTCATGATGGCGGCTGTCGGTTTGGTTCTGCTTGTTACCTGTACAAATCTGGCAGGATTGATGCTCGCGCGTGCGACCGATCGTCGCAAAGAGATCGCGATTCGGCTTGCGATGGGCGCGAATCGACTGCGACTGATCCGTCAACTGCTGACTGAAAGTATCCTGCTTTCGTTCGTAGGCGGCGCGGCCGGATTGTTGCTTGCACTCTGGATTGTCAGGGTGTTACTGGCGCTCAAACCGCCGATTGATTTTCCGCTCGCTCTTGACGTCGATATTGATTGGCGTGTGTTGCTGTTTTCACTCGTCGTCTCCATCGCTGCAGGGGCGGTGTTTGGCCTCGCGCCGGCGTTACAGTCCACGAAACCGGGTTTGTTACGTGCCTTGAAAGATACGGCAGCTCAGGGTGGTGCGGTGAGAACACGTCTGCGCAGCGTGCTCGTCGTCGCTCAGATCTCGATCTCGCTCGTGGTCCTGATCGCTGCGGGTCTCGTCGTGCGAACACTACAACAGTTGCAAACGATGAATCCGGGTTTCGACACTCAGAACGGACTGACGATGTCGTTTGACCTCGGCTTGCAGGGATACGACGAAGCGCGTGGCCAGCAGTTCTATCGGCAACTGACCGAGCGTTTGCAATCGCTACCCGGTGTCGAATCGGCTGCGGTGACGAGTTACATCCCGCTCAGTCTCAACTACAACAGCAACAACATCTTCGTCGAAGGGAAGCCGGCCGAGCGTGGTGAGAATGTGCCGACAGCAATGACCAGCAGTGCCGGACCAGACTACTTCAAGACGATGCGTACGCCGATTCTTCAAGGTCGCGAGTTCACCGACCAGGATCAGGAAAAGACGGAACAGGTTGCAGTCGTCAATGAATACTTTGTGCGACGCCTGATGCCCGAAGTGCAAAATCCGGCCGAAGCGGTCGGCAAGCGCTTCAGTTTCCGCGACGCGGCTGGACCATTTGTTCGCATCGTCGGCATCGCGCAAGCCGGCAAGTATTTCAACATCGCTGAAGATCCGCGACCGTTTGTCTGGACGCCGATGACGCAAAATTACCAGTCGAGCGGCATCCTCTTGGTGCGCGCGAAAGGAAATCCGGACGGATTGTTTGGACCAGTTCGCGGGCAGGTGCAGTCGCTTGATCCGAACCTGCCGCTTTTCGACGTCAAGACGTTCACGGACCACATGAAGTTCGCTCTCTTCCCAGCGAAAGTCGCAGCCACGGTGTTGGGAGTGTTTGGACTCGTCGCTCTCATGCTGGCGGCGATCGGAGTTTACGGAATCACGTCGTATGCAGTCGCGCAGCGTACTCATGAGATCGGCGTGCGGCTTGCGCTCGGTGCGCAGCTAAGCGATGTGCTCCGGCTCGTGCTTGGTCACGGGTTGAAGTTGACACTCATCGGCGCTGCGCTCGGATTGGGTGGTGCTTTTCTGGTGACACGAGCGATCACGAGTGTGTTGTATGGCGTGAGCGCGACTGATCCCCTCACGTTTGGTTTCGTGTCGTTCTTGCTGATCGGTGTGGCGCTTGTTGCTTGTTACGTGCCGGCGCGGCGGGCCACAAAAGTCGAACCGTTAACTGCTCTCAGAAACGAGTGACACGGATTAAAACAGATGGAAACACTACTCAAAGATCTGCGCTACGGAATACGGAGCTTTCGTAAGCGTCCGGGATTTTTGTTCATCGCGATCTCAACTCTCGCACTCGGCATTGGCGCCACGACGGCGATGTTCACGGTGGTCAATTCAATGTTGTTGCGACCGCTGAATTTCCCTGAGCCGGAACAGATCGTACGGTTCCAGGGAATTAATCCGCGACAGGGCATTACCGAAAGCAACATGTCCATGCCCGATATCGCCGACTGGCAAACGCAGAGCCAGTCGTTCGAACAGATCGCAGGGTATGTTTCGGGCGGCGTATTCCTCAGTCTTGAAGAGGAAACTGAACGCGTGCGCGCCACCGCAGTAACGACTGACTTCTTTCCGCTTTTCAAAACTAATCCGATCAGCGGCCGCACGATACAAGCAGACGACATGAAGGAAGGCGCCGAGGCTGCCGTCGTGATCAGTCATGCATTGTGGCAGAGACGCTTTGGCGGAACTTCAGATGTTGTAGGCCGAAAGATCAGTATGAACAGCAAGCCGGCGACGATTGTCGGCGTCATGCCGGCCGGCTTCACTTATCCGAACGACTCCGAAGTCTGGGCCGCACTGCCGCTAAAACCTAACGACGAGCCTCGTGACAATCGTTACGTTTCAGTCGTATCGCGATTAAAGCCAGGTACCTCGCTTTCACAGGCACAGTCCGAGATGGATACCATTAGCCAGCGTCTGTCGCAGAATTATGTTGTGACAAATAATGGTTGGGGCGTTCAGCTCACTGAGTTACGCGAGAGCCTGGTAGGTGAGTTAAAGACGTCGCTGATTGTTTTGCTGAGCGCGGTCGGTTTTGTCCTCTTAATTGCCTGCGCGAACGTTGCAAACTTGCTGCTGGCTCGCGCCGCTGCTCGGCAGAAGGAGATTGCTCTTCGCACGGCACTCGGCGCGAGTCGTTTGCGCGTCGTCCGCCAACTCCTCACGGAGAGCGTGATGCTCTCTCTGGTGAGTGGTGTTGCCGGCCTTGCACTGAGTATCTGGTTGATCAAACTGCTGATTGCGATCACGCCGCCGAATACGCCACGTGTCGATGAGATCGGAATCGATCTGCGTGTGTTTGGTTTCACGCTCGGCGTTACTATTCTTGCTGGTCTATTGTTTGGCCTCGTGCCGGCGCTACAGACGTCGCGTCCCAACCTCAACGAGGAGCTCAAAGACAGCGGCCAACGCGGATCGGAAACCGGTGGACGCAATCGCGTCGGCAGTTTGTTGATTGTTTCGGAAATTGCAATCTCATTCATCCTGCTCGCCGGCGCGGGTTTGCTGATCAAGAGTTTTATGCACCTCCGGGAAATTAATCCGGGCTTTAATTCGGACAACGTGCTGGTGATGCGTCTCACTTCACCGCCAGGCAAATATGCACAGGGTGAACCGCGCGCACAGATCTTCAAGCAGCTTGTGGATCGGGTTAAGGCAACACCTGGGGTGCAGTCGGCGGGGGTAATACTGAGTCTGCCTTTGGGTGGTGACACGTTCAATGTGGGGCGCGGGTTGATTCGTGAGGGCCGGCCGATGGTGCCCGAAGAGCAAACTAACGCACAGCATCTCCCGATCACGCCTGATTACTTTCAAACACTTCAGATCCCATTGAAAGCCGGCCGCTTCTTTACAGATCAAGACAACTTGCAGAGCACCAAAGTCGTGATCATAAATGAAAAGCTGGCGCGACAGTTGTGGCCGGGTGAGAGTCCGATCGGAAAACACTTCACTATTTGGCGTGATGAAAAGTTTCCGCGCGAGGTAGTCGGTGTCGTCGGCGACACCAGACAATCGCTCGACGAAGAAGCTGGGCAGCAGATGTATGTTCCGTATGCGCAGGATCCGACGTGGGGCAGTCTCTCCCTGGTGGTGCGCACCAATGGTGAACCGACCGCGCTCGCCGGATCGGTGCGTGAAGCGATTCGCTCAGTCGATAAAGCAGTCCCGAATTACAACCTCAAAACGATGAACGACGTTGTCTACACTTCGGCGGCGCCGCGACGTGTGCCGATGTTGTTGTTGAGTTGTCTTGCGGGCGCAGCGATGTTGCTCGCGATGCTCGGGATTTATGGCGTCACGTCATACTACGTCACACAAAGAACACATGAGATTGGTGTGCGCATGGCGCTCGGTGCACAGATCGTCGACGTGCTGAAGCTCGTTCTGAAACGCGCGATGCTGTTGGCTTTGATTGGCATCGTCATTGGCACGGCGGGGGCAGTAGCAGTGACGCGTTATATGGCAACGTTGCTGTTTGGCGTGAAGCCAATCGACGTAGTGACGTTTGTCGCGGTGGCTGTGGCGTTGGCTCTCGTGGTGCTGGTCGCTTGTATTGTTCCGGCACGAAGGGCGGCAAAGATCGATCCGCTTGAAGCATTGCGGTAACACGGATTTTCACTGATTGCGTTGCGGATTTCGTAGATAGATTTCTACCGCTCGTGGTGTTTCTAGATCATGGAAACATTAATTAAAGACATTCGCTATGGTGTGCGCGGTCTGTTAAAGAGACCCGGATTTACTGTCATCGCTCTCATCACCCTCGCGTTGGGAATCGGCGCCAACACGGCAATCTTCAGCGTCGTCAATGCGGTGCTGTTGCGGCCGCTTCAATTTCGCGATCCCGATCAATTGGTCGTCGTTTGGGAAGAAGCATCGTTCGCAGGCTTTCCGAACAACACGCCGGCGCCGGCTAACTACTTCGATTGGAAAAATCAGAACCAGTCGTTTGCTGACATGGCGGCGGCTGCGACAGCGAGTTTCAATCTCACGGGTGATGGTGAGCCGGAGCGTATTCAGGCGAATTCAGTCAGTGCAAATTTCTTTCCGCTCTTCGGCGTGCAACCGTTACTCGGTCGCGGTTTTCTTCCCGAGGAGGATCGGCCCGGTGGTAGCAAGGTTGCAGTGCTCAGCTACAGTCTCTGGCAGAGCCGTTACGGCGGTGATCGCAGCGTCGTCAATCGCGAGATTTTGCTTAATGGAGAAATGCACACGGTCGTCGGTGTGATGCCGCGCGGTTTTCAATTTCTCGAGAACGATGTGCGGTTGTGGGTGCCGATGGCGTTGGACCAGGAGGAGATGGCGAATCGCGGCGGACACTACTTGCAGGTTATTGCGCGTTTGAAGCCCGGTGTGGTGTTGTCGCAAGCGCAGGCAGACATGAGCGCCGTGATGCGACGAATTGCGACGGACCATCCCCAGGAGACTTTTGACGGCAAGCTCGGCGCAGTCGTGATGCCGCTGCGCGATCAGCTCGTTGGCGACGCGCGTGGTTCTTTGACGGTGTTGTTGGTGGCGGTTGCGTTTGTGTTGCTGATCGCTTGTGCGAATGTCGCCGGACTCTTGCTGGCGCGCGCGGTCGCTCGCCGTCGTGAGATAGCTTTGCGAATGGCGTTGGGCGCCGGTCGTGTTCGCGTCGTCAGGCAGTTGCTGACTGAGAGTTTATTGCTGGCTACGTTTGCCGGCGTGCTTGGATCGTTGTTGGCCTACGCGAGCTTTAGTTTTCTTCAGGGACTGATTCCCGAGCAGATGGCTGTAGCCACGAGTCTGAGTCTCGACACGCGCATCCTCGTCTTCACGCTTGCCATCTCGATCGTTACGGGCGTTGTCTTTGGTCTTGTGCCAGCGCTTCAAGCGGCGAAGTTCGATCTGAACGATGCTTTGAAGCAGAGCAGCACGCGTGCGACGGCGAGTGGTCGTTTGCGTAGCACGCTGATAGTTTTTGAAGTGGCGCTTTCAATCGTGCTGCTCGTCGGCGCGGGTCTGCTGATCCAAACCCTGTTTCAACTCTTCCGGCAGTATTCAGTGCTCGAACCGGAGAAGGTTCTGACGATGCGCACGATACTGCCGCGCGAGAAATACAAAGAACCGCAGGTGCGCGACAACTATTACCAGCAGGTGCTGCAACGCATCGAGCACCTGCCGGGTGTTGTGTCTGTGGGTTACAGCACTTCCGTGCCGCTTTCGTGGAAGGGTGGTTCGAGTGGTTTCTATCCGGAAGGGATCAAGAGCCCGATTCCGGACATGTCATACGACGCGATTCATCGGCAGGTAAGTGCCGGCTATCTGAAGACGATGAATATCGCATTGAGACAAGGTCGTTATCTCGACACTCGCGACAACGCGCAATCAATGAATGTCGCGGTGATCAATGAAACGATGGCGCGGCAATATTGGCCGGGTGAGAATGCCCTCGGCCGTCGCTTCAAGCTTGGTGGTCCTGACGAGACTGATCTGCCGTGGATTCAGATCGTCGGGATCGTCGCCGACCTGCGGCAGATGGGACTCGATGAGCCGGTGAAGGCTGAGATGTATCTGCCGTATCAACAAGTGGATCATCCATGGTTCATGCCGCGCGATCTCGCGATCCGTACTTCCGGCGATACGTCTAATCTTGTCGGCGCAGTGCGACAGATCATTCGGGAAGTCGATCCGGATCAACCGGTATCGAATGTGGCGACGATGCAGGAAGTGCTGGGCACTGAAGCGGCGCAACGCCGGATGGGAATGATCATGCTGGCCGGGTTTGCCGTGCTCGCGTTGTTGCTGGCGTCGCTCGGGATCTACGGCGTGCTCGCTTACTTCGTCACCCAACACACAAACGAGATTGGGGTGCGACAAGCGCTGGGTGCGACTCCGCGCGACATCTTGTTTCTGGTGTTGAAGAAGGGAATGGGATTGACGCTCGTGGGCGTGGCGATCGGGCTGGCGAGTGCGTTTGCGCTGACGAGGCTGATGAGTTCGATGCTGTTTGGAGTGAAGGCGTCAGATCCGTTGACGTTTGTCGTAGTGCCGCTGTTGCTCACTCTCGTGGCGCTGCTGGCTTGCTACATTCCTGCGCGCCGCGCGACCAAGGTCGATCCGCTCGTGGCGCTGCGATACGAGTGAAAGCTTTGGAGTGCGGCGGCCTGGCGCCGCTTTGTTATCGTTGGTGCGTGATCGAGACCAAAGCGGCGCCAGGCCGCC
>DASSFI010000024.1:0-64130 GCA_035694465.1 Pyrinomonadaceae bacterium | reverse complement strand
GATTGAAGTCTGCGTCAAACACGGAAACTGTGTAACTTGACGCTCCCGCCAGGGCTTGCCAGCGCAGGTTAGGTCGATCCGTCGCGATCACTGTCCCGGATGGACCAAGCAATCCAAACGTGTTTTCTCGGGCAGTTGGATCCATGAGCGTGATCGAAGGGGCAGTCAGTTTGTCCAACACCTCTGGCTTTGAAAAGGTCTTATTCGCCAGCACACCTTGCACCAGCGAACGGCTCGTTTCCGGAAGATCCTCCAGGCCGATTAGTTTGCCTGTGTTGTCCAACTGAATCTTGCGACCGTTGTCTTCCAAACTTGCCGCGACCCTGATCTGATCGGCGGTTGAGTCTTTCGGTGCTTCCGCCTGTGCGGGCGTTGGCGAGCCGCTTACAGGTGTGCTCGATGGAGTTTCCGTTCCGTTCTTTTGAACGGTCTGATCGTCAGAACGCGCATGCCAACGCTGCCACACAACAAATGCCAGGACCAGACATGCCACAACCAACAACGCGGCTGCTGCGCGTGCTGGAGTAAACCGAAGAGCCCTCCATGCTGCGTAGGATTGTTGCGCCGGAATTTCAGCTTGCCCGGCGGAAGACGAAACGCTGTCAGCTGGCGAGCTTGCTGTGAGCAGTTGGACCGCCTCGCTGCATTGATCGCAGATATCGATGTGACTTTCAAAGATTACTCTATCAGCCTGGTCGATTGACCCGTTCGCAAACGCCCTGATTTCTGCATTCGACAGATGAAAAGGTTCGTCCGCACTGTCCGGCAGCAGAGCTTCAGTTAACTCGCTGTAGACCAGCGCTGTGTCTTCGGATGGCAGAATTCGACGCAGGCACGATTCACATTGAGCAACGTGCGAGTCAATTCTTTCCCGCTCTGCGGGCGCTATGGTCCGCTCGCGGAAAAGACTAACCTCGGTTTCGCTAAGATGATCGGTCATTCGTCGTCCGTTCTCTTGCTCTGCTATTTATCTAAACCGTACTTCCCTTCTAATTCTTACCAATCGCGTTTGAGATTCTCACTTCTCTTCGAGCTTTCTCATTCTGCGCGCCAGCCGTTCTCGAGCCGTTTTGCGCAGGTTAATGACTTGCTGCCTAGTGATGCCGAACATTTGCGCAATCCGGGAGTCATCAAGCGGCAACTCGTTCCATACCTTCTGAAAGTCTGCGTAAGGCATCTCCAACAATCGGGCGAGCTCCTCTTTAGAAGCGACACCCAGGAAAGGTAGAAACGAAATCACTCCCCCGTCCCTCGAATCTCTGAGGTTAAGCAACAGAGCGGCACGTTGGAGCACGGGCAATTGACACACCTCAAGCCAAACCTGCTCAAAGAACAACCGCTGCTCGAGGGCCAAATCAACTCTGGGTTCTGAACTCGTAAGCAGGTCATCTCTCTCCGAGCCATTGGTATCAATCGATTCGGTGGGCGGATCGTTGATGTGCCATGTTTCAGCGGCGATCTTTACAATCTCATCGAAAACTATCGGTCGACCGGAGCGCTCGAACAAGACTCCGAGGAATTCATCTGACCTCATCTGAGCCGCATTTAGTTTCCAGTTCGACGGATGCGTAACGGATTCAGAGGCGTCGGGTTCTTCCGCTGCGGATCGGGTTACCTCGTGTCCGCTGAAGCCTGCATACCATCGCTTATCTTGCCACAAAGCAAATCGCGGGTTCTGTTGCAAGCGCCGGCGCAGCAAGCTTTTTAGCCTCCACCGCTGCGGATGCTTCTCGCGAAAATAGTCAGCACACGCAGAATAGGTTTTGATGGCGACATAGTCGGAGAACTTGGCGATTGCTGTTTGAGTTGGATTCTGTCTCAGGGCTCGCAAGGTTGCGATAATCGAAGCCCGCAGATCGCCGGCGATCTCCAGCGCATCCTGGTTTTGCTGAGTGCCGCGTCCATTGAGTGACACTCGCAGCTTGCTTCTAAGTATTTTCTTGATAATTGGGTCGGCATGTTCATCGATGATCGCGCGCAGCAATTCATCCGAGATCGATTCCGACTTAGCAGTCAGGAAACGAGCCAGCATCGAGTCTGAACTGTCGTCTTTGGGGTAGTGCTGCATAAGGAATGGTTTGTGGGCGCAGCAGATATTTAGACGGATCAGAAGCTAAAGTCAAAGAAGTGACGTTAGAACACTCAACGCTCAAGGATCTTCCAAAGTCCTCGTGCTGTGCCGCTGGTTCGAGCGATATGTTGCCGCGCCAGCTTCCCATGGCGGAAGTCTTTGATCTCTGCTCAAACTTGACGCAGCGTTTCGAAAGAAATATGTTTAACGCATCTCACTGGCTCCCTTACTCGCATCACCGGGTGCTTGTATCTCAGCCTCGCACTTGAATGGCTCCTCAAGGAGTTAACCGCCATGCTAGCCTCTCTTACTTCAAAAAGGCGTGCTGTATCAATCCTGTTGCTTGTCACGGGACTCGTTTCAGCCATGCTTGTATATAGAACCAGTGCAAACAATGTGACACAGAATCGGGGACAGGGAAAACGGGTGCCCCTCTCTGTGTTGCAATCGTCGGAGCCAGTGATCAGGAATGACTACGGGAAGAAAACCTTGCTCGCGTCTTCTAAAGACGGTCTGAGCCTATATTCGCTGGATGCCGTGACCGGGGACCTAATTGTTTACGAAAATAATGGCAAGCCGGCAAAGAAGGTTGCCGATTCGTTTTTGAATGTCGAAGCTCTTGCGGTGGGTCCCAAACATGAGCTTTACCTGGCCCAAAAGGATTCGACGGTGCGAATGGTAAGTTCGGACGGACGTCGCCTTAACGCATTTCACACTGTCTACCCAAAGTCAATTGCGGTGCTTCGCAATGGGAATGTAGTCGTTGCTTCACCATTCAATGGGAAGAACTTGCATCTGTACAACGGTCAGGGCGTTTTGCTTGCCAGCTTCGGCGACATAAGACCCTTTGATTCCAGTCAGACGGAAAACGAGTTTCTAAATGAGGGGCGAGTGGTCGTCGGCCGGGATGACCAAATCTATTATGTGTCTACGTATGCGCCCGAGCCTTATGTCTTGAGATTCAGTTCGGAAGGCCAATTGTTGGGCGAGTTCCAGATCGAAGGCGATGCCGTTGATCTTCAAACTGGCTTCACCAGGGAATTCCTCAACCGAAGAATTTTCTGCAACGGAGGCGTTACAATTATTACCTCAACGACTGTTGATCCAAAGACCGGACATCTTTGGCTAGGGATGAATGGACTATCTACACAAGGAACGGTCTATGAATACGATGAAGGCGGATCTAAAGTACGCGAATACGCGTTGTTGCTTAACGCCAACAACAAGCAGCACAATGTTACTCACGTAAAAGATATCGCGGTTAGTTCCGACGCGGTGGACGTTTCAACTTGGTTCGGTACTTACAGCTTCAAGTTCAGCGATCTTCTGATTGAAGACGCATACGCGGTACGCAAAAAGGACTCGGGAAGCAGTAAGCCAGGGTGGCGTGAATGGGCTAATCCATTCGCGAAGATAAAGAGGTTTTGGGAAGCGCCGTCCGTTCCCGTGCCAGCTATTCCGCAGGCCCCATGTGCGCAAGCTCAGAATTATGACTGCGTTGCCAATTGTCCAACAGGGAGTAATCCCCAAAGTGTAAATTGCGGAGCGGAGATTGCGTCGTTACTCGGTGACCGGATTGCAACTCAAGCCAGTTGTGAAAGGAAGACTATAGATCCAACGCCAGGTTCCACCACTCCCGGCGGATGCTCGGAAACCGTGCAGTTTTGCAACAGTACTAACGGGGCCACCGGCAGTCTTACGGCGAATTTGAATTGCAATGCCGTTCCAACGCCAACCCCAACTCCTACGCCAACCCCCGAACCTACACCAACTCCGCAACCCACTCCAACACCGGGATACTGTCTTGGAGTGCAAGACTTTGTACACTTCCCGTCGTCCGGGTGCATCACCGGGCTTTTCTTTCAGGGTCCCTGCACTCGAAGCGCGGCATTCCGAAGCCGATGCGCAGATCCCACCGGATATCAAGATTGGAGTTGTAGTTGTCCGGACGGAACTACGATGTCGCCAATCGTGATCGATGTGGACCACAGTGGTTTCTCGATGAGCGATGCCGCTGGTGGTGTGGTCTTTAATATGCTCAACGACGGTGTGCCTCTAGGTATCTCATGGACTGCGGCAGGCTCGACCAATGCACTTCTGGTTCTCGATCGCAATGGCAACGGAACCATCGACAACGGAACAGAACTCTTTGGCGACCTTACACCTCAACCATTGTCAACTGAGGCAAACGGATTCCTGGCGCTGGCTGAGTACGATAAGTCCAGCAACGGCGGCAATAGAAACGGCAGGATTGACAGTCGCGATGCGATCTTCTCGCAACTAAGGCTCTGGCAGGATGCAAACCACAACGGTATCTCTGAGGCAAACGAGTTGCAGACGCTGGGGGCCTTCGGGATCACCGGAGTTGATCTGAATTACAAAGCGTCGAAACGGACTGACGCATTTGGCAATAAGTTTCGCTACCGGTCCAAAATCTATGATGCGAGCGGAGTGCATTCCGGTCGTTGGGCCTGGGATGTATTCGTGATGGTCCAATAGGTCCAATAGGAATATGGCATTGATGTACGCGCGGGCTTTCCCGATGGTGCTCATGCAATAGCGATGAGCGGGCCTCAGACCTGCTCTCCCTTGACCATTGTTTCGGTGAGTATCCGGCTGGTTTCTCTTCGCGAATTGCTACAGCAGAGCTCCCGGCGGAGCATCTTCGTCTTACCTGTCACTCCAGGGAGTCGCCCAAACCGATAGTGATCGGATAATATCCTGCCTACAACAATCCTCTCTCCCTGCTGAAAATCTCTCTAATGGTTTGTAAGGAGGTGGATCATGAAGCAAGCTATCTCGGCGATCTTTATCGCTGTTCTAGGAACCCTGACCCTGGCTCAAGCCCAGCAGACTCCTTCGGTTGGAAAGTGTCCACTCACACTCACTCATGCGCCCAAGATTCGCGACGTCCGCTTAGGCATGAGTTCGGAAGACGTGCTCAAGATGTTTCCCGGCAGCAGCGACGAACCCGACATTCGAGCGCAGCTATCGACTGCTGATCAGCGATTTGGAGTCGCCGGGTTCTCGATACCGACAACCTTATTACCGAGACCAAAGTTTGCGGGAGTTAATAGTCTTTTCGTGGTATTCCTCGACAACCGTCTCTCAGAATACACCTTCACCTACACAGGTGTAGAGTGGAAGAACGTCGACGACTTCATTTCAAGATTTTCTGAAACCTTCAATCTTCCTCGGCCGGAGACCTGGCAAAGATCAAACCTGCCATCCCTGAAAACACTTTACTGTGAGGGCTTCGAAATGTGGGCTTCGGTAGATGCGGGTGGAAGTTGGATAAAAATACGCATCCCTAAAACACAACAAATAGTTAGTGATCGGCAGGAAGCACAAAAAGAAAAAGCTCGGAAGGAATTCAAACCCTGACTTGGCCACAGATGAACGCGGATGAATACCGATCAGAAATCAGTGAACCCTTGTTTGCTGAGGTCGGGAGAGTCGTTCGCGCGTAACCGATATCCGGGCCACTATCGAAGATTGCGACTTCTCTCAGAATCGACTAGTTTATGCACCAGTGTGCAAACCTATTTCCCCCGAGGGTTTGAGCCGCCGAATGACGCCTCCATTGTTGCCTCGCGAAGATTGGTCGCTTTTGATCGAACGCATCGAGACTGGGCGCTGTACGCCTTTTCTTGGAGCTGGGGCTGCGGCTGAACTATTGCCATTAGGGAGAGAAGTAGCCGAAGAATTAGCAAAAGACTTTGAGTATCCGTTTGAAAACACAACGGATCTGATTAAGGTCTCGCAATACGTCGCAATAAAATACGATCGGCTATATGCGAAGGCTCGGATCGCAGCGAAATTCAAAAACGCGCGATTACCTGATCGACACGAACAGCCGAATGACTCGCACCGTTTGCTCGCCAAGCTCCCTTTGCCGCTTTATATCACTACAAACTATGACGACTTGATGATGCAGGCCCTCAAAGAGCGCCGCAAAGATCCCCGCCGGGACTTCTGTCGTTGGCATTCATCGATACAAGACATCCAACCGTTGCCCAATGAGACTGTTCCAACCGTCGCCAGTCCGTTGGTCTATCATCTCCACGGCCAAACGGACGTCATGGAGTCGATGGTGGTGACCGAGGACGACTACCTGGATTACTTAACCGTCTCGACCAACGACGATCTACTGCCAATGGCTGTGAGACGCGCACTCCAGAGTACTACCCTGCTGTTTATTGGATATCAGCTTGGTGACTGGAATTTTCGCGTCATTCTGCGCAGTCTGCCACGCTTAAAGGTAAACAACTTCATTGTAATCCCGGCCCCAAATGATTCTGAAGACATGAAACAGCGAAGTCAGGAATACTTGTCCAGTTACTATGCGCAGTTGAACATAAAGGTGTATTGGGGTACCGCCAGAGAATTTCTTTCCGAACTATTCGAACACGCAGGCTCCAGATTCAATTAACCAATCCGGAACGGGTTGAGATCTCACTAATGCAGGTAGGTTAATCGTGGACAATGTAATCTCTGCGCAAAGCTTGCGCGATGAAGACTGGAATACCATTCTCGAGCGAATTGATGGCGGCAACTGTACTCCGTTCATCGGACCGGGCGCACGTATCAACGGTCCCGACGTCTATGATGTGGCCCGTCATTGGGCAAGCGAGTTTGAATACCCACCTGAGGAATACCTCGATCTGCCGCGAGTAGGCCGCCACGTCTCCGTGAAACGAGATGTGATACGTCCAAAGGAATTGATCCTTCGTGACTTTGGACCAAACATGAGGGCGCCGGACTTTTCATCACCAACTACAGTCGATGATCCACACCGCATACTAGCTGAGCTGCCGTTTCCCATTTACATCACGACCAACTATGACGACCTGATGTGGCGGGCCCTCACGAGTCGCCGCGACAAGGACGCGCGCAAGGAGCTGTGCCGCTGGAATGATTTCATTTCCACTCCGCAGCCTTCCGCTTTTGATCCGGGAGCTGCTTCTGCAAGTCCCGCTCAACCGATTGTGTTCCATCTTTACGGACACACTGAGTCGCTCGAGTCGCTGGTGGTTACAGACGATGATTATCTGGAATTCCTGATCAGCGTCTCCAGAGATCAGAGCGCAAGGAGCAATAGAATGATTCCGAGTCGAATCGAGCGCGCGATGAATGGCGCTTCGCTGATCTTCCTCGGTTATCGAATCGACGACTGGGACTTTCGCGTGCTCTTTCATTTGCTTCTCAGTTACCGCCAAAGCAGCAGCAGAATGCACGTAGCGGTACAAATCGCTCCCGACAAGAGCCAGGCGAAGCAGGAACAGCAGGAAGAGGTTGAAACAAAACTCGAGGCCTATCAAGCTCACCTTGGCAAGTATTTTCAATCCAAGAATCTAAAAATCCACGTCTCATTAAAAACATGCCAGGACTTCGTCAAGGATTTACGTGACAAATGGAGGGGTTCGACCTATGTCAAGTAATACAAGTTTACCTGACGAGATTAAGCCATATATCGGTCCCGTTCCCTTTGAGCGGAAAGACCAGGCGCTCTTCTTCGGCCGGGGGCACGAAGTGGAGGAGCTTTTCTCACTGCTAACGGCCCATCCGACAGTGTTGCTCTACTCGCAATCGGGAGCCGGAAAAACTTCTTTGCTTAACGCGGGCCTGATTCCCGAACTTGAGAAGGCAAAATTTCAAGTGATTGGCCCAGCCCGTGTTCGCGGTGAACTTCCCGCGGGTCTGGATTACACGCAAACTAATCCCTATGTCTACAACGCTCTTAAATCGCTCTCAGCAGATAAGATCAAGCCTTCACACCTCGAGCACTCGACTATCAAATCGTATGTACATCAGTTATTGCCTACCAACTCCGACGGCGAATTGATTTCTCCAACGGTTTTGATTTTTGACCAGTTCGAAGAGTTATTCACACTCAATCCCGAACTGTGGGCTCACCGGGCCGGGCTGTTTAATCAGATCGCGGAAGTGCTAAACGATTCGAACTTACGGGTTCTCTTCGCTATGCGCGAAGACTACATCGCGGAGATGGATCCATTCGAATCATTGCTTCCGGAAAAGCTGCGCACTCGTTTTCGTCTCGAGCGGTTGCGAGAAGCTTCCGCTTTGGCGGCGATCAAGGGACCGCTGACGGTCGATTCCGGGAAGGGTCGAGAATTTGCGCCGAACGTCGCCGAGCAATTGGTTCAGAATCTGCTGGAGCTGCCGGCGAAAAATGACGCACAGGGAGCGAGTCTCAAAGGTGAGTTCATCGAACCCGTGCAGTTGCAGGTTGTTTGCCACGCAATCTGGGAAAAACTAGGTCCGACGGATAAGAAGATCACCGACGATCACCTCAAGCAGTTTGGTGACGTTAACAAAGCTCTCACGATTTTTTACGAGGACAGTTTAAAGAGAGCAGTTGCTGAGGCTAACAAACAAAAAAGGAAAGGTGAGACTGAGTTAAAGGAAGGTACGCTGCGTGCGTGGTTCGACCGCGTACTCATCACTGAAACAGGCAAGCGCAGCATGGTGTTGCGAGGAACATCAAAGACAAATGGAATTCCAAATGCTGCGATCGATGAATTGGAAGCACGTCACATCATTCGTGCGGAACTGCGAGACGGTGAGCGTTGGTACGAGTTGAGTCACGATCGATTTTTACAACCCATCAAGGAATCGTACAAGAATTGGTTACTCAACTTGCCTGGTGCTGAGCGCACGCGATCACGTTTGGAACAGAAGGCTGCGGTCTGGTTCGAGAAAGGCAAAGATCCGGAGTTGTTGTTGGATGGAGGCGAAGTTCTCGAAGCCCGTCGTCATGAAACGGCCGGCGAGGCCTACAGCGATCGCGTCGTCGCTCTTATCAGTTCCAGCGAACATGCAATTCAGCAGAAGCACGCCGAAGAGAAGGCCAAGTTTACGCGCCGTCTCACTTGGGCGTTCGGTGCTGTAGTCGTGCTTTTGCTTTCAACCGTCGTAGCCGCCGGCTATGCGATTTCAAATGCCAAAAGGGCCACAAGACTTGCGGAAGAGGCGAATCAACAAAGTGAACGGGCTAAGCGAGAGGCTGAAAACGCTAAAAAGAGTGCGTTGATTGCAGATGAACAGCGCAAGGAAGCCGAAACCCAAAAGGGACTTGCTCAGAAAAATCAAAAGGAAGCTGAGCGGCAAACGGAGATAGCTAACGACGCCTTAGCTCTGGCTGAGGTTCAGGCGGAGGCGGCAAAGAAGGCCTCAGCTCTGGCCCTAGTTGAAGCTAACAGAGCAAAAGAGGCTCAACGGCTCGAAGCAGGGCAACGCAGTTTGGCGGAATCACTCGGCATTTCTGCCATCGCTTCGAATGGACTCAATAGTGTGTATTTCGATCCGGACGTTGGCGCACTCCTTGGTTTGGAAGCAGCAAACTCAGCGCCGACTAATCAAGCGATGGACGTGTTGCGGGATTCATTAGTCAGGCTTGCTCGATCGCGAGCTCAATTAGAAATGACGCCCGGTGAGAATGCCTCAATAACAGCCCTGGTTTTCAATGCTGATGGCTCGCGAATCGTAACGTGCAGCCCTTATACAGCAACAGTTTGGGATGCAAACGGTGCACGTATCACGTCACTTGTTCCACCGCAGCCCTCAACATCGGAATCAAGCTCAGCCCGCCCTGAAATGTCGAAGGCTGCATTTAGTCCTGATCGAAAATACATAGTGATTCTCAGTACTCCTTATCGGTACAAATATTTTAGCGTTCCATCCAACGATGGGCCACCACCGATACTGCAAGTATGGGATGCTGCTAACTTCAGTTTCATCAAGGAATTGAAAGGAGGAGGCGCAAAACGTGAATCGCTGAGTAGCGAGGTTAGTAAGTCTGCTCCGGGGTTCGACTTTGTTTTTAACGCGGATGGCCGGCAATTGTTTATGGTCGGTGAAAGCGATATCTGGGGTTGGGATACGATCACCTGGGAGAGGCTCTCGGGTTATCCGATAAAGCTTCCAGAGCTTCAAGTGAGGGAATTGGGTGGAGCTGCATTGAGTCCGGATGGGCGCTTCGCAATCACAAGAACGGGTTTGTTTGATCAGCAAGGGCTGGATGTAATTGATTTGGCGACTCGCAAACCGGTTAGCCATATAGATAGTCCTGCCAATCCGACGACTGCGCGGTTTACCCCTGATGGTCAATTCGTCGCAACAGTTGAGGGCAACGTGAAAGTCTGGGAGAGTGCAACCGGAAAACTGGTACATGAGACAAGCAACACAAACGCTGTATCCGTTAGCTTCAATCATAGCGGGAAGTCTCTGTTGACTCTCGACTCTGACAGCAACGCGCAGCTTTGGTCCACCTTTATTGGAAAAGATTTTGTCAGCCTGGGGCGAGTGGATCTTTCGGACCCAATGCCAACGTTCAGCACCGATGACGAGTTACTGCTGCTGCCCCAATTAGCCGGCGAGATTGCAATCGTCGAAGCGTCAACAGGAGATGTCCTTGCCGAATTTTACGGGCATGCGGGTAGTCTGAAAGTTGCAACCTTTAATCCCGATGGATCTGTAATCGCAACGTCGAGTTCTGACGCCAAAGTACGATTGTGGAATACGTTTGGCGAACCCGGGATTATTGAATTTCCCGAGGATCATACGGTTTCCAGCCCAGGGGGAAAATACTTCGCGGCCAAGAGATCAATTGCGGTAGACGATAAGAACCAGAGATACGTTGAAGAACTTGTGGTAAGGGCTGGTAAAACGGGACGCAAGCTCTGGTCGCATCGATGTGAAGGCGAACCCCGACGCGAATGGTTCAGCCCTGATGAGAAGTTCATAGTGGCATACTGCGATTCACTTACGGGTGGATTCGCTGGAAAGGAGGTGTACGTATTCGACGCTGAAACGGGGGATGTAGTCACATCGCTGGCAGAAGCTCGGGGCTTCGACAGTGTGATGTTTAGCCCGAACGGAATGAATTTGCTCACCACCAGTGGTGGCGACGCTCAGCTTTGGGATGCAAAGAACGGAAAACTGATCAAAGAGTTCAAAGGGGGAATGACGGATCTCTCAGTCGCTTTCAGCCGCGATGGACGGCTGATCGTCGGAGCAACCGGGGATGAGATAGTACATGTATGGAACGTAATGACCGGCACGGACACTCCAAGCCCTGACATTCATGACACTCCACAACACTCAGCCGTTATTAGCCCCAATGGGAAGTTTGTGGTCTCAGTTGCTGACGACAGCTTTTATCTTTGGAAGGTAGGTGAGAAAACGAGCAGCAAACTGGAAATACCGGGCGTGGATAGTAAGAAGCGACTTGAGTTTGCCCTGGATCAGCGAAGCTTTAGTCCTGATGGGAAGTTCCTGGTAATTCCCATTACCGCTCAAGTGTGGGATTTGGAAACCGGCAGGGAGATTGCAAGACTTTCAGCTTCGGAAGGATCAGAAGCCGTTACCGTTGCAGAGTTTTCTCCGGATGGCCAATATGTTCTTACTGCGCTGACGACTGGAACGATCAAGATCTGGAGCCCGCAAACGTGGCGGATGATCGCTGTGCTACGAGAAGGTCGTACATCAATCGATCGAGCTATATTTGGGGGCGTGGGTGGCAAGTCGGTTATCACATCGGGTTACAGAGGGACGCGGGTCCATCCTCCGGAAAGTTATGGTTCACTGGAGGAATTAAGGACCATCGCTCAACGAAGAATCACCAGACAAAAGCGGGAGCTCACACCGGCTGAGTGTCAACAATATCTTGGGGATGCTGGTTTCAATAGCCGGTGTCCTAAGAAATAAAATGGAGATAACTTGTGTCCGTCAAGCGCCAATGGCGAACTCTTTTAAGGCGGGGCCGACCTCAGTATGTTTTGAACCAAGGAGGTTCAGCACGCATTCGAGACGGAAGATTCCAGCGCCGACGGCGGCGCTGACGATCGCCTCGAAGATCTGATCGTCTGTGTAATGGGCTCGATGAAGTTCGGAGATGTCGTCATCAGTGAGAGTAGAGGCTGCGGCAGTGAGCTTCCGGACAAAACCTTCCAGCGCGCCGGAAACGAGAGCGCCTTCACTGATTGCCTGTCGCACCTGAGACGGTAGCGATCCCGGACCTGAAAGAACGGCATGTCGAAGTCGCTCCATCTTCTTCGCGTGGGGATCGTGAAGACAATCATTCTTCGAAGAGCCCGAAATCCAGTAACCACTAAGCCGTCGATAACCAAAGATCCGAAGCAACTTAGCCGCTCTTAAGAACAGGTCTTCAGCAGGCACCTTGAAACCGAGCGCATCCGCGATCCGTGTGATGATGTTGAATCCCACACAAACATAAGTCGCATCGAGTATCGCGCGGTCACTTACGCCGGCTCTGCGCACACTCTCCAGATCCGAGACATCGAGCTGATCGGGGACAAGCGTGACTTTTTCCAAAAACGCTAAAGTGGCACGGAGCCGTTCGTCAATCCGCGCGTTGCGCCAATCCGTAAATATCTCGCCACTTAATTTCGGACCAAGGAATGTCCACGCGACCGCGCGGTGAGCCTTCGTTCAAAAGAGGCAATGATTCAAACTGGCGGTAAAAGCGCCAAACAGCTCGCGTTCACCGACGGTCCACTCGGAAGGACCACGCAACAGATCATGGCCGAGATCGCAGAAGTGTTTGCCGAAGTATTCGGGACGGTAAGTGAAGGTCTTGAGAACGTCGAAAGGCTCGGAGAGCGTCAAGACAGTCGTCAATCCCAGCAAAAATTTTTGCCGAACGCCATGACCGGTTTGGAGTTTGGATAATCGCATTCGCGCTCGACTGTCTTGCAATAACGGACGAGCAATGAAATTGAACGACTAAGAAAGTGGCAGAGAAACTAGCACTGACAGTCGGGATCGTCACCAACCGAAGCGATGAGATCCGTCTCCAACTTTTGGTTGAGTCGGGCTTGGCCTGGCTTTCCAAGAACGGATTACGAAGAGCTTAACGAGGGCTTCGCCGGCAGACGCAGGTTTTGCACGTAAAGGATTGCGCCGCGGGCGAACGAAACTATCAGCAACGCGTAGAAAAATGCGAATCCAATGTGGCTGACGACCAAAATACCATAGACAAAAGCTGTCGCCGCTCCGAACGCGACTTGCTGCCACCGAACACTCGGTGTCGCTCCGGGATCGGTAATCATGTAGAAAGTGAACAGGACGAAACTCACACCCGTCATGGGAATCAATCCCACCACCAACGGAAGATCGTTCACCAGACAACGAATCACACCCTGAAGCGCGAAGGCGAACACCCATCCAAGCACGAGGGGCATTCGCTTCGCATAACGCACGTTCATAAACGTGCCCAGACAAATAATGATGACCGGGAACGCGCTGCTGAGGTTACTCGACAACGCCTCGGTAAACTGCCACGGCATGATCGGCGCTAACGCCGGGAAGAGAAAAACCGTCACCGCAATTCCCGTATTCGATGGATTGAGAAAATGACGCTCACCGTTATTCACGTTAACTGTGAACAATGCTTTTGACGCAATCGCGACGGCAGCGGCAAAAGCAAAAGGCAGTAGCAATCCGCCGGCATACAACAACATTGAGACTGCCAGTCCTGAAATGTGTGCCGGCAGAAGGAAGTCTATGAAGTTTACTGCACCACCGGTAAACCGTGGCGATCTCTTGCTGGCCCATGCATCGACAGTTTCCAGAAGCAGCTCGGCAGCGTAAGCAGTCAAAAGCGCTACAAACATTTGCGCCCAGGAGTTTTCGAAACCAAGGACGATGTGTCCGAGCACGTTCAGCACGGAAATCGTGATGGCAAATCGCCTGAGAGCGGCCAGACGAAGATTGGGTCGACTCATTCCGGACCTCCCGAGTTGGCCCAGGCCAAAACAATGGTGTACCGGCCGGGTTTCAAATCCAGAAATTCCTGGAGACGATGGCCGTCCGGATCGCGCCAGCGAATTTCTACGTGGACCGTTGTTTCAATGCCGGTATTTCCAAGACCAAAATGCAGCTCGGGGCTTCGTTTGCCGCTGTGTCCATTGCCTCCGTCTACGAAGCGTGTCTGCCATCCATTTGATCCGGAAACGTTCACAACGGCGCCGACGGCCGCTCGGCCGCGAATGTCGAGTGCGGCTTTTCCATCGCGAACACGCGTCTCCTCTGCTCCGTGCCGGTTCAGTGGCAAGAGCAACCGCAACTCGAGTGATGTACCTGTTGCCGGATGCTCGTTGTGATAGTAGCTGGCCGGTCCCCACATGTTCGAAACGATCAGGTCGAGTGATCCGTCGGCGTCGACATCACCAATCGCGATGCCGCGACTAACGTAGTCTTCGCTAAAACCAATCTCGCGAGAGATGTCGACGTAATGCGCGCCGTTATAGCCGTCGTAGCCGATAAAACGACCGCCGACCCGCACAAAAAACGGATTTTGATTGTGGCCCGCGATGTCGGCGCCTTGTTCAATTCTGGGCCAAGAAGTTGCTACGTTGGTGATGACTACGTCGTTAGCTGTGCCCAATTCCTGAAGCTCTGGCCATTTGTTCTTTCCACCGCGAACAAATCCGGTCGCCTGAAGCGCTTCCATCACGCCGTCATTATCGAAGTCATCAAGTTTCGCATCCCAGGCCCAACCACTACGCGATAGCCCGAGTGCTTCAGCGCGGTTTACATACGGAGCGATGCCTTGCTGCATTTCACTCGCGTCACCTGTACTGAGGAAGACCATCTGACTTTCCTGAAGGCCTTTGGGTTCAGTGATATTGCTAACGTAAATGTCGGGAATACCATCCCTGTTCAAGTCCGCGAAATCGACGCCCATGCCTTTGAACGAGTCGTGACCAAGCACGTAAGACTTCGGCGCGTTAAACTGTTCGCGGCCTTCCAACAATACGAAGCGAATGTGACCGCGTGTCGATCTATTCCAGAAAAGACGATCCGGTCCAAAGTCGTGCGCAACATAGAGCTCCGGCAGCAAGTCTTCATCCAGATCACACGCACCAACTGCCAACCCCCAGCCTCCGCCAACTCCCGGCGGTAGCGCGTCGCGTACTTCTTCATAACTGACGTTTGGATCGTTGCCTGTGGTTGCAGATATCCACCGGTAAATTCTTTCGCCGCCCCCATTGAAAGCATGCGAGAACGACTGCGGCATCGAGACCGTGCCGGAACCGTTGGGGTTATAAAGATCCGAGCCGTCCTTGAAATAGTTGGCAAAGATGAGATCGAGATGTCCATCACCATCGAGATCGGCGATAGTTGCCGACCCCGTCATCCAGATCTCTTTCGGAAACATGTCGCGCGCGACGTAACTGGCAGCACCAATCGTGGTATCAGTTGACGGACGTCGCAAAAAAAGCAATGGAGTCCTGCCGGCGTAATAGACAATCAAGTCAACATAGCCGTCTTCATTTAAGTCTGACAGCAGCACTCCGAGGGGAGCCATCGTGTCGCGATTAAATAGCGGCTCTTGAATCAGCGCGAACGGTGCGTAACGATTGCCTGTACCCGGCACCGGAGTAACGATTACTTGATCGGTTCTCGTGTCGATATAACAAGCATCATTGGAGACGCCATCGTCATCGAGGTCATTGAGTGCGACGGCGGCGCCGACGGTTGAGACAAACGCAGAAACACGCTCGAGACTGGGATGGACCAAACGTTGATTGCGAATGGGTGGGCCAGGAAGTTCCGGAAGCGTAGCACGTGAAAACTTAAATCGGACTGCCGCCGCACTAACCTCTTGCTGGTTTGTTTTCAGCGCCACTCGCAACGCCAAAAATAATCCAAGAACAAGCAGCAGGGCGGCCACAGTTCTGGCGTTATGTCGACTGGCAATCATGTCCGCTCAGGGTGGTCCAACAAAACGAGTTCAGCACTGGATAAGCCTTGCCTCAACGTTTCTTCGTGCGCGGCTCTGAGGTAGATCCTTTCCGGCGGAGTTTGCAAGTCCCATACAATGCCAACGAACGAGAGACACTTCAAGACATAAAGCGTAAAGTCGACTTCCCACCAGTAAAATCCGTGTCGCGCTGAGCGTGGATAGTAATGATGATTGTTATGCCAACCATCGCCAAACGTCAGTATCGCCAAAATCAAATTATTGTGGCTCCGGTCTGAGCTATTGAAACGCCGCGTTCCACGAGAGTGGGCGATGGAATTAACACTGTAGATAGCGTGATGGACCAGTACCGTGCTCACGAAGAATCCCCAGGCCAACATCTGTAATCCCGAAGTCTGTAGCTCCGGTCTGACGCGATTCAAAATCACGCCGAGCAAGAAAAACAGAACGGCTGAGAGCAACGGCGGCACGAGATAAAACTTATCCAGCAGACGCAGCTCAGCGTATTGCGCGAAGTTTCCGATGAGTTTCTGGTCGGCCTTACGATAACGAAGTGAAAAAATCCATAAGCAATGCGCCCACCAGAATCCGTGTTGAGCCGGAGAATGAACGTCAGTTTCGCAATCCGAATGCGCGTGGTGATAGCGATGGTGAGCAGACCACCAAAGCGGCCCTTTCTGATTCGCCATGCAACCGACCAGCGCCAGGATGAATTGAAAAATGCGGCCGGTCTTGTAGGAGCGATGCGAGAAGTACCGGTGATAACCCGCGGATATAGCAAATATGCGAAGACAGTAGCAGGCAAGACTCGCAACCACGGCGACCCAACTCACGCCCGCCCAGAACAGCAGTAAACACCCTCCATGCAGGAAAACAAATTGGGCAATTGTTAAGTAATCCAATTCCGCGGCGTTGAGAGTCTGAAGTTTTACCCGAGTCGAGTTTGACATGTCCGCCAATCTTACCATTCCCGTCAGGATCGTTCGCTGTTGATAGTGGCCATAAGCTTGATTTGCTATTTTATGGTGACGTCAGAGGCAAACTTCTCGTCGGAGAACCCTAATGAAGTGGCTATTGACCTCACTCACCGTCGCCCTTTTGAGCACCGTAGCGATCGGACAACAACTTAAGCTCGAGGGAAGACTAGTTACAGATGCCGGCGAACCCGTACCAAATATACGAGTACGGGTTGGCGGTGAGCAGGCACTCACCGACACGCAGGGTCGCTTCAGCATTCCCCTCTCTCCGAAACTCAGCGCCAGCAAAAACGTCATCATCGTCGTTGAAAAAAAGAACTGGTTGATAAACCAGCCGCTCGATGGCGAATGGTCCTTACCCGCCGGCGGGATGCAATCACTGGATGTGATCATCGTTCCGTGGGGATCAAAAGCATTATGGACCAACGCTCGCATCGAAAAGGAACTGAGGACGGGCGGACAAATTGAAGAGTTGGCACGAAAGTACGGCTCAACGTTACAGGCTACCAAAGAGGCCTTCGACAAGTGGGCCACGACTCAGAACGACAATGGGAATGCACTCAAAGAGCAAGCCTCCCGAGTCGAAGGTGCCGAAGGTATTCGATTGTTGAGCGAGGCCGTTTCTGCTTACGAGCGGGCCGCACTCGTCTTCACTCGCGACGACAGGCCGCAGGAATGGGCGACGACACAACACAACATCGGCAATGCACTTCAGGAACAGGGAGCGAGAGCAAAGGGAGCAGAGTCGGTTCGGTTATTCGGTGAAGCCGCGGCGGCTTATCGTCGAGCGTTGACGATCAGAACGCGCGAAGAATTGCCGCGTCAGTGGGCCACGACGCTAAACGATCTCGGAAATGCGTTACAAGGACAGGGCGCGCGCGCCGAGGGAGTAGAAGCCACACGATTATTAGGCGAAGCAGCGGACGCTTACGGCCAGGCGTTGTTGTTTTTTACGCGCGAGTACGCACCGCAGGAATGGGCCATAATGCAACACAATCTTGGCAGTGCGCTTCACGAACGCGGGTCACGTACCGAGGGACCGTCGGCTCTGAAATTATTGGGCGACGCCGTAACGGCTTATCGCCAGGCACTCCTAATCAGAACTCGCGAACAGTTGCCACAACAGTGGGCCGTGACGCAAAACAATTTGGGCAACGCTTTACAGGCCCAGGGCACGAAGGCTGAAAAGTCAGAGGCGCTGCGCCTGTTACACGAGTCAGCCGCGGCTTACCGGTTGGCGCTACTAGTTTTCACTCGCGAGCAACGGCCGCAGTTGTGGGCCATGACGAAGCACAATCTCGGCAGTGCGCTACAGGAAGAAGGCACGAGGGCGGACGGATCCGATTCTCAGCGCCTGCTGCTGGAAGCCGTAGCAGCTTACCAGGAAGCACTGTTGGTTTGGACGCGTCCGCAACGTCCACAACAATGGGCCATGGCGCAAAACAATTTGGCCCGCGCCTATTTCAACCTCAAAGACTGGGCCAATGCGGCACAGTGTTATGAGAGTGTTTTGTCTGACGATCGGATTGACGCGAAATTCAAAATTTCTTTGTTGCCAATGGAGATCGCTAACTTAATCGCGCTCAAGCGAGCAGCGGATGTTCCGGCAAAGATGAAAAACCTTATTGAGTTGCTGGAAGCTCAGCCGGTAGATTTCAAACTGTCTCGGTCGTTTGAAGAAACAAAACACGTCGTCCGCGCGAGTCAGCAATTCGACGCGAGCCAGGCGTGGCTACTCCGCTTGTTTGGAGCAATGGAACTCGAGAATCGCGATGCGATCCTTAAAGAAGTGAGAGCGACGGCAGAGAGCTTCACACCAAATTAGAAGAGACTCACAGTTTGCCCAACACTGATCGTGCCGGTTTGGACTACTGTCCCATAAACACCCGCGTTGTTTGCGTTCAGACGCACGACCCCCTTCAACACCTTCGCATCCTGTTTGGCCGTGTCGGGATCCAGGTTGATCATCATGCACCGTACATCGCGTGCGGTAACGCTCACAGCCGGGCCTGACTCATCCTCGCCAAAGACCAATCGTCCACCGACCCAACTGTCTTCTGCGAACGGTGACGGATCGAGCATCTCTACCAAAACGTTGGCTCGAAAGCGACGGCTGTCAGCCGTAACACCAGCGTCGTTTGTAATGGCGGCTATCGTCGTCTTGCCGATCACTGACACTGACGCATCGTCGAAGATTCCGTGTTTTAGTTGCATCAACTCGACCGGCTTGCCGAACCGCTCAGCGATCTCGTGTTCGAGCGCTTCGCTGCGCAATTCGACTTGCGATCCATTTGGTGTGCGGACGTGAGTGGGAAGGGGCTCGTTGGTGGTCTCATCAATCCCAAACGGGTGATACAGGATGAGTTCCGGCAGACGACTCGCCGACAACCACGGGAAACCACTCTGGTCATCGAGCCGTCGGAAGGCAAAGCGACGATCGCCGTCGAGGCCGTGCCAACCGAGAAAAGCCGATTCGATCGTCGTTCCAGCCATCGACTTGATGGGATAGCGCACGAGTTGGGAGACATGTCCGATGAGCTTCATGTCGCAACACTATACGTCAGGTCCTATCAAGTCGCAGAACTGGGGTCTATCTTCCGCGTCGCGGCCGAAATGAACGCATTGCCGGTTTCTGCGCTCGCACAAACGGCAACGAACTCGCAGCACTGGGCACAGGTTTAGAAGCACCGAAGCCTTCCGGCACTACACGCTTTACTGGTTGACCAGTCAGTCGCTCGATCGCGCGCATTGGCATTTCATCGACGGGCGCCACAATCGTGATGGCTTTGCCGAGATTTCCGGCTCGGCCAGTGCGACCGACACGATGCACATAATCCTCCGGCGCGGACGGAACGTCGTAGTTGATCACATGCGATACCGAATCAACATCGAGACCGCGAGCAGCAATGTCTGTAGCGACAAGCACGCGCGCGCTCCCGTTGCGAAAGTCGCGCAAAGCAGCTTCACGCTGTCCCTGCGTACGATCCGCATGAATGCGATTCACGCTGTGATTGCGTGCTTTCAGAATGTGTGAAATGCGTTCCGCGCCACGACGAGTACGCGTGAAAATAAGCACACGCTCAAAAGCGTGACTTTCTTTCTCCAACAGTGCGAGCAGGAGCGCCGTCTTCGATTCAAGCGCAACGAGATATGCCGTCTGTTCAATCGACGTGGCGGCCGTGCCGCGTGGACTCACCTCGATGAGCTTGGGACGTTTCATTGTCGCCCGTGCCAGTTGTTCAATCTCTCCTGACATTGTTGCCGAGAACAAAAGCGACTGGCGACGCTCGGGTAACAACGCCAGTATCCGGCGAATCGCCGGAATAAATCCCATGTCCAACATGCGATCTGCTTCGTCCAGTACGAGCACTTCGACCTGGGAAAGATCAACTGCACGGCGCTCGACTAAATCGAGCAGGCGACCGGGAGTCGCAATGACAACGCTTGGTTTGCGTCTGAGGTCAGCGATTTGTGTTCTGGCGTTTGTGCCGCCCATCACGACGACACTGCGATTTGATTTCGTACCGTTCAGTTCGGTGTAGGCTTTTTGAGTTTGCAATGCCAGCTCGCGCGTCGGCGCCAGTACCAGTACCCGCACACCCGGACGCGGGCGTTCGTTTAGATTCTGAATTATTGGCAGCAGAAAAGCTGCTGTCTTACCCGTGCCGGTTTCGGCACAACCGATCACGTCGTGACCGGCGAGGATAAGTGGTATTGCTTTGGATTGTATCGGGGTGGGATTCTTGTATCCCTGGGACTCGCAGGCGCACACTTGTGCGGACGCCAGTCCTAATTGCGAAAAATTCATTTGTTCCTTCTTTGAAATTGCGAGGGGCTCAGGTGAGCAGATCTCGATTGTACACGCCGGCGCCCGTCTTCGTGATTGATCACGAAGACGAAGCCTGCCGGTATTGTGTGAATTACCAACGCGGTTCGCGATTTCCGCCGCCGCCGCCGCCGCCGTAGCTCTTTCCACGGCCGCCGCCACCGCCGCGGTTACCACCGCCGCCGTAGCCGCCGCCATTGCGGTTTCCGCCAAATCCGCGGCCGCCACCACCGCCACCGCCACGATTTTCACGAGGCTTGGCTTCGTTGACTTTTAACGCACGGCCGGCGAGTTCCCTGCCATTCATTTGCTCAATGGCTGCAGCCGCTTCTTCCGGAGTGGCCATTTCGACAAACGCAAAGCCGCGCGAACGGCCCGTCATGCGGTCTTCGACGACACTGGCGGATGAAACCGTACCAGCCTGGGCGAACAGCTCCTGCAGATCTTCCGAGGTAGTTTGGAACGCGAGGTTTCCAACATATAGTTTTGTAGACATTTAATTTGCTTTCCCCTAATTTTGGGATGAAAAGAAGCTGCGAATTGGGTTGGCTTCGGCGAAACGGTAGTGGTCGAAGGACCAGGTTCGGAGTGCTCTTCTCAAGAAGAGCGGCTTCTCACAGTTTGACAACAAGCCTGCTCCCGAACTATCCAAACGTCCAGCGCCAATCGTTGTGCGCGGGCGCATCACCGTTGATGCGCGAGAGAAGGATTTAACTGGGTGACATGATGCCCTATAGTAACAACAACTTGCAAGGCGTGGCGTCGCTATTCCAAAATTTGAGTGAAATCGAACCAAACTGTGTAAAGATTTTTGTCGGATTCGTCACAAAAAAGTCGTTGACTGATTCGTTGCGGGGTGTATAATTCCGTGCGTTGCGGGTGGTGCTGATGCCCAAACGTCAGCTAAGTTGAAAAGACGGCCATCCAATTCAAAATTGATAGTGCCCGCCAGTGCCAGCTCGGCCGCCGATCGCGCCCCCCGCAGTCGCTACCTTCGAGCTGGCACAGCCATTTTAAAAGCAAAATCCGCGTTTATCAGCGTAAATCCGCGGCCTTCTTGAGGTTATCGGCTTCAGACCTCGCCAAACTGATCGTTTCCTGTTCATCAATCCGCAGCAGCTTCCCATCCCTGAGCACAAATTCGCCATCGATCAATACCGTGTCGACGTCATCCGGCTGCGCCGAATACACGACTGCGGAAACCACGTCCTCGACCGGCGTTGCGTGCAAACGATCGAGTCGCACTACTGCCAGATCAGCCCGTTTGCCAACTTCAAGACTCCCGACCTCGTCACCCAACCCCAGCGCCCTGGCGCCGTCGATCGTGGCCAGACGCAGCGCACGATTAGCCGGCAGCACTTCGGGTCCGTGCAAAGCCTTCTGAAGCAGTGCCGCCGTCCTCATCTCAGTAAACATGTCGAGACGGTTGTTACAGGCCGCCCCATCGGCGCCGAGGGAAACGGAAATTCCCTGCTCCAATAACTTCACGATCGGCGCGATTCCGGACCCGAGTTTCAGATTCGACGAAGGGCAGTGAGACACATTCGTTTGCGATGTCCTCAGTATCTCGATCTCCTCAGCGCTGAGATGAACACAGTGAGCTAAAGCGACATGACGTCCGGTCAACCCGAGACTGTCGAGATACGTGATGTTTCGCAGTCCCGTTTCCTGTTCGACCATGTAGCACTCGGTTGTGTTTTCCGACGCGTGCGTATGAATCATGACGCCACGAGCTCGCGCCAGCCGGGCTACCCGCTCCAACAGTTCGCGAGTACAACTGACTGCAAACCGCGGCGCGAAACAGTAACGGATTCGCCCGTCCGCTTTGCCGTGCCATTCTTCAAGTAGCGCAATGGACTCATCGATCGAGTTTGCAGTCTGCTCCTGCAATGCGCGTGGAACTTCATCGCCTTTGTCCATCATGCATTTGCCAACCGTGGCGCGGAATCCGGTCTCTTCGACAACCTTGAAGACCTCGGCAGTGTGATTGACGGTCTCCATTGTGAGGGCGCAAGTAGTGCCGCCTTTAATCAGTTCAGCAATACCGAGACGCGCGGAAGCTTTGATCGAAGCAGTAGTGTGTGCGGCTTCCATGGGCCAAACACGCAGTTTCAGCCAGTCGATGAGGGCAAGATCGTCGGCAGCGCCACGAAAAATTGTCTGACAGAGATGAATGTGAGTCTGTACGAAACCCGGAATTACAACGCAGCCACCGGCGTCGATCACGGTGTCGGCCGTTTGTCCGTTGCCACCAACATCGGCGATGCGTCGATCACGAATGAGCAGATCGCCACGTACGATGGAGTTGCGATCATCCATCGTCACGAGCGTTCCGTTTTTGATGAGCACTGACGACATGCGAAAGACAGTTTACGCCACAAAAAGGCACAAGAAGCACAAAATGATCCGGCAAGAGCCCGACTTTTTTGTGCTTTTTGTGCCTTTTTGTGGCCTTGAGTTATTTCGAAGCGGCTTTTACGTTTGCAGGCTGTGGCTCTTCACGAACCGGCAAACCTAACTTCACCTTCACGTCCCGCTCAATCTTTCGGAAGGTTTCCGGGTTCTCTCGCATCGCGACTTTGGCATTTTCGCGACCCTGGCCCAGGCGTTCGCCCTTGTAAGAGAACCAGGCTCCACTCTTTTCCACTGCTCTTTGCACCACTGCAAGGTCGAGTAGATCACCTTCACGCGAGATGCCTTCGCCATACATGATGTCGAATTCAGCCTCGCGGAACGGCGGCGCAACCTTGTTCTTTGCCACTTTAACTTTCGTGCGATTGCCAACCACGCGATCGCCGTCTTTGATCGCGCCGATACGACGGATATCGAGTCGCAGAGAAGAGTAAAACTTGAGCGCGCGTCCGCCGGTCGTGGTCTCCGGATTGCCGAACATGACGCCAATCTTTTCGCGGATCTGATTGATAAAGATGAAGCAGGTGTTTGACTGCGCCACGATCGCAGTGAGCTTGCGCAGCGCCTGCGACATCAAACGCGCCTGCAAGCCCGGCAACGAATCACCCATCTCGCCATCGAGTTCGGCGCGTGGAACCAGCGCCGCCACGGAATCGACGACAATCACGTCAACTCCATTCGAACGCACGAGCGCTTCCGCAATCTCGAGCGCCTGTTCACCGGAATCAGGTTGTGAGATCAGTAACTGGTCGATCTCGACTCCGAGTTTACCGGCGTAGTCGGCATCCATTGCGTGTTCGGCGTCGATATACGCCGCCACCCCACCGGCTTTCTGAGCTTCCGCCACGATGTGAAGCGCGAGCGTGGTTTTGCCGGAGCTCTCCGGTCCATAAATCTCGACGATGCGACCGCGTGGCACTCCCCCCACGCCGATTGCCGCATCGAGGCTGAGCGACGTCGTGGAAATTGCCGGTATATCCGACACCTCCCGTTCACCCAACCGCATAATCGATCCTTTGCCAAACTTCTTCTCAATATTCGCTAAGGCCGCTTCAACGGCGCGCCCGCGGTCTGCACTGGTTCGGTCATCAGCCATGGCATACATCTCTTTCTTCCGCTCCTCTTCTCCGAAGTGAGCAGATGATAGCACAGTGTTTCACACTTGCAACAGACAATTTTCGCTTGAGGGGTGAGGTTTTTGGAAACGACCCCTCGTGAGGTAACGTGTGTTCGAGCGTGCACTTTACCACATCTTGTAACTCCTGAACATCAGGTCAATCCTGTTACAAACTCGCCGATCCGCTCCACCATATCAGGACTATCTCCGAGCCGCTCCATCTCAGCTACAATCGCAGACCCAACCACCACGGCATCAGCATAACGATGCACATCCGCAACCTGCTCCGCGCTCGAAATACCAAACCCGACTGCCACCGGTAACTCAGAAAACTTTCGCATGCGATGCACGAGTTTCTCTGCTTCAACACTCACCGTCTCACGAGTTCCGGTCACGCCGGCACGCGAAACGGCGTAAATAAAACCACTCGCACGTTCTGCAATCAGTTTCAAACGCTCGTCAGTGGAAGTCGGCGCAATCAAAAAAATCATGTCCAGCTCGCGAGCACGCAGTTTCCCTTCAAGCTCATCAGCCTCTTCCGGCGAGAGATCGGTAACGAGCACACCGTCAACTCCTGAGTCCTTCGCCGCCGCCGCGAGTCGCGTCAGTCCAAACTGAAGCAGCGGATTGTAGTAACTGAAAAGAATTATCGGGATGTCGATCTGCTCGCGCGCGCTAGCGACGACGTCGAGGATTTCTCCCACGCCGAAATTGTTTTTGAGTGCTCTTTCCGACGCGCGTTGAATCACTGGTCCATCGGCCATCGGATCGCTGAACGGAACGCCAAGTTCGATCAGCGTCGCGCCCGATTGGGCCAGAGTAACGAGAAGCTTTTCAGTAGTTGCGAGATCGGGATCGCCCGCGGTGATGAAGGGGATGAAACCTTTTTTACCGTCGCGCTTCAGATTTGTGAAAGAGCCGGCGATACGTCCCAAGGCGTTACGCTCCCAACTCTTCACGCACGGAATTCACGTCTTTATCGCCACGCCCGGAAAGATTCACTACCAGAATTTGATCGTGGGTCATATCACGCGCCGTCTTGATCGCGTGTGCGACGGCGTGAGCAGACTCGAGCGCGGGAATGATTCCTTCGAGTTTTGAGAGCAGTTGAAATGCCTCCAACGCTTCATTGTCAGACACTGAAACGTATTCCACTCGCCCGGCATCATGCAGAAACGCGTGTTCGGGACCGATCGAAGGATAGTCGAGACCGGCCGACACCGAATGAGTTGCGGCTACCTGCCCGTTATCATCCTGAAGCACGTAACTCATAGTTCCCTGCAACACGCCCGGACGTCCGCCGCCCGCAGCGTTAAAGCGGGCTGCGTGTTGGCCCAATTCATTACCCGAACCGCCTGCTTCCACGCCGATCATTTTGATCCCATTGTCCGACAGGAACGGATGAAAGAGTCCAATGGAATTCGAGCCGCCACCGACACACGCAATCAAAACATCAGGCAGACGCCCTTCGTGTTCGAGAATTTGAGCACGTGCCTCACGCCCGATCACACTCTGGAAATCACGCACCATGAGCGGATAAGGATGTGGACCAAGCGCACTGCCGAGTAAGTAATAAGTGTCGGCCACGTTTGTAACCCAGTCGCGCAGTGCTTCGTTAATCGCGTCTTTGAGAGTGCGCGAGCCGGCCTTTACTTCGCGAACTTCCGCGCCGAGTAGTTGCATGCGGAAGACATTCAACGCCTGGCGACGCATATCTTCCGCGCCCATGTAGACCACGCAATCGAGACCAAACAACGCGCAGACGGTCGCAGTTGCGACGCCGTGTTGTCCCGCACCCGTTTCGGCGACGATGCGCTGTTTGTTCATTCGGCGGGCAAGTAGAACTTGGCCAATCGTGTTGTTGATCTTGTGCGCGCCGGTGTGCAGTAGATCTTCACGTTTGAGATAGATCGTCGCGCCGCCGCAGTAGTCGGTTAGTCTCGCGGCGTGAAAAAGCGGAGTGGGCCGGCCGGCGTAGTTCTTCTGCAGGGCGCGAAGTTCCGACTGAAACGATTCATCGTCACGACTCGCGAGGTAGGCAGCAGTCAACTCCTCGAGCGGCGCCATCAACGTCTCGGGCACAAAGCGGCCGCCGTACTGACCCCAGTGACCAAGTGAATCCGGCTGTGTGATAGACGAGGCCACTATTTTCAAACTCCCGGCAGTTTCTCCTGCAACGGCGGCGCCACCGAAACGCGATCACGTCCGGCATTCTTCGACACATACAACGCCTGATCGCTCGCGGAGTAGAGCGTTCTTTCAGACGTCGCATTCTCCGGACATCCCGCCACACCGATGCTTACCGTCACACTGCCCACACCTTCAACGCGCTTTCCACTCAACACCACTCGCAAACGCTCAGCAGCCGTCACTGCGCGCGTAAGATCTACACCGGCGAGCAACAGCGCAAACTCTTCGCCACCAAGTCGCGCGGCCGTGTCATTGTCGCGTAGAACTTCTTTCAACGTTTGCGCGATCTGGCGGATGACCATGTCGCCCACTGGATGACCAAACTTGTCGTTGACCGCTTTTAGATGATCGATATCGAGCATCAGCAACGCACACGGCACACGATAACGCCGCCAGCGTTCAACCTCGCGCGCCAGCGCGACACGGAAACGACGGCGATTGGCCAGCCCGGTCAGCGAATCAAGATCTGCGTCAGCGCGCAACAGATCGATCTTCTGTCGCAACAGCACGAGCTGTTGAGTTCTCTCGACCAACAGATCGAATTCGCCGGGCAACGCGAAGTAATCGAAAGCGCCTTCGACCATCGCGCCGTATCTCAAACTCACCGTCGAGTGTTCCGATCCGGTCAGCAATAACGGAATGCCATCCTCAGATTGCGCCAGCATCTTCGCCAGTTCTTTGAATCGCAAGCCACGCGTTGAAGCGTGGGCGATAACGAGATGCGGACGCGTGCGTGTCAACGACACCATCGCAGCGGCGCCGTTTGAGACGCCAAAAACATCGATGCCGCGCTCAGAAGCGGCTTCAATGAATTCCGGGTGCTTTTGTTCCGCGATCAATAAGACGCGGCCGCGCGCACGCTCTGAAGGTCGGGTAATTGGTTCTTTTTCAGGCCGCGGAGTCATAGTTGGACTTTGAGGGATCGACAAATCCAGTAAATTTATCAGGGGAGGATGAACAGAAAGTTTGGGGCTTTGGGGCACGCGCTAGAATACCTTGCCACCGAGGGCAATCTCAAGGTTTAACACTCCGCACTGCCGCCACGAAGGCGCGCATGCGATCGTGATTCTTTTTTCCGGGCGATATCTCAAGCGAGCTGCATGCGTCAACGGCGTAGGGGCGGACGGTTTCGATTGCCACTGCAACATTCTCGGGAGACAGACCACCCGCCAGGTAGAGCGTTGGAACGTTTCTGTTGACCTGTTGCGCGATGGACCAGTCAAAGACTTGACCCGTACCGCCACGAAGTTTGTTGTGCTTCGTGTCGAGCATGATCGCGTCGACGGGGTAATGTTGCGCCATGTTTATGTCGAAGTTATGTGAAACGGCGAGTGCTTTGATGGTGTATTGAGGGGCGAGTTCGCGACAGTAGTCAGGAGACTCGTCGCCGTGCAGTTGCACGGCTGTGACGCCGGATTCGTTGGCGATGTTTTGCACGACTTCCGGTGATTCTTCGTTGACGAAAACGCCGACTTTGAGAACGTTGTTTGGTAGTTGGCTGATGATTTCTCGAGCGCTCTGGGGCGTGAGGTAACGCGGGCTCGGTTTGTAGAAGTTGAAACCGAGGACGTCGACGCCCATCGCAATCGCCGCGACAGCATCGTCAAGATTAGTAATGCCACAGATCTTGATAAGGGTCATATCCAACCATCAAACGTACTGTACGTTCCGCAGGGCTTGAGCGGGATCTTCGGCGCGCATTAGCGTTTCGCCAATTAAGAAGCCGCGGTAGCCGGCATCGTGCAGGCGTCGCAGATCGTCGCGTTCGCGCAGACCGCTTTCACTGACGAGTAAAGCCTCTGCCGGTGCTTCGCGAGCCAGCGACAGAGACGTTTCGAGCGAAACTTCGAACGTGCGCAGATCACGATTGTTCACGCCAATGAGTTTTGCGCCGCACGCTGCTGCGCGCTTCATTTCATCGCGGGTGTGAACTTCAACGAGTGCGTCGAGGCCGAGCTCATCTTCAGCCAAGCGTCTTAAGCGCATCAGCAAATCGTCATCAAGGGCAGCCACGATCAGCAAGATCGCGTCCGCGCCTGCCGCGGCAGCTTCGTAAACCTGGTACTCTTCGAATACGAAATCCTTGCGCAACACCGGCAGCCTGACAGTGGCTTTGACTGTTCGCAAGTCGTCGAGCGATCCCGAAAAATAGTCTTCTTCAGTCAACACGGAGATCGCAGCCGCGCCGCCAGCTTCGTAGCTTTTTACAATCTGGCGTAGATCGGCATCAGGCCGGATGATTCCCTTCGATGGCGAACGGCGTTTGAACTCGGCGATGACATTGATGCCATCGCGACCGAGAGCTGTAACCAGTGCATGAGAAGCAGCACTGCTTCTGACCTCGAGCGCGAGCCGGCGCACCTCATGAACCGGAACAGCATTCTTCGCGAGAAGCACGCGCTCCCGTTTCTTAGCAATGATTTCTGATAATACATTCATCAAACTTTACGGCCCGCTCGTCGCCTCGATCAGCAACTCCAACTTACGCAGTGCGGCGCCTGTGTCGATCGATTCAGCCGCAATCCGCGCGCCTTCATGCAAGTCAGCCGCAGCCCCGCCGAGTAAAAGTGCCGCCGCCGCATTCATGATCACGAGCGAGCGCGCTTCGTCGTGGCGCGATCCATCCAACACAGCACTCACAATCTCGGCATTCGCGTCAGCATCGCCGCCACGCAAATGGTCCAACGTTCCCATTTCAAAACCGAAATCACTCGGTCCGATTGCAAACGTTTTCACTGTTCCGTTTTTAGCTTCGGCAACGTGCGTTTTTCCTGCGAGCGTGATCTCGTCGAGCCCGTCTTCACCATGGACCACCCAGGCGTGCTCAGTTCCAAGCTCTGCCAGCACATGGGCCAACTTCTGCGCCAGCTCGTTGTGCCAAACGCCGATGATCTGTCTCGGCGCGCCGGCCGGATTACTCAACGGCCCCAGCAGATTAAACGTTGTGTGAATACCCAATTGACGCCGAATTCCAGCGACTCTGGCGGTCGCGCCATGGTAGAGCGGCGCAAACATAAAACAGATCCCGATCTCATTGAGCGCGTTCTCAGAAACGAGTGGAATCGTCGAAACGTTAACGCCCAGCGCCGTCAGCAAATCAGCACTTCCCGACTTGCTGCTTGCCGCACGATTGCCGTGTTTGGCCACTGGCAGTCCGGCGCCGGCAATAACGAAAGCCGCCGCCGTTGAGATGTTGAATGTCTTGGCGCGACTCGATCCCGTTCCCGCAGTGTCGATAAAGCATCGATGTTGCGAAATGAGCCGAGTAGCACGCGAGCGCAATCCTTCCGCCATTCCGGCGAGCTCTTCAATCGTTTCTCCTTTCGCGGCGAGGGCTACGAGCGTGCCTGAAATCTGCGCGTCAGTAGCTTCGGCATCAAGCAACGCTTCAAGTAACTCAAAAGCATCATCGCGTGACAGATCCTCACGACGAACGAGCCGCGCCAGAAAATCAGTTAAGCGATGAGTGGCCATGAAGGAGGGATTAAAGCTTCAGGAAGTTGGCGAGCAATTGCTTGCCCTCAGAGGTCAGGATCGACTCGGGATGAAATTGCACGCCTTCGACTTTCAGTTCGCGATGACGCAAACCCATGATGATGTCGTCGGCGGTGTACGCAGAGATTTCCAGACAGGACGGCAGTGATTCCTTCTCGACGATGAGCGAGTGATAACGACCCGCCACAAATTGATCGCTGATTCCGGCAAAGATCGTCTTGCCGTCGTGACGAACTTCAGACGCTTTACCATGCATTAACTCAGGCGCGCGAATTACTCGGCCGCCAAACGCCTGACCGATTGCCTGATGACCGAGACACACGCCGAGCAGCGGGATCTTTCCGGAGAAACGTTCGATAACATCGAGGGTGATACCAGCATCGTTCGGAGTGCCGGGACCGGGTGAAATCACGATCCGTTCGGGCCGCAAATTATTCTCGATCTCGTCGAGCGTGACGCGATTGTTTCGACGCACTTCGACTATTTGGCCCAACTCCCCCAGGTACTGAACGAGGTTGTAGGTAAACGAGTCGTAGTTGTCGATTACTAGCAGCATCAGCGGATTATTTTTTACACGGATTTACCACTGCACGATTGATCTTTACCGGCTTCTCGGGTTTTTCATTTTCCGCCGGCGCCTGGTTGATCGCGTCCACTACTTCCATGCCTTTCGTCACCGTACCGAACGCGGCAAACTTGCTGTTGAGGTGTTGACCAGTTCCAACCAGAATAAAAAAATGCGTGGTAGCGCTGTTTGGCTCGTCAGTACGCGCCATCGATACGATCCCGCGCACGTGTTTGACGAGACCCGGCTCATCCGGAATCTTGTGCGACATTCTTCGCGCTAACTCCGCGCTCCATTTCTCGCTGGTCTGAAGGTTTCCGCCCTGAATCACAAAACCTTTGACGACGCGACTGAACGTCGTGGTGTCTAAGGCGCCGGTCGCTGAAAGATTGAGAAAGTTTCTGACCGACTCAGGCGCAACTTCAGGCATCATCGCGATATCGATCGCGCCGAGTTCCGTCTCCAACGTCACACATTGCGCGCCCAACTTCTCGACCGATGCGCCATCAAACGGTTCAGCCGGAGCGGGCGCTTCAGCCGGCGTTCGCGCATTCGCTTTCTTCGGCGCCTCGGTCGCTGCATTCGACTGCGCACTTACTTCTGTTAGTAACAGAAAACTAAATATAACTAGTGCAATCTTATTCATGAAAAAATCCGCGTAAATCGGCCTCAAAATCCTTATAATCCGCGTCCCGCCATCTCGATCGCACGAAACATCGCGCGCGCCTTGTTCACAGTCTCCGCATATTCGTGTTCCGGTATCGAGTCTGCAACAATACCGGCGCCAGCCTGGACCAGCGCCTCACCATTCCGCAAAACGATCGTCCGGATTGCTATACACGAATCGAGATTGTCAGCGTAATCCATGTACAACACCGAACCCGCGTAAATCCCGCGACGATCCGGTTCGAGACCGCGAATGATCTCCATCGCCCGAATCTTCGGCGCGCCGGTTACCGTTCCCGCAGGAAAACACGAAGCGAGCGCATCGAAACGATCGAGACCATCACGCAAGCGCGACCGCAAACTCGTCTCCAGATGCTGCACGTGCGAATAACGCTCGACGCGCATCAATTCGTCAACTTTAACCGACCCATAATCCGAAACGCGCCCGAGATCGTTACGACCAAGATCGACCAGCATCATGTGCTCCGCGACTTCTTTCTCGTCTGACTTCAAATCTTCACTCAACACCCAGTCTTCAGTTTCGGTTGCACCACGTTTTCTAGTACCCGCAATCGGTCGATAGTCGAGTCGTTGGCCATGACATCGAACCAACATCTCAGGCGAAGCGCCGACTACGGTCTCGTCGCCGATTCGCAGAAAGAACATGTATGGCGAAGGATTGATCGCACGCAACGCACGATAGATCTGCAGCGGATCACCGGCGAACGGCGCTGAGAATCGTTGCGACAGGACTACTTGATAACAATCACCAGCGGCGATGTGATCCTTCACGATGCGCACGCTCTCTTCGAAAGCACGTCTCGGAAAGTTTGATTGCAGCGAGATGTTTTCAGCGTTCTCGTCCGGTGGCGGCGCACTTCCGGTCAACGGTTTTGAATCAAAGATCTTCTCTTCCACTTCCTGCGTGCGAGCCACTGCCTGATCGTACAGCTCGCGCAAACGCTCGTGGCTTCCGTCTGCTTCTTCTGTAAAGACGATCGAGACGATCTCCAATCGTTGCTTGACGCGATCGAAAGCGATCACATTACGGTAAAACATCCAGACAGCCTCAGTCGGCACATCAAGCGGCTGAGTGCGATCGTCGCGCAAGGCCGGTTCGAACCATTGCGCCGCATCGTAACCGAGATAACCGACAGCGCCGCCCGCAAACGGAACGAGACCGGGTCGACGCGCGAGCGAACGTCCGCGGAAAAAATCTCGCACCCACTCAGTCGCGAAAGTCGGAAACGTCTCAGTCTTGCCATCTCGCTCGACGATAGTTTGCATTCCCTTGCCACGCACGATCATCTCGGGTTCGGAGCCAAGGAATGAATAACGAGCGATACGTTCGCCACCTTCTACCGATTCGAGCAGAAACGCGTACGGTGAATCGCCGGCGATCCGCATGAAGGCGCCCACGGGTGTGTGCAGATCCGCTAAAACGGAACGCACCACGGGCACGACGTTGCCCTGCCGCGCTTCGCGCTCAAACGCTTCGAAATTTGCTGGTTGCAGATCGAGCATCGTTTTTTATCCGAGGCGAGTGCCGGTCAGCCAGTGCCCTCCGTCGACAACTAACACCACTCCGTTAATAAAACTCGCGGCATCGGAACACATGAACACCGCCGCCTTTTCAATGTCGGCAATGCGTCCGAAACGTCCGGCCGGAATTTGTTTTCGCAAACGTTCCTTGATCGGTTCCGGCACAAGACGCGTCATGCCTTCGGTATCTTCGATTGGACCAGGCGCAATCGCATTCACACGAATCCCGTAGCGGCCCCACTCGACTGCAAGATTGCGCGTCAACGCATCAACACCGGCCTTCGCGGCAGACACGTGAAGCTGCATCGGCGTGCCGAGATAATGAAGCGTCGCGCTGATGTTCAGGATCTGCCCGCGATGCTCTTTCAGTTGCGCGAACGTCGCCCGGCAAACGTTGAACGTGCCTTTCAGATCAATGTCGACGACGGTGCCAAAGCCATTTGGCGACAACTCCTCTGCTTTACAGAGAAAGTTTCCCGCGGCGCCGTTCACAACGATGTCGATCTTGCCCAACTGTTCGATGGTCTGCGCTACCGCCTGTTCAACCGCTTCGGGCTGACGCACATCAGCGACAACTGCGATCGCTTTGCCACCATTCGCATTAATTGCGTCCGCAGCCGGTTGCAAATGGTCGAGCTTGCGGCTCGTGAGCGCAACACTCGCGCCGGCTTCGGCAAGCGCGCGCGCCACACCACCCGTGATGCCTGTTCCGCCACCAGTCACAAACGCTACGCGCCCCTTCAAAATCCCCGCATTAAAAATCGTCTCACTCATATTGTGATCTCTGATCCGTGTTTTATCGTGTCTTAATCAATCCGTAAAATCCGCGGCCCGGATCGCATCCTCTAGTATAAATTTTCCTTCATACAAAGCTTTGCCGACGATAACGCTATCGACGCGCGCGTCACCGGCGTCGCGCAGTCGCTTGAGATCATCAAGACTCGACACGCCGCCGGATGCAGTCACACTAACGTTCGCAGCTCGAGCGACAGCAAGGGTCTGCTCGATGTTTGGTCCGCCGAGCATACCATCACGAGCGATGTCTGTGTAAACAATGCGTTCGACTCCGCACTCGGCCACAGATCCGGCAAGTTCGACAGCAAGCAACGGGGTCACTGATTCCCAACCGCGCGTCATTACGCGCCCATCGCGCGCATCGATCCCGACACAAATCTTCGCGGCAAACTTGTCTACCAGTTCTTTGAGCAAAAGAGGCGACTCCGCAGCGACCGTCCCCAGAACCACACGAGCGACTCCCGCACTACAAAGATCTTCAACATCAGCGAGCGTTCTAACACCGCCGCCGAATTGAACCGGCACATCGATCGCTGCGACGATCTCTTTGACCACACCGCGATTCTGAGACTCAGCGCCGTCGAAAGCACCGTCGAGATCTACGACGTGAATCATCTCTGCCCCAGCCGCTGCAAACTCTCTCGCCACCTCGACCGGATTCTCGTTGTAAACAGTTATCTCAGCCTTCCGCCCCTGCAACAATCGCACGCATTTCCCACTCTTCAGATCTATCGCCGGTATCACAACCATTTCTTAATCCGCGTTTATCCGCGTTCATCCGCGGCCACTAACCTCATTACTTCGTCAAACAAAACGCCGTTCGTGGCTATCGAATTCTCACTCGCAATTGTCCTGACGCCGTTCCAATCCGTAAACGTGCCCCCCGCTTCTTCCATGATCGGCAACAACGGCGCACAGTCCCACAGGTTCATTATCGGATCCAGCATCACATCCGCTCGGCCAGTCGCGACTAACACGTAACCATAACAATCACCCCACGTGCGACTCGTCTTAGCGCGCTCTTGTAGCAACTCCGCAGCGCGTCCGAACCCGTAACGCGCGCACGCCGTAAAGTCTGTGCACAAGAGCAACGCATCTCTTAGTTCGGCGGTACTTGAGACTCTCGCGGGCTCGCCATTCAAAAAACACCCAAGACCTTTTGCTGCCGAAACAATCTCGCCAAGCGCGGGAATATTCACGACACCCACGCTCGATTCACCTTCGATCTCGAGCGCTATCAAGACTCCGTAAAACGGCACGCCATGCACAAACGCAAACGTGCCATCAATCGGATCAACAATCCAACGTCTCCCCGATCGTCCCGGCAACTCGCCTTCTTCCTCTCCCAACACTCCATCGTCAGGAAATCGTTTCGCAATCTGCGCACGTAAATAACTCTCCGCTTTTCGATCGGCGATGGTGACGTAACTGCCGTCTGACTTCGTATTCGTCTCCGGCTTTTTGCGAAAGTACTCGAGCGTAATCTTGCCGGCGCCTCGTCCGAGTTCGACTGCGAACTGCAGCAACTCGTTAAGCTCGCTCTTCACTTTTGACCCTTTCTACGTTGTTCGAGTTCGGCTGCGACTTGCGCGAGACTCACACCGCGCGCCACGAGCAACACGAGCAAGTGATACACGAGATCCGAAACTTCCGCAGTCAGACGTTCATCGTCATCGTTCT
Source organism: Pyrinomonadaceae bacterium (assembly GCA_035694465.1). Taxonomy (GTDB): domain Bacteria; phylum Acidobacteriota; class Blastocatellia; order Pyrinomonadales; family Pyrinomonadaceae; genus PSRF01. The sequence goes on along the minus strand of DASSFI010000024.1, from coordinate 29,044 downwards.
TCGCCGCAATAATCGTCTCAGCCGATTCCTCGCCGAGTTTTTTGAGAATTTTGTCGAGACCTTCTTCGAAGAGATACGTCGTGTACGAACCAGTAGGCCGCTCCCGCTCGCGGCTTTGAATTAACTCGTAAAGCTGGTCCAGCAATGGTCCAATATCTTCGCGTCGTGTTTCCAGATCAAAGCACGACACCGCTCCGGTGTGACATGCCGGTCCTGCCGGATTCACGAGCACAATGATCGCATCGCGATCGCAATCGAGCCCAAGACTGACAACTTCCTGCGTGTTTCCTGAAGTCGCACCCTTGTGCCAGAGCTCATTTCTCGATCGCGACCAGAACCAAGTCTGTTTCGTCTCGATTGTTTTCTGGAGGCTCTCTCGATTCATGTAGGCAAGCGTGAGCACTTCGCGAGTCGCAGCATCCTGAACGATTGCCGGGATCAATCCTCGTTCATCAAAATGAAGCTCGTCGAAATTAATCTCGCTCATCTCACCTCTAAACCTCTACTTCGCAGGTAAGCCTTTACTTCGCCAATCGACAACTCGCCAAAATGAAAGAGCGACGCCGCCAGCACTGCACTCGCGCCACCTGCAGTTAGTGCGTCGTAAAAATGTTCGACTTTACCAGCGCCGCCCGAGGCAATTACCGGAATCCGCACCGCACTCGAGATCGCACGCGTTAACTCGATATCGTAACCATTGCGGGTACCGTCGCAATCCATACTCGTCAGAAGTATCTCGCCTGCCCCGAATTCTTCGGCCTGCATGGCCCACTCAATCGCGTCGCGCCCGACCGCGCGGCGACCGCCATGTGTGTAGACCTCCCAGCCACCTTCTGCACGCCGCCGCGCATCAATTGCAACCACAACACATTGACTGCCAAAGGTTTCCGCGCACGCCTTGATCAAGTCGGGGTTCTCAACTGCGGCGCTGTTCAAGGTGATCTTGTCTGCGCCTGCACGCAGTATCGAACGAATATCTGCAACCGAGCGCAACCCGCCACCGACCGTAAACGGAATGAACACTTCGTCCGCAACGCGTCGTACCAGCTCCGCTACAATCGCGCGACTATCAGACGACGCCGTGATATCGAGAAACGTCAGTTCATCTGCCCCTTCAACATCATAGCGTTTAGCCTGGACCACCGGATCGCCAGCGTCCGTCAACGAGACAAAACGAATGCCTTTCACCACTCGGCCATTATCAACATCAAGACAAGGAATAATTCTCTTCGCCAGCATCCTAATCAGATCCGCGCAGATCGCATTTAACAATCCGTCCTATCCGCGGCCAAAATTCTCCAGCATCCTCAACCCAACGTCCTGGCTCTTCTCCGGATGAAACTGCACCCCACAAATATTTTCGTGCGCAACTACCGACGCATATCGTCGCCCATACTCAGTTTCACCCACGACGACCTCTTCATCACACGGCTCACAATAAAACGAATGCACGAAATAACAGAACGCTCCATCCGCAACACCTTCAAACATAGCGTGCTCGCGCATCTGATAAATCCGATTCCAACCAACCTGCGGCACGACGAGCTCGCCTCCAAACCGCCGGACACTTCCCTTCAACAAACCAAGCCCAGCCGTCGAGCCGAATTCATCCGACTCTTCAAACAACATCTGCATTCCGACACAAACACCGAGCAGAGGCGTTCCTTCACTCGCCCTCTCACGCACCAGACGATCGAAACCACGCTCCTTCAACGCTTTCATACAAGCACCAAAAGCACCAACACCCGGCAACACCAACCGCTCCGCATCCTGCAGGACGCTCTTGTCATCGCTGATTAACGCGTCACAACCCGTAGCCGCAAAAGCCTTCTCAACCGAACGCAGGTTGCCAACGCCGTAATCAATGATCGCAAGGTGGCTCACAACGAACCCTTCGTGCTTGGGACGCCAACGATGCGCGCGTTCCTCTCGACGGCTTTGCTCAACGCACGCGCGGTTGCTTTGAATGTGCCTTCGAGAATGTGATGCGTATTGCGCCCGCGCAGGCAGTCGATATGGAGATTAAACTTCGCCGTCTCCGCCAACGAACGCCAGAAGTGTTCGGCAAGCTCGACTGAAAAGTTTCCGATCATCTGTCTACGCGTTTGCACTTCATAAACCAGATAGAACCGGCCTGAGAGATCGATCACCGATCGACACAACGCTTCGTCCATCGGCACGAGCGCTTCACCGTAGCGATTTATTCCCGCTTTATCGCCCAACGCCTGGACAAGCGCCTGGCCCAAAGTGATAGCGATATCTTCGACGGAGTGGTGATCGTCGATTTCCAGATCGCCTTTGCATTTGATCTGCAAGTCAAAGAGACCGTGCTTGGCGAACAGATCGAGCATGTGCTCGAGAAACGGCACGCCGATTGAAACAGATGATCGTCCACTGCCGTCGAGATTGAGCTCGACTGAGATGTCAGTCTCCTTCGTCTTGCGGTGGACAGTTGCGATTCTTGTTTTAGCCACAGATTTCACGGATTGCATTCAGTATTTGATCGTTCTCCGTAGGCGTACCGAAACTAAATCGGAAATAATCCTGCAACATCGGATAACCGCTCACGTCACGAACGAGGATGTCGTGCTCCAGCAACTCTGTAAAAATGCGTCGTGGATCTGTTGCGGACTTCACCACCATGAAGTTTCCTTTCGAAGACACTGGAGTCAAGCCGCCAACTTTCGATAATTCGTTTAATAGCCGTTCGCGTTCGGCGATGATCTGCTTGACGAGCGGGCGAAGTTCGTCGTCGTAGTATTCCATCGCCACCTCGGCGGCGATTTGCGCGAACAGATTCACGCTGTAAGGCAGCACCGCCTTTCGTATTTCGTTCGTCAGGTCCGGCGAAGCCAGCAGATAGCCGAGTCGCAACGCAGCAAACGCCATCGCCTTCGAGAACGTGCGCAACACGATCAGGTTTTCGTGTTCGTGCAGCAGCGGCACCACCGTATGCTCGGAGAATTCATGATAGGCCTCGTCGACTATCACCAAACCTCGCGAGGCTTTGAGCACTGCTCTTAAAGCATCGTCGTCAATCACACAACCAGTCGGATTGTTCGGCGAACAGATGATCGTGACGTCCGGCTGCCGGTCTTCAATTGTTTTGAGTAACGCTTCACTGTCGTATTGCAGGCCGGCAGTTAACGGAACCCTTTCAACTTCACCGCCGAGCACCGTCGCGATTTGTTCGTAAAGGAGAAAAGTCGGTTCAGAGATCAGCACACGCTTTCCCGGCGCCATGGTCACCATTAAAGACGCCTGGATCAGCTCGTTTGAGCCGTTACCGGCGAGCACTCCATCGGCTTTCCAATCGGCAAACGCTGCGAGGCGTTCGTGCAGAGACGCAGGTACAAACTCCGGATAACGCGACCATTGTCGTTCGGTAAACCGGCGCAACACCTCCTCCTTGATGCGGGACGGCGCATCCCACGGGTTCTCGTTTTGATTGACCTTCAGCGACGCGCGATGCGGCGCGAGTGTGTAGCCATGCAACGCACGAACGGCCGGTTTGATGGAGTCTAGTGGATTCATGACCCTTGCGATTCTTATCCACAGATTACGCAGATTGACCTAAATAGAATCTGTGTAATCTGTGGATAAGCCCTCTTTCCGAATTTCAGCGGACCTTGAGTGTCCCGATAAGCCCTCACACTTCGCAAGCAAGCTCACCCTATCTGCAACATCTTTGAATGCCTCCGCCGAATACCGCAACAAGCTCGTCCGCTTCACAAAATCATAGACTCCGAGCGCCGACGAAAACCGCGCCGTTCGTCCAGTCGGCAAAACATGATTTGGACCAGCCAGGTAATCACCGACAGCCTCAGGCGTGTAACTCCCAAAGAAGATGGCGCCCGCATGCCGAATGTCTCGCGCGATCGCCTCATCATCACGCGTCACAATCTCTACATGCTCTGGCGCCAACGCATTAACCAACGCCGGCGCCTCGCCCAAACTCTCCACGAGAATAATCGCGCCATATTCCTGCAACGACGCCATCACGATTTCACGACGCGGCAACGACTCTGCTTGTAACTCAACCTCGCGCGCCACACTCTGCGCCAGGCGTTGACTGTCAGTGATCAGAATCGCGGACGCATCCTCACCATGTTCTGCTTGCGCCAGCAGATCCGCGGCAACGAAGTCAGCACGCGCGGTCTCGTCAGCAACGATCACCACCTCAGTTGGACCAGCAATCGAATCAATCCCTACTACCCCAAACACCAGCTTCTTCGCTGCGGCCACATATTTGTTGCCTGGCCCCGTGATCTTATCAACGCGTGGCACGGTCTCAGTACCAAAGGCGAGCGCCGCTATCGCCTGTGCTCCACCAACCGCGTAAACCTCATTTACATTCAACTCGAGTAATGCCGCCGCCACCGCAGGATTTTCAGACAGCGTTCGCGGCGGCGTGGTCACAACGATGCGCTCGACACCGGCAACCTGCGCCGGAACGACATTCATCACCACCGAAGACGGATAAGCAGCAGTACCGCCGGGAACATACAATCCGACGCTTTCGAGTGGCGTAATACGCTGGCCCAACTCAACACCTGCAACCGGATTGAAGCTCCACGATTGCTCAACTTGCCGTTTGTGAAATGCTCTGACATTTGCAATCGCTTCACGAAGAGCATCACGCACCGCATCGTCGCCACCTTCTGCGTAACGCTCAAGCTCGTCTCGACCGATTCGCAACTCCGACGGCTTCAACTCTACGTGATCAAAGCGATCGCTATATTCGATTAACGCCTCATCCCCCCGCGCCCGCACGTCGTCGATAATCGATGCCACCAGCTTCATCAGTTCAGCGTCAAGCGCAACTGAACGAGCGGCCAGATGGTCCAGCCATGGCTGCAGTTCACTGCGCTTAGTTGAAAGAAACATTCTCATTGCTTGCCGTTCAGAGTTGACTCCAAAGCTCGCACGAGGCGCGCGACTTCTTCAGTCTTCAATTGATAACTCGCTCGATTCACGACCAGACGGCCCGTCGACACCGCGATCTCGTCAACCACAGTCAATCCGTTCTCGCGCAGGGTTACGCCAGTTTCGACGAGGTCAACAATCATGTCCGCAAGCCCGAGCGCAGGCGCGAGTTCAACTGAACCCGAAAGTTGAATGATCTCGACCGGAATACCGCGTGCGCCAAAATGTGCACGCGCGATCTGCGAATACTTCGTGGCCACTCGAATCATCCCTTGCACCTTCGTCATTGCTTCAGCATCAGTGGCAGCGACGACGATGCGACATCGAGAAATTCCAAGATCGAGCGGCAACAACAGATCAGCTTCCGACTCGAGCAGCACGTCGCGACCAACAATCCCGCAATCGGCAATGCCGTGCTCGACGTAAACCGGAACATCCGCCGGCTTCACAAAGATGAATCGATACTGGCCCGTTTCATCGACGATCGCGAGCCGTCGCGAATTTACCGACTCCTCACTCACGCGAATGTCAGCGCGCGACAGCAACGCCAGCGCGCTTTCCTGCATTCGTCCTTTTCCAATTGCAATCGTGATCATTAATCTTGTGTACTACTACGCCCCAGAACTTCTGTGAGCGCGTCGAGATTGAGCACAAAGCCGACGGCAGGCTCTGCGCGTCCAAAACTTCCCGTCAAACTGTCGTAACGGCCGCCTCGCCCGACACTCGCACCGGCGCCGTGCACAAAAATTTTGAGACTCAAACCGGTGTAGTAGTCGAGACTCGAAACGTCGCCGAGGTCGATCTCGAATGAATTCTCAAGCCCGAGCGATTCGATCTCACTCCAGAGTTCGGCGAGTGAGTCCAATGCGGCGATTGAGCGTGCGTTCGTGATCGTCCGGCGAGCAGTCTCGATAACGTCGCGCTTACCTGTTAGGCGAGTTGGTTGCGAAAAAGCCACCGCTTCGTCGTCGCTGAACGCTTGAAGGAAATCGCGCAACTCGGCGGCTGCACGCGTGTCGATCAGACGTCGCAATTGCTCGCGGTCCGTATTCGTCAGATTCAAGTGCGCCGCAATACCGTTGAAGATCTCGACGTTATTTATCGTGATGCAATAACGCGATTGCAGATTCAACCGCGACAGGATCTCTGCGGCCAATCTGAGCACCTCCAAATCCGCAATCGTTCCGCCAACTCCGATCAATTCACAACCCAGTTGCGTGTTCTCACGGCGCCACTCGGCATGCGATTGAGTTTGTTGGCGAAACACCGGCGCCGCGTAACAAAAACGGAGCGGACGTGGTCTTTCAGACAGGAGGGTCGCCGCCATTCGCGCTACCGAACTCGTCACATCGGGGCGCAGGGCCAGCAGACGCCCGTCGTTATCAGTGAAGCGAAAGCCACGTTGAGCTTCACCACGTCCCATCCCGAGCTCGAACAGATCGTAGTAATCGACCGACGGCGTGATCACTTCTTCGTAATTCCAGCCCTCAAACACCGACATAGCGACGTCTTCGACGGTGCGGCGCAGTCGCGCCTCGGCGCCGATGTAGTAACGCATTCCGGCTGGAATCCTGGAGGTCATTTGCTCATCGTTAAAAGTAAAAACCCGCTACCGGCTTTCGCGTCGGTAGCGGGTTTGGGAATCGTTTTGCGCCGGTTTAGCTTGCTTCTATCAGCGCTGCGAACACGATCGCCAGCCCGCCACCCTCGTGGTGGTGCCAGTAGCCATGGTGACCGTGATCGATATTTCTAAACATTTGCTTGTTCGGGCTTATACCCGACTCCGCGGACAATTGTCAAATAATCCAGTATTAAAATCCAATGCCACTGTAACTCACGAGGCATAAGCCGAAGGTCCCCAACTATATGCCAGCCAGCCTTATTGGCATTTTCCCTCGCCTATTAATCTTCTATTAAGGCATGCCTGAGTATACTCGAAAGCTCACGGCGAAGTATGTCAAAACAAGCGAGACCCAGGGCAATTCCCCGTGCGGTACTTTTGCACTGGAGTACCAGCACGCCACCGCTCGCGCGCAGTCGCCTTGCCCTCTCCGACACTGCAATCTCGGGCACAATCTGGAATCTCATTTCGCTCGTCTACGCCATTGAGAATTAAAGAACAGGAGCTTACGATGAACTACTTCCTGAAAACATTTGATGACAGTCTTAGTCATCGGATTCGCATTCGCAGCAACTCAAGCACAGGAAAAAAAGATCAAGCGAGAACAGCTCCCACCTGCGGTTGAGACAACTGTGGCCAAAGAAAGCGAAGGCGCCTCGATCAAAGGCTTTGCTTCCGAAATCGAACATGGACAAAAGTTCTATGAAGTATCTCTAAGTGTTAACGGGCACAACAAAGACATCTTGATTGACAAGAGTGGCAATGTCGTTGAGGTCGAGGAAGATGTGTCGCTCGACTCGCTTCCTGCACCAGTGCAGGATGCCCTAAGGGAAGCTACAAGTGCGGGGACCATCGAGAATATTGAATCATTGACGAAGAACGGGAAGCTGGTCGCTTACGAAGCCCACATCAAGCGCGGTAAGAAACGATCGGAGATTCAGGTCGGTCCTAACGGCGAAAAGCTAAAGCGGCCCGAATAAACTTAAAAAGTGGATCCAAAGTAGAGAGGAAAACTTATGCCAGGCATCCGAACTTGCATCATCGGACTGTTGATTCTCTTCGCTACGTGGCAGGGCGGTACGGGATATAAGATCGAGACTCGCTATCCAGTTCCTGGTAATGGCGGATTCGACTATGTCACTATCGATAGTGCTGCTCGACGTCTGTATCTCTCTCACGGTACCCAGGTAGACGTAATCAACCCCGACAACGGCACGTTGATTGGGACCATTCCGGATACTCCCGGCGTTCATGGAATCGCCATCGCCTCCGAGTTCAAGCACGGATTTACCAGCAACGGTCGGGAGAACAAAGTTTCAATGTTCGACCCGACGACGTTGCAGCTCATCAACAAAATCGACGTCGGCAAAGGCCCGGATGGAATTTATTACGATCCGGCTACCAGGCGCGTCTTCACGAACAATCATGGCTCGCACGACGTCACCGCGATCGATGCGAAGAGCGGACAGGTCGTAGGAACGGTAAAGGTAGAAGGCGACGGAGAATCAGCAGTTGTTGCCGATGGTCTCGTATATCTAAACCTCGAAGATACGAATGAGGTGGTAGTCTTCGATCCAAAAACACTCGAGGTGAAGAAGCGCTTTCCGATCGGCGTCGCAAAAACGCCAACCGGGTTGGCCTACGACGCAAAGACGAAACGATTGTTCATCGGCTGCCGCAACGAGCCAAAGATGGTTGTCATGGATGCCGTGTCAGGACGAGTCATTAGCAGCTTCGCGATTGGGCGAGGCGTTGACTACGCGGCCTTTGATCCTCAGGCGAAGCTTGTTTTCTTTTCGTGCAGCGAAGGTGTCTTGAATATCTTTCACGAAAAGGCGGCCGACGATTATGAAGACGCTGGTCCAGTTAAGACACAACCTGGCGCCCGCACCATGGCTTTCGACACGAGAACGAAGAAGATATTTCTGAGTGCGGCCGAATACATTGAGACGCCGGCGACAACTCCCGGCGGCAGGCCCCAACGCAGCATCAAACCGGGCTCGTTCACGGTGCTGGTGGTGAGTAAGTAAACCTATCAACCGCCCGCAATATACGGCCGAGCTTGCACGATATAGATCTGCCCCTTCATGTACGCCCACTCGATATCCTGATCGCGGCTGCCGAACACACGCTTGATTCCATTCGCCGCGCGCACCAGTCGCCGGATGACATCATCCGTCAACACCACCCGATCGCCTGTTATGGGCACTTCTTTCACGCCGCCTTTTTCGTCAAACGTCAACAGACTATCTTCAGCCGATCGCGTTAACACCTGAATGGCGTTGGTTCGGGGTCGGAAAAGTATCTGCTCGGCAATCCGTTGACCTTCAACGACCTTGATACCCAAGCCACGCTTGGCACTGATATAGATCGCGCCCTTGTTTTCGTTGTCGAAAGGATCGGTGCTGATCATCACTCCCGAACTCTCGGAGTTGATGCCCTCCTGAATCAATACCGCCATAAAGATCTTCGAGTGGGCCACGCCCCCACGCTCGCGCGCTTCGTACGCTTCGAAGTTCCAGAGCGACGCCCACACCTTCCTGATCGCGTCGATTAACTGATCGTCGCCGCGCACGTTTGGCACTGTCGTGTAAAGACCGGCGCCACTAAAGTTTGGCAGATCTTCCGAATTCGAAGAGCTACGCACAAACAATCCCTTACCCGCGTATTCGCGCGCAACTTTCTCCAACACACTCTTTCTGAGTTCGGGACTAAAATCAGCCTTTTCAATCGTCGCTCTCAATTGGACCAGTTTTTCGCGCCGGTAAGCCGGATCGTGAACAAACTTCTGATCGTCCATTAGCTCACGGATCACTTCGTCGAGACTATTCCGCTTTATGAACTCGTCGTAGTAATGAAACGGAATGGTGAAACCGCCGGGTACAACGATGCCAGGCAATCTAGCATTCAACACTTCACCCAGGTTTGCCGACTTACCGCCATACGAGATGCTCGACGGCGAACGCTGTTGGGCCAAACTTAACAGACGTCGTTCCGCCAGGTTCGATCGAGGCTTGATTAAATCAGCGCGCTCTGCTTCCCGACGTACATAGTCGCGCAACTGATCGTTGTTGGCGCGTTTGATCTTGTAGTTCTCTCGTAACGTTTCAAACGTCACCCAGTAAGTGTCGTACTGCTTCAGAAGTTCCTTTGCGTTCTTGATGTACGCGTTGGGAACTCCCCAGCCTTTAGCAAGCAGATTAATGTGCGAAAGCGGGGTTGAAGGTTGCGAAGTAATAATCCCGGCAACAGGTGGAAGCTGGACCGGCACTTCGTCGAGCACAAGGATTTCATTTGAACCAATCTCAACGTGATCGTCCAGCTTCGGAATAATATGTATGCGACCGATCCCCTTCGCGATGTTGAGCGCCTGGTACTCCTGCTCCTTTGCGATGTCGCTAAACAAAACGCGCTGCATTCCTGCGAGGTCCTTCGTCGCTTCATCCTGTCGCAGTGAATTCGGCTTGAAGGCGACCGGCGCGAAGAAGGTTTTGTTGATCACGTCGTACGCGAGCTGGATTTGATCCGTGGGTATCAGATCGCCTTCCCAGAATTCAAACGTCCAGCGTTTGATCGGGATTTGATAGGCCAGCGTGCCGAGGATGAAGCGACGGTTGGGCTTGATGTAGTTGTTTACAAAAAATTCTTTGCCGCGTTCGAGTGAGAGATAAGTGCCGTTGACGAAGTCTTTGTGAAAGCTGTACCGCTTTTTGTTGACGTAATAGATCTTGTTCCCATCTTTGCGATCGATCACGATCATGACATGCGGGAGAGCGTAGGGAGTGTTCGCATCGTAAGTGACTGAGATCGAGTTGAAGTCCGCCTGCGACTTGACCGCGGGCAGCGATTTGGGACCCGTTTGCGCTGCTACGGCACAGTGCAGCCATACGACCAATAGCAGCGTGATAATCCATTTGGTCATCGTCGGCATATTCAACCCAAGGGCGGCCACGGAGAGCCGCCCCTACAGTACGTTCGACAGTGCTTGTTTACCAGAACGTTCGAGTAATTTTATCAGATCGTCGATGTGTTGTTGCTCGGTGAGGAAGCTGTTGATGTTCACCCGCAGCGCGCGACTTCCGTGCAGCACGGTCGTCGTGAGCCACGCTTCACCGTCGTGCTCGATTAGTTGTTGTATGCGCTGCTGAACCAGATCCGATTTTGATTTGTGACGAAAACAGCACACCGCAGTTTCGACTTCACCAACCAGCTCGAAGTCGGGAAGCGCGTCGATTCGGCTGGCGAGATACTTCGTCAAACCAATCTGATGTTCGACCGTTTTTTCGTAACCCTCGCGGCCCATAAACTTAACTGCCATCCAGAACTTCAACGAGTTGAACCGGCGCGTGCCCATCTGGCCATAGCGAAAGAAGTCGAATTCAACATCGGCGCCGCCGCGATCTTCGCTCAGATATTCCGGAGTCATATCGAATGCGTCACGCAGCACACGCCCGCCTTCGCGCACCAGCAGCGCGCCGCAAGCAAACGGAACAAACATCCACTTGTGCGGATCGAACGTAATCGAGTCGGCCAGCTCGATACCCTTCAGCATGTGTTTGTGCCTGGGCGAGAACGCGAGTGTGCCGCCGTAAGCGGCATCGATGTGATACCAGCAACGATTCTCACGAGCGATGGCGGCGAGCTCTTCGAGCGGATCGACGACGCCGGTTGAAGTTGTGCCGGCAACACCGATGATACAACAAGGCAACAAACCTGCTTCACGATCGCGCGCAAGCGCCTCTCTCAGAGCATCGACGCGAATGTGAAAACGATCGTCGGTCGGAATCTTACGCAAACCCTCGCGGCCAAGACCAAGAATGTCCGCGCTCTTGTCGATCGAATAGTGACACTGCTCCGACGCGTAGATAACGAGATCTGCCGGCGCCGTACGCAAGCCACGGTCTTTAACGCTCTTCGCGACGCTGTCGCGCGCGCATTTCAGTGCGATCAGATTCGCTTCTGAACCGCCGCTCGCGAGTGTCCCAAAACTCTTCGGGCCATAGTTCAGGAGATCGCAGAGCCAGCGGATCACACGCGCCTCGATCATTGCCGACGTTGGACCATTGCGCCACGCACCCGCGTTTTGATTCAGCATTGCACTCAAAGCGTCGGCCCAGACGCCGATCGGCAGCGGTGTCGGATTAAACTGGCCGAAGTACCGTGGACTCGGAACGCCCATCGCGTTTGGCGCAATGTCATCGCGAAAGCGGTTTAAGATCTCTGCAAGCGCAATTCCCTTCTCTGGCAGTGGTTCGTCGAAGAGTTTTTCCAACTCAGCCGGTGTCGCTTCTGGGGTGACTCGCCGCGTGGCAAGCGACGCGACATACTCGTGAACAATTCGCGTTACCGCGTTGCCGAGAAACTGATGCTGCTCAACAAAATCGTCAATCATGATCTATGCTTTGTGTGTGAACGAGTTCGAGCAATCTTTAATAGCAAATAGGGGGAGCTTTAATCTGGATCTCCCTGCCGAGACAGTAACACGCCTGGCGGAGTACTACAGTTTACTCACACGCTGGAATGATCGGCTACACCTCGTCGCGCCCTGTGCAGCGGAGGAGTTCGCCGTCAGGCATGTGCTCGAATCTCTGCTGCTCTTAAAGCACCTCCCGTTGCACGCGGCGATCGCCGACATCGGCTCCGGCGGGGGCCTGCCAATTATTCCCTGCCTAATCGCGAGGCCTGATCTGCAAGCAACATTGATCGAATCGTCTCAGAAGAAAGCCGTTTTTCTCCGCGAAGCGTCGAACCAACTTCATCTCAAAGCCGCGATTGTTGCGCGACCCTTCGAGCAGGTTGAACCTCCCACGGCGCAATTCATCACTTGTCGCGCGCTGGATCAGTTTATGCAAAAATTGCCGGCTTTGATTGATTGGGCGCCGGAAGGTAGCACGTTGCTTTTGTTTGGTGGTGAGTCGTTGCGTGAGGAATTGACGAAAGCCAACGTAGATTTCGAAGCGTTCCTCATCCCGAAGTCTGAGAAGCGATTTCTTTTTTTGGCCACGGATTAACGCGGATTTTTTACGGATCTATCTTAGAAACCCCTCGACTTTGTCCATCATGGCTTCAAAGTAATCGTGAGAGTAATGAAGTCCGTGGTAGGTCCTTGCCCTCCTGATATCTTCAGGTAACTTTTCCGGTTCAGGCCATCCGAAGCCATCCATAAACACCGGGATAATATTTCGATTGCCCGATAACGCACATGCTAACTCCCTGCGAAACCAGTCTTCCGGGTTGGCCGTTCGTTCCAGAGAGTCAGGCGAGAGGATGACAAGAAAGTTTTGTGCGTTTCTTATTTCATTCAGCAATGCGTCGTCGAAGCGCCCGGTGCGAAGCGAGTCAACATCGAGGAAAACAGCACAGCCGCGGCGTCGAAGCTCAGCACGGATAGTCCGTGCCAGGAATGCCGCATCTCCCGCTCGGCGGTAGCTGATGAATACGGAGCGCGTTGGGCCACCATCCTCGGTGGAAGTTTCTTCGGGCAAGGCGGTTTGTTCTTCCGGGACAGATTTGTTTTCGATAACGTTCATTAACCATTCCTTCAGTGTGACGCTGGGCAGTACGCCTCCCTGACTGCCGTGATAAAACGCACGCTGTATGGTTGCGAGATCGTCAACGCCGGTAATTTGATCCGAAAGTTTTCGAGTGAAAAATAAACACAGGCGGCGATGCGCCTCGGACCACGCCTCCGGCAGATTAGCTTTGAGTCGACCTCTGAGGTACGTCGCGAATGAAGGGTGCATCGAAAGGTTCAAGTTTGGATCGAGGCCTTCACGCCAGTTACCGCCGACCGAGTTAATTATGCCTGGTCCAACTTCTGCGATATCAGCGCACAGTTCCAACGCCGTTTTTTCCAAAATCAAATCTGTTAGTCCGGGAATGACGGGTGGCTGGCAAATGTTTGCTATCCAAACCGGTTCTGCAGACCGGTCAAATAAAGCAAGCACATTTAGAATAGCTAAGGGCACTTTCAGGCGAGGGTCATTAACGAACACTTCCTCGAGGTTTTCGAGCACAGTTACGGTTTGATCCTGTTCCGTGGCGTCAGATTTCCGCCGCATGAGGTTCGGTCTGGCGAAGTCTCTTCCACGAGCGTCACGGACATAAGCTGATAATTTCAAAGCGAGAGCATGACCATGCACCTCATCTACAATTGTTTCCAATTCGTGAGAATTTCCCTTGACGCCAAGCGCTTTTAAAAGGTGAGCGCCGGCAGCACGAGACAAAGAAGGCAGCTTTACTTCGCTAACGTTCTCCCCAAATTCTGTTAGCTCTGACACTGAATAGCGAGCAGTAATAATACATAATCCGCGGTTATGAGTTGCCAGTCCTCGTAGCAATGCAATCAACCCTGCGTCCGTTAAAGTAGCCGGAGTAGATGCAGTGGGCGCGGATTGCAATGGTTCAAGCCCATCCAGGACGAGCAAGCAACGTCGCTCACTTATGATCTGCGCCAACCGTTGTCCTTTTTCAAAGTTAATGGCACGACTCGACGCAAACTGCTTGTCCGCTTCTTTACCAAAGAAACTGATCGCTTCTTTGAGAAACAAATCCGATGTACCCACAGGCCCCTGAGGCGCATTGCCACTGTAAAAGCACCAGGCAAACGCCGCATCACAGTCCGGCCAGGCCCGCTCTGCTTGTCGCTGCATCCACTTTGCGACGAGCGCAGTCTTACCCTGACCGCCGGCCGCGACGAAGCTAACGACTCGCGGCCGGGGTAATACGTTGGCGGAGACCTTCAACCAAGTCTCGTCAAGAAGTCGCATCTCATCGTCGCGCCCGACGAGGTTGGCCGGTGCGTACTCGCTTATGCGTGAGATATCCTCCCGGAAATCAACTTCAGTGACGAGCGGAATTTCCGCAGCGAATCGGCAAAGTTCTTCTTTGTCTTTGAAAATTCGGTAATCGTCAGACTGTACGACTGCTCCCCGGTGAGCGCGTTGGAGTGTTACGGTTTCTGTGTCTTCGGGCCGTTCATACGCGTAAGGAGCATCGCTCACCGCATCACTAGCCGATAGAAACACGTAAACCGGCTTCTTCAATTCATGCGCGATGTCATACTCCATCTGCGTGAAGGAGCGCCGGGGCTTTTCTGAAGGAGGATCGTTGGGCTCCGGCCCGAAGCGAAAGCCGACGATGTGAACCACGGCATCGGCTTCCTGGATCCGCTGTCGCAGCACTTCTTCAATCGTGCGGTAGTCGAGCCCAAAGCTCGACTGGTTCGCAGCGAAACAACCCTTATTCTCGATTTCGATCTCAACGGCGTCGCGATACGAACGGAATTCACTAGCAACGCAACTGAGGAAAATGGTGGGACGTTTTTTCATGAGGATTCAATTCGTTTCTAATCCGTGGCTAAGACGGTTTCTCGCGTACGACGTCCTGAGGCTTCTTGTCTTCTCGGAGACCCTGAAAGGACGGATGGCGAATAATACCCTCGTCTGTCCATTCAGTAAATGCAACTTCTCCAACGAGCTTGGGTGCGGTCCAGACGGCCTTGCGCAGATCGGGATCTTTGGGAATCTCAGCGAAGGGACGTTCGTCCACAGCAATGCGATCGAGTTTCTTCTTTAACTCAACCCGTAGCGCGTTTGTGTAACCAGTACCGGCGCGTCCCGCGTAGATCAGTTTCCCTTTTTCATAGAAGCCGAGGATCAGAGAGCTGAAGGGAATACCTTTGTCGGAAAGTGTATAACCGGCGATGATAAACTCCTGCCGCTTGATGCACTTAATCTTTAACCAGTTACGACTGCGCGTCGATTCATACGTAGACTCAGCCTGCTTCGAAACAATTCCCTCGAGCCCGAGTTTGCAGGCTTCCTTGAAAAACTGCGTCCCGTTGCCCTCGATGTGGTCGCTGTATTTCAACACGCTCGTATCGCCCAATGGCGCCAGCAACTCCGCAAGCACTCGCTTCCGATCATGCAACGGACAACGCGTGAGATCGTAGCCGTCGATGTAGATCAAATCAAAGATGTGAAAGATGAGACCTGAACCGACGCCCTTATTGATAGACTGCTGGAGACGTTGAAAACTCGCACTCCCTTTCTCGTCCAGCGCGACTATCTCGCCGTCGAGAATCGCACTCTTCAACGGCAACGCCTTTACTGCTTTACCAACACCGGCAAATTTCGCGGTCCAGTCTTTCCTGTTTCTGGTCCAGAAGCGGACCTGCCGACCCTCAACGTGGCACAACAAACGATAACCATCAAACTTCAACTCGTGGAGCCATCCTTCACCTGCAGGAGGTTTCTCGGTCAGAGTGGCTAGTTGCGGCGGCACAAACTCCGGTATCCCAAGCTTGCGCGCTCCGGGCAGCGCTTTGATCTGCTTCAGATTCATCGTGCGCACATTCTACACGGCATCGCGCTTGCCAAGGATGTGCAATAACCAATTTTTGAATGTGGTTTGTATGAAAAAAGGTCAGAAATGAGTTAAGGGATGTATGCGACGCGAATAATGTCGGCGATTTATCATCTGGTCCAACCGCCCGGGCAGCAGACGCTGTGCGGACTACGCATTAGCCGTGTGAGATCGGAACACGTGACAAACACATTGCAACTCATCGATGACCTTAGTCCAAACCTGAGTATTTGTAAGCACTGCGAAAGGATAAGAGGTCAGGAATCAGGTAAATAAAAAACCATCCACAGACTGCACAGATAAATCTGCGTAACCTGTGGATGGTGTTTAGGAAAGAGTATTGACTATTCCTCTGCTTCCGGTTCAGCGACAACCTCACCGTCGCTTGGTACGACTGCCGGCACGACGATTGGCTCGCGTGGAGGCAGCACCATTTCGTGACCACCCACGATGTCGGGAAACTCATCGAGATCACGATCCCGACCCTGATCTACCGTTTCATCCCGTTCGATATCAACGTTGCGATAGTATTCCATGCCGGTACCGGCTGGAATCAACCGCCCCATGATCACGTTTTCCTTCAACCCGCGCAGGTAATCCACGCGACCGGAAATCGCGGCTTCAGTAAGCACGCGCGTGGTCTCCTGGAACGACGCCGCCGAGATGAACGAATCGGTCGAGAGCGATGCTTTCGTGATACCCAGCAAGAGCGGCTCGGCCTGCGCCACTTCGCCGTCTTCCTGACGCACACGCTCGTTCTCGTCCTGGAAGCGGAAACGATCGACCTGCTCTTCGAGCAGGAACTCGGTGTCGCCGACTTCCTTGATCTTCACCCAGCGCAACATCTGTCGAACAATCACTTCGATGTGCTTGTCGTTGATGTTCACACCCTGCAGACGATAGACCTCCTGAATTTCGTTTACGAGATATTCCTGCAAACGACTCATTCCCAGAACTCGCAAAATATCGTGCGGGTTCAATGGTCCATCCATGAGCGCTTCGCCGGCACGGACGCGGTCGCCATCCTGCACGTTGATGTGCGTACCACGTGGGATGTCGTACTCGCGCTCTTCACCGTCGTCGCCGGTAATGATCAGCTTCCGTTTACCTTTCGAGATCGCGCCGAGCGTAACGGTGCCGTCGATTTCAGACATGACTGCTGTTTCCGCCGGGCGTCGTGCTTCGAAAAGCTCGACGACGCGCGGCAAACCGCCCGTGATGTCTTTGGTCTTGGTCGTTTCGCGCGGGATCTTCGCGATGATGTCACCCGGCTCAACATCCTCGCCATCCTGCACCATCAGGTTCGCACGCACCGGCATCTGGTAAGTCTTCAGCACCTTGTTGCTGGCACTGCGGATTTCAAAACGTGGCTGTTTCTTCTCGTCAGGCGAGTCTTTCACGACCATGCGCGACTGACCGGTTACTTCGTCCACTTCTTCGTCAAACGTCACGCCTTCCTTAAGATCCTGGAACTTAACGTGTCCAGCGACTTCGGTAAGAATCGCGAACGTGAACGGATCCCATGTCGCCAGGAGCTGATCCTGGGTGACGCGGCTGCCGTCTTCGACGAGGATGTGCGCACCGTAAACAATCTGGTAACGCGCTGCCTCACGGCCACGGTCGTCAATGATCGTCACCGAGCCGTTTCGATTCATCGCAATGCGCTCGCCCTTGCGGCTCTTGACCGTTTGCAGGTCGAGATACTTAATCGTGCCGTCCTGACGAGCTTCGTGCTTCGACGACTCTTCGAGACGTGCGGTACCACCGATGTGGAACGTACGCATCGTTAACTGCGTGCCCGGCTCACCAATTGACTGCGCGGCAATGACGCCGACAGCTTCCCCGATTTCAACCGGACGACCGGTCGCGAGATTGCGTCCGTAACACTTGATACAGCAACCACGTCGCGATTCGCAGGTTAACACCGAACGAATGCGAACGCGCTGTACACCGGAACGCTGAATCTCAGCCGCCAGGTCTTCGTCGATCTCCTGGTTAGCCGCGACGATTATCGAACCTTCAATCGGGTCGGTAACGTCGTCCAGTCCTGTACGGCCGACGATGCGGTCGCGCAACGACTCGATTTCCTCGCCGCCTTCCACGATCGCGCTGGCGGAGATACCGCGCAGCGTGCCGCAGTCGTCTTCGCTGATGATCACGTCCTGAGCCACGTCGACGAGACGACGGGTCAGATAACCTGAGTCAGCCGTCTTGAGTGCCGTGTCAGCCAGACCTTTGCGAGCGCCGTGTGTCGAGATGAAGTACTGCAACACGTTCAAACCCTCGCGGAAGTTTGCCTGGATTGGCGTTTCGATAATTTCACCTGATGGCCGAGCCATCAGACCACGCATACCCGCCAACTGGCGAATCTGTTGCGCGCTACCACGAGCGCCGGAGTCGCTCATGACGAGGATTGGATTGAGCTCGCCACTGGCGCGCTCGCGATCGTCCATCGCCTTGAACATCTCCTTCGCGACTTTGTCAGTTACTTCAGACCAGATCGCGATGACCTTGTTATAGCGTTCACCGTTGGTGATGACGCCGTCCTGATACTGCTGCTCAACCGCGATCACATCCTTGTCGGCTTTATCGACGAGTCCCTTCTTGGAAGGCGGAGTTACCAGATCGTCGATACCGATCGAGATACCCGCTTTCGTCGCATACAGGAAGCCGAGGGTCTTGAGATCGTCTAGCATCTTGACGGTCATCTCGTGGCCCAGGCGGATGTGCGAATAGTTAACGAGCGATTGCAGACCTTTCTTCTTCAACGTGCCGTTGATGAAAGGCAGGCCGGCGGGAATCGAATCATTAAAGATGACACGGCCGACGGTCGTATTGATCACACGACGCACATCGTCCTGAACTACAGCACGCAGGATGTCCTGCGGATCGTGTTCCTGAACGAGGTCGATTAAGTCGCCCTGAATGCGCAGCTTGATCGGTGTTTGAGTGGTGACTTCACCAGCGTCGAGCGCGAGTAATACTTCCTCAAGCGAAGCAAACACGCGTCCTTCACCCTTTGCACCCGGACGATCGCGTGTCAGGTAGTAAATACCGAGCACGATGTCCTGCGAAGGCACGGCGATCGGCTGACCGCTCGCAGGGCTCAGGATGTTGTTGCTCGAAAGCATCAACACTGCCGCTTCGATCTGTGCTTCCGGACTGAGCGGAATGTGAACCGCCATCTGGTCACCGTCGAAGTCAGCGTTGAATGCCGTACATACGAGCGGATGAATCTTGATCGCCTTGCCCTCGACGAGCACTGGCTCAAACGCCTGAATACCGAGCCGGTGCAGTGTCGGAGCGCGATTCAGAAGCACCGGGTGCTCACGAATCACCTCTTCAAGAATGTCCCAAACCACGGGCTCCTGGCGTTCCACCATCTCGCGTGCTTGCTTGATGGTGGCCGCGTGGCCCTGTTTCTCGAGCTGGTTGTAAATGAACGGCTTGAACAACTCGAGCGCCATCTTCTTCGGCAGACCGCACTGATGAAGTTTCAGTTCTGGTCCAACCACGATCACTGAACGTCCCGAGTAGTCGACGCGCTTGCCTAACAGGTTCTGACGAAAACGTCCCTGCTTGCCTTTGAGTGTTCCACTCAGAGACTTGAGCGGGCGATTGTTCACACCGCGCAGCACGCGCCCGCGACGTCCGTTATCAAACAACGCATCGACTGCTTCCTGCAGCATGCGCTTTTCGTTACGCACGATGACTTCAGGCGCACGCAACTCCATCAACTTCTTGAGACGGTTGTTGCGATTGATAACGCGTCGATACAGGTCGTTGAGATCTGACGTCGCAAAACGGCCACCATCGAGGGGCACGAGCGGTCTGAGCTCAGGTGGAATAACCGGAATCACGTCGAGGATCATCCAGTCAGGCCGATTTCCTGATTTCAGGAAACTGGTCGCGACTTTCAGACGCTTCGAGTATTTCAACTTCTTCTGTTGCGAAGTCTCTTCCTTCATCCGCTTGCGCAGATCGGTGGCGAGCTCTTCGACGTCCACCATCGCCAGCAATTCCTTGATTGCTTCGGCGCCCATCTTGGCGACAAACTGCGCCGGATAATCGCGCACGAGTTCTCGATAACGCTCGTCGCTCAACAACTCACGCTCTTTCAATCCCGGCACGTCGCCCGGATCGATCACGATGTACGACTCGAAGTAGAGGACTTTTTCGAGTTCGCGCAGTGGGATATCGAGCAAGTGGCCGATGCGGCTGGGCAATCCTTTAAAGAACCATACGTGCGAGCACGGGCTGGCCAGATCGATATGGCCCAACCGCTCGCGTCGCACTTTTGCCTGAGTCACTTCGACGCCGCACTTGTCGCAGATCACACCGCGGTGCTTCATGCGTTTGTATTTACCGCAGAGGCACTCCCAATCAGCCACCGGACCAAAGATGCGCGCACAGAAAAGACCGTCGCGCTCCGGTTTAAAGGTGCGGTAGTTGATTGTTTCTGGTTTGGTCACCTCACCATGCGACCATTGCCGGATTTTTTCCGGTGACGCAAGTGAGATACGAATAGCTTCAAAGTCTGGAGCCAGTTGCGTCTTTTCTTGTTGGAATCGAAACACTTTAATTTCTCCGTTTTGTTTCCATCACTAATCCGTGTTAATCCGTGGCTTACGCTTCTACCGCACTGGTCACGATCGCTTCACCAACGCCCTCTTCGACTCCTGTGCCGTCGCCGGCTGCCTTCTTGTTGATCAACTCAACATCGAGACAGAGCGACTGCAACTCGCGAACGAGCACGTTGAACGACTCCGGCAAACCTGGATCGAAATCCGCTTCGCCTTTAACGATCGCCTCATAGATCTTCGAGCGGCCGGCGACGTCGTCAGACTTGGCCGTCAACAACTCCTGAAGAATGTGTGCCGCGCCGTAAGCTTCGAGCGCCCACACCTCCATTTCTCCAAAGCGCTGACCACCAAACTGCGCTTTACCGCCGAGCGGCTGTTGCGTGATCAAGCTGTACGGTCCAATCGAGCGCGCGTGGATCTTGTCGTCCACCAGGTGCGACAGCTTCAACATGTAGATGTATCCGACTGTTACTTTCTGCTCGAATGGGTCGCCACTGAGCCCGTCGTACAACACGGCCTTGCCTGACTCATTTACAATCTCAGGCAATCCAAGTTCGCGAGCGCGCTCGCCGGACAGTTGCAGCTTCTTCTTGATCTCAGCTTCAGTCGCGCCGTCAAAAACCGGCGTTGCGAAGTGCATTCCCAGCACGCGTGCGGCCCAGCCAAGGTGCGTTTCCAGGATCTGGCCCACGTTCATACGCGAAGGCACGCCCAACGGGTTAAGAACAATCTCGACCGGTGTGCCGTCGGGCAAATAAGGCATGTCCTCTTCCGGAAGGATGCGTGCGATGACGCCCTTGTTTCCGTGACGACCGGCCATCTTGTCGCCGACTGACAGCTTGCGCTTCATGGCGATGAACACCTTCACCATCTTGATCACGCCCGGTGAAAGCTCGTCGCCCTGTCGCAGCTTCGCGATCTTCTCTTCGTAAATGTCCGAGAGGATCTTGATCTGTCGTTCGGTGCGATCTTCGTACTCTTTGATCTCTGCGCCGATGTCCAAACGCGAAGAAGCGAGTTGAACTTTGCGCAAGGCTTTCGGCTCGACAGCTTTCAGCATCTCGCGGGTGATCTGAATGTTCTTCTCGATTAATACTTCTTTATTGGCGGTCAGATCGGCCGAGAGCTTGCGGCCTTCGAGCAGCTCGTAGATACGCTCGTCGCGCTGCTCGCGCAAAATACGGATTTCGTCTTCAAGGTCACGCCGCAGGCGATCTTCTTCATCCTGCTCGATGGCGAGTGAACGTTGATCCTTTTCCTGACCCTTGCGGGTGAAGACCTGGACGTCCACGACTGTGCCGTCGATTCCCGGCGGGCTGACGAGCGAAGCATCCTTCACGTCGCCGGCCTTCTCGCCGAAGATCGCGCGTAACAGTTTTTCTTCCGCCGTCAGTTGGGTCTCACCTTTCGGCGTTACTTTGCCGACGAGGATCGAACCCGGCTTCACCTGAGCGCCGATGCGAATGATGCCGCTCTCGTCGAGATCGCGAAGCATGTTCTCACCAACGTTCGGGATGTCGCGCGTGATTTCCTCAGGCCCAAGCTTCGTATCGCGCGCTTCGATTTCGAGTTCTTCAATGTGAATCGAGGTGTAGTAGTCCTCTTTCACGAGTCGCTCGGAAACGAGAATCGCGTCTTCGAAGTTGTAACCGCGCCACGGCATGAAAGCGACGAGGACGTTGCGACCGAGCGCCAGCTCACCGCGATCGGTACATGGACCGTCGGCGATTACCTGGCCTTTCTGGACACGCTCGCCGCCGTGGACAATCGGACGCTGATTGATACAAGTGTTCTGGTTCGAACGCTTGAATTTGATCAACGTGTAGATGTCCGCCGTCACCTCGCGGGAAATCGTGCCGTCGACGTTGTGATCGGCCTTGACGATGATGCGTTCTGAGTCGACGTAATCGACCACACCGTCGCGTTTGGCTGCGACCACCGCACCGGAGTCACGAGCAGTCACCTTCTCCATGCCGGTGCCGATGTACGGGGCTTCCGCACGAAGGAGAGGCACTGACTGGCGTTGCATGTTCGAACCCATCAACGCACGGTTCGCGTCGTCGTTTTCAAGGAACGGAATCAGCGACGCTGCCACTGAGACAAGCTGCTTCGGCGAGACGTCGACGTATTCGATGTCCTTGCGCAAAGCGAGAATGAACTCACCGGCTTTTCGCGCTGCGTTACGCTCGTTGATGATGTGGCCGTTTTCATCGAGCTCGATGTTGGCCTGTCCGACAACGTGTTTGTCTTCTTCCCACGCGGTCAGGTAGAACGGCCATGGCTCATGCTCGGCCGGACGAGCTTCGCCGCTGAGCTTCTTGTTTGCTTTCTCAACTTCTTCGAGTGCGATGTGGTCGCCCGGCTTGAGTTTCGTGTCGCCGCCATTGATGACGCGCACATACTCAACCACGCGGCCGTCACTCACCTTGCGATACGGCGCCTCAATAAACCCAAACTCGTTGATACGAGCG
Source organism: Pyrinomonadaceae bacterium (assembly GCA_035694465.1). GTDB lineage: Bacteria > Acidobacteriota > Blastocatellia > Pyrinomonadales > Pyrinomonadaceae > PSRF01. The sequence goes on along the minus strand of DASSFI010000024.1, from coordinate 6,077 downwards.
AAGCACGAGAGACTCGAGATGAGTCCGATGTTCGGACCTTCAGGCGTCTCAATCGGACAAATACGTCCGTAATGCGTTGGGTGCACGTCGCGCACTTCAAACCCGGCGCGCTCACGCGAAAGACCGCCCGGTCCAAGCGCCGAGAGACGACGTTTGTGCGTGATCTCCGAGAGCGGATTTGTCTGGTCCATGAACTGCGACAACTGACTGGAGCCGAAGAACTCACGCACCGCGGCCGTTACCGGCTTTGCGTTGATGAGATCGCGCGGCATCGTTGTCTGCATTTCCTGGTGGATCGACATCTTCTCCTTGATCGCGCGTTCCATGCGCTCGAGGCCGATGCGGAACTGGTTCTCCAGCAACTCACCCACCGCGCGCACACGTCGATTGCCGAGGTGATCGATGTCATCCGCCTGATACTCGGACGGGTTCTTACGCATCTTGAGAACGTAAGAAACCACTTCGTAGAAGTCCTGCGCCGACAGCAATGGATCCTCGATCCGGTTGCGTTCGGGTTTGCCCATCTTGATGTTGAACTTCAGACGTCCCACCCGCGAGAAATCAAACTTACGCGGATCGAAGAACATCGCTTCGAGCAGTCGATAAGCCGTTTGCACTGTCGGCGGATCGCCCGGACGCATCTTGCGGTAAATTTCGAGCAACGCGTCGACCGGCTTGGTGATGACGTCTTTCTTCAACGTCAACGAAAGCACTGGTCCCACGTCGTCGCGTTCCGGGAAAAACACTGAGAAGCTGGTGATACCGGCTTCGACGATCTCCTGGAGTTTCGCCGGCGTGATTTCGTTATTCGCCTCGAGAATGATCTCGCCGCTTTCCGTGTTGACGATGTCAGCCACGGCGAAGGCGCCTTCGAGTTGCGATGAGTCGACTTCGACTTCAGTGATGCCGCCCCTTCGCAGTGAGTCGAGCCCGGAGCTCGCTACCTTCTTACCACCACGAACGATCGGATCCGGGCCCTTGCCCTTGATGTCGTGATCGACTTTCATACCGACAAGATTGGTTGGCCCGCTCTCGGGAATCTGCACCTTCAGATGACCGTCCTGAAGATGAATCTCATCGGTGATGTAGATCGCGCGAATCATGTCCTCGTCGGTGAACGAGGCATTCTTCACCACTTCTTCCAACTGAGCGTCGGTGCGTGGTGATGACTTGTGGGGCAGCGCGTCTTCTTCCCTGCGCTTGAACCAGAGGCCGAGCGCGCGGAGGAAGATCGAAGCCAGAAACTTACGCTTGCCGACACGAACGTAAAGCAGGTTCTTCTGGTCGTATTCGAACTCGACCCACGAACCGCGATACGGAATGATCTTCGCGACGTAGATTGCGCCGCGTTTAAAGAAGACTCCGGGCGAACGATGAAGCTGCGACACGATGACGCGTTCGGTACCGTTGATAATGAAGGTACCGTTGTCAGTCATCAGCGGGATTTCGCCGAAGAAGACCTCTTCTTCCTTGATATCCCGGATCGACAGGACTTCAGTGTCCGGGTCTTTATCAAAAACAGTCAGACGGATCTTTACCTTGAGCGGAACGCTGTAGCTCATGCCGCGTTCCTGACACTCCTGCTGGTCGTGCTTATGTTTCAGACCAACCGGTTCGCCGCAGTTCTCGCACAGTTGCGGGCGAACAAAATTGAACGTGCCGCAACGATGGCAAAGCGTATCGCCGGCAGCCAGCGGATTCACCTTAATCGTCGCACCGCAGTTCTTACAGTTTGAGCGGAGATAGTTCAGTCCCTCGAGACGTCCGCATTTGCACTGCCAGTTACCGATCTGGTACTCGACAAAATCGAGCGTGGCGGTGCCGCGAAAGTCCGAGATTGGAAAAACCGACTGGAAGACAGCCTGAAGCCCGGTCGCTTCACGCTCTTCGGGCAACAGATCCATCTGCAGAAATCGGTTATACGACTCGCGTTGAATCTCAATAAGGTTTGGTATCCGGACGGCGGTGGCGATCTTGGAGAAGTCCTCACGCTCAGGCGCCTGACTGGTACGTCTTCCTAACCCTGTATTAATCGTTTGAAGCAAATTTGCTGACATGTGAGATTCCTTTTACCTAATTGCCAATTAAAGACGCCAAAGAGCGGTCAGAGCGCACAATGCCCCTGACCGCTTGTTACGCAAAAGCGGCGGATCTATCCGTCAGAATTTTTGGGAGTAACGCCAGCGCCTCAATACTCCCTTAAATTAGCCACTTACACTCCTGGTGTCAAGCGACGAACACGTATCCACAGATTCCACAGATTTACAAAAAGGCTTCTGCGTAATCTGTGGATGGTTCTAATCTGCCTATTTAACTTCGACAGTCGCTCCAGCGTCAGCCAGTTTCTGCTTGATCGTTTCCGCCTCTTCCTTCGAGACGCCTTCCTTTACTGCTTTGGGGGCTGCCTCTACCAGATCCTTGGCTTCCTTCAATCCGAGCGCAGTCACTTCGCGAACAACCTTGATCACGTTGATCTTGTTGCCACCGATCGCCTGAAGGATCACGTCAAACTCGGTCTTCTCTTCCGCTGCTGCGGCCGCTTCACCGCCACCACCGGCTGCTGCCGCGGGGGCCGCGACTGCCGCTGCTGCTGCTGAAACACCAAAAGTCTCTTCCAGGTCTTTCACAAGCTGTGAAGCCTCTAAAAGAGTCATGTTTTTCAAAAATTCAATAACGTCTTCGCGTGTTGCTGCCATGATACCTTTCTATCCTCCTCAAAAATCCTTATGCGGTCTTCTGCTCGCCAATCTGTTTGACAACCACTGCCAGGTTGCGCGGCACGGCGGAGATCACCGTCACCAGTCGCTGAGCCTGACAATTGATCAGGAACATAACCTTCGAAATTAACTCTTCCTTCGACGGCAAGCTTGCGATCGCCTCTACATCCCGCAGCGCGACGACCTTGCCTTCAACGACTCCGGCCTTGAACGTAAAAATGTCCGGATTGGCCTTCGTAAACTTTGAAATTGCTTTGGACAAACCCACCGGATCAGCGCCGCTCAGCGCGACCGCGGTGACACCCTTAAAATGCTCCGACGCAGCTTCGAGTGCGGTTCCTTCGGAAGCCTTGCGCGCGAGTGTGTTCTTCACCACTTCGTAAGAAACACCGGCTTCGCGAAGCTGGTTGCGCAACTCCTGATCTTTCGCAACCGTCATCTTCTGAAAACCGACGACCATCGCGGCCTTGGCATTCTTGAACTGCTCGGTGAGAGCGTCGAGATCTTTCTGTTTCTGTGCTTTTGATTTCATCGTTTCAGCTCCCCACCTTTACTTCGCGTACAGCTGCTCGTCCAGCAAAACTCCCGGACTCATCGTGGCTGCGAGGTTTACTTTCTTGATGTATTTGCCTTTGGCGGTTGCCGGCTTCGCCTTCACCACGGCATCGAGCAGCGCCTTCGCGTTGTCGCGAAGCTTGTCGTCCTCGAAGGAAACCTTGCCGACGCCGACGTGAATCACGCCGGTCTTATCAACGCGATATTCAACCTTACCAGCCTTCGTCTCCCTGATCGCGGTTGCGACATCGGGAGTGACCGTGCCGGTTTTAGGATTGGGCATCAGACCGCGTGGTCCCAGCACCTTACCGAGCGCGCCAACCAGACGCATCATGTCAGGCGTCGCGATCACAGCGTCAAAGTCGGTCCAACCACCCTTGATGCGGTTGACGATATCTTCGCCGCCGACAATGTCAGCGCCCGCTTCTTCGGCCTCGCGAACCTTGTCGCCCTGGGCGATTACGAGCACCGTTTTGGTTTTGCCGATACCGTGCGGCAAAACAAGAGTTCCGCGCACGAGCTGATCAGCCTTGCGCGGATCGACACCAAGCCACATCGTGAGTTCAACAGTTTCGTCGAACTTCGCGAATGCGATCTCTTTGATTTTTGTTATTGCTGTTTCGAGGTTGTATTTGCGGCCTGGCTCGATCTTTTCGAGCGCAGCCCGATACTTCTTTCCGTGACTCTTCATGCTTTACTCCGAGGTGCAAACGGGATGGTTAATTCCCTCCCTCTCAATCCACAGATTCCGCAGATTATTTCTGTAATCTGTGGATGGCCTTCTTACTCGACCGTAAGACCCATCTGCCTGGCAGTGCCTTCGATCGTGCGAATCGCCGACTCCAGACTCGTGGTATTCAGATCCTGAAGCTTGGTCTTGGCGATCTCCTCAATCTTGGCCTTCGAGATCGAACCCACCTTCTCACGATTCGGCTTTCCGGAACCCTTCGGGATTCCCGCCGCTTTTTTCAGCAAGTCAGCCGCCGGCGGGGTCTTCGTCTCAAACGTAAACGAGCGGTCAGCAAAGACCGTGATCACAACCGGAATCTTCAGATCCGGATCCATCTGCGCGGTCTTGGCGTTGAACGCCTTGCAGAACTCCATGATGTTCACGCCGTGCTGACCAAGCGCCGGACCAATCGGCGGCGCCGGATTCGCCTTGCCGGCGGGAACCTGTAGCTTTATGTAGCCTGTAATCTTCTTTGCCATCTCTTTGCTTTACTCTTCTTCCGCGAATGTCACCTTCTCGACGTCGAGGAAATTCAACTCCACCGGCGTCGACCGGCCGAAGATCGTCACCGTCACCTTCAACGTCGACTTGTCCTCATTAACCTCTTCGACCTTGCCGGTAAAACTTTGGAACGGTCCGGACTTGATTCGCACCGTCTCTCCGGCTGCATACGAGAACTTCGGCTTTGGTTTTTCAGCAGCTTCCGCCTGCTGGTTCACGATCTGGTCGACCTCCTGCGGAGTCAACGGCGTGGGGTTGTGACCACCAACAAAACCCGTGACCTTCGGCGTCGACTTGATCATGTGGAACACATTGTCAGGAATATGACCGCGTTCGTCACAATCAATCTGCACCAGCACGTAACCCGGGTAAAACATGCGCGCCGATTCGATGCGCTTGTTTCCGCGCATCTCGACAACGGTTTCCGTGGGCACCAGCACCTCCGTTATCTCATCCTGGAGATCGGTGTCCCGGATACGCGCCTTCAGGCTGTCGCGCACCTTTTTCTCGTGTCCCGAGTACGTATGAAGGATAAACCACTGCTGCATTAGAAGCTCTTTTCCTCAGGCGAGGCCCAACAACCTTGCTATCTTTTCAATCAGCCAATCCAGGCCGGTAATCAACCTCGAAAGCGCCTGGTCAACTAAAAACAGGTAAATAGCGAAAAAGATAACTGCGATCACCGTGATGATAGTCGTGTTCTGTACGTGCGACAGAGTCGGCCACGAAACACGTCGCATCTCCGCTCGCACATCGTGCAAAAACTGAACTATACGTCCCGGCCTGTGCGGCTGCGCAGACTGCCCGCGCTCGCGCCGGGCTGCCTTGCCTTCCGGCCCTTCACCAAAGCGCGCCGCGCGTGGCGCCACGATTGGTGCATCTGGATTATCTGTTTCCGCCATAACTCCTGAACTCGGTTCTGCGGCTGATGCTGCTTTCAACTTTTCTGGCAGGGGTACCAGGATTCGAACCCGGACTTTCGGTTTTGGAGACCGACGTGCTAACCGTTGACACTATACCCCTACGGCTATTGCCGATTTCCAGTTGCCAATTAATTGACGTCGGTCCCCACAATCGGCAACTGGCAATCTGCTACTTCGTCTCTTTGTGTCCGGTGTGCTTGCGGCAACGACGGCAAAACTTGGCGAATTCCAGCCGATCCGGCGTGGTCTTCTTGTTCTTCGTCGTCACGTAATTCCGACTTTTGCAATCCGTACACTGAAGCACAATGTTATCGCGTGGCATTTCTTAAACCTCGTTTCCACAGATTACACAGATGTCATTAATCGAATCTGCGGAATCTGTGGATGAACTATTCAATCACTTCTGAAACCGTGCCGGCTCCGACCGTGCGTCCACCTTCACGAATAGCGAAGCGTAATCCCTTCTCCATCGCGATCGGCGCGATCAACTCGATCGACATCTGCACGTTATCGCCCGGCATCACCATCTCCACACCTTCCGGCAAGTGCGCCACTCCCGTCACGTCCGTGGTGCGGAAGTAGAACTGCGGCCGGTATCCGGTAAAGAACGGCGTGTGCCGTCCACCCTCTTCCTTCGTCAACACATAAGCT
>DASSFI010000023.1:0-79761 GCA_035694465.1 Pyrinomonadaceae bacterium | reverse complement strand
GCGGGCGGGGGCCTCCCACAGCCCCCACCCTAAGGCCACGTGTCCTCACCCCACGCGACCACTTCGTCCACCGGGGAGGTGAACGCATGCGGATTATGCAATAAGCCGACTAAAGTTTCAACCTGGTTATTTATTTTTATGTTGATGCGCAACAGACGTTGCAACTGTGTTGGTGGGTAGAAAAACTTATCGACTATATAAGCAACTTCAATTGAGAGTAGAGAGCAGATCCGACCCTACTCTCAATTGAGATGCATACGGTTTATCGTTCGCGATTTGCAACACCTGGTGCACTGCCACCCTGGGCCATATCGGGTCCGGTTGCATCCAGATGGGCCAGGTCTGATAACGCCACGATCATCAGCAGCACGGCGATGCTAACGGTGGACAAAATGTACAAGATCGCAGTTCGCTCCATGTAAATAAGAGCGATTACAATGGCCGCAACACCCAGCGCCCAAAGAGCAGTGATCAATTTTCGACGCCGGCGATCACCGGCTAATGTTCTTCGATTCATTCTCTAACTCTCTTTATTTTTAATAGATTATTCGGCTCGGCAAGTAAGTACCGGAACTGGTAATGGCGCCGCTCAAGCCTCCGGTCACCGCACCAACCAACGTCTGACCAATTCGACTCGAGGAAAACATACCGGCTTCTGAAACTTCGATGACATCATACGGCTGCAGTAAAAAGTCAGGCTTCAGATTCTTCTTAATGGCGGCGACGTCAACGTGAATAACTTCCTGATTTGCAGAACCGGGAACCTGACGATAAATCCTGACGTCGCTCAGCTTCGCTTCTTTGCGAGCACCGCCCACCATCGCCAGCGCACGACTCAGCATCAACTGATCGCGAAGATAAAGACCGCCGGGCGTCATGACCGCACCGGTAATATAAACAGGCTCGGCTTCGGTAACCAACACGTAATCTCCCGGACGAATAAACGGGTTCGCAGCAGGGAGCCCGGAGCGAAGCTCCGAAATTTTGATGATCTGAAGTGGAATTTTGGTGCCGTCAATTGGGGCTGATTCAGCTTCTTCGCCCGCCTCAGGACACATCAGCGGTTCGGTGTGGAGTATTTGAATGGTGCCGGCTGCGCGTTCCGTAAATCCACCCGAGACAGCCATCAGTTCATTCAATCGCACCTTGCGCTTCATCTCGACGCGTGTAGCCTGGCGCACGGCGCCAAACACTGTCGCTGGTTGCCGGCTAAGCCGTTCCGAGATACGCACGCTCACCTGTGGATTGTTGATGAACTTGGCGTACGCGGCAGTGATATCTCTCTGCAGATCCTTCTCAGTACGGCATTTGGCCTTGATCGGTGCGTCAAGAAACGCCAACGAACTAAGATTGCCATCACTGTCGACCGCCACAGTGCTGCTTAATTCCGGCTGACCAAAAACACGGACATCAAGCACGTCGCCCGGGCCGAGCAGGTAAGCCTTTATTCCCTGGACATCAATGCCGGGATTTTGTGGCGCCACTGACGGCGCTGAAGTCTGGGATTCCTGCGCGTAAACTGAACCCGCCAGCATGACCACAAACCCGATCACCAAAACCAAAGATTGCCTAACTTTCATCATCAATACCTCAATAGCTGAAACTTAACAGTCCGGGGGCTAACTCAATTCGTAACTTCAATTCGTAACTAGGGAATCGGCACTGGCAGAGAGTGTCGCACTCCGCCAAGGAATATACCAGTGAGAAGTCGTACTACATCCCCACCGTCCGACACATCAATCACATCGTAAGGTTTCAGAAGAACATCGGGAATTTGGTTCTTCTTGATTGCTGCAAAATCAACTTTCAAGACTTCCTGGTCGGTTGAGCCAGCAATCTGCCTGTAAATCCTGATCTCTGAGAGTTTCGCTTCTTTTCGCGGTCCGCCAACTGTCGCGAGTGCACGACTCAGAGTTAATTGGTCTCGCATACCGATGCTTCCAGGCGACACAACGCTGCCTGTAATGTAGACCGGCTCGGCTTCAGTCACCAAAACCAGGTCGCCCGATCTGATGACGGGGTTTGTTGCGCCTTTCAGCAGATCAGAAATCTTCACGATTTGCAGTGGTATGGCGGCGCCGTTGATCGGCAAGCTCTCGGCTTCCTGTCCGGGGTCCGGACATATTACCGGCTCGGTGTGAAGTATTTGAATCGTACCGGCTGCTTTTTCTGTGAGACCTCCCGATGCGGCAATCAACTCATTCAGTCTGAGTTTGCGCAGCGTCGGAATTTTGCCGGTTTGTCTGACGGCGCCGGAAACTGACGCAGGTGTGCGGCTGTTTCGTTCCAGCACGAGCACACTTACAAAGGGTTCTTTTATGACCTGCTTGTAAGCCGAAATCAGATCCAGTTGCAACTGACGTTCAGTGCGGCACTTTGCGTTGACCGGTTCGATGAAGGGCAAAGAACTGACAAAGCCGGCGCCATCGATTTGAACGCGTCTGGTCGCAGGCGACATTTGATCGATCGTGACTTCGAGCAGATCGCCTGGACCAAGCAGATAAGGCTGCTGCGCTTGAGTCGCAATACCGGCCGGTTCTGTTTTAGGAGTCGCGGCTGGCTGCGCCTGAACGGCGCCAAACACGCAGCATGCTACTACGATCGATAAGCAAAACGGTCGTTGAATGTTCATAGCAACTCGTTTCGAGATGAGGGAGCGGCACCTACGATTGCCGTTCTGTAATTTTCTGCCGCCGGTGGTGCTTTCGATGACGGCGCAAGCTTCCGGGCAATACAAAACCGGTAAAAAGTAAGTTGCAATGATCGCACAAAAGGTGGTAGATGCCAACCAGACGCATCGGCAAAGGGGTTCTTTTATAACCTCTGCGGATGCGTGAACTACCACATTTCGGACACTTCTGAGCAAACATCTGATCGTTGAACTGGGCTGATGGCCTACGAACCATTGTTGGGCCGGAGTCGCGCCTTTAACTCCTCGATTTCGCGCTCAATCTTCACCGTTCCGGCAATCCGTACTTCCTCTTTTACCACATCCTGATTCAGATAAAAGAGCGCATCCCGGTAACGGTCGATGGCGCGCCGATAATGACCTTTAAAAGCAGAACGCTCGGCCAGCTCGACCCAGTGGGCCACTTTCACCGAAGCAATAAACTCTCCGATCGCAACCCTCGACTCGTTCAATTCCGTTTCGTCCGGATAGATTCGCAACGCCGAGTCGATACAATCGATGGCACGTGTGGCCGTCTCGATTTTATCGAACGTGCGCGCGCGTTGTTGAGCCTCGTGCGTGAGCAACTGAGATTGCGTCCTGGCCCAGGTTAACAAGTGATGACGATGCAGTGTGCGCACTCGATCCTGTCCGGCTCTCAGTGCGATTCCCTTTTCACTGCCAAAGCTTCCCGATCTGATTGCTTCGTCAATGCTCGCGAGGTAGTCGTGGCAGAGTTGCACCACGTCGAGATGCGTCTCGGGCGTTGAACCGGGACGATCCGCCACCGTTGACTGTTTCTGAATTGCACGCAGCGCGGCAGAATGAAGCGACGCTGAAAATCCCTTCTTCTGGCTGCGACTACCTTCGCGTGAACGACTCGACGATTTTTCGCGAATGCCGTTTTCCAGCAGGTAACGAGTCCACGCGCGGCGCATCACGACTTCTCGTGCCGAGAGTGCAACCAACAACACTACACTTGCTGCCAGTCCGGCAGGCAGCCAGGGAGCTTCGTCACCACCGCTGACAAGAATCCACCAGAGACCAAAGAACAATCCAACCGAAATTACGATCGCAGAGATTAAGTAGCCGATGCTTGAAGGCATGCGGGTGCGCGTTGCACGACTGTGCAAATCATTCGCACGCGAATGAGATCGCGGGTTTCTAGGGAAGAACTGATCCGCCGAGTTATTTCCCAACTACTAACCTCAGGGCCGCACGCGCCCAACCTGGTCCGTGAACATCCAAAAGCGCCGCACTATCTCGGGGGGATGACCTTAAAACGCTAACAGGGTAATAATAGTCAACTTTTTCGGATTGTGCTGTCAATATACGACCCTCTTTTAGCAAGGAAAGAATCAAATGAACGAGAAACAATTTGCCGGTAAAGTGGCCTTTGTGACCGGCGCCACTTCAGGAATCGGACAAGCCTGCGCACTTGCTTTTGCATCGGCGGGAGCGAAGGTTGTTTGTGTCGGACGGAAACCCGAAGCACTGCAAGAGATCGAAAAGAGGATTCGCGAGCTCGATGCTGAAGCCGTAACGATTGCGGCAGATCTGACTCATGAACAGGAAGCTGAGCGCGCGATCCAACAGGCGGTTGAAGTATTCGGCGGGATCGATGTGCTTGTTAATGCGGCCGGACACATCAGCAACGGCACAATCGAAAACACGTCACTGCAGGCGTGGGACGAGATGATGAACGTCAACGTGCGCGCCTCGTTTCAGTTGATGCAAAAAGCGCTGCCGAGCTTGATTGAGCGGCGTGGAAACATCGTCAACATATCGAGTGTTACCGGACTGCGGGCATTTCCGGGTGTGCTCGCGTATTGCGTGTCGAAGGCCGCATTGGACCAGTTAACCCGATGTGCATCACTCGAGCTCGCGGCAAAAGGTGTGCGGGTGAATGCGGTTAATCCGGGTGTTGTAGTGACTGAGATTCATAAACGCGGCGGCATGAGTGAGGAAGCTTACGCGGCGTTTCTCGAGCATTCGAAGACGACGCATCCGTTGGGACGCACCGGACGACCGGAAGAGATCGCGTCGCTGGTTTTGTATCTGGCGTCAGACCAGGCTTCGTGGATCACCGGCGCAACTTATTCGATCGACGGCGGCCGCGCACAAACCTGCGCCCGCTAAAAACTATCCACAGATTACACCGATTGATTAATAGAATCTGTGTAATCTGTGGATACGACTTGATATACTGCGCGACTCAATGAGCACTCCGTCACCGACAATCATCATTCGCACCGCGCCGCAGTTCAATGCGATCGGGATCGTGCTCACAATCGTCGCCGGACTGATCGCGCTCTTCCTCGGATTACTCGTCTTACTTTTGATCGGTATCGAAACTGGACCAATAGCACTCCTTCTCGGTCTGATAACAGCCACGATTCCCGTTCCGCTCTACATCGCACTCGTCCTGTGGATCGATCGTTATGAATCGGAACCACTATGGATGTTGGCCACAGCTTTCTTCTGGGGCGCACTCATCGCGACGTTCTTCGCGTTTCTGCTGAACACTGGCTCGGGAGGCGTGGTGGCACTGTTGGCCGGTGAACAAGCCGGCGAAGCGTTCTCGGCAGTTATCTCAGCGCCAATCGTCGAAGAAACCGGCAAGGCATTAATTCTCTTCATCTTTTTCTTCTGGAAGAAAGATGAATTCGACGGAGTTGTCGATGGCATCGTCTACGCTTCGCTGTCAGCGCTCGGATTCGCAATGACCGAGAATATTCTTTACTACGGTCGAGCCGCACTCGGCGGTGGCGGCACCTTGACGTTGATCTTCATCATTCGCGGTTTCTTCGCACCGTTCTCTCATCCGTTGTTTACGAGTTTGACCGGAATCGGATTGGGTCTGGCACGACAATCGACCAACACCGCGGTGAAAATACTCACCCCCATCGTGGGACTATTGATGGCGATCTTCATGCACAGCATCTGGAACGGTTCGGCTGTGTTGGGCGGCGGCGGACTCTTCGTACTCACTTATCTTCTCGTAATGGTTCCAGCCTTCATCATCATGCTCGTCATAATCGGATTGGCGTTGCGACGTGAAGGACAAGTAGTGCGTGAGTATCTGGTAGTCGATCTGAACCGCGGATTTCTAACACAGCAAGAATACAAACAATTCGGCTCGATACTCGGAAGAATGGGCTCGTCGTTCAACGAATTGACAACCACAGGTGTTAAAGGCTGGCGCTGCCGCATGCGTCTTAATCAACTGGCCAGTGAACTGGCTTTTCATCGTTGTCGTGTTTCGCGCGGCGTGTATTCTGCCAAACATGATGTCCTGGAGGTCGAGACCGCGTACTTGCATGCGTTGCAAGGCCTCCTGAACGAACTGCGGAGACGGTAGCGCGCATTCCTCCCGTTATAATGCTCGCTGGCTATCCACTTTCTGTCTTATACTTGGCGCGATTGGGCAAGGCATTTCAGCAAAGCTGAAAGCTCGTGAGAATCCAACTATTACCCAGTACCTTTGATGCTCAGGGAGTAGCGACCCTGGAGCAACGTCTGACTTGTTTTCTAATCGACGACTGCGTTGCAGTTGATGCGGGCAGTATTGCGCTTGCGCTACCCAACGACCGGCGGTCCAAAGTCAAAGACATTATCGTCACCCATCCTCACATGGACCACATCGCTACGTTGCCGATATTCATCGACGATCTGTATCCGAGTTTGCAGCAACCGATGCGTATCTACGCCACCGAGGAAGTGATCGGTCTGCTCGAGCGTGATGTTTTTAACTGGAACGTCTATCCGCGTTTTTCAGATTTGAAAAATGATTATGGTCCAGTGATGGAATACGTTCCGATCCCGCTCGGGAAACCGTTTTCAGTGGCCCACCTCACGGTGTGTGCAGTGCCCGTGAATCACATCGTGCCGACTATTGGTCTCGTAGTTTCAGACGGGCATAAGAGTGTTGCTTTCAGTTCAGATACTGCCGAGACGGAAGAGTTTTGGAAAGTTGTCAATGAGACGAAGGATCTCGATGCTTTGTTGATCGAAGCTTCGTTTCCGGATCGATTGGCGAAGTTGGCCCATGTCTCGCGTCACTTTACGCCGGCGACCCTGGGCCAGGAACTGCACAAGCTAACGCACAATGGCATGGACATCATGGCGGTCCATCTCAAACCAAGCTACCGCGATGAGATCATCCAGCAGCTCAACGCCTTGAACATTCCTAAATTGTCGGTGATGGAACCCGGACGGGTTTACGAGTGGTAATCAATCAACTGGCCTGTCAAAGTGAACCGGCTCGAATTCTTTCTCCGCGTGCTCACCGTCAACTCCCTGCAGCGATACACGCCCGCTGGAAAGTAACTCCTTAACCATGAACGTGCGCTGCTGCCGGTCTCGTCCCGGCATCAGTTCAGCCCGGAACGTGACGGGCATTCCCGGTCTGGCCCAAACATCGGCGACTTTCTTTTCTGCATGCACGTTCTTCTTTTTCCAGTAAGCACTGGCTGCGCCGAGGGCGCCCGCGCCAAGAGCAAAACCGCCGAGCAGCCACCTCGTACGTTGTTTCATTAAAATCGCCTATTCACAAAGCGGATCCATACGGGCGGTTATCGTCGGCAGTCCGCTCAACGCCCGTTCCGCATTGAGTGGCGTAAAGCTCGACCATTCTGCCGGCACGGATGCTTCGGCAAACACTGCCTCCACCGGACATTCCGGCACACACGCATCACAATCGATACAAGTCTCCGGATTAATCACCAGCATGTCATCATCGAGGTGAAAAGCCTCCACCGGACAAACAAGCGCGCAATCAGTATAACGACAGTTAACGCACGGTTCGGCGACGACGTAGGTCATATGAACTTAGGCTCCTTGAACAAAAGAGAGTTATGAAAACGCCAGGTACGCAGATCTTAACCACAAAGCTGTGCCGTAGACAATCAAAAGCTTTGGTCCACAGATTACGCAGATTATCTTATCCACAGATTACGCCGATTATTTTGAATGAATCTGTGTAATCTGCGGATTACTTTGCGAAATAACACTCGATGAAACTTCCGTCCTTGAGACGAAAAGCAAAGTAAGGCGCCACGACGTTCCAGCGGCACATCGCGGTGAAGACATGCTCACCTTCGCACACGATAAAAATGCTGAGGCTTTGGTTCAGCGAAGAATACGCCGCGGATACGACCAACGGCACCAGATCGCCACGCTGGAGAGGGTGCTCCCGGATAGAGAAAGTATCCTCATCCTCCGAAGAAGAGTAGAACTTGATTTCACCCAGAGTAACGCTCTCCTGAGGCTGGTCATTGACAGTTTGCTGAACAATTATCTTCATCGTTTTACGATCAAGGCAATATTTAGATTTGGAGATAAATAACCCAAGCGCATCAATAGCCACAAACCAGTTTACGTCCCTGCCCTCATTGCCGCCATAAAAACAATGCCGATTCCCGTACTTCCGCGGCGTTACGTTCCGGCTGAAAAGCGCACTCACAGGTGTAAGCAGAGGCCAAAGCAGGAGCCTCAAACTTAACTTAGGAGATAATCATGTCGAGAACAAATAACTCAATCTTAGTGTTTTTCGCAGTTTGCCTTTTAGTAATTGCCGCAACTTCAGCAATGGCACAAGTCGATCGTCAAATTCCAATAAATGATGACGTCGGAAGGAGAGTAGCGACGCTAGCCTGTTGCAGATGCCTCGGCGGTAGTAACTCGTTGGATCTCAGCACAATAAGTTCGAATGCCTGGACCGTAAACGGGAATCCCGTGGCTTTTCTGACATCGATAAATGGGTTTTGGAATCTTCCTACCGGACCAGCTAAGTGGGTGTCGACCGTCGGAACTGGTGGAACGGGCGGCATCGCGGCAGGCGCCTATGAATACAAACTGAGGTTCGTGGTTCCGGCTTGTACGATCGAGCAAAGAGTGACTTTGGCGGGAAACTATGGCGGAGATGACGACGTTCCCGGAGTTTTCCTCGACAACATTACCACCTCAACCAGCACTCAAGTGGCGTCATGCAGCGGCGGTTGGTGTTTCAACAGTACTAATAACTCCAACCCGAGAACGTTCTCAACCTCAGTTCCTCCCGGCACATATGATCTTCGCGTCAAGATCCAAAACGGTGGTGGCCCATCCGGGATGTTCATTAACGCGAAATTGACCAGCACCTGCAGAAACTGACTATGTCGAAAGTCCTGGATCTGTATGCGCAGGACGATACCGATTTCCGTTCGGTGACGCTTTCTGTTTGGCGCCACTGATCTGGCAAACCAGACAATTCATTCTCCTCACCCAACACGGGAGCCCGGGCTTTCACCGCTCGGGCTCCCTGCACAATTTGTGAGCACTCTTCCGGCTCTGTCTATCCGCTCGCAATTGCGCTATCCTAGCGGCGCATTTCTCCATCACCACCTCGAGGCCCTCAACCATTGCGAAACGCTAGCCTCAAAAATGAAGTTACGCAGGAAAAGTTTATGAACTTTCTCGCGTGGCTTGATCCCAACCGTGAGAGCGCGGGTGAAGAATATGAGCGCCTGCGTTTCCGTTTGTGCACCTTCTTTTCCCAGCGTCACTGCAGCTTCGCGGATGAGTTGGCGGATGAAACCATTAACCGTGTAATTCTGAAAGTCGCCGAAGAGCAGATCGAAAACAAGTTTGCATACTGTTATGGCGTGGCCAGAAACGTCTATCGTGAATCGTTGCGAAAAGAGCGAATTCATCTGGACATCGACGACGTAACCATTCCCGTGAAGGCTGAGGCGGAGCAAAGTTTTTCGAGCGAGTGTCTGGATAAATGCCTGGCGAAACTTTCACCTGAGAGTCGGAATCTACTGCTTGATTATTTTTCGGAAGCAAAGCTCAAAAAGATTGAACTCCACCGGCGCATCTCCGAAAGCATGAAGATGACACAGACCGCTTTGCGCATGAAGGTTATGCGGCACAAGCAAAAACTGAAGATTTGCGTCCAGGAGTGTATGAGCTAAGAAAAGCGTTACAAAACGTCAGGTAATGACACTCTAAATTGGGGCAACGGTATGGGGTTTTCGTTAAAGAGTGAGGAGACGATACGGGAGTATCTCCTGGGCCGTGTTTCAGACGAAACACAGCTCGAAGGGATCGAGGAACTGCTGTTTACGGACGAAGATTTTTGTTCGCAGGTAGAACTCATGGAAGACAGCCTCATCAATGATTATGTGCTTGGGCGCCTGGACGAGGCTGACGTCGAAAGCTTTCGATCGTCACTGGCCGGTAATCCGGAAAGATCTTTCAAGTTAGAACTGACTCAGGCTCTGAGAGAAAAGGCGCTGGCCAGGAAAGTGGTAGCAGGTAGCGAACGGCCGTCGTTCTTAACTTCGATCAACGCGTTCTTTCGTCAACCAAAGTATGTGGGTGTGGCTGCGGTTTTGCTGATCGCGATTGTGGGTTTTGCTGTTTACTTAACCAGGAGAAGTAACACGGACGAGATTGCCGAACTCCGATCTATTTACGGTCAGTCACGTCCGACCGAAACGAGAATTGCTGAATTTGGATACGCACCCCTGGCCCAACTACGCGGTGCGCCGGAGCCTCAGGAACAAATCCGTTTGCGGCGTATTGAAAACAGCTTGATTGACGCCCGGGGAAAATCTCCGAATGCCGACACCCATCACGCTCTCGGTGTTTTTTATCTCACCCAGCAGAATTATACCCTGGCTATCAAAGAACTCGAGAGTGCGTTGAAATTCACGGATCAAAACGCGCAAATCTATAACGACCTGGGCGCGGCGCATTTCGAATTGTCAAAAGCAGATTCCCACGGGCGGAATCGCGAATACCTGGCGCAAAGTTTGGAAGACTTTACGAAGGCCACGGAACTCGACGGCAATCTGTTGGAGGCGCTTTTCAACAAGTCTCTGGCTTTACAGGAACTGGGTTCGGCGCGTAAAGCAAAGGAATCGTGGAACCTTTATTTGCAGCGGGATCCTTCCTCGCCCTGGGCTAACGAGGCGCGAAAAAACCTGGCCCGAATCGAAAGCGAGCAAGCTCGCCAAAAGACCGACAAACAAGTACTCGACGATTTCCTAACTGCTTATCGTAATCAGGACAATGCCCGGGTCCAAAAAATTCATAACGAAACAAAGGGTTTGTTGAAGGGACCGACTGTGCCGCTGCAACTCGCGCGCAGGTATCTCGTCGCGCGTCAGCACGGCAACAACACCGACGCCAAAGAGAGCCTCGCCGCCCTGACCCTCATCGGTGATTTTGAGCAAGCCCAAAACGACGACTCCTTTTTTTTTGAACTGGCCAACTTCTACTCGAACCTGAATGCCGATCAAGTTGCAGGGTTATTGCAAGCGCAGGACATTCTTGCCGCGGGACACCTATTAATAAAAACCGCTACTCGAGCCATCTCACACTTCGAAAGAAGCAGAGATCTTTTTGCGAGGCTCGGCGATGAATGCGAGGCCGGCGTCGCGGACATCTGGGCGGTCCAGTTTCTGTACGATATCGGCAAGGTCGCTGAAATCCGCCTGCGACTAACTGCCATAATCGATTACGCCCAAAAGCGCAAATTCAATGTGCTGTTGCCTCCTGCCTATTATTGGCTCGGTATGGCCGACTACCAGGAGGGTCGTTTTTCTGAGTCTGCCAGACATATCAAAACCGCGTTGCAGCTAGCCGAGGCGAGAGAGAATACTTTTGAGATCCAGCATGCGCAGCATGCGTTGGCAGTAAATTATTCCGAACTGGGCGAGCTTGAGCCGGCTTTGTTCTATTCAGGCAAGCTACTTACCGACAAGAATCTCTACTATCAAAATCTACGTCAGGATTGGCGGGCCATGGGTGTGCTGGTGGATATCTTCCTCAAGTGGAAGTTCTTCGCCAGCGCTTTGGCTCTGTCGCAGGAACGTTTGGATATTGCCCGGGAAAACTGGCCCACCGACAGCCTCGTTAATGATTCTTTACGCAACTTGATCGAAGCGGCGACTGCCAAAGAAGATTTTCCTGCCGCCCTGAAGTATGCCGGCCAATCGATGCAGCTTGTGATCGAGCGCGGCGCCACCGCTGAGAACACACGCAAGAAGGCCGAACTCTACCGGTTGCTGGCCGACTTAAAAAGGCGGAGTAAGACCTGCAACGAAGCTTTGACGGATTATGACCAGGCGCTCGATCTTTTCCGACGCTCTCCGGAAGTTACCGAAAGCTTGTACCAGGTTCACAAAGGAAAGTTGTTCTGTTTTCAGCAACTGAATCGACCGGAAGATTTTTCCAGCGAACTCAAAACAGTCTTCAATTTATCCGAAGAGTATCGCGCAAAAATACGCGAAGACGAGTCACGCCAGGCGTTCTTTGCGAGTGACCAGGACGTGTTTGATGCGGCAACAGCAAACGCCATCATGGCTCGCGACAGTCGTGAAGCATTTGCGTTCGTCGAAACATCGAAGGCGCGTTCGCTTTTGGATTTTGTCGAGTCCGGGAAGTCGATTGTCGAGGCTGAAAAGAGCTTTGGCCCGGTGGCCCAGCCGCTCGAGACCACGGAAATCCAGGCGCGCCTGCCGGATCAGGTGGAGATTGTTCAATATGCCGTATTGCCCGACAAACTGGCGATCTGGGTGATATCGAAGACGCGTTTCGATTTGCATGAAGTGGAAATTACTGCGACCGACTTGGAAAAGAAGGTCGTTGCTTATCAAACCTTAATTGCCGGCAAGGGTCCGTCCGCCGAGATCAAGGAAGCAGCGCAGCATCTCTATGGACTTTTGATCCCTCCGGATCTCTCCGCCGACAAACAGCTTTGCCTGGTGCCGGACAAGTCGCTGCATCAACTCGCGTTCGCCACGCTCGTTTCACCATATGGAAAGTATCTGCTGCAAGACTATGCCCTCTTCTACGCGCCCAGCGCCTCCGTATTGGTGCTGGCTACCGAGAATGCGCGGAGTAAAGATCAATTCAGAAACGAGAGTCTGCTGAGTGTCGGCAATCCTGCTTTTGATCGTGAAGAGAATCTGAATCTGCCGGACCTGCGAGACGCCGAAGCTGAAGCGAAGGCTATTGCGGCCGACTACCAGAAGTCGCTGGAGTTACTCGGCAGCGAAGCGACGAAGGAAAAGTTCCTGCGAAACCTTGCGGGGGCAGAAGTGATTCACTTTGCCGGTCACTATGTAGCCAACCAGCAATCGCCGGGTAACTCGAAGCTGCTTTTCGCTGGCGGCGAGTTACGTTCATCCGAACTCAGCGCCTACAAGTTGCCCCTCGCGAAACTGGTTGTGTTGTCAGCTTGCGAGACCGGAGTTGAGCGTTACAACAAAAGCGAAGGAGCAATCGGCATCGCGCGCACTTTGTTAGCGCTTGGCGCACCACTCGTTGTCGGGAGTCAATGGAAGGTTGACTCCGAGCCCACCAAGGATTTGATGATTGCCTTTCACCGCAATCGCAAAGAAAAAAATATGACGACCGCCGAGAGTTTGCGACAGGCGCAACTCGAGGTGTTGAGCCGAGAGCAGACCAGCGCGCCTTTTTATTGGGCCGCATTTTCGCTCTTCGGCGGTTACGCGAATTATTAACTATGCGTTCCTGTCCCAAATGCGGCGCTTTTTACCCGGACGATCTGTTGGCGTTTTGCCTCTCCGACGGAACACCGCTCATCGGCGTGGAGCCGGACAGCGAGAGCTGGAACGAGGGTGCGCGCGTCATTGAACAAAAAGAGCAGGGGTTGAGGAAAGCGAAGCGCAAACTGAGATTGAGATGGATTGTTGCGAGCGCTGCGACAGCCTTGATCTTATCCCTCGCAGTCTCCCAATCTTTTACAGTTGAGACGACAAAAGCCGGAACTACTGCGCTACCGTCTGAATCACCGTCCCGTTCGCCGTCGCCATCATCATCGTTATCTTCGTGGCCATCTGAATTACTCTTGCCATCACCATCTGCGTCGCCGTCGCCGTCGCCATACTCAGATACATCGCCATCGCCGCCGGCGTCACCATCGTCGCCCGCAACACCATCGCCGTCCCCGTATGTATCGCCGTCGCCAATCGTTGTCTACAAAATCAGTGGGCGAGTGAGATCTGAAACCAAGCCTCTCAGCGGCGTCAAAATCAATCTCGAAGGATTAAAGCTCACGTCGATATGGACGGATGCCAATGGTTATTACGCTTTCACCGATTTACCAGCCGGAGGCAGTTACACTATCACTCCCATGGGGCCAATGAATTTTAAGCCGTCGCGTCGGACCTTTGACGATCTGCGGAACGATCAATCGGCTGACTTCTTCGTACCAAACGAAGCGACCCCGACGCCCACACCGACACCCACCATGACACAGAGTCCGACACCAACACCTACGCCAACACCGAAACCGGAATGTTCCGAAGCGGATCAAGTGAACGCCTTGAGGGGCCTCAAGAGTTTAGAGCCAAGCTGGCGCCGGAAAATCCAGGGCGAACAAGCTCAGATCATCAGGGAGAACGTCCCAAACAATATCCAAAATGCTGAGGCTCGTCTGGAGGGAATCGACTTTCAGTATTCGTTCACCAAACCCTGTGCGGTGGCTGTACTCACGATTCGCTACACGTGGCTAGTATCCTGGCCGGCTAATCCTCTCTCGCAGGGTAAAAACAAAAACGTCCCAAAGGAAAGAAAATATCTCTGCGGGGGACGACTCGGTATGTGGAGTTGCCCGCTGGAATTGCGCTAGCGAACGTTACGTTTTGCCTTTCAAACGACACTCTAATCCAGAGTTTCCCAGAACTCGATAACCCAGGTTGAAGAATAGGAGATTACTAATGTCAGTCAATGAGAGTTCAGCCACCGCACTTGTCAGATTCACTGGTCTTGGAATTGTCTGCTTCAATAAAGATCGGCAAAGAGGTGAAATTGCCGCGATCCGCGACAACAAACATACGCTAACTATCAGAGTACAAAAACCTGTATTTCAGGACGGAGCTGACAGCGACATCATCGTCTATCAGGATATAGCCACTTACGAAAAACTTCCGCGGAACGACGTGCAACTTGAAATCAAAGCGGCCGGTAATCCGGCGATTGAAGCCTATGAGATCTATCAAAGCGGAGACTTTGACAGACTCGATTCCGCTGACGTTAATGATTTTCGCTGGATCGTAAACCTGCACACCCTGCACGGCGCCTCGGGCCTTGCCCCAACCGCGAAACAAAACTATCCGCTGGCGAAAATTTATATCGAAAACGGATTGTTCTATGCGCACAAGCTGGATCGGAATCTGTTCTTTGAAAAAGTAGAGAAAGATTCGAACGGGGCAGCTACGCAACGAGAAGTTTTCGGCAATGTAGGGGAAACCATCGGTGTCAAGATCGAGGGTGACGAGGTCAAGTTCACGATTCGCATCGGCGACGCTGAAGAAACTCATTTACTCAAGCGCGTCGCAGGTTTCCCATACAGAATTGAAATTAAGAACATGGACTACAGCGCCGGCGCCATCTACAGCGATATGCCCGACTATTATCAATACCTGTCCAGCAGCAGCGGTAAGCAGTTTGATCTCACTCCGATTTCTGAAGACGACGACGAAACCGCGAAGGGAGAGTCGATCAGCCAGAAGGATTTCTGTCATCCGATCGTGGTTGAGGATCCTGTATCCATTGACTATCTCTGAGGAACCATGTCCCTGCTCGTCTTTGACAAACACTTTCTGTGGTCCTACCTAAATGCTGAGGGTGGGACCACCTCCTATTATTACAGCGACGCCATCGCCTGGCTGGCAGGAGCGATCGCGCTTCTTTGGCTCTCGTGGTTTCTCATACGCAGATTCCAGCGCAGCCGAGCTTTAAGGCGTCCACGGCGATCAACTAATCGTTTGCTCAAACGCATCGTGAAGATCAAACGCGAACTAAGCTCGCGGTACCTGCGACCGGGTTTCTCCAACACCATTCACGCCGTGGGCATAGGCAAAATCCCTGGCAGTAACGACTATTGCATTCAGGTTTTTGTTAGTGACGCAAATCAGGAATGGCGGATAGGCGCCGCGGGAACCAGCTTGCCTGCCCTATACCGCGGCATCGCCGTCATCATGATCGAAATGCCGCTGGCGACCTTTCTGCACGATGCCGCACTGGCGACGGAGTTAGCCGATGGTATTCGTGGATCGCAGGAAATATTAGTTGGCGGAATCAGCGGCGCGAACGCTAATTTGGCGGGTGAAAGCGGAACCATCGGGTATTTTTGCACGCGCAAAAGTAAACTGCCACGCCGAAAAGAAATTCATTTGCTCAGCAATTCCCACGTCTTTGCAGATCTGAGCAAGACAAACGTCGATGAGGGCGATCTGATAATGCAGCCGAGTCCAGGTGAACCGGCCAGTAATCGACCGATTGCCTCGCTAGTAAACTTTACCGCTCTGAACTTCGACGATCAAAAAAAGCCTAACCACGCCGATGCCGCTATCGCCAGACTTTGGTCGGTCCAGCAGCATAAGCCGGTGATTCCGTTGATTGGCGCAGTTAAAGGGTATGTGAGAACTAAAGATTTCGCAGTTGGAGAAACTGCGCGCAAGTTTGGCCGCACGACAGGTTACACGCAAGGCTGTGTGTTCTCGATCTATCTCGATATCTGGGTCCACTACGACCGCAGAGGTCAGTCCGCCTTCTTTCAGGACCAGTTTCTGATCGAACCGGCGGCGCCGGAATTCGCAAAATTTGTAGCGAAGGGCGATAGCGGATCTTTGCTCGTTGACGATGAACAATACGCCGTTGGTTTACTCTTTGCCGGCATGTCCGAAGCACCTCAATCCACGCCGGGTTTAGGACCTCATGTTGATCCAACGACCCCCAAACCGCAAAGAATTGAAGGTTACGGTGTGGCAAATCCGATCAGTGAAGTCATGGATCGGCTCAAAATCGAGTTAGTCGTTTGACCTCGACTCAACGCGCCGGACCAACTCATCAAACCGTGCGTCGTCGCGTAAGGCATCAAGTCGCGGGTCAACTCTCAGATAAGCCATCCATAGATTGCGGTTCAGATACACTCTTTCAAGACATTCAAATGCTTTATCCTTATTCCCGGTTTGGGCATAGTAAGCGGCGCCATCTATATCATCTTCACCGCTCTTTCTAAACCTTTCCGCACGCTCTCGTAAAACGCCCTGCCAGCCGGACATTTGAAAGGCCATCCGATAAGCCTGAACAGTTTCATCATCCACCGCCCGTAAGGCGAGAAGTTTCATCAACCATTCAAATGCTTCCGATTCGTTCCCTTGCATTGCCAAGGCGGTACTAAGCCAAAACTGAGCAGTGTCAAAATTCTTGTCCATTGCTACTACTCGTTTTAGTTGCACAACAGATTCTGAATAGCGCCGGGCAATAAATAGCTCAAGTCCCAAATTTCGCTGGCTGTAAAGCGACGTCGGTTCAAGATCTATTGCAGACTTGATTTCGGTGATTGCCTGGTCAAAATGCCCTCGACTTAAGAGGTAGCGCGAATAAATGTCGTGGGCTTGAGACGAATCGGGGTCCAATTCGATGGCTCGTTTGCATGATTGTTCTGCGCCGGCGAAATCGTATTCGAAATACATTTGGTTTTCGCACAAAGTGCTGTAAGCGTCAGCTAGATTTTCATCCAACGCCAACGCCTTGTTTATGGCCTCGATTGCTCTTTGATGTGCCTCGTTATTCCTCTTGACAGGCCCGACAGGCCGAAGCGCGTAGGCCAGCCCTGCCCACGCAACCGCGTAATTTGGGTCGAGCCTGACAGCTTGTTCCAATGTTTCAACTGCTTTTCGCGCGTCCGTGGGATTTCTTTTATTGGCTAAATACATTCCCTGCAAATACAACCGATAGGCCTCTTCATTCGTCGTTCGGCGCTTTGCCGCCAATGTGCTCGAAGTGCTCACAAATCGAGCCAACAGAATATTCTCAACTTCGCTTGCGACCGCGTCCTGCATTGCAAAGAGGTCCCCAATATCATTTTCGGTTTTATGAATTTCCTCAACCTGACCACTGGCAACATTCAAGAGTTGCCAGGTGATGCGAATTTTTCCCGAGTCTAATTGATAGTTCGAGGCGAGCACATAATCGACCTGTTGTTCTCGCCCAACTGCGATCGGATCTTGTGTTAAATCGGCATATTTTCGGGTCGCGTTCAGGGACCGAACGAAGAATTCCTTCATTAGACCCAGCCGGTATATTAGCGAATCGGCAATGCCAATTTCGTAAACCTCATTGCGATTCGTGGCGTCGATTGGTTTAAGCGGCAAAACGGCGATTGATTTTTTAGTCCTGATATTACGATTCGTTAGAAAGTACGCCAGACCGACTGAACTCACGAGCACAAGCAACAGTGCGGCAATAGCCAGACTTTTGTGGCGTTTGATCTCGCTGCCTATGTACTCGCTGGCCGTCATTGCCGAAGCGGAAGTTTTTGTTTCTCTTTCATTCGCCTGAGTGAAGCGTCTTAGAGTGGCCGTTTCATCCAACTTTAACCTCAATGTCTTCAGATCACGCTCGAACTCCGAAGCTTCCTGATAGCGCTCGTGTCTCGTCTTGCTCAGACCCTTCATTACAATCCGTTCCAACTCGGCCGGAGCATTCCGAAGGGGCGATGGTTCTGCTTCAAGAATCGAGACCACTACGTGACTGGCGGTCTCGCCGGTGAAGGGCGCCTGACCTGAGAGAAGCTCGTAAAGCAGCACACCGAGACTCCAAATGTCTGTGCGAGGATCCGTGCTTTCTCCGCGCGCTTGCTCCGGTGACATGTACTGCACAGTACCCATCACCATTCCGGGATCGCTCTTATGTAAAGCCTTCGGCAAGGATTGGGCGCCAGGTATCGGCTCAATGTCTGAGGTGAGTTTTGCGAGGCCAAAGTCGAGTACTTTGATGAAACCGTCACGGCGCAGCATGATGTTTTCAGGTTTGATGTCGCGATGGATTATGCCGGCCGAGTGCGCCGCAGTGAGAGCGGAAGCGATTTGAGTGGCAATGCGCAGGGCTTCGTCGAGCGTCATTGGACCTGTGGCGATATGTTGGCGCAGGGTTTCGCCCTCAATGAACTCGGTGGTGATGAACTGAGAGGAGTTTGAGCGGCCTATTTCATGGATGGTAACGATGTTTGGATGGTTCAGCGCTGAAACAGCGCGCGCTTCCTGCTTAAAGCGATACACGCGCTCAGCATCGAGAATGAATTTCGTTGGTAACAGTTTAAGTGCGACGGGGCGCCTGAGTCTTACGTCGTACGCGAGGTACACTTCTCCCATTCCGCCCTGGCCCAACAGGGACACAACCTGGTAGTGGCCTACGTATTGTCCGCGTGTCAGTTGGGTCTCGCGGCCCGCCATTAACTCAGCAGCAATATCTTCTGCCGGCGTTCTTATGAAACTATTTGCCTCTTCGTGAGATCCGAGGAGCGAGACTACCTCGCGACGCAATGACTCGTCGCCCTTACAGGCCTCGCTGAGAAATGCATCACGCTGCTCAGCATCGCGTTCCAAAGCCGAGTGGAACAGTTGATCGATTTGTTGCCAGCGTTCGGGAGTCATAACAACATCGACTATTTTCCAGTCGGTCTCATTTCTCTGCGCAGCCAGGCTTTGGCCAACGTCCAATCGCGCATGACGGTGCCGGGTGAAACCGCTAACACCGTGGCTGTTTCTTCAATGCTCAGTCCGCCAAAGAATCGCAGTTCAACTATCTGACTCTTGCGTTGATCAACGGCTGCCAAACCGACCAGCGCTTCGTCTAGAGCCACCACCTCCGCGGCCCGCTCTTCAGACACAATCGCACCTTCGTCCAAAGATACAGGGCGAGCGTCACCGCCACGCTTGGCATAGTGCCGGGCACGCGCGTGATCGACCAGAATGCGCCGCATCATCTGGGCGGCGATGCCAAAGAAGTGTGCTCGGTTCTGCCACTCGACGTCCGTTTGGTCAACCAGCCTCACATAAGCCTCGTGGACCAGGGCTGAGGTTTGTAGCGTGTGTCCGGGACGCTCCTTGCGCATGTAATGGTGGGCCATGCGACGTAGTTCCTCATAAACAAGCGGCATCACTTGATCGCGCGCGCTTTGATCACCATTGCTCCAGGCTTTGAGCAGTTGCGTTATTGGGTATGGCGAGGACGTCATTGAGGTCGCCTCGATGGAACAAACCTGTCCCAGGTGCCCGCGCATTATACACCCGGGCAAATTCACCAGTGCAACATCGTCTATGGACAAAGAAATTCCGGTAACGGCGTTAGAGGTTTTTCACGCGGTTCTCGCGTTAGCGGATGAGAGTCAACAAAACTCACACGCCGTGGTGTCCAGGACCGGCGTTTGAACTGCATCGTTCAGCGCAAACGCGCTGGTCGAGGCACCCAGATCCAGAAACCATGAATGTTCGTAGAGCAAAGGAAAACATCATGATAAAGCAACGGTCTCCATTTGCTATCCCAGTATTGCTGGGGATCGCGATATTTCTACTCACAGCGACCGGCCCATCACTCGTTCAAACTGCGACGACACAGGTCGCTGACCCATTGGGCGGGACGCAAGTTCTAACCAGAGTCTCTGACCTCGTTACTCCGGGAGTCGTCTACTTCATCAAGTCTAAAGGATCGCAAAAAGTGATTGATGTGACCGACGGAAGTTCTCGTCCGGGGGCGGCCCTCCGGCAACTCACGCTGGACGGCACGTTGAGTCAGAAATTCATTTTTACGAAAGCCGGGGACGGCTTCTTTTTCATCCGCACGTCAACCGGAGGACATTTCGTTACGCTTCATAATGAACCCAGCGTCTCGGTAGATCCGAGTGTCACGACCGCTCCTGTGTCCAACTCCTCCCTCACGCAAGAGCTGCGTGCCACCAATCCTTTAGACGTCGATGGCCAGAAGTGGAAAGTTATCGAAAGTGGGGAGCCCAATTGCTTTCTGATCTTGAATAAAACTGACGAGACTCGCGCCTTGCAACCTGGCAGCAGCTCCGACCGCGCGCGGCTGATCACTGTGCCACGCGATGGGAACAACCTGCAGAAATGGATCCTGAAATTGACGACCGTAGAGAGCAATCCCGATACGGCATTGGCTGAAAAAGGACTGGTCTCCGACTGCTTTGCGACGTTCCAAAAATCATTCGTGCTATTCACAGTTAAGCAAAAGAAAAATGTTAGCCCAATCTTTCCGGAATGGCGCTCCGTAGGGGAGGAAACTGTCGTCGATGGCATCCGCAGGCGCCCGCTCCTGTCTTACAAAACCCTCGAGGGAGTTGTGACCAGAAATAGCCCCCACGTGTCGCCCGAGGACCAGCCGGCGGGTCACTTCACTCACGATTTCAATTTCGATGTTAATCCTGATCCGGCTTTCCGATATCTGCTGGGCAAGCAGAATGGGGTGGTCCAGCGGGAGATTGAAGTCGAGTGGGAAAGCGGTCTCGCTCAGGCAGACAGCAGAGATCGCAACCCGGCGGCGGCGGCAAGCATTCGTGGCGACAGCTTCGGCTTCTACACAGCGGGCCACAAACGACGCGACGTGATCTGGAATTGGCCAACAGCTAACGATTGGGTTCACGTGGAGGGTGTCTGGATCTTTGACCGCGGCCACGACGATCCTGTGAGAACCGAAATTCACCCGGCGCACTTTGTCGCCGTGAAACGCGATCTGCCGGACGTATTCACACCCAAACCGGATCTGCCGGGACAATTCGTCTTTGCAACCCGGGCAGACATCTTCGCGAACGGTGATGGCAACATCGTATGGAACAACAAAGGACTGAATGATTTCGCACAACCAGTGAAGATGTCTGAGCGAGTGTACACAGTCATCTTCAAACATGACCTTCCGCGCCCGACACCTACAGCCAAACTAAAATTCGCCTTCAAGAACGAGCCGGGCAATTCGTACGCCGGACGGCCGATCGTTGAAGTCTTTGAGAATGGCACGGCGGACACTCCAACGCCGCATGTGATGATGTCTATCTCCTGGGGGGGCGACCGCGTTCCTGATACGGCGGTCTTAGCCAAGACGCTGTTTATTTATTGGGATGACCTGCCCACTCATGGCGTCAGGGCAGGCTTCGATATTAAGAAAGTCACACTGACCTTTCAAAATGTTGAAATTCAAGACAAGAGCGAGGGCGATGATTCCGACCCCGGCGAATACAGGTTGTTTGGAGACATCGGCGGCAAGTGGATCTTTCTCAATGAGTTCACCGGAGCCTCTGACATTATGAATAAGGGATTGGGACGTGCATGGGACACTACTTACTCCAAAAAGCATCCGATCTCGATCGGGCCTGGAGTGGGGATGCCCTTCCCCGTTCCGTCAGGGGCGGCGGCGGTGTTTAATTTCAACCAGCCTTTCGAAATCTACATTCCAGCGGGTAAGAGTTTCAGACTTTTCGTCGGGGGCTGGGAGGGCGATTACATTGAAGATCAATTCGGCAAGGTCTTCAACCCGTATGCGCCCTGCGCCGACGCCGTCAGCTTCGCAGAACGAGAGTTTAGTGTCAGCCAGTACAAGTCTCATGGCGGCTTTGACGATCCGACAGGAGAGGCGACAACTTTTATCTCTTTTGACTCGGCCAAAACCCTCGCAAGACTTTCGTTCTCGTCCCAAGGGTCGATAACGGAGGATCCCGGCATAGGAGACAACAATCCCAATAATAACTTTCGAGTGACATTCAGCGTCAGGGTTACGTCGGCTACAACCCCGTTAAGATGAACCAGACGGACCAGAATGCCAACGCTCGACGGGCACACCATCTTCGAAGCCGTAGAAACGCAGGTCCGAAGAGGTCAGCATCTTCGTGAGCATGATGATCTGGCCGGTGTGCATCGAGAAGTGTTCGGTGACGTGGAAGATGGCTTCGAGGATGTCGACGTCGTGGCCCTGTATTTTGCGACGCTCCAGGATTGTTGTGGGGTCGAGAGCTAGCAGAGTGGTTTGGATCTCGGAGAGAGTTGAACGAAGCAACGATAGGAGTTCGGCCCGCGGGATCGAATCGCGCTGTGCGAACTCCGCGTCCCGGTTGCGCTGATCAGGCTGCGAGCCGACGCCGCAGATGATCCATTGGCGCGCATTGCCGCAGAGGTGCAGGATGAGATTGCCGATGCTGTTCGATTCCTCATTTGCACGCCACCAAATCTGCTCGTCGGTTAGCTTCTCAAGACAACGTTCAATTTTTGGGAGATAGTCATTCAGCAGAAACTCTATCGCCTGGGTGATAAACCTCCGCGAGATGGCGTAGTCGTCTTTTGGGGCTGTTGCAGATTCAGACATCTTCTTCTGTCGTGTCCGGCCGTCGCTTGTGTTTCGCTTTGCGACCCGCCGGTCGCGCTACCTCATCCGGCTTAGCTCGTGACAGCGGATGTCCCGGCGGCGCACCAGGCTTGCGAATCGTGTCAAACACAGGACGCGCGCTCGGTCGCTTCCCTTTTCGTGGAGAACTCCTTCTTACCATAATTCAGCCTCCACTCGTCTTCGTAGTTGAATCGCGATGCTACGCCCGGCGGAAAACCACTGTCAAATTAATTTCGGGCAATAAAGAAGGCGCGAGATGGGACAAACCCGTCTCGCGCCATAGTTTTTTAGAGTCCGGCGTTCTTATTAGTTGTAACTAGGCTTCGCTACCCCGTGGCGTTTTGGCAAGCATCCGTAACGCGTTGGTCGTTTCCACGCGGCGTTTTTGCTGAAACTCATTGACCCAATTGCTGACGGTTTCAACCATATCGCGCGCTGTTTCACGAGCGGATGCAGCTTTTGCCTTAACGACTGGACGGGATTTCTCGCCCTTTTTTATGATACGAATTGTTTTCTTCTCAGACATTGCTTTGATTTCGAGTTCGTTTGGATCTTGTAAGTACCCTAACGAAATTCTCGCCACACAGTTCCCAAAATTAGTAAAACTTAGAACGTCGGACGGCGATTAGCCTTGCAAAGAATAGGCCACATCCGGTAACGCGCACGTTGGTCGAAAAAAGGGCCACTTTTCGGAAAATTATTTTTCACAGCAACTTATTCGGGGTATGGACGGTCGCAAACCGTACACAGGCAACAGAACAGTCACACCTGTAGCGAGACACGCTACGTTTTCGGGGCGAGTTGACCGTTCTTTGCTTCCATGTCGATTGACCAAATAACCCTGTGAGTTTTGTAAATCATGAGCGCGAGCCCGATGGCACCGCCGATGTTGACGTATTTCAGACCGTTAATCATATTGCGGGTGCCGTAATGCGCCAATAAACCGTTAATAATGATTAGCGCCAGCCGAAATTCCGTCGGTCCGAGCTTGAAGTAGCTGATCTTGAACCGGTCGGTGGTGGCGAACATCAGAAACGTGCTCACTTCATAGCCGGAACAAATCGCCAGCAGAATCAGAACCTGGAGCCGCGAACGTTCCGGAAGAATGAAGGCATAGCCGATTATGACCGAGCACAGGAAAAAGTAGTCGAGCAGGTGATCCATGTAATATCCCCACCTGACCAGACCCGTTCCCCGAAATTTCCCCAGTTTCCCGTCGTAATGGTCTGTGGCGTATTGCAGCGCGATCATCGCTGAAACGCCCCACAGCCAGCGCAAGTCGCGCGCTGCCCAATAGGAAAACAGCAGGATGAGCGACGACCAGACGAGCGTCAGCATCGTCAGGTGATAAGTCTGAAGCCACGACGGAAAATGCGGCAGTAGCCTTGGGGCCAGCCGTCGCTCAAACGGCGTCAGGAAAGAAGTGTTGGATTTACTCGCACCAGCGAATTGTTGACTATCAATCATTTTGTATTCTCAATCCGGAGAGATCTATGGCGATTGACACAAGTGCAACCGACAAGCCACGAAATTGGGGCGCTTTTGAAGGATTTTTACCGAGTTGTTTGAGAATAATCCGACGAGTGTCGGCTTTTTGCTCGATCTGTGAAGATCCGGCTTGAGATCCGTCCGATCCGCGGCTTAGATAAAAACAACTGACTGCGAACTCGGGATTTCGAAGCGACGCCGGCAACGGGCGTTGCGGCAGGCCAGCATGTCGTCAATCCGCACGAGGTAATCGCGCGACTTTTCGAAACGAGCGCGATCGTGTTCGTTGGCGCCGCGTGGAGGCTGTGGTTTCCTCGTACGTTTCAGCCAGCGGACGTCGTACTCGCCACGCTCGCGGCAGTGCGGACAGCTATAGGTCGCCTTTTTAACTTCTTCTTTCTCGTTGAAAAAATCGCGTTCGTTCATGATGCTGCATCCTGACTCTCACAGAGTTCACGCAGGTATCGAAAACTGTAAATCCCCGTTTCGTGACCATCGCTCCAGCGAAAGTTGAGCGCATAACGCCCGACGATGCTGAGATCCCGGATTTCAATAGTCTCAGAAATACTCTCGGCCTTCAACATGCGTTCGCCAGTCCACTCGTTGACGCATTGAGCGCACGGACACGAGCGTCGTAAATCGGCGGCTCGGTAACGGCAACGCTTGTCGTCAGCCCAGACGATGCTGATATTAAAATCGTCTTCATGCTTGATTTCTCTTGGCTCAATCGCCGCGCCGCGTGGTTCCATTAGTAACCAATCAACTATGAGATTCAACCGCCTTCATGACATCTGCTGCCACCACATCAAAATGTGAAGCATTCCAAACCGCTTTGCCGTCGCGCAGGATGACGACTTGTGGTGTTTCATGGCGCACGCCGGTCAGATCTGCGAATTCGTTCGAAACAGCCCGGGCCGATTGAACCTCGAGGATATTGACGCCTTCTACCTTTTCCATTTCGCGATAAGCTCGCGCGCTGATCGAGCAGGCGTTGCTGTGTTTGAAAATAATCACCGGGCGCTTCGTCGAATCTGTCAACAGATTCTCGAGCGCATCGTGGTTGTCGATCTTAAAGAAGTTGTTTCCCATAGTTCGGTGTTTCCTGTCGTAAATCTCTGCGGGGCATTATAACTGTTCGAGTTGAAATTGCGCGTCGTGAAGCGGACACATTTCTGTTGACGAGAAAACAGAATCGTCATATTGTGCCTGAGCTTACAGAGAAAGCTGGCTGTCCTCAGAGCCTGCCCTAACTTTTCGACGAGCCTCACGAGTCTCTTATAAAGATTCAACTGCTTTCTCCATGGGGACGATCTGCGTCCATAACCTCATCGACAAGGAGAACGTGTATGTTTTTAAGACCAAATTTTCGTCTCACCCGACGAATTCCTTTCAACCTCATCTGTGCTCTATTGATTTTCGTCGCAGCTTCGCAGGCAGCAAATGCCGACGAGATTGCGATCTGGAATTTCAATGACTCGGATCTAAACGTGGACCACGGTAGCGGCACGCTTACGACCAACTTCAACTCGGCGAATGTCTTGTTTGCGGCAGGCACCGCAACCAACGCCCGACTGGGAAATCCAGCCGGGCAGGCGCTTTCATTACAAGGTGGAACGGGAAACGCCAACAATGGCCGAAACATTACCCTTGCGGTCAGCACTGCGGGCTTTTCAAATATCGTCGTCAGTTTTGCGACACAGGGAACGAGCACCGGCTTCAACAGTAATCAATTCCAGTACAGTCTCGACGGGATTTCGTTTGTTGATCTCAATCCACCGTTCACACCCGCGACCGCGTTTGGAGCAGTGCCGTTTGTCTTCAGTCTCGCGGCAATCGTGGGGCTGAACAACAATCCGAACGCCGCATTTCGAATTGTTTTCAACGGTGCGTCGTCGTCGACCGGAAACAATCGCATCGACAACATCGTGGTGGAAGGAACTAGCGCAGCCACGGCGACGATTCCCGAACCGACGAGTGCGTTTCTATTGCTGACTGGAATTGGAAGTCTGCTCGAATTGAGACGGCGAAAATGGCCAACACAAAAGGCACCAAAGCACTAACATTCTGTTTTGTGCTTTTTGTGCCTTTTTGTGGCTAAACTTTGTGGCTAATTCCAGTCGCCGACAAGAACAAACGGCGCCCAGAAAAATGGTGCGCTGTATTTCTTGCCGGTGATCATGGCTAACTGCGCGCCGCGAAGCGCGCTCGAGGAGGTGGTGCCTTCGGCGCTCAATAACCGTTTGTAAAAATCAGTCATCAGGTCGGCGGTGGACTTGTCTGCCACGGACCAGAGACTAACGCCAACGGTCGGCGCACCGGCGTACATGAACGCACGCGTGAGTCCCATCACGCCTTCGCCTCGCTTCTCTTTGCCGAGACCTGTTTCACAGGCCGACAGCATCACGAGCGGTGAGCCGAGGCGAAGATTGAAGACTTCGTCGGTGCGCACAAAGCCGTCGTGTGTTTTGTTACCCACGAGCGAAAGGACAACGCCCGTGAACTGTGGCCGTTCTGCGTTCAACAGGCCGTGGGTGGCGACGTGAATAACGCGGTACTTACTAATGTCGCGAATGGCGAGATTGTCTTCGTTTGCGTCGAGATCGAGCCAAACGTCAGCCTGGCCACCTGAGCTTTTTGCGAGCTTCGAAATCTGGTCGGCTTCCGTACGCGTACCGTTGAGGCGAGCGAGCGGCAGTCCTTCCATTTGTGCGTTCATCACTGGCGCCGTGCCGCTGACATCTGCCACGGCGCTTTGAATGCCAAGACCTCTGACGTCTGCGTCACTCGCCGGCGCTGGGGCTCGCTTCTGTGCCCGAGCGTCGTTTGAATTGAACACCGGGTCGGCAATAATCAGCATGGCGCGGCCAGTATTCTTTGTTCGTTGCTGTTTGATAGCGCCGACAACCGACGCGGAAGGCGCGTAAATAACCTCGTTTGACTTGACCAGATAATTTAGTGACGAAAAGTCTCCGGGGTCTGAAGTCTTGAGCAATACTTCGAAAGGAATGTAGTTGAGCGCGCCATCGGCGACGACCATCAGTCGCTTCTCGCCAACCATTCCCGCGGCTGGTTCAAGCACGACTTTGTAAAGCGCATTCGAGGCCGCGATAAATGGCGCGGCGTCCTCAGGCGCAGTGGCAGCGATCCCCAGACCGCGATTCGCTTCGGTTACGTCGATGCCAACAATGCGTCGCTGAAGCTTCGAGGGAATCAATTGCGCGCGCAACTCCATCGCGAGCCTGTCGATATTCGTCCGCGGCGGCAGTTTGAAAAGACTGACAGCACTCTTGCTCGCAACAAACAGATACGAGTCATCGGCTTGTAGGGCGTACTCCGCCAGCACGGTCTGATCGTCGAGCACGTTCTGTTGAACTTCTGCGAGCGTCAACGGTTTGTTGGCCGTAAGCGACGCGTAGCGCGGACTGGCTGTACGAATCTGGTTCTCGATCTCTTCGTATTCGAGCTGCAACTTCTCGAGATCTGAATCGAGCTCATTTGGTTTCTTTTTGACTTCTTCAGTAGAAATACTGATTCCGGTCAAAACGTCGGCAATATCCTGCTGGCGATCGAGGTTTTCCTGTTTGCGTTTTAGTAACTCAGCCGGCACACCTTCGGTGATCGCAGCATCAGTTTCGCTCAACATGTCGAGCAGGGAGCGAGCTTTCGACTGCTCGTTGATGCGAAACGCTTCGGCAGCATAGTCGAGTGATTTGCCGCTCAACGGCGCGCCCGCCGTCGGGTTTGTCATCAGCGCGAGGGCGGCGTTAGCTGCCGCCGCTTCGTCGAACACGTCTTTGATCGAGGCAATAAACGTCGTACGCGATTCATCAGCACGCAGACTTCCCTGTCGCAATGTTTCGATCGTGTTTAGTGATTCGCGGTAGTTCGCGACGGCCTGGTCACGCAGCGCCAATCCCTTCTTCTGATCTTTTTCCTGCGCTGCCTGGAGCCATAAACTGCGGCCCAGTCCACGTTGTGCCGGCCACATCAGATCGAGACGCTTATCCTCCTGGGCGCCTTTTTTAGCGTCGTTGTAATACTTCGTCGAGTCCTTAAACTTGCCTTGTCGTAGTGCAACGTCCCCGA
This sequence comes from Pyrinomonadaceae bacterium, assembly GCA_035694465.1. Lineage (GTDB taxonomy): Bacteria > Acidobacteriota > Blastocatellia > Pyrinomonadales > Pyrinomonadaceae > PSRF01. The sequence goes on along the minus strand of DASSFI010000023.1, from coordinate 51,326 downwards.
GACTCGTACGCGCTGCGGCACGAAAGCGTCTGACCTGTCCGAGCTTTGCTATTCCGGCGAGGCTGCTGCTGGTTGCTTCGAGAGCGTTCTGAAAATGTTTGTTTGCCGATTCGAGATCACCATCAGCGTAATCAAGGCGGCCCATTCCTAGCTCGTAACTGGAATAGACGATTGAGACGCGGTATTCACTGAGTTCCTTTTTCGCTTCAAGCGCGACAGTTAAGGCACTCGTCGGTGCCGATACACTCACGTTTCCAGTCGAAATAGCACCGGTGATCGCGCTCAGACCGCCAAATCTGCGCCCCACTTTCGCGGCGGCGCCTTCAGGTTTCTGAACCACCATTCGACCGTAAGCTGATTTCGCATCGGCCGTTCTTCCGAGACGGAAATTTACCTCTCCCAGCTTGGCGAGTATCAGGTTGGCGTTGTACTTGTCGTCGCCCACGGCTGCCGCGGCTGTACTCGCTGCCGCAGTCGCTGCCGCCGGTGCAACTGCTGAAGCTACGCCGGCATTTACGGCATCGCGTTTCGGATCGGGCGCGATGAATCCATCGAATGCCTTTTGATAATGATCGAGAGCAACCTGGTATTGGCCCTGCCGCATGTAGAGATCGCCGAGTTCATTATGGGCGGCGGCCATGCCGCTGTTGTTTTTCGCGGTGGTGTAAAGATTTAGCGCGTTACGCAATTGAATGAGAGCTTTATCTGCCTGTCCGCGCTTCAACAAACGCCGTCCCTCATGCAACGCAGTGCTGGCCGAATCAGTCTGCGGCGGAACCGGCGACGTGCTCGGATGCGCTGAAACAACCGGCGCCAGCAAAAGCATCAGAACCAACGAAAGACTCATGACTTTCCTGGTACAACTCATTTCACTTCCCTTTCGAGCCAAAAAGAGGCACAAAAAATCACATAATCGTTTTAGTGCTCACTTATGAATTAAATCCAAGGTGGCGACGAGCTTAGAGCGAGCGGATGAAGCCATCATCACCAACGAGGGCTGCGGGTCATCCTTTGCCAGTCCAAACCCACGCGCCGTTGCCTCTGTTTCACCCGCCGTCTGCGCCCGGCCGTATTGCTGTGATTTGTCGGTTTTGAGTGGCTCCTGCATCTCTTTCTGAACCGCAGTCCAGATCTCGGTGCTCGGTTTGATCGGGCAACGTTCTTTCGCCTCGCGACAAAAGGCGATCAGATCGTCCTCAATAGGAACGCCGCCTAATGGTTCACGCGTAAAAACGAAGAAAATATGTTCAGTGCCCGCAACCTCGTCGAAAGCAAACCAACGCAGTCGCTCCTCAGGCGACGAACTCGCCGGAATCTCAAACGGCACGTGTGCCTGAAGGTAGTTGCCCGCATCGTCAAGGTCGACGTCGGGATAGATCAAAGTCGCGGGACCGTCGTCCGTAGTGTTGAAGATGTACAGATATCCGTCGCTATTCGTTTCCAGCAATATGCGAACGCGATCACCTTTGCGGAAGACATGATCCGGATCCACACGCACTGCCAGACCATTCGAATCACGCATAAACAACGTCACTCCCAGTCCGATACGACGGGCATTGACAGGCGTAACCGGATCAACTGGCTGTGGTTTGGTTCCCGGGTTCGGGTTTATCGGAGTCTTGTCGGGCGGTTTTTTCCCGGGATTCGTTCCGCCACCGGACTTGGGTGGCGTTCGTCTGCTTGGCTTCGCGGTAGTATTGGAGCCGCCACTTACCTTTTCTTTTGGCCGGGAGGTCAGAAAAGCGCCGCGCACATCTTCGTCGTCCTGCGGCAGCGGCGCCGCGACTCCGATCACCAAAGCGCAGACACAAACGAGTCCAAAAACCATCACACTTAGTCGCATTACGGGATCTCCTTGTTGTTCACCTGTAAACGAAGCTCATTCGGCCAGAGGTTACATTAGCGTGTGCCCGGGCAAAGGGCTAATTGTGCTGAATACGGATGTCGAAGACAAGAGGATTGTTGCTTTGGTCGGGCGCGGTCTTAACTTTTACAAACGGCGCCTTCGGATTTGAGTCGTCCAGTTCAGTCATGGGGGGTTTTGCCTGAAACTGCGAGACGAAGGTCTTAAACTCGGCCAGTTGACCGGTCGCGATCGGTTCGCCGGTTACCGGTCCATTCAGACAGACCGGGGACGATAAAGGCGATTTCGAGAAAATGACGGTAAAACTATCAGTCCCAGGTGTTTTATCGAGCCCCAGACTGATGTCGCCGTTCGGGAAAATGAATTGCTGACCTTTGCTGACCCGGTTGCTCGTCAGGCCAGTATTCGGCGAAGGTTTTGCGGTCAGAAAAGCTGTGGGCTGATTGTTTTCTCCGGGACCGACGATGTAAAGATAACCATCCTCATCAAACGTGAAATGAAAGCGGAATAGCTGGCCGGAAGCGAGTGGGACTAAGCCTGCCACCTGAGCCCTTGGCCCACCTGACGCCGCGGGTTCGAGATCCAGCCAGTAACGACTGATTTCTTTTGGCGTGGTCGCCACTGCGGTGCTACTCGTGTTGGACGTAGATGTACCTGTCCCGCCGCTGGTGCGGGATTTATTCCAGAGCAGGAAGCCTCCGACACCAGCACCAAGCAGAATCAGGACAAGAACACCAACACCGATTAACAATCCGGCTTTACTCTTCGAAGCAGGCGCCACGGGCGGAGCCGGAGACGGCATTGCGGGCGCCGGTGCAGGTCGCGGAACTTGCGGTACCGTAACACTCGACGCCATCGCCGCTGATTCAACTACAGTTGCTGATGCATCGCGAACCGGTGCAGACGGTTGCGGTTTCGCGGGTTCAAAAACAGGTCCATCATCCTTCGGCAGCACTCGTCCCACTGCTGATGTCGGAGTAGCGTCGGCCGTGAGAATTGTCGCCGCGTTAACGTCGGCATTCGTTGCCACACGATCGGTGACAGCGATCGTTTCCGTCAGCGCCGCCGATTGATCTGCAAGTGACCCGGTCGGGCTACTCGGTGTGTTGAGCCCGACTCGCAATTCTTCCGCGAGAACACGCGCGTTGGCCTGACGATCACCCCGGTCTTTTGCGGTCGCGCGTTCAATCGCATCACTGAAACCGCGTGGAACGTCAGCCACAAGCTCGGATAACGGTTGCGGTCTGGTGTTGACGTGCTCGCGTCGTAACTCATGCAAAGTGTTCCCGGAGAAACAGCGATGGCCGAGAATCATTTCGTAGAAGACGAGACCGAGACTGTAGATATCAGCGCGGCCGTCGATCTCAACGTTCTGATCGCGTGGGATCTCGCCCCATTGTTCGGGCGACATGTAATAAGGAGTCCCAAGCACCTGGCCTGCCATCGTCAGCGCCGTGTTGCCGCCGTTGTCACCACCCGCAATCTCACGCATCTTCGCGATACCGAGATCGAGCAACTTCACGACCGGCTCGCCGTTCTCAGCCGGGTTTCCAACCATGATGTTCTCGGGTTTCAAGTCGCGATGCACCACACCCATCAAGTGCGCGGTGTCGAGAACGCTCATAATTGGTGTGAGAACTTCGAGAGCTTCTTTGGCGGTAAACTTTCCACGAGTCTTGATTTCGTGATCGAGAGTATGACCTTCGACATACTCCATCACCATGTAGATGGTACCGTCGGCAGACGTGCGAAGATCGTAAACGGTGACTGAGTTGGGATGACGAAAACGACGAGCGGCCTGACCTTCCCGCCGGAATCGCCGCAACCACTCTGCATTCGTTCTGACTTCAGGAGGAAGAACTTTGATGGCCACTCGGTCGCCGAGGAGGATGTGGCGGGCTCGATAAACTGCTCCCATTCCGCCTTTGCCGAGCAGCGCTTCCATCTGGTACTGGCCGTCGAGGACCGTATCGACAATTGAAGCCGGATCGGCCTCGAGCACCTCACCATCAATCGAACAGAAGCTGACGCTGTCGTCGTATTTTGCTTTGCAGGTGGTGCAGTATTTCATCTGAGAGCCACAGATCGCACAGAATACACAGAGAGTTTAACGAATCTGTGCAATCTGTGGATAGATCTTTCGGGCGTACTCTTCAACCATTCGATCGCTGTTGTACTTCGGCGCGAGGGTCTCGATGGCACGCTTCATCATCGCGATCCAATGTTGAGGAATTCCGTCGTTGTCGCGGTTGTAGTAGAGCGGCACGACTTCCAATTCGAGCGTGCGATAAAGCGCTTCGGCATCAAGCGCATCAATCTTCGAAACGTCCGCACGATCGTTTCCGTTTCCAATGGCGAAGCCGTTGGTCCCGTCGTAACCCTCGAGCCACCAGCCATCCAGAATCGAGAGATTCAAGCCGCCATTGATGGCCACCTTCTCTCCGCTCGTGCCGGAAGCTTCCTGCGGGCGCCGCGGAACGTTCAACCAGACGTCAACTGATTGGACCAGTTGGCGAGCGATCTCCTGATCGTAATCTTCCAGAAAAACTGCACGCTGTCTGACAGCCGGATCGTATTTCCACTGCGCGAGCTGTTGCAGCACTAACTTCGATCCTTCGTCCTGCGGATGAGCCTTGCCGGCAAAAACAAACTGAACCGGACGCTCTGCATCGTTGATGATGCGTAGCAAGCGCTGCGGATCAGTCAACAACAAATTCCAACGCTTATAACCTGCGACACGACGCGCAAATCCGATAGTCAACGCCGACGGATCGAACATCGTCTTTGCAGCTTCGATGAAATCGGCGCGCTCTCCCGCCGTGATACGCGTTTGCAATGAGCGTTGCCGAATGAAAGCGACGAGCCGCTCCTTCAAACGCAGATGCGCGTTCCAGTACTCCGCGTCGGGAATTTGAGCCACTGCGTTGGTCCAAACTTCCTGGTTACGAAGTTTTGTTTCCCAATCCTGGCCCACATATCGTTCAAGCAAGTCACGCAGCAGCGGAGAGATCCACGTCGGTGCGTGAACGCCATTAGTGATGTACGTGATGGGAACGTCTTCGACCGGTCGATTGGGCCAGAGTTGTTGCCACAACGCGCGCGACACTTCGCCATGTTTGCGACTCACACCGTTCGTAGATCGACACATGCGAATCGCCAGCGGCGTTAAGCCGTAACGCTCCGTTTTGATTGCCGGATCGACACGACCAAGCGCCATGAACTCGTCGTCAGTTAAGCCAAGCTCCTTGAAGTAGCCTGGTCCAAACGCACGCATGACCAGCGCCGGATCGAATTCGTCGTTCCCAGCGGCAACAGGCGTATGCGTGGTGAAGACACACTGCTGTTTCACCCGCTCCATCGCCGCCGTGAACGGTTGACCTTCCGACTGGACGACTTCGCGCGCCAGTTCGAGGGTGAGAAACGCCGAGTGACCTTCATTGAGATGAAAAACGTGCGGCGTCACGCCGAGTTTGCGCAACAGACGAACACCGCCGATGCCGAGCAGCATCTCCTGCACGATTCGTGTTTCGCGATCGCCACCATAAAGATGTCCGGTTACCCAGCGATCGGTTTCAGCGTTTTCAGGAATATTTGTATCGAGGAGATAAAGCGCGACACGACCAACGTCTGCGCGCCACACCTGGGCCAACACATTGCGTTCGCGGATCAAAACTTCGATGCGAAGCGGTGTGTTGTCCGGATTTCTGATCAAGTGAATCGGCAGATCGTTTGGAAACGTCTCACCGTAGTGTTCTTCCTGCCAACCGTCGGTACGCAAGCGCTGGCGAAAGTATCCGTAACGATAAAGCAAACCAACGGCGATAAGCGGCAAGCCGAGATCGCTGGCTGACTTGAGATGATCGCCGGCGAGAATGCCGAGTCCACCGGAGTAGAGTGGTAACGAAGTGTGAACCCCAAACTCCGCGCAAAAATATGCGACGGGATGTTCCAGCGTGATGCCGGTGTTTTGCAGATGCGGCGACGAAGTCATGTACGCCTGAAAACTGGCGTCAAGACGACGCACCCGTTCAAGGTAAACAGGATCGGTGGCAGCTTCGGCGAGCCGGTAGGCTGAAGTCCGGGCCAGCAGTTGTCGCGGGTTATGTTCACACTCTTCCCAGATCTCTGAGTCGAGATCGCGAAAGACACTGGCGCCGTCAGCGGCCCAACTCCACCAGTAGTTCCAGGCCAGTCGCTCGAGCGGAATCAGCGGTGCGGGCAATGTATTCTTCCGCACCACACGTTGTTCGATTTCTGTGGTTTCAATCATCGTCAAAGGTTTTGCGCGGGCAGCAAAGCTGGAGAGTCTACTAAAATTCCTGGTACTGGAGAAATACGCCCGCGTCTCGTTGGTGGAAAAAGACGAGGCGTACCTGTTCAACTTGCGGATCCGCGGTCAAAAACTGCCTGATAGCGGCGGATGCAATCTTCGCGGCTTCGGCCTTTGGATAGCCAAAGGCGCCAGTCGAAATGGATGGAAAGGCAATGGAAGCGACCCCGTGCCGGCGTGCGAGTGCTAAAGAGTTTTGGTAACAGGCGGCGAGCAGGTCTGCCTGGCGATCGGGTTCACGACCATAGATTGGTCCAACAGTGTGAATCACGTACTTCGCAAGCAGGTTACCACCCGTGGTGATCACGGCTTGTCCCGTAGGTAGACCATCGGGATAAGCGGTCTTTCGAATCTGTCTACACTCTTCAAGGATTCTGGGTCCGCCGGCGCGATGAATCGCTCCATCGACACCGCCACCTCCGAGCAAAGTCGAGTTGGCAGCATTGACGATAGCGGCAACGTCCTGTTGCGTGATGTCTCCCACCACCACCAGAACCCGACCCGCCAGAAAAGACTCTTCGCTCGGGCTACTCACTGCGTGGCTCAGTATTAATTTCGTCAAACATATCCTGGCGTCGCAACGCTTCCGCAACTGCTTGCGCTTTGTGCTCGGTTAATGGATGTTCGGGATCGGTGCTGGCAATCTCAAACACGCGGTCATCGAGCATCACCACTCCGAGCGACCCGAGGGTCACACCGGGAGCAATCAGAATCTCGTCCATGTTATGGATACGAAAGCGGCCCGTCTGCTCAACCCAATCTTCGATGAATGGATCACGCAGAGCGTGCTCGGCCTCAGACTCGTCAAGATACGCGCCTTCAACGATGAGACAATATTCGCGCACTTCTTTGGACTATTGAGTAGGTCGTTTTTTTTCAGGACAAGAACGCCGCCGGCAGGTGTCCGGACAGAGGATAATTTACCACAAAAGAAAAATAGGTCCTATAAAAGTTATAGGACCTATTTCCCTCTATACCAACCTATTCAAATTACCGCGCCCGTGCGTACTGCCGATTCAGCGTATCGCGCAACCGCGAGAAGTACGAATCGAAAGTCACAAAACCAGTCGTACCCTGGAAAAACGCCCGGCCACCAGTTTCGTTGCTAACCCGGTTGAGTGAACTCTGTCCGTAGCTCGCCGCCAAAAGGCTGTGGCTCGTCAGACCAACCGACGGTGCATAGAAACTGAAGACTGCAATGTGCCGCTTGTTCGCTTCTGAAATCGTTCGTTCAATGTCGACCGTATGACCCGCTGCGGTTGAATCAAACCCGCGCGACGTGTCCAATCCATCTGAGATCAGCAACACCGCGTTGGCGCTGGTCCAACTGCTGTCAAACTTCTTCAGTGCTTCCACCACTTCAACATACGGATTGAAAGCCGAACTACCTCGCGATGCCAGCGGAATACGTAAAGACTTCGCAGCCTTTTCCAGGTCAGTAGTAAATGGCTGTCTGACCTGCAACGTACCGGTGGTGATGTAACCAACCATCACTCGCGAACCGTCCGGCAAAGAACGAATGAAATCCTTCGTTACCCCTAGCTCGTTACCCACTTGCGGAATCAGGTCATCCTGAATCAGCACCGCAAGATTCAAAGGCTCGATCCCCTGTAGGCTCTTCTGCTCGTTTTTTTCTTTACTACCACTCGCTTTGGCTGACGCTACTCCGAGCGACGAAAGTGCAATCAAAACCGCCACGGCCCAAGCGAGGACCTTTCTGTAATACATGTCTTTCACTATCTCCTATTCCAGCGCTTTCAGATGCAATCGGGAGGCCGAAAGATGGCTATCCACAGATTCCACAGATGAATAAAACCAATCTGTGTAATCTGTGGATAAAGCCTGAACTTGCTTTGACGTGGGCGGTCAGATAAATTACTGCCTCAACACCTTCGCCAAAAATTCGCATGCCTGAAAGGAATCAAAAGTATGAAAGTCTATCCGACCGAAGCCATCAGAAACCTCTCTGTCATTGGACACGGCGACGCAGGGAAGACGCAGCTCGTCAGCTCGCTTCTCTACGTCGCCGGAGCCACACCGCGCTGGGGTAAGGTCGACGAGGGAACCACGGTCACCGACTTTGAAGACGATTCCATTGCTCGCAAAATCACTCTAAATACCGCACTCGCACATCTCGAACATCGCGATACAAAGCTTAATTTTATTGACACTCCCGGATACGCCGCCTTTGTGGCGCACGCCCGCCCGGCACTTCGCGTCGCCGATTGCGCCATCGTCGTGGTCGACGGTGTCAAAGGCGTTGAAGTGCAAACGGAAAAGACGTGGGCGTATGCAAATGAATTCATGGTCCCGCGGGTCATGGTGATCACCAAGCTCGACAAAGAGCACGCGGATTTTGGCGTCGCCCTCGAAAGCGCGCAGAAGACATTTAGTAGAGCCATCATTCCTTTCACATTACCGATTGGAAAAGAAAAAGATTTTCGTGGTGTGGTGGACGTGGTCCACATGAAAGCTTATGAGCTGGGCGCCGACGGCCAGGCGAAAGAGATCGACATTCCGAGTGAAGGCCGTGAGTTTGTCGATAAGACTCGCGAGCGACTGGTCGAACTCGTCGCCGAATCGAACGATCAGTTGATGGAGAAGTATTTCGAACAGGGAACGCTCGACGAAGAAGACATTCTGCCAAACATCAACAACGCCATCGCACAAAGTAAACTCTGTCCGGTGTTCGCCGTCTCGAGCGTCACGCAGGTTGGTTTGCGTGCACTGCTGAATGCCCTTGTCGACTACGCTCCCGATCCGGCGCATCACGAAGCGGAGTGGGGACGGCAGGTTGATGCGGCTCCCGACGCAGAACGAATCGGGCGCAAGTACAGCGATAGCGAGCCATTCTCTGCTTACTGCTTCCGCACCGTCGCCGATCCATTTGCGGGACGCATCAACATTTTCAAAATCATCAGCGGCCACTTGTCGACTGACGCAAACGTATTCAACTCCAGTCGCAGCACCGCCGAACGCCTCGGCGCGTTGCACGTGATTCAGGGCAAACAACTCGACAAAGTTACTGAAGCACATGCCGGCGACATTATTGCGTGTGTGAAGTTGAAGGAAACGCAAACCGGCGACACGCTTTGCGATAAGCAGTCGCCGATTGTTTACGATCCGGTTGAGTATCCGGAAGCCGCGATCGCGTTCGCGATCGAACCAAAATCACGCCAGGACGAAGAGAAGATCAGTGTGGCACTGCACAAGATCCTCGAAGAAGATTCGGCGCTTCACTTCAGCCGCGACGCACAAACGAAAGAGTTTCTGCTTGCGGGTTCGGGGCAGTTGCACGTCGAGACGGTCGTCGAGAAGTTGAAGAAACGGTACGGCGTCGAAGTCACGCTTCATCCGCCGAAGGTTCCGTACAAGGAGACGATCACGCAGCGAGCTGAAGTCCAGGGCCGGCATAAGAAACAGACTGGCGGTCGCGGGCAGTTTGGCGATTGCAAGTGTGTGTTTGAGCCGATGCCGCGCGGTGGTGGATTTGTTTTCGAAGACAAGATCTTTGGTGGTTCCGTCCCGCAACAGTTCCGGCCGGCGATTGAAAAAGGAATTATCGAGGCGGCGAAGTCGGGCGCGATTGCCGGTTATCCACTGGTGGATTTCAAGGTGCAATTGGTCGACGGTTCGTATCATCCGGTAGATTCCGACGAGCATTCGTTCCGAGCCGCAGGACGAAAGGCGTTTCGAGCGGCGATGGAAAAAGTTAAGCCATCGCTACTCGAGCCGGTGATGGATGTTGAGATTGCGGCGCCGCAGGAGTACGCCGGCGACATCATGGGCGATCTGAATTCACGTCGCGGCCGCGTGCAGGGAATGGAGACGAGCGGTAAGCAACAGGTGATCAAAGCACAGGTGCCGATGGCTGAAATGTTGAATTACCAATCGACGCTCAACTCGATCACAGCCGCACGTGGTTCGTTCCACATGCAGTTTTCTCACTACGATCCGGTCCCGGGTCAACTCGCGCAAAAGATCGTCGAACAGTCACGTGCTGAAGGACGCATCAAGGGCGGCGAGGAAGAAGAATAGGGCCACAAAAAGCACATAAAGCACAAAAGGCACATAAAGAAGAGCGATTCTTCTTTGTGCCTTTTGTGCTTTATGTGCCTTTTGTGGCCTTATTCAGGATTCGCGGTCTTCTTGCGAGGAAGTGGCGCGACCTTTGGTCCGACGGGGCCTTCTTTGACAGTGTAATCGGAAGGCACTTCGAAGAGTGACTTGGCCGGTTCGCTGCGATTGATGTTTGTCAGTTTGTAGGTCGTCTCGCCGAAACGTGGATCGCTGTGGCGCGTCATGACCACGAGCTGCAGCTCCGGTGAGTACCAGCGCTCGCTGACGATCTCGATCGGTCGTTCGTTGCCAATCTCACCGGCCGGAATCGTTACCGTAGTGCGCGTGCCCTCGGCTTCGACACCTTCGATATTTTGTTTGCCGAGCTGCTCTTTTACTTCGTTGGAGTTGGAAGTCGGCTTGGTCTTGAACACCATTGTTCCTGCCGTGCCACCACCCTCAACGCGCAACTGGTCAAGCTCGGGATGCGGCATGCCGGGGCCTGGCGCTGTCATGATCATGCTGCTACCGACCGCGGTTCCTCGTTCAACCTTGAACTCAAACCGTTGATTCTCGATCCCCGAAACCACGGCTCCAGCCTTATCCAGTTTCTTGGTGAACTCAAAGGTAAACGGAACACTCTTGTGCGCAATCTTTGATCGCGAATCGAGTGTAAACGTCACTCCCGCCACGGGATCGTTGATGAAAATAGTCTGAAGTGGCTCTTCACCGGCTCCGAAGATGCCCAGGCCTTTCAAACTCTGCTCACGACGCGTGCGTCCCTCGCCGTCGCGATAGACTGAGCTCGTCATGCGATTGACGATGCGATTGCCGTCGGAGAGTGTCTGGATCGTTTCAGTAACCGATTCCCCTGAGTACGGCGCTCCCTTAACGACCTTGCCACCAAAACTCTCGGAGGCGATGAACACGAAGTTCGCGTCTGGCGGCGGCGGTGGTCCACCTTCCGGTCCCTGCATTACGCGTTGCCTGATTATGACGTTACCTTCCGGTCCGGGCTGCTGTGCAAATGCGACACTGGCGCACGTTAGCGACGTCAGCATCGCTCCCACCAGAACTCCATATACTCTTTTCATCTTCAATCCTTTCATGGCCTTCATGGCCTTTCCGGGCTACTGAACAAAACGTATGGCGCGGGCCGTTCCATCGACCCCGAATAAAACATCAGCCTTAACTTTCTCGTTGTAACGGTCCATATTGACGGGGAGACCGAAGTTAACGAGGGCCGAACGCGGCAACTGCACGCGAACTATCTGACCGCCGTCCTGAAGACTGGCGGCGTTCATGTAACTGAGGGGAATAAAATCCGTCGCAATCTCGTTCGTTACATGATTCGCGACCTGGTTGTTTACAGGTCGACTAAGACTCGCGAAACGATTTCGTCGTGGCTTCGGAGGGGCCGGCACCACATCGTCATCGGGAGCGACAACATCCTGAACCAACTGTGGCGCCGGGTTCTCGACGACTTTCGGTTTCTCTTGCGGCTGCTCCTGCCGAATCGCTTCCCGAGGATCTGCAACCGGTCGATTGGTCCAACGAAACACAAACACACTGATCGCGATCAGTAACATCGCCGCCACTGCCACCAGCCAATACGCAGAAGGTAATCGTCTTTGCGGAACCGGAGCAGCGACAACCTCCTTACGTGCTCGGAAAGCCATCAGCACGTTGGCTTCGATCATCGCCGGCGCTTCCAGCGAATCCATCTCTGCCGCGAGCGACTGCAACCCGCGCGTCAACATCTGCTCGTCGCGAAGTCGCAGCGCGCAATCATCGCACGCGTCACTGTGCGCGAGTGCTTCGCCGCGCAGCTCGGCAGCCATCATCTGGCCACGAGCCAACTCACTCACCACAGTTTCAAATTTTTGACAGTTCATGCGAAACACCTCGCTGACTTCACACTCGCAGAACCAGCTTGTTCTTCAAACTCCCCCACCGGTCGCAACTTGGCAAGCAACAGCGCTCGCGCCCGATGCAAACGCGAACGCACAGTGCCAATCGCGCAACCCAGAATCTCCGCCGTCTCGCCGTAACTGACATCCTGAAGCTCGCATAACACGACCACCTCACGATATTTCGCCGGCAGACTCAACACTGCCCGACGCACTGATTCAATCGTCTCCGCACGCGTCAGATCTTCAAGCGGACACAAATCTGCAGTGGCGTGCAACGACGGCAGTTCCTCGTCCGAATCATCATTGAGCGGGGCCAGCAACTGTTCGACTCTGAGGCGACGAAGCACGAAATTGCGGGCCACACCAAAAAGAAATGCGCTCAAAGATCCGCGAGTGGGGTCAAAAACATGCCCCTCGCGCATCAGGAAGAGAAAAACTTCCTGAGTAACATCTTCGGCAATCGGTTTCGACCCGCTCATTTGCAGGGCAAATCGATAGACTCCGGCCTGGCGGCGACGATAGAGGAGGGTTAGCGCTTCATCGTCACCCGCCAGCATCGACCGTAAAAGTTCGGTATCGCTAAGGTCGTTTTTTAGGTTCATCAAGCCAATTGAGCCCGCCGGTCATTGGTATTCGTTCTGAAACGGGTGAAAGTTCCAGAATCTTGAACGACGAGTCTCAGGATAAAAAACGCTCGCGAAATTCAGGTGTATTCTGCCGCAAAGTGAGCCATTCTGCGAAGATCTGCGGGTTTTGCAGCCAAACTGTCAACCATTGTGCGACTTCAGTCGCTAGCTGATTGTTGGCTGGGAGCGACGCAAGCTCGTTTTTGAGCCTACGAACCGCTTGCCGCACATGCTCCTGCCCGGCCACATCTTTCTCAAATCGCTTCTCAATCGTATTGATCAGTCGGGTGGCAGCTTCAATGTTCGCGAGATCGAGATCTTCCGCCGTGAAGAATAACTGTTCCTGACGCCAACTCGCGTCGGCTTGAAGAATCTCGGGATGTACGAGTCGTTCACCAGATTCGGCCAGCACACGAGCAATCGACGCCGGACTAATCGCAAATCCAAACCGCTCGACAAAAGCGGTCTGAATCAAACCGAGCTCGGAGGCGCCCACAACCTCACGCCCCATCGATTCCCAAACCTCAAGAATGAACTCTTCTCTAGTCATCACAAACTGCACAAATTCATTTTTGTGCCTTTTGTGCCTTTTTGTGGCTACTTTTGAATCTGCTTTATCAACCGCAAGGCGTGATTACGTGCAATGAGCGGGACGTGCTCATCCGTGCTGAGATCCTGCAGGAGTTTGAGGAGCTGGCGCGGATCAGACAACCCGTCTCGTTTCAACAGCGACTCGAAAAGCTCCATCAACTTGGGCGCATTCAGCGGCTGGTTCTCGCGCGCGATCGAAATATCAAACACCAGAATCGCCTGATCCGCGGCCTTGCGATACTCGTTCACGAGCTTCGAAGCCTCAGAATTGTTCGTCCAGTTGAATTCGGCAACTCGTTTACGCTCACCGCGCTGCATGGTGATGCGCATCGTTCCGAGATGAGGAAACTGTTTGTCTGACTGGTAGTCAGTATCGCTATCCAGAAACTGTAGCCCCTGCCAAAGAGACGTGATACGCGCGAGAGCCGTGGTCGAAAGCTCGATCGGCTCACTAACCGGCGTGTCTTCGTTCAACCGCTCAAACGTAAGCGTGCCACGTCCATTCCCGTCGTGTTCGATAACGATGTGTTTGACGTAAAACTTCGGCTGCGAAAACTCGTAGCTGTACTTCACCGCATCGGTCGTCGCGGTTTCGCTGATCGACGAAGAGTCAGCCACCTGCTGTGGACGCGAATTGTGCTTCGTGCCGCCGGGATTTTGCGCACAAATAGAAATCGCCGCGCTCAAAACTATCAGCGCGGCGGGGAAACCTTGCAGCAATGATTTTGTCTTACTCACTCAAATTTTACCGACACCAGCTTCGAGACACCTGCCTCCTCCATGGTCACGCCGTAGAGCGCGCGGGCCATCTCCATCGTCCGCTTGTTATGCGTGATAACAATGAACTGTGTGTCAACAGACATCTGGACGACCTTATCAGTAAAGCGTCCCACGTTAGCTTCGTCAAGTGGAGCGTCGACCTCGTCCAGTAAACAGAACGGCGCCGGGCGATAATGGAAGATTCCCAGCACGAGTGCAAGCGCCGCCATCGCTTTCTCACCGCCTGACAACAGCAACACGTTCTGCAGACGTTTACCCGGCGGTTGCGCGACCACGTCGATACCCGACTCGAGCACGTCGTCGGCATCGATCAAACTCATCTCACCGCGTCCACCACCAAACAGCTCCAGGAACAACGCACTGAAATTCTTGTTGATCTCTTCAAACGCATGACGGAAACGTTCGCGCGAACGGCGTTTGATCTCCCGCAACGCCTCTTCGGTTGCTGAAATACCTTCGATAATGTCCTGACGCTGAACGGTGAGGAACAGTAAACGCTGTTCCGCTTCGGCAAGCTCTTCGAGCGCCATCATATTCACACCACCGAAACCTTCGAGGCGGGTGCGCAACTCTTCCACTCGCGAATGGCTGACGTCAAGATCAAAGTCTTCCGAGAAGGTAAGCTCGCGCGCCAGATCTTCCAGCGACTGGCCCAACTCTGTCTGGCAGTTTTCATGCACGAATGTCTGCCGTGCCTGGGCTTCGGCACGTTGCACTTCGAGAGCGCCACGAGAGTCGCGCACTTCGGCCGCGCGGCGATTCAGTTCCGACAACTCTTCGGAATACGCATCCGCCTGTCGGCGCGCTTCCTGCAATCCGTTGGAGAGACTGGCAATCTGTTCTTCTTCACGGGCACGATCGCTTTCAACCGAACTCGCCGCCAGTTCCAGCTCCGCGATCGAGACTTTCAACTCGTCACTGCGACCGCCCATCTCAGCGAGATCCATTCGATAGCGATCGACGCGCGCGGCAAAGTCTGCGAGTTCGCTTTCAGTTCGTCGCAACTCGGCAGTCGTGGCGCGCCGACGTTCGGACGCGGCAGCCGCGGCAGCTCGCTGTTGTGTGAGCGATTCGCTTTCGGTCTCTAGCTCGCGTCGCACGTCATTCAACAAACCGGATGCTCTGATGACGTTGTCAGCCGCTGCTTCCCTGGCCTGCTCGGCAGCTTCAGCCTCCAGCAATGCCTGCGCTCGGCGGCTCTCGACTTCCAGTCGCTCTTCCTCGACGCGCATGGAATCCTGGCCAACGACGCGCATGTGACGTTCAGTGCGTTCGACTTCCTGCTCGAGCGACGTCGTCGTGTGCTCGCGCGCAAGGGCTTCACGTTCTTCACGACCAATCGCTTCGTTGAGCGTGAGCACCGTGTCTTCGAGCCCAACGAGACGAGCACGAGCATCTTTTGCGGTCCGGTCAGTGACTTCAACCTCACGCGAAAGTGCTTCAGCCCGTGTTTCGAGTTCTCGCAACTCGCGTTTGAACGCGAGCAGACCCGCTCCTTCTTCGAGGTCTCTTGCATCGCCGGCGTTGACGAACTGTCCGCTGGCGATCCAATCGCCGTTCAACGTGACGTACATCTCGCCGGTAGCGATCGATTTGACCATCGCATCTTCAAGATTCGCGGCGAGACGTGCGTTTACTTTTTGTGGCAGGGTTCGTTTGAGAACCGTTACCAGTTGCTGTGGCGCGCCGAGGAGATCGCAGATACGCAGGTCTTCACGAATGCTTTCACCGGAGCCGCTCGCCAGCAACGGGCGTTCTTCCATTCTGCAAGCGAGTGCGGTGACGGTGTTGGTTTCAATTTCGTCACTGCCGCCATGTAAACCGGCAACCAGGAAACTCGCGCGACCGCCATTGTTTTCACGCAGCCATTGAGCAGCGCGAACGGCATCGTCAGGAGTCGGCACTACAATCGATTGCAGCGACGACCCGAGCACACCTTCGACCGCACGCTCCCATTTCGCATCCACATTCAACGCGTCGGCGAGCGTGCCGATGAAATGAAAATCACGCGGCGTCTCACTCGGCGTGAAGATAAGTTGCACGGCCGGCGAATAATATGCGCGCCGCTGATCGAGCTCTTTGAGACTTTCCAGACGATGACTCGCGCGTGAATACTCGTCGCGTGTTCTGGTCAACTCCGCTTCGGTATCACTAACGGATTCATGACCACGAACGACAGCGTCGACAGCCGTTTCACGTTCTGCTTGCAGCTTCGCAACCCGCGATCGTGCCTCGCCCAATTCCCGTGCAAATTTCTCGGCCTCGAGTTTTCTCTCGGCATGCTGACCGGCAGCTCGGTCGCCTTCGCGCGCCAGTCCTTCTGCTTGTTGTGACAAGCGTTCGAGCGTGGTTTCGAGTTGTCGCGCGATCTCTCGCACTCTTTCGGCGATCGCGGTTTGCGCCAGCAGTTCCGCGCGCGAGCTTTCAATCTCGACTTCCGCGGCGTTCGCGCCCGCGAGTTTCGCCGCGTATGACTCTTCCGCGGTACGCAACGACAGAGCGCTCTGATCAAACTCAGCGCGCAGCCGTGCGTCTTCGTCCTGCAAACGACGGCACTCGCCCTCAATCAGTCCGAGGCGTGATGTCAGCGCTTCGATCTCGGCAGTAACTTCGCCCTTGCGCTTTTCGATCTCATTCAACTGTTCCTGCTGATAGACGCATTCACGCGCCTGTCTGTCTCGTCGCAAGACTGCCTCGGCCGCTGCCGCCCGGACAGTCGACAACTCGTCTTCGAGACTGCGCGCTTCGTGCGTCGCGGCACGCGCGGCTTCCTCACGTTTGCTGAGGTCGTCGGCAATCGCGAGTTCGAGTTCGGTGATTTCAGTGAGTTTGGCTTTTGTTTCTTCGAGAACAGTCGCGAGCTTTTGATCTTCAGCCACGTAAACCTGGCGCAGCAATTCCCGCAATTCTTCGCGCAAAACTCCGTAGCGACGCGCCTTCGCAGCTTGCCGTCGCAAACTGTTTACCTGCCGATCGATTTCAGAAACGATGTCGGAGATGCGGGAAAGATTGCCGCGCGCGGACTCAAGACGCGCTTCAGTCGCTCGCTGGCGAACGCGAAACTTCGTTATGCCAGCAGCCTCTTCGATGATCGTGCGCCGGTCCATCGGCTTCGCGGAAAGGATCTGTCCGATGCGACCCTGCTCGATGATGGCGTAGTGACCACCTGCGAGACCCGTTCCCGAGAAGAGATCCTGAATATCACGCAGGCGACAAATCTTGCCGTTGAGGAGGTATTCACTCTCACCCGAACGATACAACCTGCGCGTTACTGAAACGGCTTCACCGGGAGCAAATTCGAGCGCGAGATTACGACGACGCCAGTGTCGCTTGTAAGAGGTCTTTTGTACCGGAGCTACTTCTGCCGCGGGCGCCTCGGCTGGTGCTTCGTTCGCTTCTATCACTTCAACCGGCGCGGCTTCAACCGTCTCTGGTTGTTCCGGCGGTATGATCTCGTCGAGGTTGACCAGTCGATCATCGATCTTCTCGAGCGTCGAATCGATGTCTTCAATATCGGGTTCAGATTCCAGCACCTCGTCACGGACCATGTGCATGACGACTTCGGCCATGCCGCTTGGTTGACGGTTGCGCGACCCCTGAAAGATCACGTCTTTCATCTCACCGCCGCGCAGATGTTTGACACGTTGCTCGCCGAGGACCCACGCGATGGCATCTGCCACGTTGCTTTTGCCGCAGCCGTTAGGCCCAACGATGGCGGTGATTCCGTCTCCCGTGAAGAGTATTTCGGTGTAGTCGGCGAAGGATTTAAAGCCAGTAATTTCCAGGCGCTGGAGTTTGAACATTACGGGGAAGCCACTATAAGTGGGAGTGCCTAGAAAGTCAACCACAACTTAAAGTGAGATCAGCCACTTATCCACGGATTTCTTACGGATTCTTGATCGACGGAGGCGTGGATTGTGGCGCGCCGGGACGACGCACATAGAGCAGCAAACGGACTCCCGGTCGCAATTCAAAACTTCCGCCTTCATCGTTCGAGGGCACCTGCCGGTAGTACTGGCCGAAGTTTATTTCCATTTCTTGTTTCTGATTCTCGTTGGCGATGATCAGGGTTTCGTTGGACGCAGCCATTCGGCCGAAGTAACCCACGCGGGTGAAGTTTCGGAAGTACCAGGGCAGCGGCCAGTAGTCAGGACTCACGATTGTTATTCCAGTGAGGTCGCCCGAGTTTTCCTTGGCAATCTGTTCCACCTGACTGACGAGATCGATTGTCCCTCTGCGCGTGTGCGCATAGACGTAGACATATTTCTCATTGTCGTTGTCGTAATTAACGAAATTGAGATCGATCGACTGATATGTCGCGACGCCGACCGCCACTAACAAAACCACCGAGACCAGTCTCAACTGTCCGCGGTCCATATCGTAAATCGCCTGAATCGTGTAACCGGAGATTAATGCGAGGGGTATTACGAAATTCAGCATCAGCCACGGTGTCTTATAAGGAATAAGTGAATAGGCCGCGATCAGTCCGAAGGCCCACAACGCGCTGAAGAGGGCAAAAGAGTTTTTGGGTTTGAGAACGACGATCGCCGCACCGGTAGCACCGAGAAGTAATAAAGGCGACTCAATCCGTATCAGCCACCAGACGTACGTCTTAGTCTCATGCACATGCGCCGTCGAACCGGTTTTGCTCCAGACAGCAAACGTCTGCAGCGAATCCACAATGCCTTTGGCGTTGGTGAAAAACGAGGAGTAAAAGAGCAGGTAGACGGCCAGGAAGACAAAGAACGCCGTCGCGATGGCCGGAATGACGCTTCCCGGACCACCCAACTCGTCAATCAGATCACTCAGTCCGCCAGACTGTTTGCCTCGTTTGCTACCGTACTGTCCGGTGACCGTGCGATTGAAGCGCATGTAGACCATCGTCAGCACGAGGGCGATCCCTAACACTCCCGCAGAGATAATCGCCGTCTCTTTCGTGGCCAACAGAAGCGCCGCGCAGGCTGCTCCCGGAATCAAATAACCTGGATGTCGCGTGTCATAAGCCCATACGCAGGCGACCACTATGCCGAGAGTAAAAAAGACGAACAGCGATTCGTGTATGAAATAGCGCGAAAGATAAACAGCGCCCGGCGAGACGGCCAGCAACAGAGCGGCGGAGAGTGTCGCGATCGTTCCCAGTCGTCGTCGCAGCAGGAACACCAGCACGATCGTACCCAAACCGAAGAGGACAGTAATCAGTCTGATACTAAATGTCGTTAGACCATAGTTATCGCGGACGGAAGAGCCGAATAATAGTTTTGTGATCCACGGAATTATGGCTGAGAAGTAGTACAGGGTTGGTCCATGATAGTTGGCCGGATCGTACTGATAGAATCCCTCGCGCACGAGCCTGACCAGGAAGTTTCCGTTTACTCCTTCGTCGTGATGAAGCGGGACCAGGTTGAGGTTATACAAGCGCAACACGGCTGCGATCAGGAAGATGACGCCCGCACTGATGCGCCACGCTTGTTCGGGAATGTCCTGTGAAACTGTTGGGACGACCGCCTCACCGCGCGTTGTCCGCCTCTTCGCAGACATCTTTTGAGGACTACCTGGTTTTGTAGAGTGTGTACTCACCAACTTCTCCAACTTTCTGAAAGCGAGTGAAGAACATTTCGTTAACGCGGGTTACAACTCGCTCCTGAGGTCCGACTACAAGATAATCGATGCCGTAGTTCCTGATTAATTGCTCGGCGTCAGGCGCGCCCAGATAAATGCGCCGGACCTCGCCTTCACGCTGCACAAATTGAAGTCCGTGCGTCCAAATATGACCGGGGTAACCCATCAGCGAACGACGTCCGGTCAGGAACACCGGTGTGTTGTGCACCGGCGCATGGACAATCAACGCACGCGGAGGTGTTTTGGCTTTCACCAACTCTGCGAAACCAATTCCGGCCGCGTCGAAGACTTGATACTTGATTGAACGCAGGGCGATGCCGGCGACGTCGAGCGCACCGGCGAGTGTTATGCCAACGAAAAAGATGATTGCGAGCGCGCGCTGTACGCGTCCCTTCTGCCATAGTCGCGCCAACAACAAGGCAACGATCGGCGCTGATGCCAGCCACCAGTAATAAAGGACTTTGATGTTGTCCCAGATCCACGGGGCCATCTTGATCACGTTGGGAACGATGAAACAAAGCGTAAACGGAAGGTAGAAAAGCAGGATCCGTCTGGGAATAAGATAGCCCTCGCCTTTCTTCATGAGCCATTGGGGAACCAGATGATCCCCGCCTCTCAAAAGCATTGCAATCACCAACAACGGAATAAAGATTCCCGTGTTGCGAACCCAAAACAGGACCGGATGCTCCTGTCCGTGATCCCAGCCAAGCTCCCACGCAAAAAATGACGAAGCATCGACGGCACTATGCAACGTCGACCAAAGCAGTTGCGGCACAGCGATCACGGACGCAACGGCAAAGAACATAAACCACTCGCGCCAGCGCCGCTGAATTAACGCCAGACAACCAGCCATTCCCATTACTACGACGAAACTGTGCGCATGGACCAGCGGCAACAGTCCGGCGGCCACACCAGCAGCGATCATGCCGCGAGTGGCCATCGAGGCACGCGCTGTTTCCTGTTGCTGCCAGATACTCTTCTGCTTTTCGCTCGCGCGGATCTTTTTTCCAGTTTTAACAATTTCCGGGGCGCGCTTTTTATCGTTCGCAATCCACCAGTAGGTGAAGGCGATGGTCGCGAGCGGCAATCCCATCAGAAATCCGCGTTGTGGGATTAGCAAGGCAGAAATAGCGTTACCCCACCGCCACGGCGTCTCCGGAACCACCGTGAATGAAGGCGGCAAATCCATCAGGACGCCCCAGAGTCCACCTTCATTTGATCCGGCTTTGGTAAAGAGTTGGATCCAGCCGAAACCGCCGTTTAGCAAAACGATTAACGGAGTGATGATGGCCGCGAGTTTGTCGCGCAGCATCACCAGTGCCCAGCGATGGACCAGGCCGACGAACGAGAGTCCGAGGATGTAGTTCTCGATGAACATCGATTCGCGTAAGTCTGCGCCACAACGAACAAACATCGCCGAAACGAAGTCAGAGATAAATGGATAGGTAAACCTGACGCCGGCGTAGGTCGGATCTTCCGGTGGGAAGTTGTTGCCGTACGCAAAACCCGTGATGACGCTGAGGTGAAACGGAAGATCGCCGAAGTTATTTAACAAGCCTGTGCTGAGGCCGGTGCTGTCTTCAATCACCGCTCGGTTGAATACCTTCCACAGCACGACGGCGACGAAAGCGTAAAACAGAAAGTAACCAATCGAGGTAACGTTCGGATTGGTGAATAATCGTCGCGCGCTGAGCGAAACCGCGTCGCGGTCTCTTTTCAAGCGATCAAGAATCGCGCGATCGGCGAGAAGTGCGAGTGGGCTGCAACAGATCAGTGTGCTAAACAACATAGCAGCTCCAGTGAGGCCGATTAACGATGCCACTACAAACCCGATCAGCCCCAGCGCCGCCAATCCCATTGCCGCACCGGCGCACAGCCGCGCGCCCAACGACGCATTCTCGTCGTAGAGGTAGGTCGCAACAGTGCCGCTAAACGTGACTAATAAGGCCAGTAAGAGAGACGCGATCATCTATCGGAAACTGAAGAATGCCACCATGGTTCGGATTGCCAATCGGTTCGGGATTATACCCGCTTTTGCATCCCGGTTTGTAATCGGTTAGTTTTCTGCGCGAGGCAAAGAATGTTAAGAGCAGGAATTGTCGGACTGCCCAACGTTGGCAAATCGACCTTATTCAACGCGCTGACAGCGCAATCCTCCGCCCTGGCGGCTAATTATCCGTTCGCGACTATCGAGCCGAATGTCGGCGTCGTTTCAGTCCCCGATGAACGACTGGAACCGCTCGCGCGGCTGGTGAAAACAGAAAAGATCGTACCGGCGACGGTTGAGTTTCTCGACATTGCCGGGCTGGTTCGCGGTGCGTCCAAAGGTGAAGGACTGGGAAATCAGTTTCTGGCCAACATCCGGGAGACGGATACCGTGGTCCAGGTGGTTCGCTGCTTCGAGGACGACAACATCGTCCACGTTGAAGGCGCCGTCGATCCGCTTCGCGACATCGAGACAATTCAGATCGAGCTCGCTCTCGCTGACCTTGCCACCGTGGAACGTCGCCGCGAGAAAGCACAAAAGAGTCTCAAGAGTGGCGATAAGATTGCGCGTCAGGAGTTGGACGTACTGGATAAGATTCAGCCTGCGCTCGAGGAGGGACGTTCCGCACGAACTGTCGCGCTCACCGACGACGAACGCGCGGTTGCTCGCAACTTCTTTCTCTTAACAACAAAGCCGACGATTTACACCGCGAATGTTGAGGAGGCGGCGCTTGCTGGTATCGACGATAACGCGATGGTGAACTCGGTTCGCGAAGTCGCTGCGAAGGAAGCCGCGGAATGTGTGGTTATTTGCGCGCAGCTCGAAGCGGATCTGGTGGCACTGCCGCCTGAAGAACGTGTCGACTATCTGCACAGTCTCAACCTCGCGACGAGTGGCGTGGATCAACTGATCAAGAGCGCCTATCACCTGCTGGGTTTGATGTCGTTCCTGACTGCTGGTGAGAAAGAAGTGCGTGCCTGGACCATCCCGCAAGGCACCCGCGCCCAAACAGCCGCAGGCACGATTCACTCCGACATAGAACGGGGCTTCATCCGCGCCGAGATTGTCAGCTACGACGAGCTGATGGCCACCGGCTCCTACGCGACTGCACGAGAAAAGGGGTTACTTCGACTCGAAGGCAAGGAGTACATCATGCAGGAAGGCGACATAGTCAACTTCCGCTTCAATGTTTAGACTGATCAGGAGCGTCAGGATCTCTCCCTCTCTCTTCTTCTTCGCGTTTTTTCTTTCGCCTTAAGGCCCGCTGTATGTTGCGCTCAGCCTTGTAGGCTTCTGCGCTGCGTGTGAGGCATCGTTCAATTCAGTCGAGTCTCCTGCTGAGAATCTGTCGCTCTTCTTCTGTCATTATCTTTTCTTTCTGGTGAGGTTCCCCAACTAACTTGAAGAGTTTCCATTACCGCCCTTCCGGAGACTGTCAAGAAACGCGCGTAAGCTTTTATCCGTTTTGCTTTGCGCAGTAGCCAGGTCATTGACCGTAGAACTCAGGTCTTTGACCGTCGAGTTCAGATCTTTGACCGTGGAACTCAGGTCGAGCTGAGAATCGACCAGAATATTAATCTTTTCATTTATCTCTTGAGATTCTGCCTGCCTTACTTCTCGGTCCCGCTCCTGCATGTGAATGAGGATATTGATCCTTTCATTCTGTTCGCGTGATTGCACACGCTGCCGCCGGCCCTCTAAAACAAAAAGCCCCAGGATCCGTTCTATTCGATCGAGTCGTTTTTCAGGTGTCGTCATTTACTTCCGTCCTTCAGGTGAGGTGAAAAATCGACACTCATGATCGCATGTGCGTATAGTCACAGTCAAATTTTAAGTGTGCAGCGAGGACGGCTGGAGGGTCTGAAGCGGGCAACCGAGAAAAGGAGCATCAACTCTCGGTTGCCCGCGGACAGCTAGCGTAGCAGGGCACGAATGCCGACAAGAATCAGGTAACCAATCGCGAGTGTCACCGCCACCTTGATCAACAGCACTGCCAGGCCGATTATGATGCCCAATGTAATTCCCACTACCTTTAACGCCAGCGGGAGTACAACCAAGAAAACGAGAACCCCCAGAACAATCATTCCGGCAAGTCTCCAAATGTCTCTTCCATTACTCATCGTCTGCTCTCCAATCGCTTTGCAGGCCCTAAATGTTGGGTTTTATCGCCTGCAGCCAACTATACGCAGATTCCTGTAAGCGCGTTCCAATGAAGATTCTGGATACTTTACCCGAAAAAACTGCTTTTTTTGAACTTTTATTTCGGGCTAAAGTTGCTGTCGGATAATCCCGCCGGTCGCGCGTTTTATTCGTTTCGGCGATAATTATACCTCGTTTTTGCGCCATGGACCGCTGGAATTCAAAAAGCCTGTTTAGTGACGAAGCAACGGATGTCGCTCTTCCTCTCGAAGGCACCCCGCTGGCCGAACGAATGCGTCCGCGTTCGTTGGCGGAATTTGTCGGCCAAACGCATCTCGTCGGCGAAGGCCGAATTCTGCGACGGCTGCTCGCGGGCGGCGGCGCTCTGCCCTCGTTGATTCTGTGGGGCGCGCCCGGTACCGGAAAGACCACACTCGCGCGTCTGCTGGCCGAGAGTAGTGGACTGAACTTCATCGCCCTCTCCGCAGTCTTCTCCGGCGTAAAGGATCTGCGCGAAGCCATCGACCGCGCCAAGGCCGAGAAGCGTTACGGAAAACGCACCGTTCTTTTCATCGACGAGATCCATCGTTTCAACAAGTCGCAGCAGGATGCACTGTTGCACGCCGTCGAAAACGGAACGGTCACACTGATTGGCGCCACCACGGAAAATCCATCTTTTGAAGTGACCGGCGCGCTCCTGTCACGCTCCAGAGTTTTGGTGCTCAACCAACTCTCTGACGACGAGATCAAAACTGTTCTTCAAAATGCACTCACCAACGAAGAACGCGGACTCGCGAGTTTCAATCCAGCCGTCTCAAACGAACTACTGGAACGAATGGCACACTCCGCCAACGGCGACGCACGAGTGGCACTCACGGCCCTCGACGCCGCAGTCGAATCAACGGCGCCGGACGAGAGCGGTGTGAGAACAGTTGCAGAGCAAACAGTGATCGAAGCGCTGGGCCGCGCTCACTACGCCTACGACAAGGGCGGTGAAGAACACTACAACCTGGTCTCAGCATTGATTAAGTCGATTCGAAACTCGAACGTCAATGCGGCGCTCTACTGGCTGGCACGATTGATTGAAGGTGGCGCAGATCCGATCTTTATCGCACGCCGGCTGTGTATTCTCGCCTCTGAAGACGTCGGTCTTGCAGATCCACAAGCCATGGTCCAGGCGGCCGCCGCTGCCGACATCGTGCAACTGATTGGCCTGCCTGAAGGACTGTTTCCGTTGTCGCAGGCGACGATTTATCTCGCGCGTGCGCCCAAGTCAAACGCCGTCAAGAACGCATACCAGGCAGCCTCGATCGACGCGGAAGAAACTGCACGCGTACCAGTGCCGCTGCACTTGAGAAATGCCGTGACGCCGCTAATGAAACAGGTTGGTTACGGCAAAGACTATCGCTACATTCACAGCGATCCGGCAGCGAAAGAAGAAATGGATTGTTTGCCAGAACAACTACAAGGTAGAAAGTATTTTTCAGATGAAGGTCTGGAACAAGAACTAAACAAGGGTGAGGAAAATTGAGAGTGACGAGTAACAGGAAGTCAGATAAGGAAATTGCTTTTCTTCAGGATTTATTTATTGCGCCCGATTGGGGCGAACGTTTCGCGGAGTTAATCGATGGGCACGTAAAGCTTCCCAAGGCAGGAAAGGTGCTTTACATTGCCGGCGGAACCGGTGGACATGCGATGGCGATACAGGAACGCGGCGGTGAAAAACTCGAGCTGCTGTGTCTTGACGAAAACCCGGAATGCACCGAACTGGCACGAGCCAAAGCAAGCGCCACCAACGAACAAATTTCGTTCGAAACTACGCCCCTCGATAAACTCAACTTGAGTGACAACAGCTTCGACCTGGTTATCGGTAATGCTTCACTGATTCCGCAGCAGAAAGTTAGATCAATGTTTTCAGAACTCGTGCGCGTCGCGGCGCCGGGTGCAACTGTCGCGCTCACACTACCGACTGCTTCAAGCTTTGGCGAGTTCTTCTCGATCTACTGGGAAGCGCTGCACAACGTCGGTTTGATCGATCACGAGTCGGGTGTCGAACTATTGATCACCGAACTGCCGACCGTGTCGGACATCGAGCAGATGGCCGACGACGAAGGACTGCGAGACGTCGAATCCTTGACGCAGATCGAAGAGTTTGACTTCGAATCAGCCGAACAGTTTCTAAACTCTCCACTGGTCGCAGAGTTTTTATTGCAGGATTGGCTGGCCCTCGTACCTGTCGATAAGAGGGCCGAGTTGATCAGCGAGATCTCTCAATTAATAAACGAAGAGCGGCATGAGGCGGAGTTCGCGCTTTCCGTGAAAGCGACTCTAATCGTCGGACAAAAGACTCACAGCCACTGAAGCACGAAGCGGGGGAGCTCAGCGCTGAGCCGTCCGGACCAGCGCTACTCCTTCACTTCCTTGCGAGCGGGCTCGCGTTCCCCTTCTTCGATACCTTCTCGAAACGCTTTCTTACTTTGGCCCAGGGCTTTCGCTAGCTGCGGCAGCCTGGTGGCGCCGAAAAGCAAAAAGACCACGAGCACGATAACGACAAGCTCAGGGGTACCCAAACCCGCGATCGCCAGAAATGTTTGATTCATGATTTCCTCTTTCTATGGGGCTGCGCCGATTATTGCCGACTATCTGATTCGTAGAACAGATACTTTCTCCACGTCTCGTCAGCTCTCCCCAGGTAACGCATAATTTGCCGGTTCACGTGGAGTGAAAATCCACGAGGTCTGCGCAACAGATGCATACCGGATTCTTCCGGAGTCCGGTTCCCTTTTCGGTGGTTGCAACGCTTGCAGCAGGCAACCAGATTATCCCACGCGGACTCCCCTCCGCGCGAGCGTGGCTGCACATGATCCAGCGTCAGTTCCGAGGGCGGGTATTGAGTGCCGCAGTACTGGCAGGTCGAATGGTCGCGCAGCAGAATATTCTTCCGCGAGAGCGATCGACGTTCAAAGGGAATGTGGATGTATTCAGTTAGACGAATTACAGAAGGTGCATGAATGTTAAGTCTCTGCGAATGGAGGACATGGCCGTTATGCTCCTCCACGCGCGCTACTCCCTTGAAGATCATCACCACGGCACGCCTTTCGGTGCACACGTTGACGGGCTCATAGGAAGTATTGAGAACTAAAACTCTGCCATTCATTAGCGCGATATTACGCGAGCGCGGAAGAGGGTGTCAAAATTATGTGACCTCAGGCCCTGGCTAAAGTAAGCACAAACACGTTTTTCGCGCCGGCTGCCAGCAGCGCTTCGGCACACGCAGAAACCGTCGCTCCAGTCGTGAATACATCGTCTACCAGCAGAATATCCTCGTTAACAACAAGTCTCGGATGGACGACCTTGAATGCCCCGGCGACGGTGTCACTTCTTCCTTTTATATCCAAACCAGCCCGGTACTTTTCTGAACCTGACACCCGCAAGATGCTCGCCTGATCGAGCGGCAATCGCAAACTCGTAGACAGCGCTTGTCCCAGTACTAAGGCCTGATTGAAACCTCGCGCTCGCAATCGTTGTGGATGTAAGGGCACCGGAATGATCGTCGTGCACTCATGCAACGGCTCGCGCTTCGCCGCCGCGACCAATAGATGCTCAACATGTCGCGGCAAATATGGGCGACGCTTCAACATCAGGACCGACTCGCGCAACACACCCTCGTACCTTCCCACCGCGCGTGCCACCGTAAACGCCAGTGCTGCACAACGCCCGCAAGCAGGTCCCGGCGAACCACACTTCCAACAAATTTCGTCATCATCCTTGTAGATCCGTGTTCCCTCCCAACACGATTCACACGCCACTCCAAAACTTCGCTGCTCAACACTCCGCCCACAAATCACACAAGTCTGCGGATACGCCAAGGTCAACAATGCATCAGCAATCATTCCTTTTGTGCCTTTTGTGGCTAAAACAAAACGGCCTCCCCGAATCAGGGAGGCCGTTCAAATTATCTCAATCCCCGGCGAAGTTCAGTCTTCGTCGTCGCCAAGTAGTCCGCGTTCCTGCAAATCCTGACAGCGAACGCAGTGTCGCGCCCACGGCACGGCATCAAGACGTTTCTCAGGCAGCACTTCACCGCAGTGAACACACTTGCCATAACCGGATGTCTCGATACGTTCGAGCGCTTCGTCGATCAAGTTCAGCAACTGACGATCGTTGTCAGACATCGACACCAGCAATTCTTTTGTATAAGCATTCGCCGCCATGTCTGCCGGATCCTGCGTAGCCTCAGCATCGCGTTCGCGACTGTAAAGCTCCGCCGCCTGCACCTGTCCGACCAGACCTTCACGACGGTCCAATAATTTGTCTCGGAAAACTTTTGTGCGCCTCTTATCCATTATCTCTCTTAATCCTCCACCCTACTTGATATTTTCCGCTCGCGATCACTTCTGATATGGCAAACCATGAATGATCGTGTATGCCCGGTATAACTGCTCAAACAACAAAACGCGCGCCATCTCATGCGTCAGCGTCAGTCGTGACAAAGACCAGCGTTTGTCAACGCGTGCCTTGAAGTCATCCGCAAAACCGTTAGGTCCTCCGATGACAAAGGCCACTTCCTTAATCCCGCTTCCTTCCCAGCCCTGCACCTGGGCAGCCAGTTGCTGCGAAGTCCACTCGGCGCCGTCGGAATCCAAAAGCACCGTCACAGACCCGGGCCGGAGTCCGTCTGAGATGCGTTTCGTTTCCTTATCGATGCCTGCCTTATCCGTACGCCCATGTTCGCGCAGTTCAGTTACTTCGCAGCGAACAAAATGCCCCAGTCGCTCAGCATAATCATCAATCAGCGCGCGCAGCCTCGCATCGCGAGTTTTTCCAATCCAAATGATCCGCAGCCGCATTAGTCCACAGATTACGCAGATTAGCTATAGCTTGTAGCGCGCAATCTTCTCGTAGAGATTCTTGCGGCTGATGCCGAGAATGCGTGCACACTCGGTCTTGTTACCGCCAGTCGCCCCCAGAATCTCGGAAATGTAAGCCGCCTCAAGCTGAGCGAGACTGCGCGGTTTTTCCTTGAGCTGCTGTGCGCCAACAGCGGCACTCAATCCAGCAGGCAGGTCCAGCGCTTCGAGTCTCTTTCCCGTAGCCAAAATCACGGCGCGCTCGATAATGTTTGCAAGCTCGCGTGCGTTTCCAGGGTAGTCGTAAGCCTTCAGCAAAGCGCGCGCATCTGCTTCGGGACGTTGAACATTGCGCCCGTGCTTCGCTGAGTAGTGCTTCAGGAAGTATTCAACCAGTTGAGAAAGATCTTCCTTGCGTTCCCGCAAAGGCGGAATACGAATGTTTATTACGTTGAGACGATAAAAAAGGTCTTCTCGAAATCGACCAATTTTTACCGCCGCATCGAGATCCACATTCGTCAGGGCTATCAGACGTGCATCGAGCTTGATGGTCTTGCGTCCACCAAGACGCTCAAACTCACGGCGCTCAATCACTCGCAGCAATTTTGCCTGCGCGTCAATTGAAAGATGCGCGATTTCGTCGAGCACGACCGTACCTTTGTGCGCCGCCTCAAACCGACCGGCCTTTGCCTCAACCGCACCGGTAAACGCGCCACGCTCGAAACCAAATAACTCTGCTTCAAGCAGTTCGCCGGGCAGCGTCGCACAATCGATCTTCACAAATGGATGCGCCGCACGTTTTGACTGCGAGTGAATAAAGGAGGCGAGCAGATCTTTTCCCGCTCCCGACTCACCGGTAATCAAAACATTCGCATCAGTTGCACTCACGCGCTCAGCGAGACCAACAGCCTCGCGCATTCCCTGCGAGCGCGCAAACAACTCGATCACGATTCTCTTCTCAAAGAACTGCCATTGTCCGCGGTAAATTCCGCCGGCAACTCGACCCGCTTTGACTCGCGCCAGAGACGTTCGAGGTCGTAGAAACTGCGCGCTTTTTGCTCGAACACATGTACGACAAAATCACCGTAATCGAGCAGGATCCATTCGGCAGTTTTGTAACCTTCCATGCGCGCGGCCGCGTGGCCCGACTTCTTCAGATTCTCGTAGACCTCATCCGCAATCGCCTGCACCTGGCGCTCGTTTGCACCGCTCACGATCAGAAAGTAATCGGTGAAGCTCGCGATCTCGCGTAGATCAAGGAGGACGGGATCGATCGCTTTCTTCTCGCTCGCTGCGTGCAGGGCTGCCAGCACGCGCTCGTCGAGACCTTCGGCGGATGCAGATTGAGGAGTGGGCCGCACGTTCGGTTGCGGATTTAACGACTGTTCCTTAACTGTTGAGTCTTGCTTCATTCAATTCTCTGTAAATTCCGTATTTCTTAATGTACTCAAGCACCGGCCCGGGTAGAAGATCGGTTAACTCTTCATAGTGACCTTCACTCGCCATCCGTCGAATCCCGGTCGCCGAAATGTCCTTCATCACGACATCCGTGAAGAAGATCTTTGGAGCGTTGCGGTCTGGCGCCGCTTTGGGAGACGTTCCGCGTAAATCGACAATGCGTTCACTAATCGCACCGACGTGCGTGGTCACCGGTTCATAACCCGGCCGCGTGACGACGATGTGATTCGTCATCGTCAATAATCGTTCCCATTCACGCCACGTCGTAATCTCCGTCCACGAATCGGCGCCCATTATGAAAAAGAGCTCGATCGCATCTCCCAGCGCGCGCTGAAAATGCGCAATCGTATCGACCGTGTAACGACGATCAGGAGCATCAAGCTCAAACGTCGAGATCGCCAGTTGCGGATCGTTTTGCGTCGCCAGCGCCAGCATCGCATAGCGATGTATCGGCTCGGTTACAGCCCGCCCGATCTTGTGCGGCGCAACCTGAGCCGGAATAAAAACGACGTTCTCAATCTCAAACAACTGTAAAACTCTGCGCGCGATTTCAACGTGGCCTGTATGAACCGGATCGAACGTCCCGCCATACAATGCTATCCGCTGCGCTGCGCACATCGCTTAAAACGTCAGCTCCACCGTATCAGCACTCGCACTCTCGGCACTCAACTCTGCCAACTTCGCAGCCATTGCATTCACGAGCTCGCGAACACCCTGTCCGGTTGCCGAAGAGATCGCAAAGAACGGCTTCTGCTCCTCGAGCGCCTTCTGTTTCAACGATTCCAATCGCTCCGGCTCGTCGAGCGCATCAATCTTTGTGGCCACCACAAACTGTGGCCTGGTCGCGAGATCAGCGTTGTACGAAACCAGCTCGCGATTCACCGTTTCATAATCACTGACGGCGTCGCGACCCGAAATCGACGAAACATCCACCAGGTGCAGCAACAACTTCGTGCGCTCGATGTGCCGCAAAAAACGATCGCCTAGTCCGGCGCCAGCATGGGCTCCCTCAATTAGTCCCGGTATGTCGGCAATCACGAAAGTGCGGAAGTCGCCGAGATCCACCACGCCGAGATGCGGTTCGAGAGTCGTGAACGGGTAATCGGCAATCTTCGGACGCGCCGCGGAAACAGTCGAGATAAAAGTTGACTTCCCTGCGTTCGGAAAACCCACCAAGCCGACATCGGCAAGTAGTTTGAGTTCGAGCTGAAGATCCAGTTCGTCTCCCTTGCTTCCGCTTTGATGGTAGCGAGGGGCACGATTGGTTGAGGTCGCGAAGTGCGCGTTTCCAAAACCGCCGCGGCCTCCGCGCGCTGCCAGCCAACGATCGCCGTCGTGACTCAGGTCGTGAAGCAAATCACCTGTTGAAGCGTCAAAGATCTGTGTTCCAACCGGAACTCGAATTACCGAGTCCTCGCCGTTACGCCCGGACCGGTTTGAACCCTCACCATGCAAACCGCGCTGCGCGATGTGCAGCGGGTTATAACGAAGATGCAGCAACGTGTTGAGCGACGAATCCGCCAGCAAGATCACATCGCCGCCGCGCCCGCCGTCTCCGCCCGATGGACCACCACGCGGGACAAACTTCTCGCGCCGGAATGCTGTAACACCGTTACCTCCGTCACCCCCTTGCACGTGAATCTTGGCGCGATCAATAAACATCCTAAAAATCGAAAACGACGCCTGGGCGCGCAGTTACTGCTGCTCAGGCGTCGCGAACTTTCACCGAAACTTTTCTAAGCAGCAGTTTGCTCCGCTGGATAAACGCTGACGAACTTGCCGGAACGACCCTTGTCTTCAAACTTGACAACACCATCGATCAGCGCGAACAACGTATCATCCTTGCCCCGGCCGACATTGTTGCCGGGCTTCCATCTGGTGCCACGCTGGCGCGCGATGATATTGCCGCCCAGAACAGCTTGACCGCCAAACTTCTTGAGTCCGAGACGCTGCGACTGTGAGTCGCGACCATTACGAGATGAACCGACGCCTTTTTTGTGTGCCATTGTCTTTACCCAATCGAATCGATCTTCAAGGTGGTGTAACCCTGCCGGTGACCACGCGTACGCTTGTACTGTTTGCGACGCTTTTTCTTGAAGACAACAATTTTCTGATCTTTGCCATGGGCGACCACAGTCGCCGAAATCTTGTTTTCAGAGCCAGTGCTCAGCAATGCCTCGAGCTCGACCGAGCTGCCGGCGTCCGCCTGAAGTGAAGGCACACGGATCGTCTGACCTTCTTCAACGAGAAACTGTTTTCCACCGGCTTTGATTACTGCGTGTGACATGTATCTTCACCTCACGAAAAGTCGGACATTATAGGCCAATTCAGACGGCATCGGCAACCGTAGCACGTATCCACAGATTACGCAGATTCCTACGAGGCCGCGGCTTTCTTGCCGTTCTTAGCCAAAAAGTACTCCATGAAATCGGTCCCGATATCGCCAGCTCGGAATCGCGGGTCGTCCATGATCTTCAGGTGCAACGGAACAGTGGTTTTGATCCCCTCGATCACCATCATTTCGAGCGCCCGCTTCATGCGCGCAATGGCCAGTTCGCGCGTTCGCGCATGGACAATCACCTTGGCAATCATCGAATCATAAAACGGCGTCACCCGGTAGCCTGAATACACAAACGTGTCCACGCGCACACCGGGGCCACCCGGCAGATTGAACGCGGTAATTGTCCCCGGCGAGGGGGCAAACGTCTCCGGATTCTCTGCGTTGATGCGACATTCGATCGCATGACCAACGATCAGCAGATCGTCCTGCGTGTACCCGAGCGGCTCGCCCTCAGCAATCCGGATCTGATTGCGAACGATGTCGGCAAGCGTGACCATCTCCGTCACCGGATGCTCGACCTGGATGCGCGTGTTCATCTCCATAAAATAGAAGTTGCCGTGCACATCCAACAGAAACTCACACGTGCCGGCGCTCGAATAACCGAGCTTCTTACACGCAGCTACGGCGGCGTCACCCATCGTTTTGCGCATCTCCGGCGTGAGCACAGTAGACGGCGCCTCTTCCATTAACTTCTGATGACGGCGCTGAATCGAGCACTCGCGTTCACCAAGATGAATGCACTCGCCAAACTCGTCTGCCAGCACCTGAATCTCAATGTGTCGCGGTCGCTCGATGTATTTTTCGATGTAAACACTGCCATCGTTGAAAGCGGCTGCGGCTTCAGTAGACGCCGTCTCAAGCGCTTTTCCCAACTCCGCTTCGGAACGAACGATGCGCATGCCGCGACCACCACCGCCGGCTGAAGCTTTGACGATGATCGGATATCCAATCTCACGAGCGAACTTTATACCTTCCTCTTCCGACGTAACCTCACCGGGACTTCCCGGAACAATCGGCAATCCCGCTTCGTGCATCACGCGGCGCGCTTCGATCTTGTCGCCCATCATCCGGATCACATTTGCCGGTGGTCCAATGAACTTGATATTGCACGCTTCGCAGATTTCAGCGAAGTAAGCCGACTCGGCCAGGAATCCGTAACCCGGATGAATGGCGTCGACATTAAAAATTTCCGCGGTGCTGATGATAGCGGGAATGTTGAGATAACTCTGAGCGGAAGGAGCTGGTCCAATACACGCGGCTTCGTCAGCAAAACGGACGTGCAGTGAATCACGATCGACGTCGCTGTGAACGGCGACCGTTTTTATCCCCATCTCCTTGCAGGTCCAGATAATGCGGCAGGCAATCTCGCCACGATTGGCGATTAGAATTTTCTTAAACTTGCGTGGATTAAATGCCATTAGTAAATCTGTCACAAAAAAGCACAAAAAGCACAAAATGAGATTTGTGCTTTCTGTGCGCTTTAATGCTTAACTGCGAATGCCAAACAAAGGCTGGCCGTACTCAACCGGCTGCCCATTCTCTACATAAATCTTAACGACTTCTCCGGATGCTTCGGCCTGAATCTCGTTCATGAGTTTCATGGCTTCGATAATACAAACCACTGACTCCGGTTCAACGTTGCTGCCGATCTTCACAAACGACTCGGCAGTCGGCGAAGGCGAACGATAGAAAGTGCCGACAATCGGAGACGAAATGATGTGCAGGTCCTGGTCCTGTGCCGCGGCTTCAGTCGCATGGGTGCCTGGATGCGCGGGACTAGGCGCTGATGGCAATGCAACCGGAGCAGCTACAGGCGCTGGAGCTGGTGCGGCGTACTGTGGTGTTTCAGGCACAGCCGATTCGCGGCGGAGACGAACACGAAAGCCTTCATTCTCGAGTTCGAGTTCTGCCAGTCCGTTGTCACGCAGAAGTTCGATCAGCTCGCGCAACTCCTCCATGTTCACCGAAGCAGCCGGGCGTTTTCGTTTCCCGCCGTTGTCACCCTGTTCTTTATTTGCTGACATTGATTAAAGCCACAAAGAAGCACATACGACACAAATTAAGCATTTGTGCTTTTGTGCTTCCTTGTGGCGATCCTTTGTTAGCCCTCGCTGGCTTCGGGTTCGGAGGTTTCTTTCTTCTTCTTCTTCGACGACCCTGACTTGGCTCGTTTCTTTGCGGCTTCGGCAGCCTCAACTTCACGAGGATTGTCGACGAGCTCGATGATCGCGAGTTCGGCGCGGTCGCCTTCGCGATGGCCCAACTTCAGGATGCGCGTATAACCGCCCGGCCGATCCTTGTAACGCTCTCCCAGATCGGTAAACAGTCTGCGCAGCGCTGCAACTCCGGCCGTTCGTCCCGGTCTCAACTGACCGCGTTTACCCGTAAGCTCGGAGACGGCGGTGTTGCCGGCGTGAAAGTAACCAGCCGCCTGGCGTCGCAGGTGCAAGGCACGCGCGTCGGATCCGTTGTCGGCAAAACCGCGAGCCTTGCGCGACAAGGTGATAGCGCGTTCGACGAACGGTCGCAGTTCCTTCGCTTTCGGCAAAGTCGTGACGATACGTTCGTCATGAGAGTTGATCAGAGAAGTCGCCAGGTTACGCAGCATCGATTGACGATGCTCACTGGTACGACCAAGTTTTCGATGTGCCTTCAGGTGTCGCATGACTCTAACCTATTGTTCGTCGTCGCCTTCAAAATCGGAAAGATCGGCAGTGTCACGGCCGCCTGTTCCCGGGATCGGGTTGCCCTGTTCGTCGAATTCCATGCCGAAGTCGAGCCCCATGCCGTTCAGTATTTCCTTGATCTCATTGAGCGACTTCTTGCCGAAGTTCTTGGTGGCCAGCATTTCGCGCTCGGTACGTTGGACCAGGTCGCGAATTGTGCGGATGTCGGCGTTCTTGAGACAGTTGTAAGAACGAACTGACAGTTCGAGCTCGTCAACTGAACGATCGAGCTGATCGTTGCGCGGCAACGGGGGACGCTCCATCTTCGCATAGGCGAAATCGTCCGTGTCTTCTTCGAAGTTGATGAAGATCGACATGTGATCCTTGATCAACTTCGCCGCCAGACCAATCGAATCTTCCGGCTTCACCGAACCGTCGGTCCAGACTTCGATCGTGAGCTTGTCAAACTCGGTGTTCTGTCCGAGACGAGCAGCTTCGACGTTGTAATTAACTTTCTTGACCGGAGTGTGCACCGAATCGATCGGGATATATCCGAGCGAGAGATCTTCGTCGAAGTTTCGGTCGGCTGAAACGTAGCCACGGCCGCGCTTCAGTCGCATTTCCACTTTCAACGAGCCACCGTCGCTCACGGTGGCGATGTGCACGGTCGGGTCGAGGATTTCCACGTCGGCATCGACCTCGATGTCAGCCGCTGTAACTTCGCCGGCTTCTTCCTTCGAGATTCTGAGCGTCTTTGGCTCGGCGCTGTGCAGCTTGAAAGGTACCTGTTTGAGATTAAGAATAACGTCGGTGGCGTCTTCCACCACTCCTTTTATCGATGAAAACTCGTGCTCGACGCCTTCAATCTTGACCGCTGTAATAGCAGCGCCTTCGATTGAAGAGAGCAGTGCGCGACGAAGAGAGTTACCCACCGTGGTTCCGAAACCTCGTTCGAACGGCTGCGCTGAAAAGCGGCCATATCGTTCGGTGAGGGTCTCTGCGTCCGCCGCAAGGCGTCGCGGCATTTGAAATCCTGTCCAAAGATTATTTTGATCCATAGCCATAGTTCGTATCCTAAGAAAAAAGCGTCGGACCAGTGATGACGATGGGTGGCGTCATCACTGATCGGGTTAACTACTTACTATAAAGTTCAACAATCAACTGCTCGTTGATGGTGCGATCGATATCGTCACGGATCGGCAAGCTCGCTACCCGCGCAGTCATCTCGCCGCCGCCGTCGGCATTGATCCACGACGGACGTCCGCGACCAGACGCAGTTTGCCAGGCGCCTTCGATGTGAGCGTTCTTGCGACTCGCATCTCTCACGCTGATCACGTCACCGGGTTTTACCTGAAAAGAGGGAATATCTACTTTGCGATCGTTCACCTGAATGTGACCGTGGTTGACCAACTGCCGCGCCTGACGGCGTGAGGTCGAAAAGCCCGCGCGATAAACCGCATTATCCAGACGGCGCTCAAGCAGGAACAGAAGGTTCTCACCGGTAATTCCCTTCATGCGAGCGGCACGTTCGAAGTAGTTTCGGAACTGCCCTTCGAGAATGAAGTAGATACGTTTGACCTTCTGCTTTTCTCTGAGCTGCTGGCCGTAACCGACCAGCGCCTTGCCACGACGCAGCGAGTTACCGTGCTGCCCGGGCGGTTGCGTACCACGTTTTTCAATCGGGCAAGCGGGTTTGTAGCAACGATCGCCCTTCAAAAACAGTTTCGCGCCTTCGCGACGGCAAAGGCGACACACAGCATCTCTATACCTAGCCAATGATTTGCCTCCAGTCTAATCGAGTTAGACGGAAAAGTTTACAGGTTGTGCGTGAAGCACGAACCCTTCATCCTTTGGGTTAATGTATACAGCCGCGGATCAAATCCGTGACTAAACTCTTCGTCGTTTCGGCGGACGGCAGCCGTTGTGCGGAATCGGCGTCGTATCGCGAATCGTCATCACTCTGATGCCCGCATTTGCAATCGCACGAATCGCTGACTCGCGGCCACCACCTGGTCCCTTCACACGCACTTCGCACTGATGCATGCCGGCTTCGTGCGCTTTCTTCGCCGCCTCGTAAGCTGCCTGCTGCGCTGCGAATGGAGTGCCTTTACGAGAACCACGAAAGCCACGCGCACCTGCAGAGGACTGCGCGATCAGGTTCCCCTCGAGATCGGTGATCGAAATCATCGTGTTATTGAACGACGCTGCGATATGCACGATGCCGTTGGGAACGTTCTTCTTCTCTTTCTTACGAAAGACCTTCTTTTTTCCGCCTGCTTTAGCCATAACTTTTCAGTCGAATAATCAAAAAAACTACTTCTTGCCCGGTGCCTTCTTCTTCGCAATGGTTGCACGACGTGGTCCCTTGCGGGTGCGAGCATTGGTGTGTGTACGCTGGCCACGCACCGGCAGCGCGCGACGATGACGCAAGCCGCGGTAGCAACCGATATCCATCAAACGCTTGATGTCCATCTGCACGCGCTTGCGCAGGTCGCCCTCGATCTCGCCTTGTGCTTCGAGAATGGCACGAATCCGGCTCAGCTCATCTTCCGTGAGATCTCTGACGCGAGTGTCGAGATTGACGCCTGCTTCCTTGAGCACAGAACTCGAGCGCGAGCGGCCGATGCCATAAATGTAAGTGAGACCAACCTCGGCTCGTTTGTTTGGTGGTAAATCGACTCCTGCTACACGTGCCATTGTATTTCTCGTTATCCTTGTCTCTGTTTGTGTTTGGGATTAGAGCAGATCACTCGCACCACGCCTTTGCGATGGATGACCTTGCACTTGTCGCACATCTTCTTTACTGACGCACGGACTTTCATTACTTAACCTCGTTACTATTTATAGCGATAAGTGATTCGGCCGCGATTGAGATCGTATGGCGAAAGCTCAACTAAAACCCTGTCCCCCGGAAGTATGCGAATAAAATGCTTGCGCATTTTTCCTGATATGTGCGCAAGCACTTGATGCTGGCTGTCTTCCAACTCGACCCGAAACATAGCGTTAGGCAAAGTCTCCAGCACCTTTGCCATGACTTCTATCGCTTCTTCCTTCGCCATATCCTCTCAGATTGGATTTTTGACGCTGCCGACAAACTGCGAATAATAGCATGCGGCACTGCATTTGCCAAGCCGAGCTGGGACGCGGATTTACGCCGATAAACGCGGATCTAAACCACCACTGGTTCGAGAGGCGCACTTGAAGAAACCATTGTCAGCACCTCCGGCCCCTCCTCAGTTATAGCAATCGTGTGCTCCACATGAGCACTTGGCTTGCCATCGACCGTCACCACCGTCCAGCCATCAGACAGGACTTTGGTGAAATGTGAGCCCTGGTTCACCATCGGCTCGATCGCGAAGACATACCCCGCCTTAATCTTTGGTCCCAGTCCCGGTCGGCCATAATTCGGAATCTGCGGATCCTCGTGCATCCGGCGGCCAATCCCGTGCCCCACGTAGTCACGCACCACTGTGTAGCCATTAGCCTCGGCGTGCTGCTGCACTGCCCAGCCGATGTCGCCCAGGTGTTTCCCGGGATGGCACTGCTGAATCGCCCGCTCCAGACACTCTTCCGTAACCTTAATCAATCGCAATTTTTCTTCGTCGACATTCCCGACCGGAACCGTCGTGGCGGTATCACCCACGAATCCTTCGAGAGTTACGCCACAATCGACTGAGAAAATGTCGCCTTCCTGCAGCACGTACTGGGAAGGAAAACCGTGCACGATCTGCTCGTTCACGGAGGCACAGATCGAATACGGAAAACCGTTATATCCCTTGAAGGTTGGAAGCGCGCCCGCGTCGCGGATCATCTTCTCTGCTTCGTGATCGAGTTCCATGGTGGTGATGCCGGGTTTGACGAGGGTGCGAAGGTGCTCGCGCACCTGGCCGACCAGACGCCCCGCGGCGCGCATTTTCTCGAGTTCTCGTTTTGACTTGCCAATAATCATTGCGAGTTTATTTTAGCCGGAGATTCACTCAAATTCACGCGGATAGCTTCAAAGATTGCTTCCGGCTCGCGCGTACCGTCAACGGTGCGCAGCAAACCGGCTGATTTGTAGTACTCAATCAGCGGTTGAGTTTTCTCCTCGTAAGTTGCAAGTCGGGCCTTCACGGTTTCCACGTTGTCGTCCGCACGTTGGACGAGCTGTACTTCCGGATGAAGGTCGCAAACATTGTCGTGCCTGGGCGGCTTGAAGTAGATGTTGTAAATCTCGCCACAGATCGGACAGCTTCGTCGCCCCGTCATACGTTTTTCCAGCAAGTCGAGCGGCACATCGATCAGGATCGCGATGATGCTGTTGCCCTGCTCAAACGCGAGCTTCTCGAGACTCGCGGCCTGTGCCGGGGTGCGTGGAAAACCGTCGAGAATGTATCCGTTGCGCGCGTCGTCCTGGGCCGTGCGTTCCTTGACGAGCTTGATCGTCAAATCATCGGGCACGAGTTGTCCGCGCTCCATGATCTCTCGTACTTCCTGCGCCAGGGGAGTTTGCGAAGTCTTCAAGCTCCGGAAAATATCTCCGGTGGAGATCTGCGGCAAATGCAGACGCTCCTGAAGCAAGCGCGCCTGCGTGCCTTTGCCGGCACCAGGCGCACCCATGAGTACAATAATTTTCGCCATATACGGATCAGGCTCGGCGACCGCGCAGACGACCTCCGCTACCGAGGAACCCTTCGTAGTTGCGCATTACGAGTTGAGCCTCGATCTGCGCTACGGTGTCCATTGCCACGCCGACGAGAATCAGCAACGACGTGCCACCGAAATAGAAGTTGTAGCCCATACCGGTCGGGATCCACGAGAGACCTGGCGTAGTGCTGACAAACGAGTCGAGCCAGGCGCCGATGAGCGGCAGACGCGCCACTTTGAATCCGCTCAACATGAACTGCGGCACAAACGCGACGAGAGCGAGATAAACCGCGCCGACAGTTGTTAAGCGGGTCAGGATCGTATTGAGATATTCAGCCGTGGCCCTGCCGGGACGAATGCCGGGCATAAAGCCGCCATGCTTACGAAGATTGTCAGCTACTTCCTCCACGTTGAAAACAATCGAAACGTAGAAGAACGTGAAGAAAAGAATCAGCGACAGAAAGATCAACTCGTAGTACGGATCGCCCGGATGAAAGAGGGCAAAAAATCCGTAGACCTTGGCCCACAAAGTATTCGGATTAGCCGGATCGGGCGGAAACGCAGCGAAAATACTCTGTGGCATCGACAGCACCGACGACGCAAAGATGACCGGGATCACACCGCCCATATTGATCTTCAGCGGCATGGTCGTTTGCTGGCCACTGACGATCTGCCGGCCCACGTGACGCTTGGCATAACTAACCGGAATCTTGCGTCGAGCCGCTTCGACAAACACGATGAAAGCGATGATCAGGATCAACGCCACCAGCATCGCGAACACGCCGATGATGGCCATCGTGTCGCCGCCGCTGAGACGTTCTGAAACCTGCTGCACACCACGCGGCAAACCAATCACGATACCCGCAAAGATCAACAACGAAATGCCGTTGCCGATGCCGCGTTCGGTAATCTGCTCGCCAAGCCACATCACGAACATAGTGCCCGTGGTCAGAGTCAAAACGGTGCTCAGCAGGAATCCCCAACCGGGAGCGCCGACGCCGTTAACCTGCAGCCAGTGCGCGACGAATGACGTCTGCACGCAGGCGAGAATAACGGTGAGATAGCGAGTCCACTGGTTGATCTTCTGCCGGCCCATCTCGCCTTCTTCCTGCAACTTCTTGAGTTGCGGCGAGACGACGGTCATGAGCTGAAGAATGATGGACGCGGTGATGTACGGGGTGACGCCTAAGGCAAAAACGGAAATGGTGCGGAAGTTTCCACCGGAGAAAAGGTCAAGTACGCCGAGCAGGGTGCCGGCAACGTCGCGCCAAACTTCATCCAGACGCGCTTTGTTGATGCCGGGAGCGCCGACGTGTGCGCCAAACCGGTAGACAGCGAGCAAGCCCAGAGTAAAGAAAATGCGCCGGCGCAAGTCCGGCACATTGAACATATTTCGAACCGCGGCGAAAAACTTATCCATGACTCTCTCCTGCCGGCGATTCCAGGCTATCCGGCAATCTCAACTACGGCACCGCCAGCCTGCTCGATTTTTTGTCGAGCACTTTTTGTAAACCGATGGGCTGAAACACGAAGTGGCTTGGTAACTTCACCATTACCGAGCACGACTACATCATGCTTTGCTTTCTTGATCAGACCGCGAACGTGCAACACTTCCGGCGTAATTTCTTCGTTTGCCTCGAAGTGCTGATCCAGTGACGCAAGGCTGACCTCGAGCCATTGCTTCTTGAAGATGTTAGTAAAACCACGCTTCGGCAGACGCCGGTGCAAAGGCATCTGACCACCTTCAAAGCCAATCTTGCGCGAGTAACCCGAACGAGACTTCTGTCCCTTCTCACCGCGGCCCGCAGTCTTACCCAGACCCGAACCCGGTCCACGACCGACTCTTTTCTTCTTGTGAGTCGAACCCTTCGCGGGCTTTAGACTATTAAGACTAATCGCCATATCAAGCTCCAGTTAATCCGTAAACAATCCGTATAAATCCGCGGCTACTATTCGACGATTCGCAGCAGGTGCGGTATTTTTGCGACGGCGCCGCGCATCGACGCGTTGTCCGGTCGCTCAACTACCTGACGCAACTTTCGCAAGCCGAGACTGCGCACAATCGTTTTATGCGTCTTGGGCGAAGCAATAAAGCTGCGATAGTACTCGATACGAATTGTACCTTGTGATTCTGCGTTGCTGTTTTCTCTGCGAGGCATACGCTTACATCTCCTCAACCTGCTTGCCACGCAAGCGAGCCAGTTCCATCGGATCTTTCATACGCAGCAGCGCATCGAAGGTCGCGCGCACAACGTTGTGCGGGTTCGTCGATCCGAGCACTTTAGTACGCACATCACGAACGCCGACGGCCTGCATTACCGCACGCACCGCGCCGCCCGCAATCACGCCTGTACCTTCCGAAGCCGGTTTGACCAACACCCGACCAGCACCATATTCACCAATCAACTGGTGTGGCAACGTGTGGTTGATCAGAGGCACGCGAATCAGATTCTTCTTCGCTGCTTCAACCCCTTTTTTGATGGCGAGTGGCACTTCGCGCGCTTTGCCCGTACCAAAACCGACGTGCCCACCTTCGTCGCCAACTACTACGAGCGCGGCGAAAGAGAGGTTCTTACCACCTTTTACGACCTTGGTGACGCGATTGATCGAGATCACCTGGTCTTTCAGATCGAGTCCCTGGGCAGGAATGCGTTGCTTGGGTTGTCTCATAGTCTATTCTTGTTTCTTCTTCTTTGACTTCTTTTCGGTTGGTTGCTCGGGTTCCGCAGCCGGCTCTTCCGCCGGAGCTTCCGCGACCACTTCATTCTTGTTCAGACCCGCTGCACGCGCGGCATCGGTCAGGGCCTTCACGCGACCGTGATAGAGATAGCCGCCACGATCAAACACGACCTGCTCGATTCCTTTGGCAATGGCCCGCTCGGCGATCGCGGTTCCTATCCGGCGCGCTGCATCCAGATTGCCGCCCGTACCGGTCTTCAGATCTTTCTCTGTCGAAGACGCCGACACAAGTGTTTGTCCGACGCGGTCGTCGATCACCTGCGCGTAGATGTGGTTCAAGCTGCGATAAATCGCGAGCCGCGGCCGCTCCGTGTTTCCTTTTACCTTGCGGCGAATGCGCGAGTGAATCGCGCTCCGCATTTCTGCTCTATTTGTGTTAGCCATCTCTCACCGCCGATTGCGAAATTACTTTCCGGTCTTACCGGGCTTCAACTTGATTGGAACATTCGCGTAACGCACGCCTTTGCCTTTGTAAGCGTCAGGCTTGCGGAGCTTGTGCATCTCGGCCGCGACCTGTCCCAGCTTCTGCTTGTCGATACTCGTCAACGTCAGAGTGGTCTGGTATTGCTGAATGCTGCCTTTAGTCGTCAGACGTTCGGCTTTGGCTTCAACTTCGGGAGGCAGCGGAAACTCGATCGGATGCGAGTAACCGAGCGAGAAAACAATCTTCTTGCCCTGGACGTCGGCCTTGTAACCGACACCGACCACATCCATCTGCTTGCTGAATCCTTCGGTCACGCCCACGATGGCGTTGTTTGCGAGGGCTCGCGCCAAACCATGCAGCGCAGCCTGCTCGTCAGTCGCACGCTCGGCGCGCAACTCTTCGCCGTCGAGTTTGAAACTGATTCCGCCGGGAATCGGCGTCTTCAACGTGCCCTTCGGTCCTTTGACTTCGAGCTCACGCTCACCGACCGTGACAGTCACGCCCTTCGGCACCGCGATTACCTTTTTTCCAATTCGTGACATAACTTTGTTTCCGCTTTGCCAGGATCGAATAAGCCTGGGATCAATAAATCTGGGCCAGCAGCTCGCCACCAATGTTCTCGCGGCGGGCCGTCTTACCGCTCATCAAACCTTTCGACGTGGAGACGATATTGATGCCGTAGCCGCCGAGCACTTTCGGAATCTCACTCGACCCGACATACACGCGGCGTCCCGGCGTCGAGACACGTTGCAAATACGTGATCGAAGATGTCCCACGGGCGTCGTAACGTAGAAAGATTCGCACCGTACGCTTCAACCCTTCGCCCTTGATGACGAAGTTGTTGATGTAGCCCTCTTCTTTCAGAATGCGGGCAATCTCAAGTTTGAGCTTTGAAGCCGGAATATCAACCCGCGAATGCTTCGCCGCGATGGCGTTGCGAATTCGCGTCAACATGTCGGCAATAGGATCAGTCATGAAGTAACTCCGTTAGTTGTCAATTACCAGCTCGACTTAACAACGCCAGGGATCTGACCCTGCAGCGCCAACTCACGAAAACAGATGCGACACAAGTGAAACTTCCGCAGGTAACCGCGCGGACGTCCGCATCGTTTGCACCGAGTGTAAGCGCGCACCGAAAACTTCGGTTTGCGTGCCGCCTTCGCAATCAATGATTTCTTTGCCATAGCTTTGTAATCTGTGGATTAAGTTCTAAAGGGCATTCCCAGCCCTTTCAAAAGCGCGCGCGCCTGTTCGTCGTTTCGCGCCGTGGTCACGATCGAGATATTCATCCCGCGCAACTTGTCGACCTTGTTGAAGTCGATCTCCGGAAAGATCAACTGTTCACGAATTCCAATCGTGTAGTTTCCACGACCGTCAAACGCCTTTGGTGAAACGCCGCGGAAATCTCTCACGCGCGGGAGAGCCACCGACACGAGCCGGTCGAGAAACTCGTACATGCGATCGCCGCGCAATGTGACCACTACGCCGATCGGCATTCCCTGGCGCAACTTGAACGACGCGATCGATTTCTTTGCCTTCGTGATCACCGGTTTCTGACCCGTGATCGCCCGCAGTTCATCAGCCGCCGTGTCGAGTATTTTCTGGTTGGCAATCGCCTCACCCATACCCATGTTGATGACGACTTTCTCGATGCGAGGCACGGCCATCGGATTCTCGATGCCAAAATCCTTCGCTATCTGCGGCGCTACGTCT
This sequence comes from Pyrinomonadaceae bacterium, assembly GCA_035694465.1. GTDB lineage: Bacteria > Acidobacteriota > Blastocatellia > Pyrinomonadales > Pyrinomonadaceae > PSRF01. The sequence goes on along the minus strand of DASSFI010000023.1, from coordinate 6,601 downwards.
TTTTGATATCGCTCTTTTAACCTTGCAGACATCTTTCAGTTCCTCTAATCAACTTGCGCGCTCTTACTTCTCCAATGAATGACCGCTGGCGGCTGCGATACGCGTCTTCGAGCCATCGCTCTCGACTTCATAACGCACGCGCGTGGGCTTGCCTGATTGCGGATCGATCAACTGCACGTTTGAGATATCGATAAACGATTCCTTATCAACAATACCGCCGCCACGATTAGCCTGCGGATTCGCTTTCTGGTGTCGTTTGATCATCCCCGCGCCTTCGACTTTGACCTTGCCTTTTTTCGGCAAAACTTCCAGCACGCGTCCGCGCCTGCCTTTGTCGCGCCCGGCAATAATCGCAACTTGATCGTTCTTTTTAATCTTCGAGCGCTTTGTTACTGCCATCACTAAATCACCTCCGGCGCGAGCGAAACAATTTTCATGAAATTCTTGTCGCGCAGCTCGCGTGCTACTGGTCCAAAAACGCGCGTGCCGATCGGAGTACCATCTTCCTTGATCAGCACAGCGGCGTTCTGATCGAATCGCACATAGGTTCCGTCAGCGCGGCGCACTTCTTTTCGCGTACGCACAATTACCGCATCCTGAACGGTGCCCTTTTTAATAGTTCCGTCGGGAGACGCCTCTTTGACCGTCACCTTGATACGGTCGCCCAGACTGGCAATTTTTCCGGTGGAGCCGCCAATCGGCATGATCATCTCCACGCGTCGTGCCCCCGAATTGTCAGCAACCTCGAGCGAGGTTTGCATCTGGATCACTGTCGTTACCTCCGACTACAATCTGCGTAATCTGTGGATTACTTCGCAGCTTTCTGAACGATCTCAACTACACGCCAGCGTTTGCGCGCCGAAAGTGGACGCGTTTCAACAATCCGCACACGGTCGCCCACCGTCGCCCCGAGTTCGTCGTGGGCCATGAACTTCGACGTGCGACGCACGTAACGGCGATACTTGCGGTGCCGGACCAGTCGGTCCACCCGAACCACAACGGTCTTCGTCATCTTGTCGGAAGCGACTGTTCCAACCTTTTGCGACCGGTTTGCACGACTGATTTTTTCCGGAGTGCTTTCAGCGGCGTTTAAGTTTTCTTGATTCTCTGCCATTTCTATCTTTCCGAGTCTTTAAGAGACTTATTAAGTTCGCTGTCCCGAAAGCGTCAGAATCCGCGCCAGCGCTTTCTTTTCCTGGCGAATGCGCTTGATCGCATCAAGCTCACCAAGAGCCAGCTTGAAGTTCAAACGGAAAAGCGATTCACGCAAACGCGCCGCTTCCGCACGCAACTCGTCCTCGCCCATTTCGCGATACTTGTCGAGCTCTTCACGCCTTTTCATTACTAGATCGCGCCTCCTTCCTGATCAGCGCGGGTTACAAACTTTGTTTTGATCGGAAGCTTCTGAGCCGCAAGCCGCATTGCGTCGCGGGCCGTGGTCTCATCTACGCCTTCGATCTCGTAAAGAATGCGGCCGGGTTTAACGACTGCCACCCAGTATTCCGGAGCGCCCTTGCCCTTGCCCATACGTGTTTCCGCCGGCTTCTTCGTGACCGGCTTGTCGGGAAACATACGAATCCAGATCTTGCCACCGCGCTTGATGTGACGAGTCATCGCGATACGAGCAGCCTCGATCTGGCGATCTGTAATCCACGCAGGCTCCAGACACTTGAGCCCATACTCACCGAAGCTGATCTCGCTGCCACGAGTCGCGACGCCAGTCATGCGTCCGCGCATCTGCTTCCGGTGCTTAACTTTCTTCGGCATCAACATAGCGTTTACTCATTTTCCGCCACTAAGAAGCACATGAATCACATGATGATTTTGTGCTTTTTTGTGGCCCTATTGGTTCTCAGTCCTCGGTCTGCGGCCGTCCGATCCACCTTCGCGTTCGCGTCGTGTACGCGGGCGACGCTCACGTTCGCCGGTACGCGTCTCATTGATCGGATCTGAACCGGTGCCACGCGCCATCGCAGCCTTCGGATCAAGAATCTCGCCGCGATAGATCCAAACCTTCACACCGATCTGTCCGAATGTCGTCTGCGCTTCGGCAAGACCGTAATCGATATCCGCGCGCAAGGTGTGCAGCGGTAGCTGTCCCTGCAAGTGCCACTCGCTGCGTGCGATTTCGGCGCCGTTCAAACGACCACTAACCTTGACCTTGATTCCCTGCGCGCCAAACCGCAGCGACTCTTCCACGGCCTTTCTCATCGCCCGACGAAACGCAATGCGCTTCTCGAGCTGGGCCGCAATCTTTTCCGCCTGCAGTTGCGCGTTCAGCTCCGGCTTGTGAATCTCCTGAATCGAAACCAAAACTTCGCGGCCGGTCTTCGACGAAAGATCACTCTTGAGCTTGTCGATCTCAGCACCCTTGCGACCGATGATGATGCCGGGTCGCGAGGTGTAGATAATGATCTTGAGGCGATTAGCGGCTCGTTCGATATCGACGTGCGACACACCGGCGCCGGCAAAACGCCGCTTGAGGTCCTTCTTTAATTTCAGATCCTCGAGCAGAAACTCGCCAAACTGTTTCTTCGCAAACCAGTGCGAATGCCAGTCTTTGTTGTAGCCGAGTCGAAAACCGTATGGATGAACTTTTTGACCCACAATCTTCTCCAGTCTCTTTACTCTTCGGTGGCCTCTTTAGCCGGGGCCTTCTTCTTCGAGGCCTTCTTGGTTGCCGGTTTCTCCGTTGCTTCCGGCTCTTCCTTCTTCGCTGCCCGTTTGGCACGCGGTGCGGCGGCGGCGCCACCACGCTTCCGTCGTTTGCTTTCAGCCAGCTTTGCCGGCTTTGCTTCGCCGGCTTCCGATGGCTTCGCTCCCTTTACCGGACGCTCGTCGTTGCTGAGCGAAATCGTCACGTGACAGAAGTGTCGCTGTTCACGATAGGCGCGTCCCTGCGGCGCCGGTCTGACACGACGACGGTTCTTGGTTGGTCCAATGTCAACAAACGCCGTTCGCACCCACAGGTCATCGGGGTCGATCGAGACATTCGCCTTCTCGGCGGCCTCGTTCGCATTGGCGATCGCCGAACGCATGCACTTTGCAATCCCGGCGGCGGCGCGCTTCTTCGAAAATCGGAGAATCGCCAGCGCCTGGTTGACGTCTTTTCCGCGAATCATATCCACGACCAGGCGCGCCTTCTGCGCCGACCCTCGCAAATATTTCGCACTCGCTGTTGCTTCCATCAGAGTCCTCTAATCCGTATTATCCGCGGCTTATTTTGCCGGTGGCGCTGACGCGACCTTGCTCGTTTTTTCCACCTTTGTGCCCGAGTGGCCCTTGAACGTGCGGGTTGGCGCAAACTCGCCGAGCTTGTGGCCCACCATGTTTTCCGTCACATAGATCGGCAGGTGACGCTTGCCGTTGTGAACGCCGAACGTCAAGCCGACCATGTCGGGAGTGATTGTCGAACGTCGCGACCAGGTCTTGATCACGGGGGGACGCTGTCCACCACTGCGAGCCTTCTCAACCGCCTTCACGATGCCCTTGTCGATGAACGGTCCTTTTTTAACTGAACGAGCCATTACTTAGTTCTCCGATCCTTGAGGATCATCTTCTGCGTTCGCTTGTTGCTGCGCGTCTTGTAACCACGAGTCGGTTGGCCCCAGGGTGTTACCGGGTTTCGTCCACCGGAAGTTTTACCTTCACCACCGCCGTGCGGGTGGTCCACCGGATTCATCGCGACGCCGCGAACTTTCGGTCGCAATCCCATCCAACGCGACCGGCCGGCCTTACCGAGCGAAACGTTTTCGTGCTCGATGTTTCCGACCTGGCCCACCGTCGCCCTACAAACCAGCGGCACCCGTCGCACTTCACCTGACGGCATACGCAATTGAGCGTAGGCGCCTTCTTTCGCCACGAGCTGCGCAAACGTACCGGCGGAGCGCGCCATCTGTCCGCCTTTGCCGGGTCGCAATTCGATATTGTGAATCTGCGTACCGAGCGGGATATTGATCAGCGGCAGCGTGTTGCCCGGCAGAATGTCAGCCTCGGCACCGCTCATGATCGTCTTACCGACTTCCAAACCGGTCGGCGCGATGATGTAACGCTTCTCGCCGTCCAGATAAGTGATCAAAGCAATGTGCGCCGAGCGATTCGGATCGTATTCGATCTGAGTAACGCGTCCGGCTATGCCGTCTTTGTCACGCTTGAAATCGATGATGCGATAAAAGCGCTTGTGACCGCCGCCGCGACGACGCACCGTTATACGCCCGTCGTTGTTGCGTCCTGAAATTCGCTTCTTAGGCTCGAGCAGAGACTTTTCCGGAATCGCTCCGGCTGTCAGCTCGTCACGCGTCAGATACGTTTGATAACGTCGCGCTGCCGATGTGGGTGTAAGTTTCTTTATGCCCATCGTCTTAATCCACTAGATTGCTTCGCCGTAATCGACCGGCTTCTCGCCCTGCTTCAGAGTTACATAAGCCTTTTTCCAGGAAGGCTTGCGACCTTCAAACTTCCCACGACGCGCCATCTTGCCCATGAAGTTGATCGTGCGTACGTGGTCCACTTTTACCTGGAAAATGGTTTCCACTGCCGACTTGATTTCGGGCTTGGTCGCATGCCGGTCGACGCGGAATGTCAGCAACTGCTGCGTGTCCTGCGTCTCTTCCTTGGCCGCCAGCGCCTTTTCAGTAATTACGGGCGACTTGATGATGTCCCAAACTGTTCTCATGCCGCCTCCTTGCCGTTGCCGAGCAACTGCTCCAACTCGGTCGCCGCTTCGCGCGAAAGCACGAGCTTGTCGTGATAGAGCAAGTCGTAGATATTCAAGCCGAAACTGTTGACCACTTTCGCGTGGCGCAGATTGCGCACCGACAACAGCAAATTCTCGTTATCCAGCGAATCCACGATCAGCGTTTTGCCGTCCAGTCCGAGCGTCGCCAACGACTGCGAAAAATCTTTCGTCTTCGGCTTGTCGAGACTCCAGCCGTCAACCACGAAAACACTTCCTTCACGCACACGCTCTGAGAGCGCCGAACGCAATGCGCCCTGGCGCATCTTCTTCGGCATGTTGTAGGACCAATCGCGAGGCTGCGGTCCATGCACGTTACCGCCGCCTTTCCAGAGCGGCGAACGCAGCGACGCGATACGAGCACGACCGGTGCCCTTCTGTTTCCAGAGCTTTCGACCGGCTCCGGAGACATCGCCGCGAGTCTTGGTCGCGGAATTGCCCTGTCGCGCGTTGGCCATGAAATTTCGCACGGCCGCGTGGATCAAGCCCTCATTTAGAGGCGCGCCAAAAACAGCGTCAGACAGCTCGACCTCGCCAACCTCTTCATTTCTTACGTTGCGCACCTTGACTGTCGGCATACCCAACTCCTACTTCGTCTTCTGTGTCGCCTTACGAACCACGACTACCGTTCCATTCGCCCCGGGCACCGCGCCACGAATCATCAAAATGTTGTTTTCGGGATCGACGCGAGCCACCGTCAAACCTTTGGTGGTAATACGCACATCGCCCATGTGACCCGACGATCGGTTACCCTTGATAACTCGCGAGGGATAAGCCGACGCGCCGATTGAACCCGGCGCGCGCACGTTCATCGAACCGTGCGATTCAGGTCCACGATTGAAGTGGTGACGCTTGATTGTGCCGGCAAAACCACGGCCCTTCGAACGCCCAATCACGTCCACCATTTCGCCGTCAGCAAACTGGTCGCACAGCACTTTGTCGCCGACGTTCATGTCGCCGCCTTCAGTCACGCGAAACTCTTTCAGGATTCGCGTCGGCGGAATACCGCCACCAGTCTTCTCAAAATGCCCGCGCATCGGCTTGGTAACGTTCTTCAACTTCATTGGCTTCTCATCCACCAAACCGAGCTGCACCGCATCGTAACCGTCAGGACCGGCGGCAGATTTCTTTTGCACGACGACACATGGGCCAGCCTTGATTACCGTCACTGGCGTCACCGTGCCATCCGCCGCAAAGATCTGCGTCATGCCGATTTTTCTTCCGATGATCCCGTTAATCATTGTCGTTCAATCCCTGTCACAAGACCTACGCTCACTGTCTGCCGAACGCTTTGATCTCAACATCAACACCGGCCGGCAGGTCCAGCTTCATCAACGCATCAACCGTTTGCGGCGTCGGATCGAGAATGTCCATCAGCCGCTTGTGTGTGCGAATCTCAAACTGCTCGCGCGATTTCTTGTCGACATGCGGCGAGCGCAGCACGGTCCACTTGTTCTTCACCGTCGGTAAAGGAATTGGACCGGCAACACGAGCACCGGTGCGCTTGGCAGTTTCCACGATTTCCGTGGTCGACTGATCGAGCACGCGGTGATCGTAAGCCTTAAGGCGAATGCGAATCTTTTCGTTCATAGAATTAATCGATCCTATTCAATCACTTCTGAAACCGTGCCGGCTCCGACCGTGCGTCCACCTTCACGAATGGCGAAGCGTAATCCCTTCTCCATCGCGATCGGCGCGATCAACTCGATCGACATCTGCACGTTGTCGCCCGGCATCACCATCTCCACACCTTCCGGCAAGTGCGCCACTCCCGTCACGTCCGTGGTGCGGAAGTAGAACTGCGGCCGGTATCCGGTAAAGAACGGCGTGTGCCGTCCACCCTCTTCCTTCGTCAACACATAAGCT
>DASSFI010000022.1:0-17256 GCA_035694465.1 Pyrinomonadaceae bacterium | reverse complement strand
CCCTCGAGCCGGTCCATGACCCAGTAACGCGGCCCGTTCAACTTGGCGGCTACGGTGTCGGGATTTTCCGTTTTGTATTCTTTTACGACTTCCTCGTTGGTCAGTGCATCCCATTCGTTGGAGGGGCAGTCGTTGAGGCAAAGCGTATTATAAACCCACATGGTTTGCGTATGAGTGCCTTTATCTACTGTAACGGGCAGGACCTCGCAGTACCTGACGTTACGCAAGTTACTAGCGACAGACTCGGAACACTCCGGTTTATTGTCATTGGCCATTTCTTATTCTCCTCTTGTGTGTGGCGTTTCGTTCTGTGAGACCGAAACGACGATTTCTCATCCTGGTGAATGGGCGAGTTCGGAGTTGGGCGAAAGGGCGACTGGATTATATCGTGGAGAACAAATCATAACCAGCACTCCACGAGTGCTGACCTCCTTACCACTTACTAACGAACAATTGACTTTCTCTGTGAGTAAGAATATTCTCCGCCCGTCTCATTAGCATGGTTGATTCTCACGGGCCTGCTTCTTGCACTCTCGCTACTGTCAGCCATTCTAAATATCCATGGTCCATCGCCCATTTCAGTAAATCTTTGTCGCTGGTTCCTTTACCAGGCGCATACGTCAACGGAGAAAACAAATGCTGAGTGAAAATATTCCGGGCACATTGCCGAATCGTGTCTCGAGCACAAACGGGCAAGACGAATTGAACTGGGAAGAACAGTACGCTTATTCATTAGGCATGCAAGCCTATGTTTATGGATTTCCCTGGGTTTACTTGTCCTGGTTGCGTTGGCTGTGGACCACAGCAGGCGGTAAGGCTTTACAAGAAAAACAAGGGTTGACGTTGCCGTGGGCGCCTATCAATACATTCTTCAGAAGTCCGGTGCTGGCTAGCCCAAGTACGCAAACCGGCGGATCACCCAATACCGATACGCTTTATGCAGTAGCGTGGCTGGACGTGAGAGACGAACCAATAGTGGTTAGCGTTCCGGAAGTTACCGATCGGTATTACACCTTGGAAATGGCGTGTATAGATTCGGATAACTTCGCTTACGTTGGCACACATAGCACGGGCACAGCGGCAGCCAATTACCTGATCGCAGGTCCAGGCTGGGCAGGCGAAGTGCCAACAGGGATTTTGGATATATTGCCCCGTTCACGCACCCCAACGATACTCATCATGGGCAGAACGCAAGTTATTAACAACACCGACGAGGACAAAAATAAAGCAAACGCAATTCAGCAACAGTATCAGCTTAAACCACTCTCGAGTTGGCCTGATATAGCTGTACCAACAAGACGCGACTTGATTGATCCCCATTCAATCTTTAACCCAACTGAAAATACGGAAGGCACATGGATTTCAATGAATAGGGCAATGACGGAAAACCCTCCCGGAGTTCCACCGGGTATCAATCAGTTAGAGTTACTTAAATTGTTCGCTACGATCGGAGTTGGTCCAAATCAAAGTTGGGAGAGTCAGTCTTCCGCTACCAAAAAAGGACTGGCTCTCGCTGCTCGGGATGGACTGGCAATGGTTCGGAAAATGGCGAAAGGCAGAGGGAAAACAGTCAATGGTTGGAGTTATCCGCCACAAGATATTGGCAGGGCAGGTCAGAGCAGCGATTTTATTACCCGGGCGGCGTTACAGGCACTAGGGGGAATTGTGGCAAATGACGCGTCTGAAGCTGTTTACCTGAACTCCGCCATAGATAGCGACGGGAACCCGTTGGAAGCAGGAAAAAGCTATACCATAAAATTTGCAGACAAGACTTCATTTCCTCCATTTGATGGCACCTACTTTGGGTTCTGGTCCATAACGATGTATCAATCAAGCGACTTTAACCTCGTGCCGGGTTCCGAAGCGTACAGTATCAATAGCTATTATCCCGAGTATCATTCACGAGACAGTGCGGGAGGTTTGACGATCTTTCTGCAAAGAGACAAACCTGAGAATTACAAAAAAGACGGAGTCTATTGGCTTCAGACTCCCGAAGAAGGAGAATTTTATTTAATCATCCGGGTTTATGTTCCCGGACCGGAAGTGTCGTACACACAAACGTGGCAACCACCTCTTATTACTTTAAGAAACTGAGCACCGCCGTTGGCCGAAGAAAAAGTTGCGAAGCTTGTACACTTGGTTCTCGATCTAGTTTCAACGAAGTTCGGTTCAGTCAGCACGAGCTCCTTTATTGCATCAATAATCGCTGACGGTTACGCGTCGGGGACCCGCAAAGCTTAGTTGAAGAATTTTTTAACTTTCGAGTAAAATCCAGCACGCACGAAGAGCCTCTACTTCGCAAGTATCCGCACGTCATCGACAGAATAAGAACCACTTGGTCTATACAGTCACGAAAGGCAAGCTCAAATGAACACGCATTCCTCCCGTTACCCTTTGATTGGCCTATTACTGTGTGTCTTCACCTCTTTTGCGGCCTCGATTCAGGCAGCCGATGAGTGGAAGCCAATCGACCCGGTCCAGTTGGCCTTGAAATCCTCCACCGTAGAGAAAGAAGCAGACGCCGAAGGGCTCTTTTGGGAGATCAAGATTGACGATAACCCCGAAGGCGACCTCATTTTCGATCATTACCTCCGGGTCAAGGTATTCACGGAGCGCGGCAGGGAGTCGCAGAGCAAAATCGATCTCATTTTTGGGAAGCTTTATGGTGGTGAAATCAGAATCAAGGACATCGCCGCTCGGACCATCAAACCTGACGGTTCAATCGTTCAGTTGAAGAAAGAAGACATCTACGAACGGACTATCGTCAAAGGCAATGATCTGAAATATAAGGCGAAATCTTTCGCGATGCCCGCCGTGGAACCCGGCTGCATTATCGAGTATCGCTGGCGAGAAGTGCGCGTCAACAGTGACGCGAATTACGTTCGGCTGCAGTTTCAGCGCGAAATTCCAGTGCAGCGTGTCCAGTATTGGATCAAACCGATGAACTACGAAAGCTTTGGTTTCAACGCCATCACGATACACGGTCATGATACTAAGTGGGTGAAAGAGAAAGGCGGCTACTTCTCCACCACGATGACAAACATGCCGGCCGTATACGAAGAATCGCGCATGCCTCCGGAGGATGAAGTAAAGACGTGGATTCTGGTCTTTTACCAAAAAGCCACCAGCGAAAAACCCAGCGCAGAAAAGTACTGGTTAGACCTCGGCAAGAATTTCTATGAGCGGACCAAGTCACTTCTCAAACCAAATGATGAAGTGAAAGGATTAGCTTCTTCTTTGACTAACGGCGCGAAAACCGATGAAGAAAAAATCGCGAACCTCTTTGATTTTTGCCGATCCAAGATTAAGTCTACCAAAGGTCTCACACCTGACGAACGTGCTAAGCTCAAAGAGAACAAGAGTCCTTCTGACACTCTGAAACGTGGCATCGGCACGGGAGCGGATATCGATCTTCTTTTCGCAGCGCTCGCGAACGGCGCCGGTTTTGACGCCCGGATCGTGTTGGCGCCGGATCGTGGCGATATCTTTTTCGATAAGTCTCTACCGAACGCCTATTTCCTCAAGCCGCAAAATATTGCTGTCAAAGTAGGTGGGACATGGAAATTCTTTAATCCCGGCTACAACTATATTCGACTCGGAATGCTTCGCTGGCAGGAAGAAGGCCAACATTCGCTCATCACGGATCCCCAAAACCCGGTCTGGGTAACTACTCCGATGTCTTCACCCGAGAAATCACTTGCTAAAAGAACGGCCAAACTGAAACTGACTGAGGATGGAACCCTCGAAGGCGACATCCGGGTTGAGTTCACAGGACATTTCGCGGTCGAACGCAAGGAGGAACTGGATGAAGAGTCGGAAACTCAGCGCGAGGAAAGCCTGAAACAAGAGATCAAGAGTCAGATGAGTGAGGCCGAGATCACAAACATCAAGATCGAGAATGTCAACGATCAAGTGAAACCGCTCGTCTTCTCCTACCGTCTGCGTTTTCCAGGCTACGCAACCCGCACTGGCAAACGACTGTTTTTGCAACCCGCGTTTTTTCAGTACGGTCTTAAGCCTCTATTCGCAACCGTAACTCGAAAGTATCCGATCTATTTTCACTATCCATGGTCTGAAAGCGACGAAGTTGAATTCGCGCTGCCAAAAGGGTATGCGTTAGACAATGCTGACGCTCCGGCGCCGTTCGAGAGCGGCCAAATCTCTGCCTACAAGCCAAGCCTGGCTGTGAACGTTGATAACTCACTGCTGATTTACAAACGGAGCTTTTTCTTTGGTGGAGGTGGATCACTGATCTATCCAGTTGAATCGTATACAAACGTGAAGCACTACTTCGACGCCGTACACAAGCGGGACAGCCATAGCATCGCCTTAAGACAGACCGCTACGAACTAGTGTCTCCTGTGTGCAAACTCTACGTCTTCTTTGTCTGTTGGTTTGGCAAGAGTCTACCGAGACAAAGACACCGGAACAGAGAACGCACAGAGACGAAGCTTTGGAGATTTAAAATGAGATTATTGGTAATCAGCGTTCTTGGTCTTTTGATTTTCGCAATGTCCGTATCCGCTTCGCCGGCCGATGAAATGCCTTCATGGCTACAGCAGGCTGTGGCAATAAAGGTTCCTTCCTACGATAAAAACGTGCCGGCGGTAGTGCTCGCCGATGAATCGCAAATGACTATCGGGTCTGACGGGAAACAGAATGAGAGCTATAACTACGCTGTTCGCATTCTGGATCGTGAAGGACGCGGTTATGCAACCGGCCAGGTAAGCTATCACCTTAATATTTCCAGGGTGAAAGAGTTTCGCGCCTGGTTGATTCGACCGGACGGTACAGTAAAGCGTTATGGTAAGGACGACACCATGGACGTCGCCGGCGATCTCAACGATGTCTACAACGAATATCGAGTCAAAAGGATCCTGGGATCGGACGATGCTGACACGGGCGCCGTTTTTGCTTATACCTATACACGGGAAGCGCGATCCGTTTTCAGTCAGGCAGAGTGGTTTTTTCAGACGTCTCTGCCGGTTATCAACTCGCGATACAACCTCACGGTCCCGGAAGGCTGGCGTGCTGAAGGCGTAACTTTTAATCACCCAAAGATCGAACCGAAAATCAACGGCACAAACTACGTGTGGGAACTCTCGAACCTCGCGCCAATTCCCGATGAACCGCTCAGTCCGAGCCTTAGTAACCTCGTGCCGCGGTTGGCAGTCAGCTATTTCCCATCGGCGGCTACGCAGTCGTTGTCGATCAAAACGTTTACAAGCTGGGGTGAAGTTGCCAGTTGGCTAACGGAGTTGAGCGAGCCTCAAGTGATCATTGATGATGCCATGGCGAGAAAGGCCCATGAATTAACGGCCCTCGCCAAAACCGAATTCGAGAAGATCCGCGCTATCGCAAAATACGTACAGAGCATCCAGTACATTTCTATTCAAACCGGAGTCGGTCGTGGCGGCGGTTATCGTCCCCACGCTGCGAACGAGGTTTTTGCGAAGTCGTATGGAGACTGCAAAGACAAAGCAAACCTCATGCGTGCGATGCTTAAGGTTGTGGGCATTGACGCTTATCCAGTCAGCATTTACTCAGGCGATCCGAATTATGTTCGCGCCTCGTGGCCTTCGCCACAACAGTTCAATCACTGCATCATTGCGGTAAAGGTGAGCGACCAAACGCAAGCCAGCACAATCATTCAGCATCCGACGTTGGGACGGCTGTTGGTGTTCGATGCTACGGACGAACAAACTCCACTCGGCGACTTACCTTATTACTTGCAAGGCAGTCTTGCATTAATCAGTTCGAAAACTGAGACCGACCTGGTGAAAATGCCCGTAACTCCACCCGAGATGAATCAGTTGGAACGTACGGCAACATTGGTACTGCAGCCCGATGGCGGCATCGCCGGACAAATTCGTGAACTGGCCAACGGCCAAACTGCGGTAAGGTTTCGCGCAGAGTTTCACCGGCTGTCGAAATCCGAATACACCGGAATGATCGAACGCTGGTTAACGACGGGGGCAGCGTCAGCTCGCCTTAATAAAATGGAACCTACTGATCACAATGCCGACGGGCGCTTCAGTCTAAATGTGGAGTTCAGCGCGCCGACATACGGTCAGTTAATGCAGGGACGTTTGTTGGTCTTCAAGCCGGCCGTAGTGTCGCGGCGGGAAGGTCTGGCGTTGACTGCGGCGACGCGCAAACATCCCCTGGTCCTGCGAGCGAATGAGTATTCGGAAACCGTGAGATTTCAGTTGCCTGCGGGATTCATCGTAGATGAAGTGCCGGACGCGGTAAAGATCCAGACTTCGTTTGGATCATTCGTGACCAGCTACCAGGTTGAGAACAATCAACTCATTTACAAACGGCAGTTGTCGCAGCAGGCAACCACGATAGCTCCTGCCGATTACGAGGTGGTGAGAAAATTTTTCGAAAACATTCGCGCGGCTGAGAACGCACCTGTCGTGCTGGCACGAAAGTAAGGCCGCCAGAGCAACGATCGTTTTTTGACAAAGCCAAATTCCGCCACCGCACTGAGCGGTCACTCAGCGACACTCTCCACCAGGGGTCAGAATCGAAGGCAAATCATGCTCGGGATGAGCCCGCAGCAATTGGTAAGCAATTCCTCCCAGTCCAGGCAACAGGCCTGGTGTGAAAGCGTTTCGGCCCATACCGCACGATGGTCCATGTTGCTCCAGACTGGTCAGGATTAGGTCGAGCAGGTACGACGCGTTTAGTTCTTTCGGCGCCTCTCCGACGGCGATCGCCTGATCCAGCAATTCCCAAGCGCCGAGATCGCCATGACACGCGCAATGATTCCAGCCCACCCCGAGCCGCCAGGTTGCTGCGGCAGCCCGACGCACCAATTTCCGTGTCGATACGTGGGTAAGCGTTGGATCCAGATTTAGATGGGCCAGGCCGATTCCAACGGAGCCGTGACACCACGCTGCTGCGGTCCTGGAATCTTCGAGCATGCGCAGGTCACACCAGTTCTGTTCCTGCTCGTCAAAAAGGGCATCTTCGAAGGCGAACGCCTTTTGTGCCAGTTGTTCGTGCCGGACGCTCCCTGTTGCGCGTGCGAGCTGGATCAAAGCCCAGCCGATGCCGGTTACACCATGTGCAAAGCCGCCCATTCCTTCCGGCGCGAGGGTGTTGGTCCAGTAAGCATGTCCATTCCGATGTTTAGCACGCTCGTGCAACAGGTCGCCAAGTTGTGAAGCCATGCGGACGTAAGTCTCATCTTCTGTCTTGCTGGCCAGCATCAGCAATGGAACGATGGCCCCTGCGCTCCCGGAAAGCAGATCGTAGGTGTCGTCCGCTGCGGCGGCTACGGGAATCTGGTCCGCCAATTTGCGGGCGCGTTGCAAACCATCGCCGCCGTCCAACTCCCAATGCGCCAGCACCATATAGGTCCAGATTTGGGACCCAAGTCCGAGATACCCGCCGGGTGGAAGCGGCCTGACCTTCAGGCCTTCGTCGTTCAGACGTTCACGCTTGGCCTCGCCCAGGTGCAACGTATGCAACGCCGCTGCAAACAACCCGTCAAGTTCATCGATGGCATCGGCGCGCCCGGCTGCTGTTTCGTGCAGATAAGCGCCAAGCAACAACGTAAGCCCCGAGAGCCCGTTGTAGAAATCCTGCTGCAAGGGCTGCACTAACCAGCCGGTGGTAGTAAGCACCGGTGCAATCCAGGCCACGCTGCCGTCGCCGGCATGAATCGCATTTGTCACTATGGATTGGATGATCTGCGCGGCTTGCCGGCGGCGACGCGCTTCCAGATCGCCGCCGCGTCCATGGGAGTGCAATACCAATGTTCCTTGAGACTTCCAGCCATCATTGATGTAAGCACTTACCAGTGACGCCTGGATGATTTTTTGCTCGAGAGCGAAATCTGCTCCACGCCAATCGGCCAGGGCGACTTCAACCAACTGACAAGGCGGAAGCCAATTTGTGTCGCCCGGCCCATGCAAGCGACCGTCGCGCGCCACGGTGAAAAAGTATGGGATATCGCCTTCCAGCAATTCGTCGATCTCGCTATTGATGACCTCCGGTGCGCTGGGCGCCATAGAGACGTTCGCGGCCATTTTCTGTAACAGTTCGAAGGCGCGTTGCCGCGCTGGTTCGGGGTTATGAAGCGATACAGGGTGCCATAGCATCCGACCGACCTCGGCGTAGACCTCAGTCGCACGCACCACCACGCGGATGTGGCAATCCTCGAACACTCGCAGCCGTGGCTGCAAACTGCCAGCGGCATCCAGGCGCTGCAGTGTGGCTGTTAACTCATCAAACCCGAACAATACTTCCGGCCAGTATTCGGCGAGCGCCGGCCGCGGGCTGGGATGATTCTGTGACACTCCCGCTTCAACCAGGATCGAACCGACATGTGCTTCATCCGTGCCCGCGTCAATGATTTCATACTGCCGCTGCATCGGCTGCTGTCCAGGAAGCATGCCTACCGCGGAAAGATCAACACCACGCCAACCAAGACCCATTCCCCGACCTGGTAACACGCCTATACTGAGTACCGTTCGAGCTATCAGTTCGCCGGCCCGGTCCACCGCTCCTCCGTAGCCGGATGGCGACGGCGGAATTTTGGGCGTGAACAGGGTTTCACAGTCGACTACTACCGGGGCTCCACCCTGGGCGATCACATTTTCAGCGTGCAGATCGCTACCACTGAGCAACCGCATTAGCGCCAGTAAATGCCCGATGCCACGATAGAAGCTAAGCAGTTCCTCGTTTCCTGCTGCGAAGCGATGGGTCACAAATTCGACCCACCCGTATTCGCCACAATCCATGACCTCGGGGACGCGGACGTTCAGCGCGCTGCCATGATCTTCGGCAAGCTCGGCAACGAAGCCGCGCAAGGTGCTATCAATTGCCAACGACCGCGGCTTGTAAACAATACGCCAGCCCTCACCACGCACAATCGCCACGGTCGCCCCGCCGCGATGGCTGTCACCGGCTCCGAAACTAAGGTCGTGCAGTTCGCCCGGGTCACAGGCGCACAGACCTTTCAGCAGGCGCCGGTCTGTGGTCCAACGTTGTGCGAAGCGCAGCGTTGACAAGCACCGCTTCCGCACGATCGCGTCTACACGCCGTAATAAAGATGGATAATGATTGGCTAAGTCGTCCCAGAAGGTTTGCCGGGACGAAAGCTCGAGGAATTGCTGCCAACGCTGTTCTGAGTTCTCACCGCTTAGTCGCCCGGTTACACGTGCGGCGTTGAGCTCGAGAACGAGCAACCGGCTGACTTTACTGTGCAGGACTGTGTAAAGCGATTCGCGCGTTGTATCGGCGATGACGTCACGCTCTCGCGCGCTCAATCCTTCAACTAAAGAAAGCTGGGTTGCAAGTTCGTCCAGAGCGGGCGCGACCACACAACCCAGCGATCTATCGAAGTGACGCGACGTCATTTCAATTTAGCAGCAAGGATTGCCTGTCGAGCCGGTGCAAGCAGAGCACTTGGTAGCGAACTCGGAAGTAGCGTTAACGATATCCGATTCCGCGAACTCCCCAGCGGCAAATAGCGGCCCTGCAGGATTATCCTCTCCGCCATTGCGCCAAGACGCTACCAACTCCGCACCATCCAATGTGTTTTTCATGATTGTCCTCCGTTCTAAGTATGAGAGGTTACTGGGACTGAAGGGAGGTGTGCGTTTTTGCTGTGAGGATTGCAGGCCACATTGTATCACCCAAAGCAACAAAACTCATGGTGAGTTAAGGCTTCGGGAACATCGAGTTACAGTAATCGCGACACTCGCTATAACAGACAAGTGGATTTCCATCTTCACGTTCATTGCAACCCATACAACCTTCCAGACACATTTGCCAGCGGTCATCATTTACGGGGAGAGGCTGCGGGTTAATGCCTTCCAAACAGGTGCTGCGGTCGTAGGCGGCATTACCCATACAGTCCTGGTAACTGGATAGACAACTATTCTCGCACGCCTGATTACCATTACACCCGTCAAGACACTGGTTATACTGACTTATGCAGCCCGGCACGGCATTGCCTATGTAAGCCTCATCGCATTCATTCCACTCGCCATCAGCCTGTACAGGTGTCACGCGGGACGGTACAGGAAATGTCAAAGCCACAAACGTGACCGCAACCAGGAGTAGCTTACAAATGAGTCGTCGACGTGATTTTCGTTGATTCGTTGAATTCATGATCTTTCCCTTTCTGAGTTTCCCAAGACCGAAGGACTGCACACTAGTCACGGGTTGAGTCTCTGCACGCCCGCTGAAGTTAGAGACGGACACTCACTCCTAACGCAACAAACGAAGCAATCTTCGGAGATGCATACTTCGGACTTGGTTCACTTATTTATTTAAAGAGGCTGAGGGGGTAAAAGAATCTGGGTATGCAGATTCAGATAAGCCTCAAGTGACTGTTGAGCGGACGCACTCTAAAGCCGTTGGAAAATTTAGTCAACACTTTTCTAAGAACGCATCGACGCAATTATCCCTGTAGTCGTTACTCACGTACCTTATCCTTGCATTATATTCAACCGATGTCAGAGATAATTGAGTGATCGTCTTGAAGTATGCAAAAAGGAAATAAGACCCAATGAAAACCATCCCCAAGCCCGAACCAAACGAATATGCCCCGTATGCAAGTATGTACATCGACTTATTGCCGAACGACGGCCTCGTACTAAAGCATCTCGAGGATAATCTACACGCGACTACAGAGTTCCTGCACGCTGTGCCTGAAGAGAAACTCTCTTACCGTTACGCCGAGGGTAAGTGGACGATTAAGGAAATAATCGCTCACTTAATCGACGACGAAAGGATTTACGTCTACCGAGCTTTGCGCTTCGCCCGCAATGATCAAACAGAGCTGCCCGGCTTCGAACAGGACGATTACGCCATTGAGTCCGGCGCAAACGAAAGGTCTCTCGACGACCTCCTCGAAGAATTTGCTGCCGTCCGCAAATCCACCATCGCCTTATTCAACAGTTTATGCGACCGCGTATTGACCCGCTCCGGCGTCGCAAGCGGAAACGTAATGAGCGTCCGGGCCATTGCTTACCACCTCGCCGGACATGAATTGCGACATATAAACATAATCAAAGAGCGCTATCTTGCGGCGTGAAATTGCTTGAGACTTTACGGCAGAAAGCCGATGAAGCCGAGAAACAAAGGGTAAAGTGAAACCACAATGACAGGTAGACTCCGGAAGTTTGAGCGATCGCACGCTGCGCTCGCAGGTGTTTACCGGATTCGATTGCCGCTCACTGAAGCTAACCGCTGATAAACCTCAACATACTCATGTGTCATACGCGCAGCGTCAAAACGTTCTTCGAATATTTGATGGCAGGTTTCGCGGTTAAGATCACTAACTTGCGCCACCGCTTGCACAGCTTCGTCCACACTCTCGACGATGAATCCGGTGCGCCCATCATCGATCACTTCCGGCACTGATCCATTGCGCCACGCAATCACCGGCGTGCCGCAGGCCAGCGATTCGATCATCACGAGTCCGAATGGCTCAGCCCAACCGATTGGAAACAGCAGCGCGTGGGCGTTGCCAAGAAACTCATCCTTCTCACGTCCGCCCACTTCGCCGATGAACTCCACCCAGTCTTGCGCTTCAGCGAGCAGCGGTGCGACGTATTGTTTGTAGTATTGGTCTTTCGGATTGATCTGAACTGCGACTTTAAGTTTCATCTTTGCCTGGCAAGCGATGCGAATGGCTCGATCCAATCGTTTTTCAAACGTAGCGCGACCGATGAAAGCGAGGTACTCACCCGGCTCTTTCCGGAAAGTGTACAAATTGCGCGGCAACCCGTGGTAGATAGTCGCCTGCCAGTTAGTGTCCAAAACGGGTAGCCGTTGATTGTCAGAAATTGAAACCAACGGCAACTTGTATTCATTGAACGGCCGCTTCTGCCACGGAGCCAGTGTCGTATGCCACGTGGTGACGTTTGGACAAGGTTGGTTCCGCAACAACGGGGATTGAAGCGACTCAGACGTGTGAAAGTGAATGACATCAAAGCGCGAGACATCTTCAAATACCAACTCCATCATTCTCTGGAAATGTGGCTGCGACTCTACCTCGCCCTCAACCTGCCACAGCGCTTGTGGGCAAACGCTCACGAGCTTCGCCGTGGTCTCTGAGTCGCCGCTGGCAAAGAGCGTAACCTCGTGCCCTTGCGCCACCAGCTCTTCAGTCAGATATGAGACCACGCGCTCGGTGCCTCCAGAAAGTTTGGGTGGGACACTAATAAAAAGCGGAGCGACCTGGGCGATTCGCATAAGACATCTCCGGTAAAGTAGTCACAACTTTCAATCTC
Source organism: Pyrinomonadaceae bacterium (assembly GCA_035694465.1). Classification (GTDB taxonomy): domain Bacteria; phylum Acidobacteriota; class Blastocatellia; order Pyrinomonadales; family Pyrinomonadaceae; genus PSRF01. The sequence goes on along the minus strand of DASSFI010000022.1, from coordinate 4,999 downwards.
AATAAGTTTAGTTTCAACCAACAGTATTCTGGCTGCGCTGGCGCCGAATTGCACGTTTTCAAAGCCTGATAACTCTGACAGCATCATCCTCCCTACACCTTGCACTTCTACACGTATTGTTATTTAATATGTAGAAGACGGAGGTAACAACAGTGAAGCCGAAATCAGATCTTCCTCAAGGCACGTTGGATTTGTTGATCTTGAAAGTTGTGGCGCTCGGTCCGATTCACGGGTATGCGATCGCCCAACGCCTCGAACAAGTATCGCGTGGTGTGGTCCAGGTTCCGCAAGGATCGCTTTATCCGGCGTTGCACCGTCTCGAAAACCGCGGCCTCCTGGTAGCGGACTGGAAGGTGACCGAGACCGGGCGCGAAGCCAAATTCTATCGCGTGACGCGTAAGGGCCAGACGCAACTGGAAACTGAAGCCGCCGGCTGGCAGCGCCTGACTCAAGCCGTCAGTCTGATCCTAAAAATGTCTGAAGGAGGTGCGGGATGACCTGGTGGCATCGCCTGTTTCACCGAAGGCAGCATGAAGAGCAACTCGAAAAAGAACTCCGCCACCATCTGGATCTACATGCCAGTGACCTGATCCGCCAGGGCCACAGTCCCGAGGAAGCACGACGACAGGCCCATCTTGCTCTTGGCGGTTCCGAACAAGTGAAGGAAATGTGCCGCGATGCTCGCGGGACCCGATGGTTGGAGGAATTACTTCAGGACCTTCGCATCGCCGTGCGAATGATGCGTAAGAATCCCGGCTTTACGCTTGTAGTTACCGCCACGTTGGCGCTGGGCATAGGAGCGAACACAGCGATCTTTGGCCTGGTCGATGCCTTGCTTTTGCGACCGTTGCCTGTAGTCAAAGCGCCCGGCGAACTCGTCCTGCTAATGCGCGGTGAGGGGCGAGGTCCGGCACTTTCTTATCCTGACTTCAAGTTTTTGCGTGAACGTAACGAGGTTTTGTCAGACCTGGCGCTCTATACGCAGACGCCGATCAGTTTCGGCAATAACGTGCGCAGTGAAGTCGTTCTCGGCGCGATGGTTTCCGCAAACTACTTCGACGTGCTCGGAATCAAGCCTCCTTTTGGGCGAGCGTTTCTGCCCGAGGAAGATCAAACACCCGGCGCACATCCAGTCGTAGTCCTTAACCACAGCTTTTGGCAGAGCCGTTTCAACAGCGATCGTGCGGTGGTCGGTCAAACGATCGTATTGAATAGCCGGCAATTCACCGTCGTCGGTATTGCTCCTCCTGGCTTCGACGGTGAGAGCGCTCCGATGAAAGTCAGTATGTGGATTCCGGTGATGATGATGTCAACGATTAGGTGGGAATCAGGGACTCATGATCCTTTGAGTGACCGCCAGTATGAAAACTTTGGCGCCGTCGGCAGGCTCAAACAAGATGTCTCAGTCACTCAAGCGCAGGTCGCGCTCGAAACGATCAATCGCCAGTTGGAAGAGTCCAATCCCGCTCCATCTGGACAAGGAATCAATAGCAATGACGATCGCTCGCTTCGGCTGATCAGTCCCCAGGGCCTCATGATCAGTTCGATCCGAGAGATGGCAGTAACGTCCTCCCGGTTGGCTGGAGCAACAGTGCTCACGGTGCTGCTGATCGCGTGTGCCAACGTCGCCAATCTGCTGATGGCGCGCGCCGCAAGGCGGCGAAAAGAAGTTGCTGTTCGATTAGCGCTGGGTGCAACGCGCTGGCGATTGATTCGTCAGTTGCTGACAGAGAGTGTGTTGCTCGCGCTCGTCGGCGCAACTGCGGGATTGTTCCTGGCGTACTGGATCAATCAACTGTTGATGGCTTTCAAGCCGCCGTTCCCACCGCCATTTACGTTTGCTCTCGATCTGTCCTTTGACGTCCGCACGTTTGCCTTTACGTTCCTGCTGGCCGTCGCGACGGGAGTGATCTTTGGTCTGGTTCCGGCGCTGCAGGCCTCCAGGCCCGACGTCCTCCCGGCTTTGAAGAATGAGAGCAACGCGGAGAGTCCGCGCGTGCGCTGGTTGAATTTGCGCAATGCGCTGGTTGTCACACAAGTCGCGCTCTCGCTGGCACTGCTCATCAGCACCGGTTTGTTCCTGCGCACTTTGAATTATGCGCGACAAATCGATCTGGGCTTCAAACCGGATCAGGTGCTGGCGGTTTCGTTCAATCTGCGGCTTCAGGGGTACAACGAAGCTAAAGGCCGAGAGTTTTATCAGCGGATTGTCGAGCGACTTGAAAGGCTGCCGGGTGTGCAAACAGTGAGTGTGTCCAATCTGTTGCCGCTCGGTTTTATTTGGCTCTCCACACCGGTTGTTCCTGAAGACCGTGAGGTTCCGCCCAACGACAGGATCTTCGCCGGTGATGTTTGCGTCGGCTCTAAATATTTCGAGACCATTGGTACGCCGCTTCTTCGTGGGCGAAATTTCACTGCGCAGGACACGATCAAGTCTCCTCAGGTTGCGATCGTCAGCGAGAGGTTGGCTCACAGCTTGTGGCCGGAGATCAACGACCCGGGCGAGGCTTTGGGCAAACGTTTGCGCGTCGGTAGATCGAATCCAATTTCCTGTGAAGTGATTGGCATTGTCAAAGACTCGCGAAATAACATCTTCAATCGTATCGATAGAGAACCGGAACCCACCATCTACCGGCCGTTCGCGCAGAACTACTCTGCTCTTGCTTCACTGATTGTGCGCACGGATGGCGATCCCCGCAGCTTAATCTCCGCCGTGCGGCGTGAAGTCGCAGCACTCGATGAAAACCTGCCGCCGCAAAACCTGCAACCACTCTCCGAAAGCGTCAGTCTCGCATCGTGGTCGGCGCGCACGGGCGCGACGGTGCTGGGCGTTTTCGGCTTGCTCGGGCTCGTGCTCGCGGCGATCGGAATTTACGGCGTGATGTCATATTCAGTTTCACGACGCACGCGTGAGATCGGTTTGCGTATGGCCCTGGGTGCAGAGACCCGCGATGTCATAAAGCTCATTCTCAAGCAGGGCCTGGGCCTGACGTTAATTGGAGCCATGATTGGAGTGATGCTGGCGGTGGCTGTGACGCGCCTCCTGGCTAGTTTGCTATACGGCGTGACCGCAACCGATCCCACGACCTTCGCCGGCGTGGTGTTCTTCGTGATAGGCGTAGCGGCGCTCGCTTGTTATCTGCCTGCCCGTCGAGCAACAAAAGTGGATCCGATGAAGGCGCTTAGATGTGATTAAGGAGTTTCGCCATCATCAGTTGTGTTCGGAGTCCGAACGTAATTCATGTAGCAGGTGCGACTAAATAAGGAAAGAGGCCCGTGTCCTCACGGGCCTCTTTTCGTTTTGGTCTCGAAAAAACTGCTCGACGCTACGGCCTTACCTGTACATTGCCGGATTCGATTGGTATCTGCGGGAAATCATCAGCGCCGATAAACTGGCAAGCACTTGGCTCGACCACGTTATCAAAGAAAACTTCGCTGATCGTGTCGTTGTCGGCGCCCGGTTCACCATTGTCAAAAACGGTGAAGAAGGCAGCATCAAACTCGTCGTTGAAAACCGGATCACTTGTCTTGCGAACAGAGCCGCCAAAGCTGGCACGGTTTCCTACGATCTGAAGGCAGGTGATGTCGAAATGAGCATCGTATTTCGGGTCAAAAGATGGATTGTGAATTATCGCGTGTCCTTGAACAGTGCCGTTTGAGTTTATCCTGGCACTGAAGGAAAACTGTCTCCTGACCGTCTTACCGTCCGTGTCTTGCAGCAGAATAGTTCCATGACCCGAGGACGAAGACGATGGTCCAAGCGCAGCAGCCGACGTCGACCGCAGCACAAAGGTAGTGGCAGCCATGGCTGTAACTAACAACCCGGCAGAAAGAAACATCTTGCTACGTTTCATGATTGTCTCCTTATGATCTGGATGGTCCTGGTGTGAGAAGGTGAAGGATAGGAGTGATCAAAGGCCCGTTGTGACCATACCCACCCACATTACCGTCGCGGATGAACCGCGATGATCGTGTTTACTTCCTTGTTCGTAAAATCGGGGCACAATCTACTAGAGTTCGACATACGCGTCAATGATGCGAATTGCCTCACTAAAAATCTTCTCCAAAGGCAATCGGTGCCTCAACTGAAAATCTTCTCGAAATAAGTTTCACAATCACCTCCTGCAACAGCGAAGGAGGAGAAAAGGTTGAGGCTAAAGATGGCGGAACGCAAAGCGGTGACGGCCGCAATAAGAAGTCGCTATCAACGGGCGTCAAAGAAGGAGAAAGGGAAGATTCTGGCAGAGTTCATTGAGCTGACTGGCTACCATCGCGTTTATGCGCGGTCGGTGTTACGGACAGGAGCGCGAAAGATGGTCCGGGAGCAGCCAAGAGCCACTGAGTCAAAGTCAGCAATGGAGAAAAGCCGAAAGGTTTATGACCAGCAGGTGCTGCTCACGCTGCGGCAGCTCTGGATGATTCTGGATTACATTTGCGGCAAGCGTCTGGTGGCGATTCTGCCGGAGGTGCTGCGGCGACTCGAGTATTTCGGCGAGCTTAAGGTTGAGCCAGCGGTGCGCGCGAAACTGCTGCGCATCAGTGCGGCGACGATCGACCGGCTGTTACGCTCCGAGCGACGCAAGCAGGAGTTGCGCGGGCGTGGCGGCACTAAGCCGGGCACACTTTTGAAGCAGCAGATCCCGCTGCGCACTTTCAGTGAGTGGAATGAGCAGCGCCCGGGATTTGTGGAGATCGATCTGGTAGGACATGACGGCGGTCTGGTGCAGGGAGATTATCTGCAGACGCTTGATATGACTGATATTTACAGTGGTTGGACCGAGGTGCAGGCGGTGCAGAACAAAGCGCAGGTGTGGGTCTTTGCGGCCCTGAAAGAGCTGCGAGGGCGGTTGCCTTTTCGTTTGCGTGGCATCGACTCCGACAACGGGTCAGAGTTTATCAATGCGGACCTGTTGCAGTACTGCCAACAGCAGCGGCTTACCTTTACCCGGTCGCGGCCCTACCGCAAGAACGACAACTGCTATGTCGAGCAGAAGAACTA
>DASSFI010000021.1:0-112681 GCA_035694465.1 Pyrinomonadaceae bacterium | reverse complement strand
CTGTGGAATCCAAACCGGGGGCGGCCACGGAGGGCCGCCCCTACAGTGTTCCGAGTGATCCAATTCTTCGGAGCAACCAATGAACAATCTACTTCATGACGTGCGCTATGCAGCTCGCAAGTTACGCAATAATTTAGGATTCACAGCTGTTGCCGTGTTGACGCTTGCATTCGGCATCGGCGCTAACACTGCCATCTTTAGTGTCGTGAACGCCGTAGTCCTGCGGCCGCTTCCGTTTTCGAAACCCGAACAAATCGTGATCATCCGTGACGATCTGACCGGACGGCAGATTGAAGACGTCGGCATGTCGGTTGACGAGCTGAAAGATCTACAGGATCGTGCGGGCGCTTTCCAACAAGTTTCGGCCGTCTGGCCTGTCGACGCCAACCTCACCGGATCTGAAAGACCGGAACGAATCGAGTTGCTCGCCGTCAGTCCAAACTACTTCGCGTTGCTGGGCGCAAATGCTCAACTCGGTCGTGTGTTCGGACCTGAAGAACAGCAAGCAAAGGGTTTTGCCGAAGGTGTCGTGATTAGCGACGGACTTTGGAAACGTCTTTACGCCAGCGATCGAAACATTCTTGGTCGCAAGGTTTATGCGGACACAGATCTGTACACGATCATCGGCGTCATGCCGCCTGAGTTTCGTCATCCAGGCAAAACGCTGCGCAACGAAGTCGACATGTGGGCCACCGCAGGATTCTCGGCAAATCCGTTTGGCCCTCCGGTACGCGCACAACGAATGCTTCCCGGTGCCATCGCACGTCTGAAAGACGGCGTTGACGTAAACCAGGCCCAGGCAAAGGTAGATGGTCTCATCGCCAATCTGCAGACCGAATTTCCGAAAGAGTATCCGCAACAGGCAGGCTGGGCGGTTCGTGTGCTGTCAGCACATCAGCAATTGGTCGGAAATGTGCAAACGATCCTTTACGTTGTGCTCGGTGCGGTCGGGTTGGTGTTGCTCATCGGTTGCGTAAACCTTGCGAACCTGATGCTCGCGCGAGCGTCGGGGCGTCGTCGTGAAATGGCCATTCGCCTTGCACTCGGTGCGAGTCGTCGCCGGCTCACAGTGCAACTGCTGATGGAGAGTTTGTTGCTCTCGTTTATCGGCGGAACACTCGCGCTCGTTGTACTTGCGCTGTTATTAAAAGGACTCGTCCAGTTCATACCGGCTGATATTCCTCGACTCAACGAGATCCAAATCAATCTAAGTGTCCTCGGTTTTGTGTTTCTAATCTCAACCGTGACCGGATTGCTCTTCGGACTCGTTCCCGCACTGCAATCATCGCGACCTGATGTCGTCGGGAACTTGAAGGATGGCAGTCACGGATCCGGATTCGGTCTCGCAACTCATCGTTTTCGCAGCGGGCTGGTTGTGTTCGAGTTTGCCTTGTCGCTGATTCTGATGATTGCCGCAGGTTTGTTACTGCGAAGCTTTGGCCGTTTGCTCGACGTGAATCCCGGTTTTAATCCCGACAAGGTTTTGCTGGCGCGTGTCTGGCTGCCGGTTCCAAACAATCCGGAACTCGATCCGTACCGAGATCCGTTGAAACGATCGGGATTTATTAAAGATTTACAGCAACGAGTGAGCACGATTCCGGGTGTGCAAAACGCCGCGATTAGCAGTGGTAATGCGGTTCCACTCGTTGGACCACACAATTCCGGCGGTTTCTCGATCGAAGGTGACGCTATCGCTAACAACGCGATCCCAACCGCGCAGATTGGCGTCGTGTCGCCGGATTACTTCCGCACGATCGGCACACCTCTGAAAAGCGGCCGATTTTTTGCCGATTCAGACGACCGCCAGGCGCCGCAAGTGGTTCTTATTGACGAAGCACTGTCCGAACGTTACTTCAGCAATCGAAATCCGGTGGGAATGCGAATCAAGCGTGGTGGTCCAGCATCGGATGCGCCGTGGATGACGGTCGTAGGTGTGGTCGGAAACGTCAAGAGCGATGGCTTTGACCAACCCGATCAACCACATCTTTATCATCCGATCTTCCAAAATCCAGCCTACGCAATGGCGATTTATGTGCGTACCGACGCTGATCCCGCGGCTGTCTGGCAATCGCTACGCGAACAGGTGCATGCAGTAGATCGAGACTTGCCGGTGTTTGGCGAAACTTCGATGTCGAAGGTCGCGGCGGAGTCGGTTAGTCGTCGCAAGTTTGCGATGCAACTAGTAGGACTGTTCGGAGTGCTCGCACTGCTGCTGGCTGGTGTCGGTATTTACGGCGTGATCGCGTATTCAGTGACACAAAGAACACGTGAGATCGGAATTCGCGTCGCCTTGGGCGCCACTCGCAGCGCGATTTTGCGTTGGGTTCTTAAACAGGGAATGGTGCTGACCGTCGCAGGCGTTGTAGTCGGACTGCTTGGCGCATTTGCCCTTACAAGGTTGTTGCGGAGTTTATTGTTCGGAGTTGGACCAACAGACATCGTGACGTATGGAGCTCTGGCAGTACTCCTGACCGTCGTTGCCATGATTGCCTGCTATGTTCCGGCTCGACGCGCTACGAAAGTCGATCCACTCGTAGCGCTTCGCAACGAATAGTTAGTTTTTAAGCTCGATAGTCAAGTTAACGATCAGCGTCTGACGATTTGGCGTCTCGCGAGTGTCGATGTTCGGCAGTGGCTTTCCCTGCGACTCCCGCTCGCTCGCGATTCGCGTCGTAATCTCACGCGCTTCATCGCGAAAGAATCGAGACGAATAAGTCTGATCGTAAACCTCGCCGCTTTTCAGCGCCCACCTTTTGCTCAGCGTGGCGGCGTCGGCGGGTGAAAATCCCTTGAACTCGACTGTTCCCATACGATATTGCGGACCTTCGTTCACGGCGATCTTGAACGTTACTTTCGACGCGGCATCGTCAAATTCCGGCGTGGGACTCATGCGTGTCTGAATGTGACCGGACTTTCCGTAAGCTTTCTTGCACTCGGTCAAGCCCTTATCAAGTTTCTTTCCGTTCGCAACCTCTCCAGGTTTCATGCCTAAAGCGCCGTCAAGTTCCGGTGCCTCTAACACCTGATTCCCGGACCACTCAGCCTTGGCCCACGAATATTTTGGCCCTTCATTGACCGGAATGGTTAAGTCCACTCCTTCACAACCGCTCTTGCTGTCAGGCTTGGCGACCGGCGCTCCGAACGACGCACGCAAATGGCCCAGTTCACTATAGATCGGATAAAGGCCATGTGTCGGAAAAGTCTTCGCTGACTGGCGCGAGTATTCCTGGTCCATAGAACTGCGCGTGACTTGAATCAGTTTGTCTTCCGGCACGCTTTGCGATCCAGGGAAGTGAAGCGTGCAGATCTTCATTGGCACGCCCTCGACTCGAAACAAGTGTTCGTTTTCGGTCAGGTTGTATTCCACTTGTCCCGGCAGTTTGCGTTCCGTGAGCAGGTTCTGCAGTGCTTTCTTGATAGCTTCCGTGGTGTCTCCGGCATCGGGCGCCGAACCGTTGAAAGTGGGAACGTCGCGTTTGATTGCGGTGGCCAGTTCTTCGTCGGAAAACCAGATAAAGTTATCGAATGCGACTGGCGACCACTGGCCTTTGAGTTCTTCGAGTTGAAACGTGATCGTTACACTTGTGTCCACGTAGCGCGTGCGATAGCCGACTTTTTTGAACAGACCGCTACTTGCCAAACGCTCCGCTGCCGCGTCAGTGTCTGCCTCCGAAAAAGGATCACCGATTTTCAGTCCACTCGTCGCGATGACAGTCTCGCTAGTCACCGTCTGCAAACCTTCAGCTTCGATCTTTGCGATCTTCAGGCCCGTCTGAGCAATGATCGTCGTGGTGAGGAGAATGCTGACACAGATGGTTGAAAGTATTCTGAGACTGTTTGCGATCATTCGGTTTTGTCTACCCCGCGCGGATTTAGGCTTCGCAATACTAACGTCAACGTCTGTTATTTATAAACCATGGTTCGCTCAAATTCGACCCAGTTCGAAAAGTGAGCAAAGTATTGCGACCGCCGTCGCGAACAATATCGAGATGGTTAGTCTATGTTTGATTAGAGAGCTTTGTAGTCCTTCCTGCATATAACACCTCTACACCAAAGTGGACCTTCTGATTTTTAGACCGGAGGGGTGCTTTGCGTTTGTGCAATCCGGCTGCCACAATCTGTTTCACATTCAGGCACGAAAAACACTGCCGAGGAGTCAACAGCCGTGACCAAGTATGGTCACGTGACAATTTGCCGTCACCGTTAGTAAAAGGAGTTAACTCTCAATGACAATCAGACTGCTGGGCGTGTGCGGCAGTATGCGCGCCGGTTCGTACAGCAGCCGGCTGGCAGACATGGTTCTGACCGCCGCACGCGAACACGGCGCGGAAACGCGTCTAATCGAACTGGGTTCGCTCGACCTGCCGACTTACAATCCGGACGACGAATCCATCGACCATGCGGGTCTGCGTGTCGCAACCGAAGCAGTTAACTGGGCCGACACTTTCCTGCTCGCCTCACCCGACTACCACGGCGCCATGTCGGGTGCGATGAAAAACTTTCTCGACTTTTACTGGGCTGAGTTCGCCGGCAAACTCTTCGGTTACGTGTGCGCTTCCCATGAAAAGGGTCTCACTGTGATGGAGAACATGCGCACCAGCGTGCGTCAGTGTTATGGATGGAGCTTGCCGTATGGAATTTCTGTCTACGGCGAGAAAGACTTCGATTCGTCGGGCGAGTTAGTTGGCCCGCTAGCCCGTCGCTTGCGAATGCTCGCGCGCGACCTCGTCGTGTACGGCGCCTTGATCAGAGGACAGTTTCAAGCCGACCTGGCCGATCGTGTAACGGAGACTTTCGCAGCGCGTTATTATTGACAAACTATGACTAGATATCTGGATATAGAAACCTGGCATCGCCGCGAAACATTTGAATTCTTCATCGGTTATACAAATCCATACTTCAACATTTGCACGAGGCTGGATGTCACCGCGCTGCTTGCGTTTGTGCGTAATCGGCCGGGCGTAAAAGTTTCCGCGGCGATTCATTATTTTGGTTTGCGCGTCGCCAACGAGATCGAGCCGTTTCGTTATCGCCTCAAAGACGGAAACGTGATCGTTTACGACGTCATCAACGGCGGCACGACGGTGTTGCGTCCAAATGAGAGCTTTGCTTATGCGTATTTTAGTTATCACCAGAACTTCGACGAGTTTGTCGCCGAGATGAGCAAGGCCGTTGACGACGTGCGCAACGATACTGGTCCACTGAAGCCAACCATGCGAGATGATGTGATTTATCACACGACGTTGCCCTGGATTTCATTCACGAGCTTCTCTCACGCGCGCACTCCCGGTCGCGGAGACTCGGTGCCGCGGTTTGTTTTTGGGAAGTTTACCGAAGAGAACGGGCGCACAATGATGCCGTTTTCCGTCGAAGTGCATCACGCGTTAGTGGATGGTCTGCACGTGGGTCAGTATCTGGAATTATTCCAGGAGATGCTAACCAACCCGGAGAAATTTCTTAGCCTCGGATGACACGAATAAAATCGGATTTCTATCCGTATCATCCATGGCCGGTATTGACTACAGAAAATGGTAGTTCGGCCGCCAAAGTTTCTGGTAGCAGATCCTGATCTGTTTTGAGTTATGGTCTTGATGTCGTGTTCACAACGAATCAGATCAATCGGCTAATAATTGTTAGTCTTTGGGTTATAACGTTCGGTATTTCAGCCCGCGCTGATGATCTGCTTCGCACACATTTCACTACTGAAAACGGACTTCCCGCCGCAGTAATCGATCAGACCGAACAAACCAAAGACGGTTTTCTCTGGCTAATCGTCAACGGCAACAACCTGATTCGGTTTGACGGCAAAAATTTCTACCATTTCGGCAACCCGCGGCCCACAGCGTTGGCCGCAGCTCCTGACGGAGATCTCTGGATTGGAACGTACGAGGGTCTGTTACGCGTACCTTCATCGAGTTTTCCTCAGTTCACACTTACAGGACTGTCCACCTATCAGCCGGGCTCCGGCAAAGCGAGTCAGATCGTTCGTCTCCGCTTTAGTAAGAACGGCGTGTTGTGGGTCGGAACTGCGGATGGACTGTTCCGCTACGAACACAATCAATTCGTGGCTGTTGGACCACGAGTCCCGACACGCCAAATTGCCGAAGCTCCGAACGGAAATCTGTTGATAACGACGGATCAAGGCTTCATGGAGTTCGCCGGCTCTGAACTTGTGTCGCACACGGGTCTCGCCACTCAACTGGGCATAAAAGATAACGAGGTCTTCGACGTTCTCAGAGATCGTGGGGGTAATACCTGGTACTGCACAGCGCTCGGAGTCGCGCGTGAGACGAACGGACGACTCGAGAAGCTGGGAACTTTTGCTCCCAACGGCCACGGCGCATTCCGTGTTCACGAAGATTCGCGAGGCACCGTCTGGATCGGAAAAGACGAGGGTTTGTTTCGTGCGACGCCAACGGGGCTTGAATTGGTGGCCGGCAAAATGCCGGTGCGTTCGCTCTTCAACGATCGCGACGGCAACCTGTGGGTCGGTACAAACGGAGACGGTCTATACAAGTTTAAAGCGCGCGCGGTGCAAATGTTCACCACCGACGACGGGTTACCAAACAACGTATTCAAGACGGTAATCGCGGCAACGGACGGAACCATTTGGGCGGGCGTCAATTGCGGCGGTATCGTCCATTTTGATGGGACGCGTTTTCGCATTTACAACGAAAAAGACGGCCTCGCGAATAGCTGCATCCTCGCGCTGGCGGAGGATCTGAATCATGACCTATGGATCGGAACCTATGGCGGCGCTTTTCGTTTTCACGACGGCAAGTTTACTCAGTATTCAAAGGGCAAAGGACTTCCAGACGATCGAGTGAGAACCCTGGTGGCCGCGCGCGATGGCTCCGTTTGGTTCGGAACGAGCGGCGGTGTAACCAGGTTTAAGGACGGACAATTTCGCAATTACACAAAGGCTGACGGGCTTTCAGACGACGCCATCGTCAGGATTCTTGAAGATCGCACCGGTGCGATTTGGGTCGGCACTCGGTTTGGACTGGACCGGTTCGCGGGCGATCGTTTTACGAATGTGACTGCCGTACCCAAGTCTGTCGCCCTTCCTTTTGGCGAAGACCGCGACGGTGGCTTGTTTTACCAGGTTGAGGTCAACGGCGAAGCCTTCACGCGGCGTCTCGACAAAGATCGCAACGAAACGATTCGGGAGTTTTCAGCTTTTGACATTGTCGAAACCGAAAGCGGAGAACTCTGGTTTGCCGGTTCTTCTCTTGGCCGGGTGCAACCAGGCAATTTTTCAAAAGCGCGGCTGCATGATGAACCGCTGGACTTCGAAAAGTTTTCGACCGCCGATGGTTTGGCAAACTCGAGAGCGACGGGCCCGGGCCGCAGTTTGGCATTAACGCGTGATGGCAAGCTCTGGGCGGCGACGCCGCAAGGGTTGGCCGTGTTCGATTTGCGCCGGTTGCCGGTCACGAACGAGAAACCTTCGATTTACCTCACCGATATTACGATCGGCAGAAACAGTGAACGCGCCGGCGGTGGGGTCGTACTGCCACCGGGAACCAGTCACTTCGAGATTCACTTCGCTGCCGTAGAAGTCTCGGCGCCTGAAAAGATTCGTCTGCAATACCGGCTCGATGGTGTCGACTCCGAATGGCTCGACGCTCCGTCTAATCCAAACGCGATTTACAGCAGCATCCCCGTCGGGTCGCATGCGTTGCACATTCGCGCTTGTAATCGAAACGGCATCTGGGACCGGCAGGGCGTGGTTTTCACTGTCACGCAACAACCTTATTTCTATCAGACGCGCTGGTTTATCGCGGCAATGGTTGTCGTCGGAATTTTGCTCGTCTTTCTCATCTACCGTTTGCGAGTGCGACAAATCTCACGCAGGTTGAGCGTCCGTTTTGACGAGCGTCTTGCCGAGCGCACTCGCGTCGCCCGCGAATTACACGACACTTTTCTGCAAACCGTTCAGGGGAGCAAGATGGTTGCAGATCATGCCTTGAAGAACTCGGCCGATCACACGCGCATGGTCCGAGCCATGGAACAGTTATCGACGTGGCTGGCACAGGCCACGGAAGAAGGCCGCGCTGCGCTCCAATCTCTGCGGGCTTCGACCACGCAAAAGAACGATCTAGCTGAAGCATTTCGCCGGGCTATCGACGAATGCAGCATTGGCCATCGTGCCGAGACGTCGTTTTCCGTCGTTGGCGAATCGAGAGAAATGCATCCGGTGGTTCGTGATGAAATCTACCGGATTGGATACGAGGCGATTCGAAATGCCTGTGCTCACTCAGACGCTAATCGTTTCGACGTCAAACTCGAGTATGGACATGATCTCACCTTAGCGGTCAGCGACAACGGCGTCGGCATCGAAACTGAAGTTTTGGAGAATGGCAAGGATGGTCACTTCGGTCTAAGTGGTATGAGAGAACGCGCCGAACGCATTGACAGTAAATTTTCCCTGGACACCTCTCCTGATTCCGGCACTGTTATCACTCTCATAGTTCCTGGACGTGTCGCTTTTACGCCGCGTCAGTCGTCAATCAGTCGAACCCTCCACAACAGGTAAGTACTCCGCGATAACACGATCGTAGTATCGCGTGGCTACGGGAAGTCACGGCCAGATATCTACCGATATACGTGTGTTTACAAATTCTGATTCGCACTATTCTCTTACCTGTTGATGCTGATTGATGTTTACCGAAGGGGAGGATCACACAGTCATGAGAGATCAAATTGGCAATTTTAGTTTTACCGTAAGTCCCGATGCTGCTGCTTCAACTCACGACGAGGGAATCGTGATTTTGCACACCGGCAAAGGCCGATTGTTCAGTTCAAACAAAACCGGTGCGCTTATCTGGAGAGGAATCGAACAGCGACGAACGTTGGACGGTATCGTGGCGGAGGTTAGCGGCGAGTTTCAAATAGCTGGGCCAACCGCACGCCTGCACACACTCAGCTTTCTAACTGCGCTCGAACAACATTCGCTCATCAGCAGTGAGGTTGTGTCATGAAAACGATCGCACTTGTATGCAGAGCGCTTTTTGAGATCGTCCGCTACGAACTGGTCCTTTGGTTACTGGGTTCGGGTCGCATTCTGTCGCAGTTGAAGCGCCAATCCATTAAGGCCCAGGTCGCCAGCCCGAAGTTGGAGAAGGTGATTTGCGACGCGGTGTTGCTGGCGACGTGTTTTTACTGGAAACCGGTGCTGTGTCTACAACGCGCAGTTTGCACCGTCCGTTTGCTCAGAAGTCATGGCATTCAGGCGCGTTTGGTGATTGGTTATCGACCGTCGCCGTTCTTTTCACACGCCTGGGTGGAAATCAATGGACGCGTAGTTTACGGCTCATCCGCTTATCAAACTCGACTCTTGCGATTGCACGTAGCCTAAAGGAGAACGACGATGCCGGCGAACATACACGACACGCGAATCGAAATACTGCACTGGGACGGCCGTTTGGATAATCGAGGCGACTTGATTTCGCGGTTGCGAGACTCGTTGCGAGGCGAATCGAGTAACGCAGCGATAGCACTCGCTACTTACGAACGTTGGGGTACCGAAGGTCTGCGTCAGCTTATCGGCGATTGGAGTCTGGTCCTACGCGACCACGCGAACAGAGCGACCGTGCTGGCGAGTGACTTCGCCGGCGTACGTCCTCTTTATTATTGCGTGCAAAACGGGCGTGTTCACTGGTCCAACCGCTTGCAGTCTCTGGTTGACGAAACCAGAACCACCGATCTCGACGAACAATATATCGCCGGATTCCTGACGTTTGGTGGCTGCGCGAATCGGACGCCTTACAAAGACATCTACTCTGTTCCGCCAGGCCACGCAGTATGCGTTTCGTCAAAAGGAACGAGCATCAGCCGGTTCTGGTCGATGCCCGTCGGCGACACGATCGAATATCAGAACGTGCATCGTTATGAGGAGGAACTGCGAGCGTTGTTTCGTGAGGCCGTCAGTGTTCGATTGCAGAGCGAGTCAGGGGTTCTCGCTGAACTCAGCGGCGGACTTGATTCGTCGTCGGTTGTTTGCATGGCCCAACATCTGATGCGGAGTGGTGCGGTGAGTGCTTCGCGTCTCGGGACCGTGAGCTTCACCTGGAAGAAGTCACTCGACGAGCCGTTCGTTCGTGAAGTTGAATCGCATTGCGGCATCGAAGGAGCACATATTTCGACTCACGAGGTTCCACTCGTCACTGAATCCCAGGTCAGCAGGGCGAAGCCGGGCGCTTTTCAAGGACTACTCACGTCAGTTGCACAAACAGCGCGACAAATAGCTGCGAAAACTATTCTGACCGGTCAGAACGGCGATCTGATCACGGGTAACTGGTTTGACGATTGTCTTCAGGTCGCAGCGTCTTTACGCCGGCTGCGAGTTGGACGCGCGTTTACGGAAGCCCTCGAATGGAGCAAGATTCTGAGACTGCCTGTACACCGAATTCTCTGGCGCGCCGCTCAGGCGAGTTTGCCGTCATCAATCACGCCGGCAGCGATCTACGCGACTGTTGATGGCTCATACACGCCGAAGAGCAGTGAAACGTCACTTGTTTCTCGATTCATCGACCGAACTGGTATTTCCGAATCGAAAAACTTTTTCTCCAGTGACTGGATGCAGGCGGCGCCGGAGCGACGGAAATATTTCTACTCGCTTTCGATGGCGCTGGAACTGCGCGTACTGCAAGCACCTGAGCCGTTGCAGCACCTTGATTACACGCATCCATTTGGGCACCGGCCTCTGGTTGAGTTTTTGATGACGATTCCCACGAGTGTGCTGTGCCGGCCGGGCGAGCCTCGCTCGTTGATGCGAAAAACATTCTCTGATCTCTGGCCGGTTAAGTTGCGCGAACGTCGATCTAAGGGGTCGTTCAATGCTCCGTGGCAGGAAGCGTCGCGGCCCATTGCACGCGTTTTGCTCGAGGCGAAGAAGTTTCACACGGTGGAGCGTGGGTTTGTCGAGCACGCCAGTCTGCGCTCACGTCTGGAGCGTCTTTGTCTCGGACTCGACTGCAATGAGTCGCAGTTGCGTCAGATCATTTTGCTCGAACTCTGGTTGCGCAATCGCGCCCAGGGCGAGCGCTTCGAACAAGTTCTTCAAGCGGCATAAAGCGGAATTGAAACTTAAAAGAAAGGAGATAGTCCAATGCAAAACAATTACGAGGCTCCCGAACTAACCTTGATCGGTGAAGCAAACGAAGTTGTGCTGGGGGGCCAAATCGGGGGCGACGATTTCCCGAAACAGTTTGGTCTGGATTTCGAATTTGAACAGGATTAATTTTCAGGACCAGATAGCTTAGCCGCGGATCTGCGTTTATCCGCGGCTAAGTTTTTTGAGAGATCCGTAGTAGACTTTCCGCACGGTTACATTATGAATACTACTGGTCCTATTCGAATTCTGACGGTGGACGACCATCCGATGTTGCGCGAGGGAATTGCGGCTGTGCTGGCGGCTGAAGACGACATGGTTCTCGTCGCCGAAGCCAGCAACGGACGTGAAGCGATCGAATTGTTCCGCGCTAATCGGCCAGACATAACACTGATGGATGTGCAGATGCCTGAGGTCAACGGTATCGACGCGATTCTGAAGATTCGCGAAGAGTTTCCCGATGCTCGGATTATCGTGTTAACGACTTACAGTGGAGATGCGCAGGCGGCACGCGCCGTCAAAGCCGGCGCTTCGGGATATCTGCTGAAGAATATGGTGCGGAAGGAGTTGATCGACACGATCCGCACGGTCCACGGCGGCAAGAAGAGAATCCCTGCCGAAATCGCAGTCGAGATTGCCGAGCATCACAGTGACGATGCGTTGACTGACCGTGAAATTGAGGTATTGCGTGCAGTGGCCGATGGTAACGCTAACAAGACTGTGGCCCAACTGCTTCACGTCTCGGAAGAAACCGTGAAAGCGCACATGAAGAACATTCTTTCCAAGCTTGGCGCAAACGATCGAACTCACGCGGTGACCATTGCTGTGAAGCGCGGCATCATCGAAATTTAGCCACCAAAAGGCACAGAAAGCGCACCTATCCACCGTAGGCAGTCGCGCCCGGAACGGTGAGTTCAATTTCTGTTCCGGTTCCCGGTCGGCTCCAAAACTTCAATTGTCCCCCAACTTTTTGCGTTCGCTCGCGCATTCCCTGAAAGCCCCAGTGACCGGGTCGTCCACCTGCTTCCAGTATCTTCGGATCGATGCCTCGGCCGTCGTCACGAACCCGTAAACGAAACTCTCGCGAGTCGTAAGTGATCTCTGCTTCGACGTGTTGCGCTTCCGAATGGCTGAGCGCGTTGATGATCGCCTCACGCCCGATGCAGTAACACTCTTCGAGGACGAGCGGATGCAAGTCGCGCACACGACCCTCAACCACGGTCTTGAAAGTCGCATCACGGCCGAACGATGTCTGCTCGGCAACAGAACGAAAGGCGGCCGGCAAATCGTTCAAGGTGGCAGTATTAACACGCAGATTTCGAATCCGGTCTCTTCCTTCCGCCAGCACCTGGTCGGCGTGGTCCAGTGTTTTTTCCAGGGCGCCGTGAGCAGGCAAATCGGCGGGTATCTGTTTTGAGATAGCGGAAAACTTGAGAATGAGTCCCTGCACGCTTTGCAAAAGCGTGTCGTGCAAGTCTCGGGCTATTCGCTCTCGCTCTTCGAGACGTTCTTCCATTCGCCCGCGTACGATTCGCGCCACCTGTTGCAGTCGCAATTGATAAATGACGACGAGCAATACCAGAAACAAGACAACGACAAGCACGCGAAACCAGATGGTTTGGTAGTAAGCCGGGGCGATTGAAAAATCGATGTAGGTGCCGGCCTCATTCCAAACGCCGCTGTTGTTGCAAGCCATCACACGAAAGCGGTAAGTCCCTGGTCCAAGGTCGTTATAAAACACCTGCCGGCGGGTACCCGCTTCCTGCCAATCAGTATCGCGGCCGTCGAGCCTGTATCGAAAAAGAATTTTCTCGGGAGCGACGAAACTAAGGGCCGTAAAGTCTATTTGCAGATCGCGTATCAATGGCGGTAAGCGCACCGGCTCTTCTCCATTGGAACTCGCGTCGTAGGTAGTGCGATCGGCAACGAATTGTTCGATTTTTACCGAGGGCGGCAGCTTATTGAAGGGAAGATGCGCCGGATCGACGATGCTGATACCGTCGCCGGCAACGAACCATATTTTGCCATCTGCGGCTTTGGCGACTTGCGGAGTGAAATGGTTGGGCGAAGAAACAATTCGCACGCCATCGGTGTTATCGAAGACCGTTGGATGAATAGTCGGCTTGGCATTTAGGTTCTGGTCCACGGCGGCAGCCCATTCGTTCAACTCGGCGCGCGCGATGCGCAACAAGCCGCAGGAAGTGTAAAGCCAGAACGAATGCGCATTGTCTTCTTTCAGCCAATGAACCGCGGCACACGGCAATGCATTCTGAGCGTTGAGCGAGGCAATGCGCTCATTCTTTAAGCGGCTGAGACCTCCTTCAGTTGCCACCCAGAGCGCGCCGTCCGGATCGAGCTGGAAGTTGGTCACGCTGTCGTCGCTCAAGCCGTTGGCAGTTCCGTACGACGCCTGGATCTGTCCGTTGTTGAGATAAGCAATTCCTCCTCGAAAGAAGCCAAGCCAGATCCCACCGTGGACCGGATCCGCAGCGATCGCACTCACGTGAGAGTTATGGCCCAGATTAGACCAGGGAATCTGTTGGACCACTTTCCCGCCCACTACCTGAAAAAAACCGGCATGCTCATTCGCAACCCAAAGACTCCCGGCCTTGTCCTGTGCGATGGCGGTTATCGCTCCGGGCACGGCAATGACGGGGATAAATCTATTGTTGTCGAGATACCCAAACTCATACGGAGTGGAGACCCAGATTCGTCCGGTATCGTCCTGAAAGACGGAATTAGGTATGAATCCTTTTGGACTCGAAGAGCGAACGTCGATGACCTTGAATTGTCCGTTTTCCCAGCGGTACAACTTATCGGGGGTAATTAGTAAGACGCTGCCATCCTTATCCGGATGCACTGATCGTACACGCACACTCGACAAGCCCTGATTCACCGAGAAGGTGGAGACGGCAAAGTCGCGAAAGCGATCGAGGCCGGTTCCCGTGGCTACCCAGATATTACCTTCGCGATCTTCAAAAAATGACAAAGCAGTTTCGCCTGAGAGACCATCCGACGACCCAAATACGTCCGCTCTTCCCTGGTGAACGTGAATGACGCCTTCGTTGAATGTTCCGATCCATAAGCTGCCATCCCGATCACGAAGAATTCTGCGCGGCCGGAGTTGGCCCGTTTTCCCCGGAATTTGATAAGGCTCGGTTTTGCCATCGATAAATCGATGAATGCCTCCGTTCCAGCCGACCAGCAGGGTGCCGTCTGTGTCTTCACCAAAACACTGGATACCGTCAGGTTCGCCTGCAAGCGAATAGAATTTTGGTGGTCCAGGTTTCCATCGCCAGAGTCCGTCCTTCACGCCCGCCCAGAGATTGCCTTTGCTGTCCTCAAACAAGTTGAAAGCGCCGCGCCCAAGACTGCCGTCGTCTCCAAAACATTGAACATTGCTATCTCGTATCGCGCAGAGTCTTCCTGTCGCTATCGTTAATCCAGTCACCCATATCGTACCTTCATGATCCTCCAGGATTTTGAAGACGTAACGATCACTGAGTGCCGCGTAATTTTCGAGCTTGCCATTTTTCCAACTCGCCAGGCCATTCGCGGTTCCAATCCAGAGAGTTCCGTCACGCGCGAGTAGCAAGTTGAAGATCGCCTCGGAGGGAAGCTTCTGATCGCCGGGCGGACGCCAGAGCACACTCTTGAAACCGTCGAACCGAAACAAACCGAATTCGGTGCCAATCCAGATATAACCGTCAGATGTTTGCGCAATTGACGAAACTTCGCCTTTGGGAAAACCGTCGCGGATCTTCCAGGACGTATGAGCGTACTGACTAACGTCGAGCGAAGGATTCAAGGCATACGCCGCAGGACACCATGCCAGCAGCAGGAGAGCGAATGTGAGGCCAGGCAGAAAGATGTGTCGTCCTCGACGAGGCGCTTCTTCCATAGGACGCATATCTTATCTCAGTATTTCGATGACACCGTATCTTAAATGAAAGCGCAATAAGTTGGCGCACTCTCAAGAGAGACACATCACTCTATCGGGTTATCTGCGGCTTACACTTTTTTGGCATTGACACAATACCATTCAGGCAGTAGCCTCACCCATCCACTTTTTGACTGTGAGGTTTCTACTTGTGCACCGAGTTGCTGCATTAGTATTCATCCTCCTCACCTCGATTACGTTGGGCCAGGCCCAATCCACAAATGCTTCGCTGGCGGGACGCATTACAGATCCCGTGAAGGCACTGATCGTCAATGCCAAAGTCACGGCGATCAGCACCGAGACGAACATTCGCTATGAAAATCTGACCAATGATTCAGGTGAGTATCACCTCGTAAACCTGCCCCCAAACTTATATCGCCTCGAAATCGAAAAGTCGGGTTTTAAGAAGTTAATCAAGCCTGACGTCATGCTTCACGTGCAGGATGCGCTCAGAATCGACCTCCAGATGACAATCGGCGATGTGTCGGAATCGGTTACGGTGGAGAGCGGAGCGCCGCTCGTGAATACCGAGTCGGGCTCGGTTAGCACCGTAATCAACCGCAAGTTTGTGGATAACGTGCCGCTAAACGGTCGCAGTTTTCAGACGTTGATTGATTTGACGCCGGGCGTGGTCGTCACTCCGTCAACATTTGCCGATCAGGGACAGTTCAGCGTGAACGGACAGCGTGCTGACGCAAACTACTTCACTGTGGATGGCGTGAGCGCGAATTTTGGTGTCACTGGTTTCATCGCGATGATGCAGAGTGCTTCCGGCGCTTTGCCTGCGCTCAGCGCTTCAGGCGGAACAAACAGTCTCGTTTCGGTCGATGCGATGCAGGAGTTTCGGATTCAAACGTCGTCGTTTGCTCCGGAGTTTGGCCGCACTCCGGGTGGCCAGATTTCGATCGCAACACGCTCCGGAACAAATGCTTTTCACGGCACGCTGTTCGAATACTTTCGGAACGATGTGCTCGACGCCCGCGATTGGTTTGTAAACTTTAATGGGCTGGCAAAACCCGCCGAGCGACTTAATGACTTCGGCGGTGTGCTTGGTGGCCCAGTAATCAGAGACAAGACATTCTTTTTCTTTTCGTATGAAGGGCAACGGCTGCGTCAGCCCTCAAGCATTCAGACCAGTGTGCCGGACAATCAATCGCGGCAGCTCGCGCCGGTGGCGATAAGGCCATACTTGAACGCTTTTCCGGTTGCTAACGGACGCAGTCTTGGCGCGGGTGTCGCGCAATTCAATGCCAGTTTTTCCAATCCCTCATCGCTTGATGCGTACAGTATTCGTATCGATCACTCGCTGCGACCGACACTCAATCTGTTTGGCCGTTACAACTACTCGCCGTCAAACATGGACCAGCGAGGTCCATTCTTCTCGTCCGGCAGAGTGCTCAGTACGACGAATTTCCTGGCCTCGACCGTGCACACGGGAACGATTGGTCTCACCCACTTGATCCGGCCGGAAATCAGCAACGAAGTGCGGCTGAACTACAGCAATCACCGCATTGGTATCAACTTCGTGATGGACGACTTCGGCGGCGCCGTGCCACTTCCCGATGCGACGCTATTTCCTTCAGGCATCACATCCGCTAACGGCACTTTCCTATTCATCCTCCTGGGGGTTGGACAGTACGTTCAGGGGAAACAGGGAATCGACGAGCAACGCCAGATCAATTTCATCGACAATCTGTCCGTGACAAAAGGCAGCCATCAAATGAAATTCGGCGTGGACTATCGCTGGCTCGCGCCGTTTAGCAGCCCCGCCGCTTACCATCAGTTCGCCGGGATCAATGGAGTCAACGGTGCTTTGTCGGGTACTGCCTTGTTGGCGCAATCGAGCTCGTTTCAAACCAACGCGCTCTTGTCGCAGAACTTTTCATTATTCGGACAGGACACCTGGAAAATCACGCCGCGAGTGACGGTGACGTACGGTTTGCGATGGGACGTCAATCCGGCGCTGCGAGGTAAGAATCGCGACAACGATCCGTTCACGGTTGTCGGTCTGAATAATCCGGCGACGATGACGCTCGCGCCGCGTGGTACGCCGTTGTATCAAACGACTTACGGAAACATCGCGCCGCGGATCGGAGTTGCCTATCAGTTCAGTGGCCTACGTGATTGGGGTGCGGTGCTGCGGGCCGGCTTTGGAGTTTTTTACGATCTCGGACAAGGTTCACTCGGAGGAGTGTCCAGTTTTTTCCCGTACCTCGTCGACAAGAGTTTTTCAAATTCGCCGTTTCCGCTCACACCGCAGCAGGCTGCTCCGCCGGCGCTCACTACCAATTTACCGGCCGGACAAATGCTGCTTGCGGATCCGAATCTGAAACTGCCGCGAACCTATCAATGGAATCTCGCGCTTGAGCAGTCTATTGGAAACAATCAGAGTCTCTCGTTGACTTATCTCGGCGCCGCGGGAAGGGAATTGCTGCGCGTTACCAACATTGCGGGCGTAAATCCGAATTTCGAGTTCATTGCGTTGACGGATAATTCGGCAACGTCAGACTACCATGCGCTACAAGTGAAGTTTCAGCGGCGTCTGTCTCGTGGTCTACAGACGCTGGCGTCGTATTCATGGTCACATTCGATCGACATCGCATCGACTGACGCGATTGCCACCAACACCAACACGCCCGGCCAGGTTGCGAACATAAATCTCGACCGCGGCAATTCGAACTTTGATATTCGGCATGCGTTCACTGCCGGTCTAACATACGAGTTGCCGAGTTTAGGATCGCAAAAAACGCTCAAGGCGATATCAAGCGGCTGGTCGTTGGATAGTTTTATTTTTGCGAGATCGGCGCCGCCCGTGAATATCGTTGGCAGCAGCTTTGTTTCGGCGGGCACACAACTCGCGCCGCGCCCAAATTTGGTCGCGGGCGTGCCGCTCGAAATTCACGGTGCGCAATTTCCCGGTGGCAAGATTTTTAATCGCGCTGCTTTTACCACCGCGCCGGCTGGAACACAGGGTAATTTCGGACGCAATGTATTGCGGGGTTTTGGAGCGTGGCAAGCGGACGTTGGCCTGGAGCGACGATTTCATTTGCACGAACGATTGGGTCTGCGCTTCCGGGCCGAGTTTTTCAATATTTTCAATCACCCGAATTTCGGCAGTCCGACAAATGTTTTGACCAACGCGCTGTTTGGTCGGTCAACGCAAACGCTCGCGAACAGTCTTGGCCCGGGTGGCGCTAATGGCGGGCTCAATCCTCTGTATCAGCTTGGCAGCCCACGTTCGATCCAGTTTGCCCTGAAGCTCGAGTTCTGATCCACAGATTACACAGATTGATTAATAGAATCTGTGTAATCTGTGGATACATCCCTCAAAAGAGTTACAGTCGGATAGCCTCAAATCGGGTATCGGGTCCCGAGCAAACTCATTACGCTACTCACGTGCAGAGACTCTACTCAATGTTTCCTCAAGGCGGCCCCGGATTCGGGTTGCTGCTTCTGCGATTAGCCACGGCTGCAATGTTCGCGATGAACCTTTCGCACCGCTTCCAGTTTTCTTCACTTACGCTCTACTGGGCGGTAGTATCGTTTATCATCGTGGCCTCAATTTCACTCTGTATCGGTTTCTTAACGCCAGCACTTTCCGTGATTGCCTGTGCAGCAGCCGTCGCAAATCTGTTTTGGGCCGACCAAACCATAAACGTCGTGTACATCCTCAGAATCCTGACGTCGGCGGCGCTCTTCTTTTTGGGTCCGGGCGCATACTCGATCGATGCCAAGTTGTTTGGTCTTCAAGTCACCGTTGTCCCACCGCGCAAAAACCAAAACCAATCAGGTGATTAAGCGATAACTCGTTTGAGTAATCATTAGCTCGTACCTTCTAGGGTTTCGACAAAAACCGATCGGGCGCAGAATGCAACACATACAGAACCCTTGCGGTATAGGAGCCATGCCCGTGAATAAAATCGAAAACTGTCTGCTGAAATCTTTCATCGTGTTGTTTGCCATAACTATGTTGCCCATGCTGGCAACTAACGTGTTCGCTCAAAAAGAAATTCCTGAAGACGCAATCCGTCCGTTCCGTGTCAACTTTCCAAAGTCAGAACTCGATGACATGCGCCGTCGCATTGCGGCCACACGCTGGCCCGACCGCGAAATAGTTAACGATCAATCACAGGGCGTCCAGCTCGCGACGATGAAAAAACTCGTGAGCTACTGGCAGACGGATTACGACTGGCGCAAGTGTGAAGCGAAATTGAACAGCTTTCCGCAATTCATCACGACAATCGATGGCGTCGATATTCACTTCATCCAAGTGAAATCTCGCAACCCGCATGCGTTGCCGATGATCATCACGCACGGTTGGCCCGGTTCGATCATTGAGCAACTGAAAGTGATTGGACCATTGACCGATCCCGCGGCTTATGGCGGTCGTGCCGAGGACTCATTCGACGTAGTTATTCCTTCATTGCCAGGTTACGGATTTTCAGGTAAGCCGGCGGCGTTGGGTTGGGATCCGATCCGCATCGCGCGCGCCTGGGTGGTGCTGATGAAGCGTCTCGGTTACACACGCTTTGTAGCTCAGGGTGGCGATTGGGGAAACGCAGTCACTGAACAGATGGCGCTACTTGAGCCTCCGGGATTGATTGGGATTCATACCAACATGCCGGCCACGATTCCGGACGATGTTGCCAAAACACTGCCGGGTGGTCCGCCACCGGCTAATCTCTCGGCCGACGAGAAACACGCATGGGATCAACTTTCCTTTTTCTACACCCATGGCCTCGGCTACGCCAACGAAATGGCGAACCGGCCCCAGACTCTTTACGGACTCGTGGATTCACCTGCCGGCCTCGCTGCCTGGATGATGGACCACGATGCGCAGAGTTACGCTCTGATCGCACGCGTCTTCGACGGTAAGTCTGAAGGTCTCACGCGTGACGACATCCTCGACAACATCACACTCTATTGGTTGACTAATACCGCAGTCTCTTCAGCTCGGCTTTACTGGGAAAGTAAGTTGGCGTTTTTCGCGCCGAAACACGTCAACGTTCCCACTGCCGTGAGTGCGTTTCCTGACGAGCTTTACCAGGCGCCACGAAGCTGGACTGAACGCGCGTATCCGAAGCTCATCTACTACAACAAGCTCGACAAAGGTGGACACTTTGCTGCATGGGAGCAGCCGCAGCTCTTGACTGAAGAACTGCGCAACTCATTTCGATCGCTCCGTTAATCGTTCGAGCGTTGCGGTCACCCCTGGTTTGACCTGAAGGAGAGAGTTATGAAGCGGTTTATCTTCCTACTGATTATGTTGGCACTGCTGGCGGGCGTCGCTGGTTTCACAAAGAGCGAGTCTCGAAACGCGATTCAAGACGCCATGCCAATCTTTGTAACTGAAATCCCCGCGGGCTACCGCGAGTGGCGATTGGTTTCGGTGGCCCACGAAGAAGGACAGCTCAACGATATTCGCGCCATTCTTGGCAACGATCTCACCATCACGTCGTATCGCGAAGGACGGCAGTCGTTCCCGGACGGCGCCGTCATTGCCCGAATTGCCTGGCGTCATGTTCCGTCGGAGGAGAACAACAAGGTGTTTGGTCGTGCGCAATCCTTCGTTCCCGGGGAGGCTCCGCCGTGGTATCTGCAATTCATGGTGAAGGATGCAAAGAAATACGCTGCGACGGGTGGTTGGGGTTACGCGCAATTTGATAAGGACGGCAAAGCTGGACCAGAGTCGGATCTCAAGAAATGCTTTCCGTGTCACCAGGCTATTGCCGCGCGCGATTTTGTCTTTACTCGTTACACGCCTTGAGGGGGATTGGGTTATGAGCACGCGAGTGAGAATTATCAAGCGTGACCGCGCAGTCGGATCGCAAAGCTTACCTGTTAGTGAGGCAAGGACCCCGCAACAAAACGAGCGTGATGTCGCCAGCACAGTCAAAAACTGGATCGCCGAGTTGGCCCAACGGCGACTGGCCGACGAACATCGTGCTCGCACCCATTTCTTTGCTGCCATTGGTTGATAGCTTTACCAGCCTATCCACAGATTACACAGATTCCATCAACCAATCTGTGTAATCTGTGGATGACCTCATTTCATTGACACTAGACCCAAATTTCTATAATGTGCTGCGCGAATTCACTACATTGTCGTCCTGAGTTCGGCCTCATCACAACTTGAGTGGGAATAAGTCGAAAGCCGACTCAGGAGCTTAGCGCCTTAAGAAACGTACCGCGGTCGTAATTACTCTTACAGACTCAAAGGATGTCTCCGACATGAAGTCAACTCGCCTAGTGTTACTACCACTCTTCGTTTTCTTTATCGTGATCCTCTTGATTCCGGTGAGCGAAGCGCAACGTGCTCGTCAAGGCCAGCAAAGAAGTGGGCCATCGCGCGAGAACACGGCGCCGTCATCAAACAAAAACAAAGCGAAGCCGAAAGCCTCTGCCGCTGCCCGACTTCGTGCGCCAGTACAGGAGCCGACTACACCGACACCCATTTCTGTACGAGCAGAAAACTTCGCCGTTTCTCCGCCATTGCGTGATGTCGCGAGCGATGCTCCGAGTGTAGAGGTTGACGTGCGTGAGGAAGAGGAAGAGACGGCTGAGAACCGCGCGATTCGCGAGGTAACTCCGGCAGCACTTTTGCGCGCCAGACAAGCATCGTCAATGGAGGCAATGCTGCAACGTGATGCGGCCGTACAGTTGGTAGCTCCAACACTGAACATCCCTGCGCCTTCCTTAACTTTTGAGGGCCTGGGCCGCACCGAGAATATTGCCGCTGGTTTCGGCAATCTATCGCCGCCGGACACCGTGGGCGACGTTGGTCCGAATCACTACGTCCAACAAACAAATCTTTTAGTGCGTGTGTGGAACAAATCCGGCACGCCCTTAACCGCTCCTTTCAGACTGAGCTCGTTGTTTGCTCCACTCGGCGGCCAGTGCGCAGCGCCGGATGCCGGCGATCCGATCGTGCTTTACGATCCGCTGTCTGACCGTTGGATGCTGAGTCAATTTGCGTTCACGGCCACCAACGCTCCGCCGTATCACCAGTGCATCGCAGTCTCGAAGACGCCCGATCCGACCGGTGCGTATTTTCTCTACGACTTCATTACTCCCGGAAACGAGTTTCCTGATTATCCGAAACTCGGTGTATGGCCTGACGGCTATTACATGATGGTCCATCAGTTCACTTTGGGTGGACCATTCAACGGCACGGGCGTTTATGCATTCAATCGTCTCAAGATGCTGACCGGCGATCCAACCGCCAACTTTATTTACTTCAATCTGAATCTGGCGAGTCATCCGGAAGCAATCGGCGGCTCGTTACCTTCCGACGCTGACGGACTGCGACCGCCGCCGCCGGGGAGACCAAACACTTTCATTTACTTTACGACCACTGATTTCGGCGACCCGGCGACGGGATTACGGTTGTTCGATTTTCACGCCGACTTCAACACCCCGGCAAACTCTACCTTCACCGAACGACCGGAGAGCACCTATCCGGCTCCACTCGCGGTGGCGCCATTCAGCACCATCAAACCAGCGGGACGTCGCAACGTACCGCAACCAGCACCCGCTGCTGCGGTCACTGCTTCACTCGACGCGATTAACGATCGGTTGATGCATCGGTTGCAATATCGCAACCGCGGTGGGTTTGAGACTCTCGTACTGACTCACACTGTCGGCGCTCCTGGTTCTACGGTCTTTGGAACCTTCCGAGCGGGCGTGCGCTACTACGAACTGCGCCGCACTTTGCCGAGCGGTAATTTCGTCGTGCAGGAACAGGCGACCTTCGCACCTGCGGATGGAGTCAGCCGCTGGTTAGGAAGCGCTGCTGAAGATCACCAGGGCAATCTCGCCGTTGGTTACAACGTCTCGAGCGGCGCTGCCGGAGGAAATGTGTTTCCAGGGATGCGGTATGCCGGTCGACTCGCAACTGACCCGGCCGGCGGATTGACTCAGGGTGAGTCAACCTTAATCGCCGGCACCGGCGTGCAAACCAGCACCGGCAATCGCTGGGGTGATTACAGTGCCCTGACGGTTGATCCTGCCGACGACTGCACTTTCTGGTACACGAGTGAGTACTACACCGCCGCCGGTCAGGCAGCCAGCGCCGTTGGCTGGCAGACGCGAATCGGTAGATTCAAGTTTGCCGAATGCACGCCTGCCGAGCAGGGCACTCTTTCGGGAACTGTCACTTACTGCGATACGGGTGCGCCAGTGGTCGGCGCGTTGGTCCAGGTTTCGGATGGACACACCGGCGTGACTCTCGCAGACGGCAGTTACTCATTAAAACTCGCCCCGGGAAATTACACCGTCCAGGTGAATGCTGAGAGCGTAAGTTGTGCGAGTTCTGCGCCGGCGGCAGTCTCGATCAGCAATGGCAACACAACCAACTTCAGCACTTGCTTGAATGGCTCACCGAAGTTCAACGTCAACTCCAGCACCATCTCGGGCGGCAACGGAGACACGGTCATCAACGGCAACGAGTGTAATTCTCTCGTCGTCGACCTGAGCAACGTGGGTTGTGCCGGCGCTACAAACGTCTCGGCAGTCTTGTCCACCACCACGCCGGGAGTGAGTGTGCAACAACCAAACTCGCCGTATCCGAACATGCCACACGGCACCAATGGATCCAACACAGTGCCTTTTGAGTTCAGCACGTCGAACACTTTTTCCTGCGGTACGACAATTAACTTCACGCTTACGCTGACCACTGCAGAGGGAGTGTTTGCCGTTAACTTCTCCAAACCAACTTGCGTCGTGCCACCGTCGAATTTCAGCGGTAGCATCGCCGCCGGTGATACGACCATGACCGGAAGAATCGTTCGCAACGGTGTCCCGAGTTCCTGCGCAGTTCCGAAAGCTTATCCGGGCACACAAGACGCGTTGGCCAACCGGCGTTACGATTCCTACACCTTTACCAACACGGGCAATGCGACTGCGTGCGTGAAGGTTGATCTGACGTCGTCGTGTAGCACTAACATCTTCGGCGTTGCTTACCTGGGTAGCTTTAACCCGGCTAACGTCCAGCAGAATTATCTTGCCGATAACGGCTCGAGTTTTGCCGGACTGGGAACGTTCTCCTTCAATGTTCCCGCGGGCCAGACATTTGTGGTCGTGGTGCACGAAGTTAACGTCAATGCCGGGTGTGCTGCCTACTCGTTATCAGTGTCGGGCTTGCTAACCGGTGCTGACGGTGGCGGTGTATGTCAAACCTGCCAGATCAACCAACAGCCTGATATCACTGTCAACAACGATGCGGATCAATGTGGCGCGATCGTTACTTTCCCGAATGCAACATCAACGGGAAGTTGCGGCGTGTTAACTACGGTTCCGGCGTCGGGATCATTCTTCCCGGTCGGCACTACCACAGTCACCACGACCTCTACCTCCGGAGCCACCAGCACCTTTAAGGTCACTGTCAAAGATGCACAGGCGCCGGCGTTGAGCAATCCATCTGCATCTCCGTCATCGATGTGGCCGCCAAACCACAAGATGAATGACGTGACGGTCAATTACACGTCCTCGGATAATTGTCCGGGACATAATTGCGTTCTTTCAGTAACGAGTAATGAGCCGGTTGATGGACTCGGCGATGGTGATACTTCACCTGACTGGGAAATCATCGACAATCATCATGTTCGTTTGCGAGCAGAACGCGCTGGTAAGGGCAACGGACGCACCTACACGATTACGGTCACGTGTACTGATGCGGCCGGCAACAAAACAATCAAGTCAACCACCGTGGTCGTCGCACACAACGGCGGCGCCGCGGTGATTGGCTCACCGTTGCCGATAACCACGCCGGTTTACGCCGGCAACAGGGCATCGTTTCAAGTATTTGGAGAGTGGACCGATGACTCTGTTTATCGCTTCATCCGGGATGTTTTGGATGGAACTCGAAAAGGCGGAAGGTAAATCCGATCGCGTTACAACAAGAGGGGCGCCGTCATTCCTGGCGGCGCCCTTTTTGTGTCGGTTGAATGCAGGTTCAACCGCATTTCCTGATGCGGCCTGTCTTGCCGTGGGCCAGCTTGAATTGGCCCATCTTCTCGCTATTTTGCGCGAGCGTTATCTCCAGAGTCAGATTCTCACCGTCCAACACTCCGCTAAATGTTGCCGGCTGGCCCTCAACATCGTCTTCACGTGTGGGTCCCGGGCGCTGGCGTGCAAAGCGTCCTTTTGCAGAAAACTTGCCGGCACTATCAGGCACGATCGATTCAGTGATGGCGCCTGAGGCGCAATCGAAATCCAGCGTTGCCCCCGCCTCGGTCACTTCCATCGAAATCCCCTGGCCACCCCATAGACCAGTAAGCTTCCGCTGCGACACGGGCGTGCTGTTTGTTTGCGACTGATTCACGTTGACAGAATTCTTATTCATCCTCGATTCGTGACACGAACCGCTCTGAAAAAACATTGCGGCAACTATCGGGACGTAGCATAATGCTCTCGTGCAAACATTTGTAATCATATATTCATATTAGAGCACGAAAACGCCCTATTTACGTGATTGCCCCAGCTTCTCCCGAAACTGCTCAACCAAACGGTCACTCAATCGGCTTAGCGTCGGTATCTTTAGCGGTCCGACAAGGTAACGTCCGAAGGCTGCGTCTCGCAGTGCATCCAGATCAAACTTGTCTTTAAAATGCTGACGATAGGCGTCAAATGGAATTGCCAGACCCTCAATAGAGCTTTCGTCAAGATTAACGAGGAAGACGAAATCAGCCTCGCTCGGCTTCTCCGCAATCTTAAAGTAGTGCCACTCCTCGATTCTCTTTCTGACTTTCCGCTCAGCATCGAGGTCGTTGTTTATGACGTCGGTCTGCCGGCCAGGGTTCGGATCTTCCAGAATGATGGGGTAGAAGCTGCGACGAAAAGCGACGATATACATCGACTGCCCCGCTCGGAAGGTCTGCGGACCCGGGTTCGATTGGGCGTGACCTGATCCCGCGGCCAGGATCATGATTACAAAGGCTAAGGCCGGAATAAGGGCTGACGTTATCTTTAGGTCAGTTGGTTTGTACCGATCGAGTCGGGGCCAGGACATTTGCGATTCTCCTTTGGCTTAGTTGCAACTCACTGCGCCGAAGAATACTCGCTGACTCGCTCTGATTTTCCTCAAAGATGTCCTGATTTTCCTCAAATCTCTCTGAAAGTGGGATCTGTGCCCGCATCAGAGGCAATCAGCATGACCGCAGCTACAGTTTGTTTCATGTCCGCCCGCTGCGTTCCTGCAATGTGTGCTGCAATATTCGTCATCGGTGGTCGCCGCACACTGGCAAGGTGTGTGTGAACATTTTTCGTTAGACTCTGCGTTTTCCATTTTTCGTCTCCCTTCTCCCTAAGCTTCTTTCCCAGTTGCCGCAATTTGTTCTCATGTTTATTGGAATTTTGTTACGAAGAGCTTCGTTGCCACAACTGCACTAGACGTCTGGGCCAAGCACGACGTGCGGACCGAAAGGCGATCCGACCCGGAACTACGAGAGTAATGACGGTGCCTGAACCCGGAGCGCTGGTTAAGTTGAATTTGCTGCCGATACGTTCCGCGCGCTCCCTCATACCGCGTAATCCGAAATGACCTTCCTTACCTTTGTTCATTACTTCAGCGTCGATGCCTGCGCCGTTGTCGCTGATTCGCAAGGTGAGATCGTGCCCATACTCGAGAGTGACGTCCAGATGATCGCTGCCTGAATGTGTACACGAATTCCGAATTGCTTCGTAACCAATGCGGTAGACTTCATCACGAACAACGGGATGAAGCTCGCTGGAATCTCCGTTAACCGTAAATGAAACCCTGACATTATCCCGGTTGCAACATTCGTCAATTGCTCTTCGAAAAGATTCAGCCAGATTATTCGTTTCGGTAGTTGAGGCGCGGAGAGAACGAAGCGCGGCGCGTCCTTCTTCAGTAGCCTGTGCCAGCCACGTCGACAACTGTTCGACCGAACGCACTACACGCGTGTGATCGGCCGAGTTTTTGAGTGCATGATCTGCAAGCATCTTGCTGCCCTGGACGGTTTGCAGCAACGTGTCGTGTAGTTCGCGAGCAACACGCGTACGTTCGGCCAGCCGTTCGTCAAAGCGGGCGCTCATTTGGCGTGAAACCTGTGCTACCCGCAAGTGATGGATCAGCCACACGAGCAAAATACCGAGCCCGATCATTGCCGCAACAAACCAGCGTGTTTGATAGAAAAATGGTTTCTGGGTGATGGTGAAAACCACGCCCTGCCGGTCCCAGATTCCATTTCGATTGCAGGCGCGAATATGTAGTAAGTGAGCTCCCACAGGGATGTTAGTGTAGATCGCATGCGGATCAGTTCCGGCATCGAGCCATTCTGTATCGACACCGTCCAACCGGTATTGCATGCGAATTTTTTCGGGCGAGGCGACTTCGATCACACCAAAATTTATCTGGCAGTGATTCGTTCCGGGCGGCAGTACGATGCCTTGATCGGGATGTTGCGTATTCCTTCCGATGGTCAGGTCTTTCAGATAAATCGACGGGGTCGTCTGTATGATCGGAAAACGACGCAGATCGAATATCGCCACGCCTTTCGTAGTTGCCGCCCAAATCTCTCCGTTACTCGTCAGTGCCAGGTTATGTTGGACCACGGCGCTGGCCGGAGCTGTTAGCCCATCGGCCGCCGAGAACGTTGCGAAATCCAAAGGCTCATCGTGTTTTCGCGCAAGTGTTAGTTTGCCTGGCGGCACTCGGTGAATGCTGCTGCCGGCAAACCAGAATTCACCATCGTCGGTTTGGACCATGTCGTACGCGAGAAATTCTTTAAAGTCGGCATCGCCACCGTTTCCGACGCGACGTGTAAACTGATCGGGGTTGTCGTCGACCCCGATGTAGAAGCCACCGTCTCGATCTCCTGCGAAGGGTATTGCCAGTGCTTTGGGTAGGGAGCTGACGTTCTCGAAACGATCTCCCACCATCCGGTAAAGTCCCTGCCGCATCCCAACCCAAATCACTCCCGCACGGTCTTGAAATACTCTCGCGACGGCATTGGTTGGAAGCCCGTCGGCCGTCGTATAGGTGCGAATGCGTGCGTCTTTCAGATGGCTCACACCGGAAAGCGTACCGAACCACACCGAGCCATCTTGAGCCACAACAATATCTTTGACGACGTCCGCCAACCCCTGGGCTTTTGAATACTGAGTAAACGTCCCGTTGTGATAATGAAACGCGCCGCCGCCCCACGTTCCAATCCACAGATCACCGTTCGCATCTTCGGCGAGGGCGAACACACAACCATTCAGCAGGCCATCCTTTTCGTTAAAGGTTTGAAAATGCTTGCCGTCATAACGCGCAATACCGCCGCAATTCGCGCCGGTCCAAACCGTCCCGTCGCGTGCTGCAAGCACAGTCATGATCACATCGCCCGGCAGACCGTCAGCCATCGTCAACATGCGAACGGGAGACTCTTTGAATCGATGTAATGCGTCGCCATTCGTCCCAATCCACAGTTGACCGTCACGATCACTGAGAAAAGTTCGGACCTGCATTTTTTCAGCAATCAATTCAAGCCCGGTTGACGTCGCGCGAAACAGGCCTTCCTCTTTTCCGATCCAAATTGCTCCTTTTTCGTCTTCGTGGGCACGAAGTGCGGCGTGTCCGTTGCGCGCATACGTTCCCAGTTTCTCAATGTGCCCATTCGTTTCGCGTGCGACTCCTAACGCAGTGAGGTACCAGGTGACGCCCTGATGGTCTTTCAGCACATCGTAGATTTCGCTGCCTTTTACTCCCAGTTTCTCGGTGAGTTGAGGATGGTCCACGACCTCGGAACCAGCGATTTCCAGCAAACCGGTCTCGGTTACTACCAGTATGTGTCCATCGGGTGTTTCGTTAATTTGGCGCGTTCGCAATGTTCGCGGCCCGACGGCGACGAACTGACCCTTTTCGTAGCGAAAGAGTCCGTCGTTGGTTCCGACCCACAACACACCATTCTTACTGAAGCGAAGCAGAACAATCTGGCTTGCTGGTCCTGGACCAGGATGGTAAGACTCGGCGCCGGCAAGTGTGAATCGATTGAGATGAGCTGAGGGAATGCGGATCAGACCATCACTACGAGTTCCAACCCAGAGATCACCGTCAGGAGCAACTGCCGCAGTCTTTGCTTGCAGCCGATCGAATACGTAGAAATCTTTTCCGTCGTAACGGACCAGATTGATCCCATTGGTGATCAGCCAGAGAAATCCATCGTGCGTTTGCGTGATCTCATTTACCACGACGTGGGTCAGGCCTTGTTCATCCGCGAAATGTGAACGCAGCAACCGGGAAGCGGACTCGTTCTGCGCAAACACGTGGATCGAGACGGCGAAAACCAAAACCCCAAGCGCAGCGACTACCAAGCTGGTCTTCTTTGCCTCGTTCATTAGGCCGGTTTTCTGTGAACGGAAGCGATCAGAACGGCAGCAATCCGCGACGGGTCGCAATAGTGACTGCGTGTGTCCGATCATTGGCGCCGAGTTTCTCGGCTATGTTCTTGAGATGAAAATTGACAGTGTTTTCGGAGATCGAGAGTTGATCCGCGATCTGTTTGTTTTTCTGACCATCGCGCACCAATTGCAACACCTCCAATTCGCGAGCAGTCAGATCCTCTTCACCTAAATGCTCCGCCAGCAACTTCGCGACTTCCGTGGGAACGTGTCGCCTGCCCGCATGAACGGATCGGATTACGGCCAGCAAGTCATCCTGCGGCATGCTCTTCAGTACGTAACCCGCGGCTCCTGACCGCAGTGCACGCTGAATCTCGCCGTCACTATCCGAAGACGACAGCATAATGATGCGTGCCTCAGGGAACTCTCCCCGAATCGCGATTAAGATGTCGGTGCCGTTGGTGCCGGGAAGGCGGAGGTCCATCAGGGTGATATCGGGCCGGAGACGACGAAACTCGGCAATTGCCTCGACACCATTGGCCGCTTGTCCCACCAGGACCATGTCGGGTTCCGTCTCAATGATCGTGGCCAGACCCTGACGGAAGACCGGGTGGTCTTCGACACTCAGGATGCGAATCTGCTTGCTGGGCGCCAAAATGATTCTCCGAGTTCGGCGCAGTCTATCTCATGTGTGTGCTATTAGCCACAGGATGTTGATTGAGTCTCGACTATGTCCCAAATTTTTCACGCTGGCTATCCGAGTTTGGGTGATTGACGACTAACTCGATCGAGTAGTCTATCAACTGCACCGGTGGTGCGAGAATGTATGGCTGTTAATTTCTAACCGCGGATGAAACGGATAAAAATCCGGATCTTATCCGTGTTATCCGCGGCTAATTGATCCTGTGATGGGGGCGTGATGGATAAAGAATTCAAATACGATCGTCGTTATTTTATTAGTGGTGTGGCCGCGACTATTGCGGCCGCGCAACTCGGCATGATCACGGCGGAAACAAGGGAAGCAAACAAGGTCCAGATCAACTCTAAGATAAACACATCGTTTGGACCGGTGAAACAGATCGAAGCCGGTTTACTCGACGTTGGTTACGTGGAAGCCGGTTCGGCGAACGGCCGCCCGGTTGTACTGCTACACGGTTGGCCCTACGACATTCAGAGTTATGCGGACGTCACGCCGTTGCTGGTGGCAAAGGGTTATCGAGTTATCGTGCCTTTTCTGCGCGGGTATGGCTCGACTCGTTTTCTTTCCAACGATACAGTTCGCAACGGGCAACAGTCAGTCGTTGCCCTCGATGTCATTGCTTTGATGGATGCGCTGAAAATCGACAAAGCGATCATCGGTGGCTTCGATTGGGGAGCGCGCACGGCTAACATCATCGGCGCGCTCTGGCCCGAACGCTGTAAGGCAATGGTCTCGGTGAGTGGATACTTGATCGGTAGTCCGGCAGCAAACAGGGCGCCGTTGCCGCCAGAGGCTGAGTTCGAGTGGTGGTATCAATTCTATTTTGCGACCGAACGCGGTCAGGCCGGGTATGAAAAGTATCGGCATGATTTTTCAAAACTGATCTGGCAACTCGCATCGCCAAAGTGGAATTTCGATGCGGCGACGTTTGATCGAACGGCGGCGTCATTCGATAATCCTGATCACGTCGCTATCGTGATTCACAACTATCGTTGGCGGCTTGGTCTGGCAGAAGGTGAGAGGAAATACGACGACCATGAAAGACAGCTGGCGGTAGGTCCGGTCATTACCGTGCCCACCATCACACTTGAAGGCGATGCCAATGGCGCACCACATCCGCCGCCGGCTGCATACGCGAAAAAATTCTCAGGCAAATATGAACACCGCACGATCAAAGGAGGCATCGGCCACAACTTGCCGCAAGAAGCGCCGCAGGCATTTGTTGATGCGATTGTCGCAGTTGATGGTTACTGATTTTTTCACGAAGTAAGTAGGAGGCGGTCAAGAATGCGAGCAGACATAGTTCCGGGCGCGACCTTTCCGGATTACCAACTTCCCGATCACACCACGAAGCGTCGCAAACTCTCCGAACTGCAGTCTGGCGATCCGATGGTGCTGGTGCTGAGCCGGGGAAGTTATTGTCCGAAGGATCGTCGTCAGCATGAAGGTCTGGTTCAGCTTTATGGTGAAATGGAGGTTGGTTATTGTCGACTGGTGACGATCAGCACCGACAACATCACCGGAACGCATGAATTTCGCGCGGGGGCCGGTGCGCATTGGCCTTTTCTTTCCGATGCGGGTCGCGAGATCCAAAAAGATCTCGACATCGCTGAGTACACTGATCCGGTTCACAATCCGATGATTCCGCACACGTTTGTGCTCGAGCCCGGTCTCATCATTCACAAGATCTATATGGGCTACTGGTTTTTTGGGCGTCCCACGGTGGAAGAACTGCGCCAGGATCTGCGTGCCGTAATTCAAAAATGCAGGACTGATTGGGACATCACTAAACCTGAACTGAAGGAGTTGTGGCAGCAGGGTCGAAAGGAATTGTTCTATCCATACGGCAAGACGTTTGCACAGACTCTTGCCGAGCAAGAGTAGTGATGGCCGTCGCTGATTGATCGCCAGCGCCGGCCATCGCAGTTACCAACTTGTCTATCGCTCCACGGTAATCTCTCCGTAATACGTTGGATCATCTCCGCTCGAGCAATTCACAGCCGGGTCGATTCTTAATCCAGTTATGATGTCTTTCCATAATGGATTCTGGTTCATGAAGATGTGTGCCTGGTAAGGCCCCTGGCTGTTAGGAAAGTACGATACAGTCTTAAACTCATCCCAATTCGGCGAACTCGACGTCGTGAAATAAATCTTCCCGGGATTATTGAAGCAAACGTTGTATAGATCCAGGTAGACCTTAGGATACATGTTTGCCTCGGCTGCGATGCGACTGCTACACGGACGAGGTTGCCCGCAGTTTGTATCTGATCCTCTGCTGATGTAAGTGTCGCCTACACCGTTGACCCATAACGCATCGTTCGACACTCCCCAACTCTGCAAGTTGGTTATATCCCACAGCTCGCGTTCTCCGGGTTTGTTGAAACTCCATCGATATCCGCCGGTCACAAAGACGATCGGATTGTAGGTTCTGACCGTCACTTGAAAATCAGTATCGCGTTGGTTCAAGACGGAAGGGAAGTAGGGCTCGGGACTTCCGTCTTCCTTATCGATTTGGAAATGCAGGTGCGATCCAGTTGAATTACCACGACAGGGATCACCCGATCCGCCGCCGCTGAGTCCAATCTGCGCACCAGTCAACACGGATTGGCCGGTGCTATAGCTGCGCGACTTCAAATGTCCATAGACAAAATAAATGTTTTCAGACGGGTTCCAGGGATTAGCAGCTTGAATCACCATCAAACCACCCCAGCCGTCGGTGCCACAACGTGAAATCCTGACCGTCCCACCGAGCGAAGCGTAAACGGGCGTTCCGCTTGTTACAGGTATATCAACCCCAGGATGCCGCCCGCATCCTTCTCCGTTACAGCCGGAAGTAACTCCGTTGTCTTCATTATCGCGATACAGTGTGCCGCCTTCATAACCGCGAGTGCCGGTACCGGAAGCGCCGTAATACGTACCGTTGTAATCGCGGAGATCGGCGATCGGTTTTGCCATCCCGGTGGGATCTAGACTCATCGCGACCGGCAGTCGACGGTTTATGTTGTCGAGGTGCTTGCGGGGTGTGGGGCTATTTCCAAACGCCAACATTTGCACACTCACGAGTACGACCGAAACGACCCTCACAAAATTGGTCATAATTCTTTTGAGATCTTTTCTGTCCATCCTTTTCCCTCTGTCCGATCGATTTGCAGCACGTCGGGCATTGCGAAGTGAAGAGCAGGGAACAGGCCGGACTTTCCTGTGACCGTGCTTACGCAACTCAATTCATTAAGCTAAGATGGAACACGTCCCTCAGCCATCCCGACGTTCGGCGATATTGCTTCCTCATGACCAAATGAGTCTTGTGGGAATTATTAGGTTTTTCTTTGTGAGGATTTATGTCTCAAGATTCCAATGGTGTGTACGAGTTTGGAGCGTTTGTCTTGAATGCGAGAGAGCGCTTACTGACCAAAGACACTCTACCCGTCTCTTTGCCGCCTAAAGCGTTTGACCTTCTCTTAGTGCTGGTACAGAACAACGGATCGTTGATGAAGAAGGAAGATTTGTTTGATCTTCTCTGGCCAGTCGAGGCTGTTGAAGAGGGAAACATTCCCTACAACATCGCCTTAGTACGAAAAGCTCTCGGTGATCGGGCGACGAAACCTCTGTACATCGCCACTATCCCCAAACAGGGATATCGGTTTATTGCAACTGTAAAAAGTCAGGTTGCCACTGCGGACCCTGCGCTGATAGCTGAGTCAGAAACAGTTGATAAAGAACGGACAGCAGTTCTTCGGAGAACCAGACCAGACTATTCGCCCTTTAAGAAGCACCTCCGGCATTTACTCGGAGCCTGTATCTTGTACGCGCTCTACTATTCAGTCGCTTTCGTGCTGGAAACGGCGTATCAGTACGAAACGTATGGAAGTCGTGCCGTGAGGTTTGCGTCAATCATGTTTTTCTGGATCCTCGGCACGTCGATAGCGGGATTTGCGGTCGGCTTGAAGCGAACATCAGCCGGTTCGGGAATTGGACTGGTGCTAACGGTATCGGTATTTGTAGCGGCCGCGCTCT
The DNA here is from genome assembly GCA_035694465.1 of Pyrinomonadaceae bacterium. GTDB lineage: Bacteria > Acidobacteriota > Blastocatellia > Pyrinomonadales > Pyrinomonadaceae > PSRF01. The sequence continues at coordinate 78,568 of DASSFI010000021.1, read as the reverse complement.
TACTTTACGTCGCAGCAGCATTCGTTCTTCCTAACATAGCCATCACCCAGGCGTCATTTCAAACCTATCCTGCGCACGGCGCTTTCTTAAAAAACATTTACTGTATGTTGCCGTTGGCTGTCTTATTCATGGTTGTTCCGAGTCATTACATTGCTGCCGCCGAAAGCAGAGAACTTCACAGAGATTGGCGTAATCAATTGACATTGAGCGACAGCGCTCGCGAAATCGAGCCTCGTGCAGTTGCGGTTTACCTCAAAACGTCATGGCTGGTTTGGATTTTGATCGGAGCATTTCTCGTGGCCTGTGTAGGCAGCGCCCACTTGTTCGAAAACTTGAAGCCCAATCCGAACCTTGGTTTGTTTATTCAGTTGAACCAGTGGCGTTTGCTTCTTTACTTTCTGCTCGGCTTTGAGTGCGTGCTTTGGTATCAACAAGCACAAAGGCGATCCGCCATTGAGTAGAAGCCTCACTGAATTCTGCCCCACGCGCTTGTCTTCCAATTATCAATCGCGGCTTCGGAGAGGATCCACGGCGGCAGGGGCATGACTAAGAGTTCGGAAAGCGCAGCCACGTATGGTTCGTACATTTCGCGCATCTCCGTCAATTTCTTTTCAGCCTCGGTGAAGTCTACTGTCGAATTCTGATCCGGATCGATGATGGCGATGAGACGTTGAAAGTCAGTGTGTGAGAGTCGATCTTTAGCTTTGTGACGCTTGGTTGGGGCGGTCCGGAAAACCTGAGCGATGTCGACGATCGCATGACGGGCCATCGCAAATGTAAGACGCGCCTGCCATGCCGAGGATCCACCCATACAAACAATCACCACTGCGCAGGTATCAAGAAGCGTGGTCATCGCCGCCAACCACGACTGATTGTCATGCTGAGAGCGGAAGTAACAAAGTACTGGATAAGAAAGATGGCTTTCGAGTAATTCAGCGGCCCAACGCTCCCAACCACTGAGGAAATCGTTGAGACCCTGAGCACTGCCGCTTGCTTTGTGACGCCGCAGAAATTCCGCCGGACTCGAAGGTGAACCAGCTCTCTGGTCAAGCAGCGAAATGTTTACTTCACGAAGCGAGAAGGCTTGGTACAAGACCGGCAAATAACCGATGACGATCGCGAGCATTGCGAAGCCAGTACCTGCCTCCACCACCGCGAGCGCACGTCCGAGAGGTTCTATGGGAGTGATGTCGCCGTATCCCAGCGTGAAGAAATTTGTGCCGCTGATGTAAAGATAGGTCCCGAAGTTTATCGTTTCGGTGGCATTCAGTTTCTCACTCAGCGACCAGAGGATGATTGCGTAACCGAGGATTACTCCGGCCGCCCAGAAAGCGAGTAAGAAGATTAGTGAGAGCGGTCCGAAGAGACTGAGGTACTGATCACGTCGCTTCGCCGACCGCAATCGTTTGATCAAACTGGACCATGGCCCCCAAATAGATCTGTAGAAGAGACCAGTCAACCGCAATCGTCGCGTGACCCGACGAGGCAGAATGATGGTTTCGAAGGCATCCCATAGAATTATCAGGATGAGTAGTAGACCCAGAAGTGCGATTGCGACGTCCATGTTTTTATGTTGACTGAAGAGTACCACTTATTTGATGCGCATCATTTCGGTATTGCAGCTCTTTGTGTCGAGCTACTACGTTTGCTAGTTTGGCGTGGATGCAGCCGCCTGTGTCGGAACAATTCAGCCGGACCATTGAGATTCTTTACCGATCGGAATCCGGTCGGGTGCTGGCGACGCTCGTGCGCCTCCTCGGAGATCTGGATCTTGCCGAAGAGGCCATGCATGAGGCCTTCGCTACGGCGCTGGAATCTTGGCCCAGGACTGGTATTCCCGACAAGCCGCGCCCCTGGCTGATTTCAACGGCGGAATTGAAATAAAATTAGTTCGTCGCAGTTGTCGATTCTCCTCATTGCGCTTCGACTAGATGGTGAACGAGCCAGTACCAAGACTGTTGTTTGCCCGACACCGTTACAGGAAGAATTCATGTCACGATATTTGGCGTTGGAAGTTGCTGGCATGGCCGAAGCGGTCGAGGTGCTCCCGTTTTTACGAACTAACATCCGATGTTTAAGGAGACGACATGAGAAAGATCAGGATCATTGAACATATCTCGCTGGACGGCGTGATTCAGGCCCCCGGTGGGCCGGACGAAGACGGCGATTATCCCTACGGCGGATGGGCTGCGCCGCTTTCCGACTCTGCCGGAGGAGAAGCCATCGTCGCGGCTCAAGGCGACAAATTCGATCTGCTGTTGGGTCGCCGAACTTACGATATCTGGAGTGGCTTTTGGCCGCATGCTCCGAAGAGTCCGATGGCAGACGCGATAAACTCGGCAACAAAATATATCGCGACTCACAGACCAGACAGTCTCGGTTGGGGACCGGTCGAGGACCTTGGACCGGACATCGTCGCGGGCGTGCGCCGTATTAAGGAAAAGGACGGGCCGCACTTGATCGTCTGGGGTAGCTCGACGCTGACGCCGTTGCTGCTCGAACACGAGCTTGCGGATGAGGTTTTGCTGCTCGTCTTTCCGGTTCTGTTAGGCACCGGCAAACGTTTCTTTTCCGATGGAACCCCGCCACGCGAACTCGCGCTCGTCAGCACAAAAGCGGTGCCCTCGGGCGTCATCATCAGCACCTACAGACCGAACGGTCCCTTGCGCACCGGCACCATGGGCGAGTGAACCAAGGGTTTCTGGGAACCGATCACAATTTGTTGATCGGTTCAATTCTGTGGATGATAAACTTCGTAGTCTTTGCTGACGTGAGAATGTGATCCAACGACTTACTGCCACTCAACTATGAAAAACTACAGAAGAATCGAATTGATGATCGTGATAGCTGCTCTCCTGAGCGTCTCAGTCGTACATGCGCAGACATCAGAGCAGCGGGCCACGAAGATACGAATCGACATGCGCGATATCTACGGAGCGCTGTTTGTCACGGTGGCGGGAACAGAGAAAAAGGTAACGGACCAGGCACAGCAGGCCTGGATCATCAACGACGGGCGCCACGTTGTGTTTTCGTCAAGTGAAGGCGCCGGTGGCTACGAGAACGAAGGTCAGAGCCTGCATCTTTACGACGTCGACAAGGGCAATCACAAGCGAATCATGTCCGAATATTTTATGGTCGAGACGGTCAAAGAAGTTACTACCAGCAACAAGAAGCGCGCGCTACTGGTCACGATGGAAGACGGTGGCTTAGGTGCTTCATACGTTGCGGTGGTTGATCCCTGGCGCGGTGAAGTCTTCTTTCGCAAGTGGGTGCGAATACTCGCCAACAAAGGCGACACGATTGTCCTCGGGTCTTACCGGGAGGCAGATTGGGAGGAACTCGAGGCAGGTAAAAAGGTTCGACCCTACAAGACGGAACGCCTCAATCTAAATTCATTACTGCGGCGCCGTGTGATTGTTAACAAAAGGGAAAATTAGATAGACGTCATCACGCAAAAGCTCCTCTGTGCAACCTCCGTGTTCTCTGTGTCTCTGTGGTTAACTAATTCTCAGCAAGAGTCCGCCACAGAGACACAGAGCACACGAAGGTTGCACAGAGAAATCGCATCAAATGCCATCCCCAAAGCTCAGGAATACGTTTTCGACATCTCTTCGATCTGTGTACGCGCGGCGGCATTAATTTCACCGACGGTTTGCAGGAATTGCGCGTGCGTCATCGCTGAACCTAAATAGGTCCAACGCAGCGCTTGTCTCTGAATCGCGCGGAACTGCTCTTGTTCAGACTCGCTCAAAGTGCGTCCCGTGGCACGTTCCAACGCTTGCATGTCAAACTCGACCTGTTGCGCGATGCCGCCGTCGATCAAGACGCCTATGGCCCAGTAGTCACTAATGCCTTGTTCGATCTCTTTGGCACTGCGGTTGTCGGTCAGAGCCTGGACCATCAGCGTGTCCAGCTTGGTGTGTTGCGCTTCCTCCATCCAGTGATGACGCAGCAAGCTCTTGAACTGCGGGTCGAGATCTTCGTCGTCACGAACGCTTTCGAGATAGTGTTGTTGCGTCATCCACTCGATTCCCAGAATAGCGAGTGCCACACCTAAAGGACTGTTGGCCAGGACGGCCTTTCCGATTTCCTCGGGTGGTCCAATCGCTTCACAATTCGTTACGAAGCCTGCCTTGAACTCCTCCGCGAACTTCCTGAACAGATGAATGTGCTTGGCCTCTTCGCTCGCGAACTGCAAGAGCGCGCGGGTGCGATAGTCGTCTTCATTCAGGTGCGGCCGAGCATGGTCCAACACGAAAGGCAGGATGAACTCCTCGACTACGCCGAAGATGTAAAGATAGCCGTAGCCACGAATCTGATTGAGCAGAAGCTTCTCGTCCTGGCTGAGAAAACCCAGCGATTCAGTTCGCGCCAGCGACTCGGGCATAAAGGGTTTGGTGAAATCGAGGCGTTTCTCGCCTCCAATAATGTCTTCAATTCGCCAGTTCACTTTTGCAGACGCCGCCAAAGTTTCCTGATAGTTGTAATTAGTCGTGAGCATGATGTCCTCCGTTAAGTTTGTTCCTTCATCATTGCGGCCCTGCCGCGTAACAAATAGAATCTTGCGCTGCAACCGGCGAGTGGACCATGCTCGCAAGTCCGAAGAAATTGACCCAACGTCCAACGAGCACGATTACTTTGCCGTAAATCCGGCCCTATTTGCCGTTAGTCCAGACGCGACATGGATGCGCTTTCTGAAATTCTTCGCGGAGTGGTGTTGAAAGGTGCGTTGTACTTTAACGCCGAGTTCTCAGCACCCTGGGGATTTCGTACGCCCGCGACGGAGGAGTTGTCGCAGCTACTCACACCCGGAGCGCCTCATCTGATGATTTATCATTTTCTGGTTGAGGGCTCGGGACTGGTTCGTCTGGAAGGCGAACAGGAGATTGCGCTGACCGCCGGCGACGTAATCATCGTCACCCACGGCGATCCTCACGAAATGTGCAGCGCGGTCAACGTCGCTCCCAGGCTTTCAGACCAAATGAAAGCAAAACTTCGAGCCCATGATTTCACTCCCATGCATGCCGGCGGTGGTGGCGATGTCGCTCGTTTCGTTTGCGGTTTTATGGTTTGCGATCCGCTTTTGTGTGGCCCGATTCTGCACAGTCTGCCGGCGGCCTTCAAAGTTAACTTGCGGACGGACCGCGCGGGTCAGTGGCTTGAGAATGCGCTGCTACATTTGGTTGAGGAGGCCAATTCAGGGCGGGCAGGCAGCGAGGCCGTACTGGCAAAGATGTCTGAGGCGTTATTCATTGACACGTTACGTCGCTACTTCGCAAGCTTGCCGGAAGAGGAAGTGGGCTGGTTGGCTGCAGCTCGCGATCCGATCGTGGGGAAGAGTTTGATGTTGCTGCATTCGCGCACGGCGCATCCCTGGACCATCGCCGAGTTAGCCACGGAAGTTGGGTCGTCGCGCTCGGCTTTCATGGAGCGCTTCACTCGCTATCTCGCCGAGCCTCCAATGACTTATCTCATGCGCTGGCGGCTGCAACTCGCCGCGCGCGCTCTCAGTTCAACTTCACGTGGCGTAGCAGACATAGCTGAAGAGGTGGGCTATGAATCTGAAGCCGCATTCAATCGTGCCTTCAAGCGCGAATTCGGCTTGCCGCCGGCGCGCTATCGTCGAGACCAGAGAGCCGTGAAGATCTCAGGAGCGGCTATTTGATTCGACTCCCGCTCTCTCCTCCTCTTGTTTTCCCATATGAGTCGTTGTATAGTCCTATGGCCAAGCCATAGGAGAGTATCCAGTGCCAATCATGAGACAACTTCGCGCGTGGCTGTTGCGATTCAAAGGAGTGTTCTCGAAAAGCACTCGTGAACATGACTTCGCCGATGAGATTGAAAGTCATCTGCAATTGCACATCGACGACAACATTCGCGCCGGCATGTCGCCTCAGGAAGCCAGACGCGTCGCGGTGATGAAGTTGGGTGGAGTCGATCAGGCGCGAGAAGCCTATCGCGATCGGGCTACCATTCCATTCCTCGAAAGCGTGGTTCAGGATCTGCGCTTCGCATTTCGACAGCTCCGTAGAAACCCGGGTGTCACTGCCGCGGCAGTGCTTACTCTCGCCACGGCCATTGGCGCTAATACGGCCATCTTTAGCGTCGTCAACGCCGTCCTGTTAAGACCGCTCCCGTACCCCAATTCAGATCGGGTGGTAAACATTTCCACCACGTCGTCGCTGCGTGGGTTGAACGACTTGGTTCTCTCGGACGCAGAATTCAATGAGTTCAAAAAACAGACGCAGACGTTAGAAAAGATGGCGGCCTATGCTTCCGCTGCGCTCAATCTCGGCGACGTCGCTGAGCCGGAACGTATCGGGTACACGGAAGTGAGTGTGGATCTGTTTTCAATTCTCGGTGTTACTCCGCACCTGGGACGCACCTTCACCCCTGAAGAAGATATGCCGGGTTACGAGCCGCGAGTGCTCATAAGCTACCGGCTGTGGCAAGGTCACTTCGGCTCAGATCCGAATATTGTCGGGAAAACGATCAATCTCAATGGCAGAAATCGCCTGGTCGTCGGCGTGATGCCGCAGGGCTTTCACTTTCCTCAGGACGATACCGACGTATGGATGCAACTCAACCTTGACCCCGCGAGCAGAGTCCTCAACGCCAGGTATCTCAACACGATTGCGTTGCTGAAGCCCGGTGTCTCAAGAGAGCAAGCGGAAAGCGAGATAAGTACGATCTATCAAAGGATCAGAGAGACTTATCCACAGTATTACAAGAACGAAACCGGAGCCGGTGTCGCCGTCGCAGGCTTACAGGAAAAGAATGTAAAAGGTATTCGTGGCGCGCTGCTGCTGTTACTCGGCGCAGTCGGTTTCGTGTTGTTCATCGCTTGTGCGAACGTGGCCAACTTATTGCTCGCCCGAGCTGCTGTACGACGGAAGGAGATGGCTATGCGATCCGCGTTGGGTTGCGGACGCTGGCGCATTTTCCGCCAACTGCTGACGGAAAGCTTGCTCCTTTCAACCATGAGCGGTGCGCTCGGTTTGTTGCTCGCGTTCTTAAGCTTGCGCCTGTTACTGGTTGGAAGTCCGCTGGACCAGGTACGGGTTCAAAGTGCCAATGTGGATCTCACGGCGCTGGGCTTTACGGCGCTGGTCACCTTCGTGGTGGGAGTGCTCTTTGGTCTGGCTCCGGCTGTGCATGCGTCGAAGGTGGATTTGAACGAGGAACTCAAAGCGAGTGGCGGACGTGGCTCAATGGCAAGTCTCGGTCACCATCGCATCCGTACGCTGTTGGTGGTTTCGGAAGTCACCTTGTCGATGGTTTTACTAATCGGCGCCGGCTTGATGATCCGAAGTTTTGTGAGTCTGCTAAGAGTCGATCCAAAGTTTGACGCCGCACACGTCCTTTCACTGAGGCTTACCGTGCCAGGCGCCGGCTATCCCAAAAACTCCGACGTCACCTCGTTCTATGAACAACTACAACAGCGGATTACGGCGATACCCGGAGTTCAGTCAGCCGCGGTCATCAATCAACTCCCGTCAGACGCTGAAAAATCAGAAGCTTCTTTTGAGATTGAGGGCCGTCCTTTTGTCTCAGATGTCGATCGTGAGGACGGTATCGCCGACTACCGCATGGTCAGTCATAGTTACTTCAAGACGATGGGCATTACAATGCTGCGTGGTCGTGCGTTCACGGAGCAGGAAGGGAAGCAAGCTCCACCAGCCGTGATCATTAACGACAAACTGGCGCGCCGTTTCTTTCCAGGCGAGGATCCGACGACAAAGAGAATAAGGCTGAGAGAGGACCTGCCCTGGCTGCAAATCGTCGGCGTAGTTCCTGACCTTAAGAACCAGGGACTCTTCGCGGATACCAGTCAGGAAATGTATTTTCCGTATACGGATATTTCTTTCGGCCTGCCCGTCATGCGGACCATGGCAGTCGTCGTTCGCACTAATGGCGATCCGGCGACTTTCATAAACCCAATCAAAACCGAACTGCACGCTATAGACAGGAACTTGCCACCATACAAAGTTCGCCCGATGGACCAGGTGCTGGCCGCCTCCGTATCGAAGACACGCTTCATGATGTTATTGCTTACGGTTTTTTCAGTAGTGGCTTTGGTGCTTGCGGCAGGTGGCGTTTACAGCATGATGGCGTATGCGGTAACACAGAGAACACATGAAATCGGTATCCGCAATGCACTAGGCGCCCAGAGCAGCGACATCTTCAAGCTGATCATGGGCCAGGGATTTATGCTGGCGATTGTTGGCGTAGTTCTGGGTGCAATTGCCGGATTCGCGCTGACGCGCGTAATGTCGAATTTGTTGTTCACAGTTAGCGCCACCGACCCGAAAATTTTTATCGGTGTGGCGCTAATCTTAATCGTAGTTGCTTTACTTGCCTGTTACCTGCCGGCGCGCCGGGCGATGATGGTGAAGCCAATCACAGCGTTGCGCAACGAATAGTCTGCCTGGTTTGACGCTCTAAGCGAACCGCACAATACCAAAGTATCGATCGATACCTTGGTCCAATAGATTTAGCCCCACACTTGTAGTCTACTGCGCACGCGTAATCGATCCGATTCAATCGATACCACCCTAAGTCCACCGACAAACCGGAATCACAGCAGAAACGAGTGAGGCAAGGAGCATGCTATGGCGCAAACTACTGCTACACCACAACGCAGCGATCAGGCCGGCGGCAAGACCGCTATTCGTCCGTTTCAGGTGAGTTTTCCGGAAGAGGAGCTTGCCGAACTTCGTCGCCGGATTGCGACAACAAGGTGGCCTGAAAGGGAGACTGATGCAGGCCAGGGCGTGCAACTCGCCCTCATTCAAGCGCTCGCACAGTATTGGGCGACTGATTACGACTGGCGGCGATGCGAGACACAACTGAACTCTTATCCCCAATTCATCACCGAGATCGACGGACTGGACTTCCACTTCATTCACGTCCGCTCGAGACATGAAGATGCGATGCCGCTGATCGTCACCCACGGTTGGCCCGGCTCGCCGATCGAGCAGTTGAAGATCATCGATCCGCTGACCAACCCGACCGCTCATGGCGGCAGTGCGTCTGATGCATTCCACCTCGTGATCCCGTCGATGGCCGGTTACGGATTTTCCGGCAAGCCCACGACGCCCGGTTGGGATCCCGCTCGCATGGCGCGGGCGTGGGTGGAGCTGATGAAGCGGCTCGGGTACAGCCGATTCGCGGCGCAAGGCGGTGATTGGGGTGGGTTCGTCACGAACATGATGGCTCAACAGGCGCCACCGGAGTTGATCGGCATCCATCTGAACTTCTCCGGCGCCGCGCCCGCTGAAGTTTCCAAAGCGCTTCAGTCCGGCGGGCCGCCACCGGCTGGTCTTTCGGCTGAGGAGCAGCGGGCATACGATCAGATGGCATTCCTCTACCAACACGTCCCTACGCAACTGATGATGGCCGCACACCCGCAAACTCTGTACGGATTGGCGGATTCACCTGTCGCCCTTGCCGCCTGGATGATCGATCACGACGTGGCGAGCTACGGGCACATCGTGAAACTCTTTCTCGATGGGGAGCCCTATGGTGACCTGACCCGCGACGACATCCTCGACAACATCACCCTTTCCTGGTTGACGAACACGGGCGTGTCCTGCGCTCGGCTATATGTGGAATACAAGGGCGCCTTCTTCAACGACTACAGCATCTCCGTTCCGGCTGCCGTTAGTGTTTTCCCTGAAGAGGTCTACCAGGCGCCGCGGAGTTGGACCGAGCGTGCCTATCACAATCTCATCCACTTCAACGAGCTTCCCCGGGGCGGCCACTTTGCGGCCTGGGAACAGCCGCAACTATTTTCAGAAGAGGTCCGCGCCGGTCTCAGATCGCTGCGTTGATTCGGATTTCTCTCGGTGCAGCCTTTGTGTTCTCTGTGTCTCCGTGGTTATCGGAATCGGCGTTACCACAACCACAGAGTCACAGAGAACACAAAGGTTGCACAGAGAAGAACTTCAAATCCTCTCCAGGAGATGATCAAATCCGGGTTGAGTTCGAATTGATTGTAGATCGGGGTCAGTAGCCATTAAATTCTTATCACTGAACCCCGTCGCTATCGCCTTCTCGATCCATGTCAGGGCCTGCGCCGAATCGGAAGCACGCGCGAACGCGCAGGCTGCGTTATAGGCCACGTTTGGATCCGGCTTTTGTTCATAAGCAAGAGCGCCGGCTTTTCCGGAGATCTCAAACTGGTCATTTTGGAAAGCCTCGTTTTCTAACTTGAGTAATAGTGGTAAGAGGCTTGGAGACATGACGCTAAGTTGGCAGAGCTCGAGCACCTCCGCATACCGCTTTTCTGCCATTAGCGCTTGACTGAGCATCAAGCCAACCTGGTAATCGGACGACTGCTCAAATGCTTTTTTTAGATCGGGAATTGCCTGAAGCATTTCTCCTTTTTCATAACTAAGCATTCCCTGCAGAAAGTGCTCGGGACCGAACAGCCCGTAAAACCTCGTCAACTCTTGTTCTGCCTCTTTGAGTCTGTTTTGTCTAATAAAGATGAAGATGAGTAAGCGCGATGCCTCGCTGCGCATCCGGGCGGTGAGAGCTTTCTTTTTGATGTCGGCGGAAATGTCTAAAGCCGCATCCAGGTTGTCGTCGGCGAGCGCTTTGTGCGCCTCTTCCAATTTGGATTCGAGTTTATTGTCACGCGACGCCTTTATTCGATTTAGCAGGAAAGTGACGTTGGAGTAGCCAAACCAAATTGCGAGAAGGGCCACCCACAAGAAGCGAAGTTTAAGAGCCAGGAGAACTAGTGCGATGCACCCGAGCAACGAAATCGCGTGTGAGATAATTTGATCGCGTTTTTTCGTTAGCCACCGTTCGAGAGTCGCAAGAACGTGCCCACCGTCGAGTGGCAGGATTGGCAATAAGTTGAAAACGCCCCAGCCGATATTTACCCAGATCAAATCGCGGTAGGCAACGGTCAATAATTCAAAGGGTACTGCTGTGAGTACGGCTGGTCCGACAATCAAGCAGATACCTCCAAACAGAAAGCCGGCTCCTGGTCCAGCCAGACTTATCGCCAGATCCTTTGCCGGTGAAATTTCTCTAGAGTTGGTCCACGATGTCAGTCCACCCATAGAGTAGAGCGTAATCTGCGGGGAGAGTCCGAACCGGCGACCAACGAGTGCGTGTCCAAGCTCATGAAACAGCACCGAGACGCAAACAACGACCATCCATTCCAGCAGGAATAGCACATTAAATCCCCGGCTGGAGGCAATGAAGAACGATATCACCCAGAATGAGGGATCGATCTTAGTAGGGATGCCGAGAACCTTCATTAGGACCACTCTGCAATCATTTCAAGATTAAAGAACGAGACACGGCGCTCAAAAGGAGAATACCTCAGAGCCGGATGTACGTTGTACATAATTAGACAACACCGCCCCTACAGTACGTACTTCATTGACAAGCTTCTCTAGCGTAAACAAAGTGGGTTAAGGCATACTCCGCCAAAAGAGTATGTTGGATTATTATCAGGTTCTTGGAGTTAAGAGTACTGCCTCAGTAAAAGAGATCAAGACTGCCTACAAGCGGCTCGCGCGTTTGCAGCACCCGGATCTCAACGGCGGTCCCGAGGCTACCAAAGCCTTCGTCCAAATTTCGCATGCCAGAGATATATTGGTTGACCCAAAGCGCCGTGCTGCGTATGACGCACAGCGCCATGCTTATGCAGTCAAAGGCGCTAATGCTCCAGTCGTGAATCCCACCTTCGAGACTTATGTGAGACGCGTACGATCGGATGTTCGCATCAAGAAGAATCTCGAAAAGTTTTTGACAATTGAACGAGAAGAGGCACATGCCCTGCGACAAGCTGTCTTTCCACTCGTGGCGTTTCTTTTAGCCTCGTTCTTTGTGCCGTTGGTCCGTCCTCACTTGTGGCGTAGCTCCGGCTGGACCGGACGCACCCTGATTCTAGTCCTTTTTAGCATAGGCTTATGGCATACGGTCTCGAAGATTTGGGCCGCGATCAAATTGCATACGGATGATGATCGAACCGTTGCAACTGACGATCAGATGCTCGCAAGGCAGTGGAGTAGACGCCAGGCCATTCTCGTTATCGCGGGCGCCGCAATGGGGTGCGCGCTGGTGGGGACTTTGATCGGGATCTCTCTCGCCGACTCCTTGTTGAGTGCGATGCCGATGTTCTTTGACCGGACAATTCGTCTGGAGTTGCTGCTTTATCCCTGGATTATTGTCTTGTTAATCGATGGCGTGCATTCGCTGAGTCAGAAAATCGACATCTGAATTGCTAGAGAGGTGTGATGCTGAATTCGCGGACCGAAACTGTACTGCCGAAGCATGGTCCCACCGACGGGGCCGACTCGATGCCGGAATAATCCCCCTCAGTCTCAAAGCGGATCTCACCGTCTACCACGACACGCATGCTGTCAAGCCTGATCTCCCATGAGATTTCATGCCATTCGTCGGTCGAGAGAAAGCCTTTACCCTCAAGACTATTCTGCTTTGCGGTCGCGGGATCATGAACGCGGAGTTCGCGCACCGAGCATTCCCAGTTGAAGATCAGTTCGCCGCGGTGCCAGTGCATCCGCAGGTTGGTTGAGTCAGTCTTGCCGACGACGCGGAAGACGAACGGCGCCCGGCAAACTAACGGTGCGACGGCGGCGGACATGACCCAGTTCATCGCCGAACCGGCGATCTCGATCCCCTCACCGGTCCGTGTTATTACACAACCCTGGTGTGGCACTAATTTGCTGATCAGATTCTCCGCCATAACGTCCAGTCAAAATAGTATAGCCATCCGTCGAGATCAACAACAAAGTCTCGCGAGCCGTTGTAACAATGTCTACACGAGAAGACAGATCGACTGGCGAGTGTAGACTTTCATCGACGCTTTCTGTTCGACCAATGTTTACATTTCAGATTTATTGACAGGCACGCAAGGTGCATGGACCTTGCCGCTCTTTAACTTTGGTTTGTAACCTGTCTGCCCCGACTGCTTGATAGCCATTCTACAAATCGACTTCGCTTGCAGCTTCCAAATTTTCTCTACGCGTCTCAACCTGGTGAATCGTACCTGTGTCAAAAGAACAAGACTCTCTTCAAAATCCTTCAGCCGCCTCTAATTCAAACAACGAACAGCGTAACCCCGGAGCAAAGTCTGGTGATCCGCAGAAGAGTAAGCCATCGATCTCGTTGCCCAAGGGTGGTGGCGCCATCCGCGGCATCGGCGAAAAATTCGGCGCCAATCCGGTAACCGGGACCGGCACGATGAATGTGCCGATCACGACCAGTCCGGGACGCTCCGGTTTTGCGCCACAATTCGATCTCTCCTACGACTCCGGTGCGGGCAATGGTGTTTTTGGTTTGGGGTGGCATCTCTCGTTGCCGGCGATAACGCGCAAGACTGACAAAGGACTGCCTCAATACCTCGATACGGTTGAATCGGATGTCTTCATTCTTTCAGGCGCCGAAGATCTCGTCCCCGTACTCGTGGAGACGCCCGGTGGTTGGGTGAAACAAGAGTTACCAAACCGAAACATAAACGGAGAAGACTTCGAGATTCGTCGTTATCGCCCAAGGATCGAGTCGAGTTTTTCGCGCATTGAACGTTGGACCAGCCAACAAACCGGGGAGATTCACTGGCGTTCAATCACTCGCGATAACGTCACCACTCTTTACGGCAACGACGACAGCTCAAGAATCTTCGCCCCGGCCGCAGCCGGCCGTCCCAAGCGTGTTTTCAGTTGGCTTATCAGCCAGAGTTTCGACGACCGGGGCAACACGATCCTCTATGAGTACGCCGCAGAAAACGATGCAAACGTCGATTTCGGCGAGGTTGACGAACGCAATCGCGTGCGCAATGCGAATCGCTATTTGCGCAGCGTTAAATACGGAAACCGCCTCTCGCGCTTCGTGCAACCGAACCTCAGCCTGGGCCAGTTTATGTTTGAGGTGGTATTTGACTACGACGAAGGCCGCTACGAAGACTTGCCACTGAACATCGCGGTCCCGGAAGCTGAACAACATCGCTTCGTGCGAGCTGCCCTCGATCCTGCAACACCGTGGTCCAATCGTCTCGATCCGTTTTCGACGCATCGCTCGGGCTTTGAAGTGCGCACGTATCGACGTTGTCATCGTGTGCTGATGTTTCATCGTTTCCCGGAGCTTGGCGCGGAGCCTTGTCTCGTCGCTTCGACAGAGTTTGATTACGCCGACCTCGACTACTCGTTACCGGTGACAGTTGAGCAGGAACTCGCGTACGAGGGCAGCACCCGTATTCGCTCGGTCATGCGCAGCGTTATTCAGTCGAAGTTTGTGCGTGACGAGAGTCAACCGGTAGTGCCAATCAACGGCGTTAATTTTGTCACTTACCTGAAAAAATCTCTGCCCCCGCTTGATTTTACTTACAGCCAGGCGGCTATCCAGGAAGAGATCCAAACGTTGGACGGGGATAGCTTTGCGAATCTTCCGTCAGGATTGGACAACTCGAATTATCAATGGGTAGATCTCGACGGCGAAGGTATCTCCGGAGTTTTGACTAACCAGGCCGGCGCTCTCTTCTACAAGCCAAACCTCGGCAACGGCACGTTTGGTCCACTCACGACTTTGCCGTCCCAGCCCTCGCTTGTGAACCTGCAAAGCGGTAAGCAGCAGTTGCTGGATCTGGCTGGCGACGGCCAGTTGGACCTGGTCGCGTTTTCGACTCCGACTCCCGGTTTTTACGAACGAACTGAAGATCACGATTGGCAAGGCTTCAAGAGTTTTCCGAGTCTTCCGAGCATTCCCTGGCAGGAACCCAATCTGCGCTTCATCGATCTCACCGGCGATGGTCATGCAGACGTTCTGATCACTGAAGACGACGTTTTCACCTGGCATCCGTCGCTTGCCGAAGACGGTTTTGACGAAGCAAGACGCGTCAGTAAATCGCTCGACGAAGAGCGAGGGCCGCGTCTTGTGTTCGCGGATGGAACGCAGTCGATCTATCTCGCTGACATGTGTGGCGACGGTCTCTCAGATCTGGTTCGTATCAGAAACGGGGAAGTCTGTTACTGGCCCAACCTTGGTTACGGGCATTTCGGCGCGAAGGTGACGATGGGCAACTCTCCCCGATTCGACACTGAAGATGAGTTCAGCCAGCAGCGCATACGCGTCGCCGACATCGACGGCAGCGGAGTAAGCGACATCATCTACCTGGGGCGCAACGGCGTTCGTATTTTCTTCAACCAGTCAGGGAATCGTTGGAGCGATGGACGTGAGTTACTTCAGTTTCCGCCGATCGATAATCTCGCCACCATTACGACTGTCGATCTGTTAGGCAAGGGAACTGTCTGTCTGGTCTGGTCGTCGCCGTTGCCGGGGAATGTTAATCGCCCGTTGCGTTTTATCGATCTGATGGGAACGAAGCCGCACCTGCTGGTCGAAACGATCAACAATCTCGGCGGTGAAACCAGGGTCGATTACGCTTCCTCGACGAAGTTTTATCTCGCTGATAAGGCGGCGGGTAAAGAGTGGGTCACAAGAATTCCGTTTCCCGTTCACGTGGTTGAGCGCGTGGAGACCTTCGATCGCATCAGCGGTAATCGTTTTGTCAGCCGTTACGATTATCACCACGGCCATTTTGATGGTTTCGAACGTGAGTTTCGCGGCTTTGGAATGGTGGAGCAACGCGATACGGAAGAGTTTGCGGCGCTGAACGCGAACCAGCAGTTTCCAGCCGGAGCCAACATCGATGAGTCGTCACACGTCCCTCCGGTGCTCACGCGGAGTTGGTTTCACACCGGCGCCTATTTATCTCGCGATAACATCTCAAACTTCTTTGCGGGTCTGCGGGACGAATTTGATAAGGGCGAATACTACCGCGAACCCGGTCTCACTGATTTGCAAGCGAAGGAGTTGTTGCTCGACGACACCGTGCTTCCTTCCGGTCTCACCGTCGATGAAGAACGTGAAGCGTGCCGCGCCTTGAAGGGCATGATGCTGCGCCAGGAGATCTACGCTGAAGACAACAGCGAAAAATCCCCACATCCTTACGTCGTCACCGAGCAAAACTTCACCATCCAGGTGCTACAGCCGCAAGGTGAGAATCCCCACGCGGTGATGTTGGCGCATTCTCGGGAAACCATTAGCTACCATTACGAACGCGAGTCAAACGATCCACGTGTGACCCACGCTTTGACACTCGCGCTCGACGAGTTTGGCAACGTTCGCAAGGAAGCTTCGATCGGTTACGGACGCCGTACAAACGTCACGGTAGTAAACGCACAAGGCGACCCGGAGGTCATTTCGAATCCAGCATTGAATGAGCTGGATCCGCTGGATCAGTCGAAGCAAACAGAAATTTTCATCACTTACACCGAGTATGACTTCACCAATCCCATTGATGATGATGACGATTACCGCGCCCGTCTGTCGAGCGAAGGACGAACATATGAACTGACCGGCCTGATTCTGAGTCCGGGACAAAAGCGCTTCACCTTTGACGAGGTTTTGACAGCAGGCACGACCGCCGCGCCGTTGAGTTTCGAAGCCCCAACGACTGCCGGCAGCAAACAAAAAAGATTGGTCGAACACGTACGCACGATCTATCGCGCCGACAATCTCAGTGGGCCACTGCTACTCCATCAACTCCAGTCGCTAGCCATTCCGTTTGAAACGTACAAGCTTGCGTTCACACCAGGATTAGTCACTAACGTTTATGCGGGCCGCGTAACTAATTCGATACTTGAAGATGAAGCACGCTACGTCCACAGCGAGGGGGATGCAAACTGGTGGACTCCGTCGGGTCGGGAGTTTTATTCGCCCAATCCTTTGGCCACACCGGCGCAGGAACTTGCTGAAGCCCGTTCACACTTCTTTCTTGCCGGACGTTATCGCGAGCCGTTTCACACCAGCGCTTTGCCGGCTGAGACGATCGTCACTTACGACAACAACGACCTTTTATTGCTGGACACTCAGGACGCGCTCGGAAACCGCATTACCGCCGGCGAACGTGACGCAGCGGGAAATATTACGGAGCGTGCACATGATTATCGTGTTCTCCAGCCGTTCAAGGTAATGGACGCTAACCGCAATCGTGTCGCGGTGGCATTTGACGCGCATGGTTTGGTTACCGGCACGTGCCTGATGGGAAAACCGGAAGTTGTTCCGCAACAGGGAGACCTCATCGACGCAGCTTTTCGCGCGGACTTAACCAGATCCGAAATCGATCAGTTCTTTGCCAACCCCAAAGGTCCGCTCACGGCAACATTGCTCGACAAGGCCACGAGCCGGATCATCTACGACGTCGATGCCTACTGGCTCGATCCGCAAAAGAAGAACCCCGTTTTCGCCGCGACGATCTCTCGTGAAACACACGTTAGCGATGCTGATCCAAACCTGAAAATTCAGGTGAGTTTTTCCTACTCGGACGGATTTGCGCGCGAAATCCAGCGAAAGATCCCGGCGGAAACCGGACCAGTGCCTCAGCGTGATGGTGGTGGCGCGATCGTCCTGAATGCCAGTGGCCAACCAGTGATGACGGCCGCTGATTTTTCACCACGCTGGGTTGGCAGCGGTTGGACCATCTTCAACAACAAGGCGCTGCCGGTCAGGCAATACGAACCTTACTTCACAGATACTCATCGTTTTGAGTTTGATGTGCGCATCGGCATCAGTCCGATCGTCTTTCACGATCCGACGGGACGGGTGGTGGCGTCGCTGCATCCGAATCACACCTGGGACAAAGTGGTCTTCGATGGGTGGAAACGGGAAACGTGGGATGTCAGCGACACGGTTGCAGTGGTCGATCCAAAGTCAGATCCCGACGTCGGCGCGTTTTTCCGGCGTCTGCCTGACAGTGCTTACCTGCCCACGTGGCACGCGCAACGAGTTGGCGGCGCGCTTGGACCAGAGGAGCAGACAGCGGCGAACAAGACCGCGGTCCACGCCAACACTCCGGCAATTGAACACTTCGATTCGCTTGGCAGATCGTTTCTCACCGTCACTCATAATCGGTCCAAACGCAGCGACACTCCGCCGAATAGCCCGCCGGTCGAAGAGTTTTTCCGGTCCCGCACGGTTTTCGATATTGAAGGCAACCAGCTAATCGTCCGCGACTCAATTATTCAGAACGGCGACCCGCAGGGTCGCATCGTGATGCGATACGAGTACGACGTTCTCGGCGCGCGCATCCGGCAGTCGAGTATGGAGTCAGGACAACGTTTGCTGCTCAACGACATTGCCGGCAAGTTGCTCTACGCCTGGGACAGCCGGTCGCAGCGTTTCCGCACGGAATACGATCAACTGCAGCGTCCAACCGGATCGTTTGTCGCCACTGGCGGAGGTGCGGAAGTACAAGTCGGCAAAACTTTCTACGGCGAAACAACCGCGACGCCCGAGACTAATAACCTGCGCTCGCGTGTGGTCCAGGTTTTCGATCAGGCGGGAGTAGTAATCACCGACAGTTACGATTTCAAAGGCAACAAGTTAACGACGCGCCGGCAACTCGCCCAAACTTATAACGCGACGCTTAACTGGCTCGGCGCTGTGCCACTCGAGGCCGAGACCTTCACCAGCGTAACGACTTACGACGCCTTGAATCGCCCGGTCACCCTCACTACTCCCGATCAGACGATTCTCCGCCCTGTCTATAACGACGCCAATCTTCTTGAAGGTATCTCGGCTAATTTGCGCGGCGCTGCCAACGCCACGGTGTTCATCAGCGATATCGATTACGACTCCAAAGGCAGACGAACGTTAGTCGATAACGGAAACGGCGTGCGGACCCTTTATGACTACGATCCTTTAACCCTCCGACTGATGCGTTTGCGCAGTAGCCGCGATCCGGTGCAGTTTCCTGACGACTGTCCGCAACCACCGCCAGCCGGCTTTCCCGGTTGTCAGGTACAGGATCTGCGCTACACGTACGATCCGAGAGGCAACGTGATCCACATTCGCGACGACGCGCAGCAGCGAGTCTTTTTTCAAAATCAACGTGTCGAGCCGAGCGCTGCATACACCTACGACGCACTTTCGCGATTGATTGAAGCGAGCGGCCGCGAACACCTGGGCCAAATCGGAGGCTCACCAGTACCGAGTTCGTATAACGACAAACCGCGCGTTGGCATTCTGCTTTCAGCGAGCGACGGCAACGCGATGGGAAATTACCTGCAAAGGTATTTCTATGACGCGGTAGGAAATATTGAACAACTCGTTCACCTCGGCACCAGTCCCGCGAATGCCGGCTGGACACGCGTCTTTTCTTACGCCGAAGCAAGTCTCCTCGAGCCGTTAAAGCGGAGTAATCGTCTGACGTCCACAACGATCGGAGCCGATACGGAAACCTACAGCACCGGCGGCAATGGTTACGATCCGCACGGCAACATGCAACGTATGCCGCAGTTGCAAGTGATGCAGTGGGACTTCGCGGACCAGTTGCAAATGACGCAACGGCAGGCGGTGAACGCGGACGACAATGATGGTCAGCAACATCAGGGCGAGCGTACCTGGTACGTCTATAACGGCGAGGGCCAGCGCGTTCGCAAGGTCACGGAACTCGCTCCCGGCCAGATTCGTGACGAGCGCATTTATCTCGGCGGCTTGGAAATCTATCGCCGCTTCGGCGCGAATCCGTTAACCCGTGAAACGTTCCACGTGATGGATGATAAGCAGCGCGTCGCGCAGGTTGAGACTCGAACGCAGGGCAACGAACCAGGCGTGCCCGAAACACTCATTCGTTACCAACTCACTAACCACATCGGCTCGGCCTCTCTCGAGTTGGACCAGCAGGCGCAGCTTATCTCCTACGAAGAGTACTACCCCTACGGAAGCACTTCGTATCGCACGGTTCGCAATCAAACCGAGACGCCGAATCGTTATCGCTACTCGGGCAAAGAGCGTGATGAAGAGAGCGGGCTTTATTACCACGGCGCGCGTTATTACGCGCCCTGGATAATTCGTTGGACCAGTTGCGATCCGATAGCGTTGAAAGACGGTGTAAATCTCTATCTCTACGTCAGGTGTAATCCGATCAAGCTAACCGATCCGAGCGGGACGTTGTCGTGGTGGGAAGAGAAGCTCGACGCGATTGTGAACCCGCAGAACTCCACGGCGAAAGCGGTGATGGACAACTTCGCTAAGCGTGGCGAAGCACTCGTCAATGCGCCGACTGCGATGAAGGAGGTTTATCAAAAAGAGGGTGTGGTCGGTGTGGGTACGACGATGGCCAAGGGCCTGGGCCATCTGGTGAAAGACACCGGTGAGGCGATGGGTGATGTTGCCTATGCGGCCAGTCACCTCGAAGAACAGGGAGCCAAGGAGAAGCTCGCGAGTCGCTCGGTCGACGTGGTTCTGGGCGTAGCGGATATCGTCACGATCTTCGATGGCGCGGGGGCTGCAAAAGGCGCCGGCACGGGAGCGGTGGCAGTGGCCAAGGATGTGGCGGCCACGATGAAAGGCGGCATGCGAAGTATGGTGACCGCCGAGGGAATTGTCGTGAACACTGGTAAAGCGCTCGCCGCGACTGGAAAGCCGCTGGAGGTGTTGGGCCAGGGAGCCAAAGCGACCGGCATCACGATGATGCAGTCGAGTAATCTCGCAAATTCAAAAGGTCCCACACCTTCGGGCGGGCCGACGGGCGGAAAGCCGGCTGGTCCACCAGCAACGCCACAGCAGTTACCGCCGGTCAAAAAGATTCCGCCCGGCGTTGGTAAAGAGCCGCTGCGTGTGAAGCCTTCGGAAGTGACTGTGAAACCAAAGGGTGGCGCGCCTTCGGCATGGGACGAAGGAGCGCTCGCCGGCCGGGGCATGACGCCTCGCGCAGCGTTTCCGAAGTCGCCTTTACATCACCTGATTCCGCAGGAACTCCTCAAGAACCCCGCCATCAAGCGACTCTTGAAGAAACGAAAGATCGACATCGATGAGTTTACGGTGCGGATTGGCGAAGGAGAGCACAGCGCAGTTCACACGATGGATTTCAATAAGAAGTGGACTGACTTCTTCGCGAACAATCCAAACGCCAGCAAAGCCGACATCATGAAGTTCAAAGACAAGATGAAGACTGACTACAAGATGGGTGGTCTGCCGGAGGAGCGTTACGTCAGGTGAGGTCGCGGCAGTACACGGATAGCCGGATAACTACTGATCAGAAATCTTAAATATCGCAATCATGGAGAAACGTCATGGCAAATGAAGAAAAAAATTTCACCATCCGCGGCCGGGTCGTCGATCGCACGACTAACAAGCCGGTAGCCGGGGTGAGAGTCGAAGCGTGGGATAAGGATCTAATTCACAACGATCTGGTGGGCAGTGCTGTTAGTGATGATGAAGGCGCGTTCCGGATGGATTTTGATGAGAGTTACTTCAAGGAGTTGTTCCTGGATCGCGAGCCCGACCTCTTTTTTCGTGTTTTTGCTGATACCCGGGTGCTACATAGCACGGAAGATACCGTTGTTTGGAAACCGACTGACGGTCAGCGGGATCAGTTGATTGCGGTACAGGCGGATGCAACCGAGTCTTTTGAAGTACAGGGTGTGGTCCAGTTCGCGGACGGCACCCGTGCAGATTCTTTGCGTGTCGCCGCCTTCGATCGCGATCTCCGGAGTGAGCAGACACTTGGCAGCGCACGGACAGAGGCAGATGGCGCCTATAAAATCCAGTATTCAAGTGGTCAATTCGAGTCGCTTGAAAGAGGTGGTGCAGACCTGCTCGTCAAGGTTTTTGTAAACGGTGACAGCTCATTCGTCGCCGCGCCGGTTGTATTCAACGCGCCGCCATCCGCGCGCGTAGACGTCACCATTCCTTTTGACATGCTGGAACCACCGGCGTTGTTCGACCAGATCGGCCGCGCCGTCCAACCGTTGTTGGGCGACGTGAGAATCGATGAGCTCGAAGAAAACACCGAACATCAGGACCTGAGTTTTATCTCGGGTGAAACCGGATTTGAAATCACTACGGTGGCGCGCTGGGTGTTGGCCCACAAGCTTCAGAAAGAGCGGCTGGAGCCGGTTTTCTGGTTTGCGTTGCTGAGCGGATCATTCTTTCAGTATCAACCGGAGCGAAGTGTTGGCGAGCACATACAGTTGGTGCTCGATGCGCTGCGGCGTCTCGACGCGCGCACCGTTCGCAAGACGCTCGTGCGCAGTGTCAACGAACGACAGATCGCAAGCCTATTCAGCGAAAGGATCGACGCCTGGATTGTCACCTTCCTGGAGTATGTGGCGCGCCGCGTCGTGAGTGATGAAGGTAAACCGGCGCTGGTTAAGCTTGCGCTCGAAGATGCCGGTGTCACCTCAGCCGAGCAGCAGCAGACGTTCGCGCGGCTCATCACGGAACACAAGGGACTCACGCCCGCAGTGTTAGAGGCGCTCGAGAAAGACAAGTCGTTCGACGAGAAGCAAGTTGCCGATCTGCGTACGTCTTTTGAATTGTCGGACCTGACGCGTGCGGACTTCTCGGTCGTGAAAGCGATCAAGCAGAACTTCCAGGTACGCGAACCGGCTCAGATTCGCTCACTGGCGCGCCGGAGTGAGACGGAATGGATCGACTTAGTGAAGCGAAACAAGGTCGAACTTCCATTTGCCATCACCGATTTGGACAATCGCAAACCACCCGATGAAGAAGCTTTCGGAAAAGTCCTGGAGCGGCAGTTTCGTGAAGCTTTCCCGACGGCCGCGTTTGCAGGCGGTTTGAGTCGCGCGCTAAACAACGGCGGCTCGCGCGGGCTCGCCCATGCCGAGAAACTGGGCAAGTTTCTCGACACTCACGATGATTTCGAACTGCTCCACACACGCGTAGACGACTATTTCAAAAACAATATTCGACGCGAGGCCGCGGGCCTTGCTGAAGATGAGGCCTTCAAAACTGAAGTCAAAGGCGTGCAGCGTGTTTTCAAACTTGCGCCTACATTTGCCGCCACGGACACTTTGCTGGCTGACCGAGTTCATTCCGCACAACAAATCTATCGCATCGGCAAGAGCGAGTTTGTGCGGCGCTACGAAAAGGCTCCCGGCTTCACCGCCGAGACAGCCCAACTGGCGTGGAACCGCGCCGCGGATACGCATGCTGCTGTGCTGACGATCGTCGGCGACCTAAAGGCGCTCGAGGCCAATGCGCTTCCTGAAGTGCTGCAGAACAACAACGCCGCGCTCGAGATGTTTCCCAACTGGAATAATCTCTTCCAGACTGGCGACATGTGCGAGTGTGAACACTGCCGTTCGGTGCTTGGGCCAGCGGCTTATTTTGCCGATCTGCTCGTGTTCCTGCGCGATCGCCTGGCAGCCAATCTTTCAGACAGCGTCAAAGATGTTTTATTCAGGCGGCGGCCCGATCTCGGATATCTCGAGCTCAATTGTGAGAATGCGCTCACGCCGATTCCGTACGTCGACGTCGTTTGCGAAGTGCTCGAGAGCGTGATTGCGAATGGTGAAAACGACGTCGAACTCGCAGGACTAACAAACATTCCCGACAACACTGACCCAACCAGGGCGACGGTCGCCACCGCTTTCGAGAATCAGGGTTTGGTTGTAGCGGAGGGTTTTTCACTCTCGCAGGTTGATCCCGCGGATCCTGATCGTTGGGTCGTACACGCCGACAACATCACCTATCTTCTCAAAAAGAAGGCGACTCCAAATTTCTTCGCTGAAATTCTACGCAACACCAAGACGACCGCCGATGAATTACGTGCTTATCCCCAGTATGTGAATCCGAAGGCTTACGAGAAGTTGCGTCACGCGCGTTTTCCGTTTGGGCTTCCGTTTGATCTGTTTGCGGAGGAAGTACGCGCTGCGATGCAGAAGAGCAACTTGCAGCGCTGGGACTTGATGGGCACATTTCGTGGCCCGGCCTTGCCAAACAATGCCAGCGACGGTGAGATTGCCGCAGAGTATTTCAAGATCAGTGTAGCCGCTGTCGATGATGAGAAGACGTTTATTCTGGTTGCGGATCCGACCGTGGCCGGACAACAAGTCTTCTGGGGCGAACCACTGAATCCCGCATGGTTGACTGAAATCAGTAACGTCAAAAACTTCCTCGCAAAAACAAGTCTTGAATACAAAGACTTGCTCGCGCTACTCGACCTCAAGTTTCTTAACCCCGCCGGTGACATCGTAATCAATCACCAGGACGGCTCGTGCGATCTCGATAAGAAAGATCTGCAAAACCTCGACGCGACCAAACTCGATCGCATCCATCGCTTCCTGCGGTTGTGGCGGAAGCTGAGCGGTTGGAAGTTGTGGGAGCTCGATCTTGTGATTCGGCATCCGGCGATCGGCGCCGGTGCGATCGACGAGATCTTTCTCATCAACCTCATGCACTTCGTTGAGCTGAAGAAGCGATTAGGCACGCGCACCACGATCGAACAAGTCACTTCTCTTTTCGGTGATATGAACACTGAAACGCGTTTCACCGAGCTGCACAAACCGAGAGCGAGTGCGCTTTATCAGAATCTCTTCTTGAATCGTCGACTAATCAATCCGGTCGATCCTGCTTTCGAACTCGACCCCGTTACCGGCGATCTCAATCCCGGTCAGACGATCAGTGGTCATTCGCCCGTAGTTCTTTCGGCGTTGGGAATTCGCGAGTCGGACATGCTCCTGTTTCAGGCGCTGACCAGAGCTTCCGGCACGGCCTACATCAACGACGATCTGACGCTTGCGAATCTTTCGTTCCTGAATAGACATGCGTGGCTAAGCAAGTCGCTGAAGTACAAGGCTGACGATTGGCGCATTCTGCTCAAGCTGGTGGCCCAACAGGTTCCGGCGTTGGGTGGTCTCGCAGCGCAGCAGGCGTTTCTCGAACAGGAGTTCAACATCAGGGCCGGAGGTCTGACACAGGCACAGGTCGATGATCTTCTGTTGCGCGTCTTTCACCAGGACGTGCTCGAGTTTGCGAGTCCGAAAGCCGCGCGCGATTTTCTCGAGAAGATCGATCGACTGAAAGACACCGGCTTCAAACCCGATGAGTTGAACTGGTTACTGACTGCGGATCGAACTGCGAAAGCGGCGCTGAAAGAGACTGACGCGGCGCGCTTCCTGAGTGGTTTGCGAAAAGTGTTGCAACAGATTGAGTCTGACAACGATCCAGCACAATTCGATTTTCTTACCGCCGCGCCGCCGACCGACGTGGCCCAGCTTACGGCGCTGTTGACGACTCTGCTGCAACAGTTGAATCGCACTGAAGAACAAGCGCGTTTCTTCCAACAGACCCTCATCGGACCTGTAAATCTCGAGACTGCGGTTCAGGGTCTGCCGGGGTTGTTTGTGTTTCCCGCAGCAATAACGGGCGCCCCAAACAACATACCCATAGCGTACAACGAACCGGCTCGAACTCTGACGTTCCGCGGGATGATGACTGACGCGCAACGTGTCGTTCTGCTCAACGACGCGTCACTGGCGGCTGTGTCAGGCGAGCCTTCATACCAAAACGCGATCGAAGAACTCTTCCAACTCTCGCAAACCGCGCCGGTAAACTTTGCTTCACAGGAGATCGAGATCGCGATTCCCGGTGGCATCATCCTTCCGCCGGATCGACCTTCGTTGCCGATTCGCTACAACCCAATCACACAGAAGTTGAGCTTTACCGGCGTTATGACTGCCGCTGAACGGACGTCGCTATTGTTCTTCCCGGCCAATCCAGCCACGGCGATCGAACAGTTGTTTCAGACACCGCGCATGGCCGTGAAGTTCTTCGCGCCGGCATTTACTGCCGCGCTGGCGCATCTTCCGGCGGCAATCGATTTTAAAGCCCAACTCACGCCCGATCTGGCCGCGAAGATCAGTTACGACGACGAGGAACGTTTGCTCGTCTTCAACGACATCATGACTGCGACCGAGCAAGCGGCTCTCAACGCGCTCGTGCCCAACGTTTTGCCGGAGGAGATCGCGTATCACTCCGCCGTAAACGATCTGTTCCAGCAACCGCAGCTCATTCTTCCACCAGATCCGCGCATCTGGCTGACGGATGCAGATCTCGACAACACGATTCCCACGAACGACACGCTTGCGAAGAGGCTTGCAAACGCCTCACTCAAAGCGCTCGACTACCTCTCACGAACGCTTACGGATAGTGAAGTAGTGACACAGTTCAGCACGCAATTGGGTCTGACCGAAGCACTGACGCGGCAACTATTAACTCATTACGAGGTGTTGCCAATTCCGCCCGCTCCGCCAAACACTACGCTGCTCGCGTATTTCACGACCAATTTCAAAGCGACCATCGGAGCGATCGATTACTCAACTCTTAAGGAAGCGTTTGATGGTTGGTTCTGGGCCAGCCGTGTCGCCACGATCTGGAAAAAATGGAAACTCACTCTCGAAGAATGGGAGCGTCTGGTTGCCGTTACACCGGCTGCCCAAATTCTGGATTTTCTGCAACTCCCGCTTGATAGTGCTGCGGCTATTGCGCCGATCGAATTATTCCTGAGACTGACGCGTCTGCTGCGCATGCGCGACACGTTGCCTGAAACAGGGATCACGCTGTTTGAGGTTCTGGAAAAACTCGACACAGGCATATACGCAACGACAGCCGACTTTGCCGCCGACGTGGAGCTGCTCAATGAAGAATGGCTCGCGGCCGATGTTGAAGAGTTGGTAGCGACTCTCGATCTCGCGTTTCCCGCTGACTACCTGCTTGCCGAAAACTGGGAACGGGTGCGTCGTGCATTTTATTTCATGAGCAATCTCGGTGCTGGTCCGGCGATGGTGAAGACGTTTGCCGCGGCCTCGATGAGCGAAGTCGAAGCGCGGCGGTTGAAAGAGTTGCTGCGGGCTCAGTTTGGCACTGAAACATGGCTGACGCTGTCCGCGGAAATTCAGGACGTGCTGCGGGAACAGAAGCGCGACGCATTAGGTATTTTCCTGCTCACGCAACCGCAACCGGCAGATGCACCGACAGGGAAGTGGGAAGAAACGAACGACCTTTATGCTTACTACCTGCTCGACGTCGAGATGTGCTCGTGCATGTTGACCAGCCGCATGGTCCAGGGTTCGGGCTCCATTCAGCTCTTCGTGCAGCGTTGCTTCATGGGTCTTGAGCCCGACGTGGAAGTCATTTCGGATGGCGACACGGGCGACAGTGCGTGGCGCTGGTGGAAATGGATGAGTAAGTACCGCGTCTGGGAAGCAAATCGCAAAGTATTTCTCTGGCCTGAGAACTGGATCGAGCCGCAGTTGCGGAAAGATAAGTCTCAATTCTTCCAGGATCTCGAAGACGAGTTGATGCAGGACGAGATCACGCAATTAACGTCCGAAACTGCGATTCAAAACTACCTGCAAAAACTCGACGGCGTGGCCCAACTCGAAGTGGCGGGCTTCTATCATGAAGACGACGGCGATGAGGCAATCATTCACGTGTTTGGACGGACAAGCGGATCCGAGCCGCACCAGTATTACTACCGTCGCTATGATTACCGGCAGTGGACGCCGTGGGAGAAGATCGAGCTCGATATCGAGGGCGATTATCTAATTCCGGCTGTTGTCGGTAAGCGGCTGTTTATCTTCTGGCCCATCTTCAAGGAAGTTCCGGATCAGTCAGGTGACGGTACGGTGAGAGTTCCGAAAGTCGATCTCGATAATGAGTCGAGTTTCAAAGTAGACAAAACGCTGAAGCGACTCCGGCTGCAAATGGCCGTGAGTGATTACCGGCAAGGGAAATGGAGTCCCAAAAAGATCTCCGTGTCGTTCGATGAAAGTTTTCCGTATGGCGTGGAGATCGTAAAGAAGCACTATCTCTTTTATCCGATCGATCACAGCGAGAGCGACGGCAGGTTTGGCATTCATTATGAAGGCGCGAGCCTGGGCAGCGACGGGTTTAATACCGCGGG
This sequence comes from Pyrinomonadaceae bacterium, assembly GCA_035694465.1. Lineage (GTDB taxonomy): Bacteria > Acidobacteriota > Blastocatellia > Pyrinomonadales > Pyrinomonadaceae > PSRF01. The sequence goes on along the minus strand of DASSFI010000021.1, from coordinate 50,814 downwards.
CCTCAACGGCGCGTTTGAGATTGCAGGCTGCACCGGCGCGCCTGAGCTAGTCACCGATCTGGCTGGAAATTTCTTCCCGGTACTCAGACCGGAAGTAGCTTCCACCGGAAATCTGACGTCGTTTCTGAAGTGGGTCGAACTTGGACCATCGCCGGCGCGCACGGACGCACCTGACAATGACTTTACACTCGAGACAGCGGGTTCAAATCGAGAAGCGGAAGTTCCGGTGTTGTTTCAGACGCCATGGTTCTTCAAGATGACACCGCCGTGGCATCTCTCTTACTTCGACAAGTTGATCGCGAATGGCTTTTCGTTGCTGAAGTTTGTGTTGAAGGATCGCTTGCCGATCCCCACCGGCACGTGGCTGCCGTTTTTCTATAACGACAAGAAACGCACGTTCTTCGTATTGCCGTCGTTGCAAGGGCCAAGTGAGCAAGGCTCGAAAGTCCCTGGACCACGGCTCTACTATCCCGAAATCAAGAAAGGATTTCGCCTTTGGGAAGATTTCTTCGCCGGCGAATTGCGCAAATGGGCGGAAGCGGTAGTGCCCACGCTCACCATCCCGGAGAAGCTATTCTGGGGAAATTTCTTCCAGCAACAACTTCCGGTGGAGGCGTTTCCGCCTTACACCGATGAGCAACTCGAAGACTACACGGTGCAGTTTTACATGAAATTCTTCCAGGGTTTCCTCGGCGGCTTGTCGTTGTTCCTGTTTCAGTTCCGCCAGTTTCACTTCAAGAACTTCTATCACCCGTTTGTCTGCGACTTCATCAAGCAGATTTTCAACCCGCTCCAGGGAATTCCCACGATGATGAGCAGGGAAACGCAGTTGAAAGATTCGGGTTTTAGCTTCAAGCAGACTTACCAGCCGACGTTTTGGGTAGTTGAACCAACGAGTGAAGATTTCTATCCGCGTGAGAATGTTGATTTCTCACCGGATGGCGCTTACTCACCTTACAACTGGGAACTCTTCTTCCACGCGCCCCTCCTGATTGCCAATTCGCTCAGTCAGAACCAGCACTTCGAGGAAGCGCAGGATTGGTACCACTACATTTTCAATCCCCTCGGTCTCGAGAGTCCGACGCCCGGCGGTTCGGCGATGAGCAAGTACTGGATTACGAAGCCGTTTTTTCAGACTACCGATCCACAGTACATCCAGCAGCGCATTGAGAACATCATGCTGATGCTTGCCGGCGATACCAGTGTGCCGGGATTCTCCGCCGAGCTGAAGGACCAGCTCGAAGCTCAGGTGCTTGACTGGCGCACGTACCCGTTCGAACCACATCGCATCGCAAACTACCGTACTGTCGCCTACCAGAAGACGACGGTCATGAAGTATCTCGATAACCTCATTGCCTGGGGCGACTATCTGTTCCGGCAGGACAGCATGGAGAGCATCAATCAGGCGACTCAGATCTACGTGCTCGCGGACGAGATTCTGGGACCACGTCCGAAGAAGGTGCCGCCGCAGGTGAAGCCGCCGCTTGAGAGCTTCAATGAGCTCGAAAAGGAGTTTGACAAGTTTTCGAATGCCTTGATCGAAGTAGAAAACGTAATCCCGGCGCCGCCCGGACAGGATCCCGGTCCGGATCCGGCGCCATTGCCGATGCTTTATTTCTGTATTCCTCCGAATGAGAAGTTGATCAGCTACTGGGACACGGTTGCGGATCGGCTCTTTAAGATTCGTCACTGCATGAACATCGAAGGCGTCGTGCGACAACTATCGCTCTTTGAGCCCCCGATCGATCCCGCGGCGCTCGTCAAAGCTGTGGCCGGCGGTATCGACCTCAGCAGCGCCCTCGCTGATCTCAACGCGCCGTTGCCGCTCTATCGCTTCAACGTGGTGCTGCAACGTGCGAAAGAGGTTTGCAACGACGTCAAGATGCTGGGCAGTGCTTTACTCTCCGCGCTGGAAAAGAAAGACAGTGAAGCGCTCGGTCTGCTGCGACAAACTCACGAGATCGACATGCTCAACGCGATCAAGACCGTGAAGGAGAAGCAAATCGAGGAAGCGAAGGAAAACCTTGAAGCACTGAAGCGAGCCAAGGCGACGACGGAAGTGAGGCGTGATTATTATCGAGATATCGAAAAGATCATCGCCGCGGAACAACTCAGTCTCGACAAGCTCGCGGATGCACAGGGTCATTCCAGCTCGGCGCAAAGTATCAATATCGGCGCTTCAGTGCTGGGATACATTCCCAACGTCACGATCGGCGGATCCGGTTTTGGTGGCTCGCCACACGTGAACGCGCAATGGGGCACGGGAAACATCATTTCCGCGTTGCAGGGTGCGGCGGGCGCGGAGCAGCAACTCGCCAGCCTCGCGAGTTACCAGGCGAACAAGGCTGCCACCAATGCTTCACACGATCGCAGATTCAGCGATTGGAAGTTGCAGGAACAGCTTGCCGAGCGCGAGTTGGCCCATCTCGACAAGCAGATGGATGCGGCTGAGGTGCGCATCGCGATCGGGGAACAAGAACTCGAAAATCAGAAACTCCAGATCGAGAATGCAAAAGCTGTTGATGAGTTCATGCGCACGAAGTACACGAATAAGGAGCTGTATCAGTGGCAGATCGCGCAGATTTCAAGCGTCTACTTCCGCAGTTACAGGCTTGCCTACGATCTCGCGAAGCGTGCTGAACGTTGCTACCGCTTTGAACTCGGTTTGCAGGACAGTAGCTTAATCAACTTTGGTTACTGGGACAGTTTGAAGAAGGGTCTACTTTCCGGAGAGAAGCTGGCGCTCGATCTGCATCGTCTTGAAAACGCGATGCTCGAACAAAACCGGCGCGAGTTTGAATTGACCAAGCATCTTTCACTCGCGATGCTCAATCCTCTCGCGCTCGTGAAACTCAAAGAAACGGGCAAGTGTTTCTTCAGTCTGCCGGAAGAGATCTTCGATCTCGATTTTCCGGGTCACTACTTCCGTCGTATCAAGTCAGTGAGTTTGACATTGCCTTGTGTGGTTGGTCCATACACGACGATCTCCTGCACGTTACGTCTGTTGAAGAACAGCATTCGCATCAACACGACGAATGGCGACAATGGTTACGCTCACAATATTGACGACACGGGACTTCCGGCCGACGACACGCGCTTTATCGAGAACAACATCGCCGTAAAAGCGATTGCTGCCAGCAGTTCGCAAAACGACAGCGGTGTGTTTGAGCTTGGCTTCCGTGACGATCGTTACCTGCCGTTTGAAGGCGCGGGCGCGGTTAGTGAATGGGCGCTGGAGTTGTTCAGCGATTTGCCGTCAAACAATCCCGATCCGTCGGCGCCTGATTTTGGACGTCCGTTGCGACAGTTTGACTACAGCACGATCTCGGATGCCGTGCTTCATATCAAGTACACGTCGCGTGAAGATGCTGGTCCATTCAAGAATGGCGCTATTCAGAACCTGCGAACGTACTACCAGGGTGTTGACGGCACCCCGTCAGTGCGGCTGTTCAATTTGCGACAGGAGTTTCCGGGTCAGTGGCACCGTTTCCTCAATCCGACTAATCCGGCGACGGGGAATGTATTCACCTTTGAAATGTCGCCTGAGTTGTTCAACTCCCGCGATCTGGATAAGACACTGGAGTTGGAGACTTTGTGGTTACTGGCGCGCTGCACGGATGGTGGTGCGTACAGCGTTCGCATCAGTCCACCATTGGCGCCGCCGCCTCCAACTGGTGCGGACGTGATGAAGCTCGCGCGTGTCAACCAGTATGGTGGATTGCATTTCGGTCAGAAGGACATTTCCGCGCAGGGATTGACCGTAGCTGCGAACGATCCGCCGCTGGTGTGGACATTGAAGATGACGCGACCGGGTGGTTTGGATTTGCAGGTTGATCCGACCACGAATGAGATGGAGGTTTCAGATCTGTTCCTGGTGGTTGGTTACCAATGGCAACCGTGATTTAGCCGCGAGGCGGGTAGGCGGCGCGTAGTGCAAAACGCGCCGTCGCCCGGTCTTCGTTATAATGGCTCACCAGACTGCTGGAAATCGAGCTTAAAGATGAAAAAAATATCCGAACTAGTCGACAAACAATTAGAGTGGGTACAACCAAGCATACTTAAGATGCAATATGAGTTGCACGCAGATGATCAACTAGCTGCGACTCTGCGCTTCAGAAGTTCTTTCGGATCATTTGCTACCGGAGAAAGCACAGATGGATGTTGGACGTTCAAGCGCATCGGATTTTGGCAAACCAAAGCAACGGTTCGAGCTTGCGATACGGACGCCGACATTGCCACTTTTAAGAACAACACCTGGAGCGGCGGTGGCACCCTGGAACTGTCTGATGGACGGAAGATCCTTGCCACTACAAATTTCTGGCAGACCAGTCTCGAATTCCAGGACGAGTTGGGCGGTACGTTGATCAATTTCAAAACAGGTGGGTTGCTACACCTTTCAGCGAAAGTAACTGTTGAGCCTCACGCTTTCAGTCTGCCGGAGTTGCCTTGGATGATTATGTTTGGTTGGTACCTAACCATCATGATGCACATGGATTCTGTGGCCGTGACGGCGTGAAGGGATGTCCTGGAAGGTCCGCGGCGCGATGAAGAGATCCATCCATGAGTGAAACTGCTGACTACCTCTCGCGGTTGTTTGAGACGCATGAGGTGACCGCTATACCTGTTTATCTGTCGCTTTGTCGATTCGAGTTTTCGAGCAGTTCCTTGAGGTAGCTCTGCCAGATTGAGGCGATGGTGTGTGTGCCATGCCCGCGAGTTTGATCCGTAATCGGTAGCAGCACGTAGCGACCATTCTTCACGCGCTTAATCTCCCGCTCCATTACTCCCAACTCAGGCGGATTGATCAGATCGTCAGCAGAGTTAATCGCGATCAGTGGTGCTTTGATCTTCTCGAGCATGGGAGCTGGGTTGTATTCACGCGACGAGTCGAAGTAGTAGAGCATGTCGTTGGCATCGCTTCGCATCACTCCACCCTTCACCCGCTCCTCGTAGAATTTATCGGCGGCATCACGAGTCGGCGCCTGTTTGTGCCACTGCAACGGAGCGCTTCCCATTAGTAGCAGAATATTCTGAGCCGCGGTCATCCCCTGTACTGGCTGAGTTTTGTATTCACCATTATTCCAGGCTGGATCATTGCGAATCGCATCCATAATCATCTTCCTCATGATTCGATTGCGACCGGCAATCTCGATCGGCATGCTCGCCAGCGGCATCAAGGCGTCCATGAAGTCGGGATAAGTTTCACCCCAAACCCACGTGTGCATTCCACCCATTGAAGTGCCCATGACGAGACGCAGGTGATTGACGCCCAATTTCTCGGTGATGAGTCGATACTGCGCGAGCACCATGTCGTCGTATGTGTAATGAGGAAACTTCAGGTGGAGGCCGTTGCTTGGTTTGCTGGAGCCACCATGTCCAATGGCGTCGGGAAGAATGATGAAATACTTTGTGGCGTCGAGTAGTTGACCGGGTCCAAAAAGGATGTTGGCAAATTGAGCCGAGAAAAACTGCGCTCCTGTACCTCCAGTGCCGTGCATGACCAGGACAGCATTGCGTGTGACTCCGCTGCTGTCTTTCACCGGGGTACCGATAGTGAAGTAATGAAGTTTCAGTTCGGGAAGAGTCTCACCTGAGCGAAACTTGAAGTCGTTGATCGTATAGTCGCCCTCGACAGGTGTGGGATAGTTCCTCTGTCGTTCCGGAGTTGTTTGCGAGAACGCAAGTGCGCAAGTGCCGACGACAATTATCAGAATCAGCCGGATGCGAGTACTCAGTTTAGACATGCAACCTCGTAGGTGTGGAGTAAAGGACAAATATTCGTAGTGGGGTGTTGCTCAACCCTTGCAGTGGTCCCGGAGGGACCATATGTTTATAGCCTCCGCACCGCCACGACCCGCGCTCCAGCGGAGCGCGATGTGTCTATGCGGCAACAACATTCGGCTCCGCTGGAGCCGCAATTCTTTTGGGGACGTGTGCTATAAGCATTTGGTCCCTCCGGGACCACTGCAAAGGTTGAGCTACACACTATTTACCCCACTACGCAAATATTACGGCTTCACAGCAAAAACAGCCTGGTTGCTCACTTTACCGCGCGCGGTTATTCTCACCCGCAAATCACCCGCGGTCGTAATACTTTCCGGCAACTTCAAAACTATCTGCGTCAGAGCAGGCTCCTGAGGAAACACTGGAATAAAGCTCGGCACATTTGCAACGAGCTCAACCGGAAGCTGATGAGTCACCTGTTGATCATCAACGCCTTGAGCCGTAACCACCAGTCCCGGAGTCAGAACAAGGTTTAGCGTAAACACCATTACGCGCCCCCGCTTGTCGTTGCCAAAGTAAAGCGGGTTGGTAAGCGCGAAAGGCTCGGGAAGGAAGGTAACGGCGTCGAGTGCGGTTGCGCGTGCCGAAGCTGTTTGCAGAATAGGAGCGTCGTCGTCGACTATTGTTGCTACCGCTTGAGCGTCGGCGATAGTGACGTTGCTCGGATTACTCAAATTGATGAAAAAGGACTCGTCGTCCTCGGCCAGCCGGTCGCCAACATACTGGACGATTACGTTATTCGTCGTTTGACCCGGTGCGAAGCTGAGTGTTCCGCTAACAGGGACGAAATCGGTATTCGATGCTGTATCGGGAGCAGTGGCGTAGGCTACGGTTACAGTTTGTCCACTCGCAGCCGACAGCGTTACCGTAAACGACACCAACTTGTTACTAAAGGTAGATGTGCCCTCGGTTGTGCTTAGATCCGCAATTGTCGCGGATGGTGGCGGATCGTCATCCACAATGGTCACCGTCCTTGGCCCATGTGTAACGATTCCGGGGCTCGAAGTTATGTTCAGGGTAAACGTCTCGTCAGCCTCGTCAAGATTGTCATCGCTGACAGGAATGCTGATTATTCCGGACGTTACTCCTGGCGCCAGGGTCAATGTACCTGACGTGGTCGTGTAGTCAGAGCCAGCTTCCGCCGTTCCGTTTGTGGTGGAGTAATTAATATCCGTGCGATGGTTTGTGGGCGCCGATAAAGTGACGGTGAAGTCAGCCTTAGCCCCAACGGATTCATTTACAGACACGGAATTGCTAAGTGAAACATTGGGGGGAGAAGCGGGAAAAGCTCCGAAGACAGCGAAAACATCGTTGGTGAGAAACGATTGCCAGACGCCTAATATCTCGCCATTGGGACCATACACCTCCAACTGGTGGTCACGAGTGTTAAATCCCGGAACAGACTGTTCCCACGCGGTCGTAAAGTCGGGCAGATTATGTGCCACGAGTTTTCCGGGCTCAGTCATATACAGTCGCGAGCCATCCTGAGAAAACTTGAAAAACATTCCCAACGGAGTCTGTTGAGTGTAGTTCTTTTGGACTGTCAGTTGACTCGGATTCGTAGCGTCAACCAAAAGTAAAGCACTTACATTAGTTGTTCCCGATGGCAGGCTGAGAACTGCAAGCTGTCGATGCTGAGCATCCTCAAAGACCTCGGCGTGTACAAACCGGAAAAGACCAGGAATTGTCCCCACAACCTGTCCGACATTCAGGTCAATCGCCTGAAACTGAAAAAACTGGCTCGTAAAGAACACATAGCGCCCGTCACCGCTAAAAGCAATATCGTCGATAAAGAATCCGCTGAATTCACCGTTTGTCGTCATCGGCACACTGGCGCTATCAACCGGATTAGCGGCATCGAGGACGTTCAACACCCTGAGATTGAGTCCGCTACGAAATGCCAGCAAACGTTTGCCGCCGCCTTCGTACAACGTGATAGTTTCGGCGAGGCCCGTAACGGGGGTGCGTTTCAGGACTGACCCGTCGTTCAGACTAAAACTTACGAGCTCGCGTTCGGCACCGCCAATGACAACAGCAAAACCCGCAGCTCCCGCGCCGCTCAGAACGATGTTGGAACCTCCGACACCATTTGAGGTGCTCAACTGAGTGGAGGTGATCGGCGTAATCTGGCCGGTCGCACTGATATCGAAGAGGAATATCGTGCGGGCTGCGGACCCGGCAAGTACTACCGCGCGCAGACTGCTTCCCACTTGTGCAAAACGTACTTCGCGTGCTCCGGCCGAAACAAAAGTTTCATTGTCGAACACTGTGCCGAGAATCGGATCGAAGGTTGTGAGGCGGTCCGAGCCTGGAGCGGCCGAATCACTTCTTACTGTGATCGCGATCTGATTGTTTGGGCTAATATCGAAAACCTTGTGTTGAGGAAAGAAATCGTGCTCGAAAAAACTTCCTGGGAGCGGGTTGAACTGAGCGCTAACCGTAACACAGAAAACGAATGTCAAAACGACTGCTGCGAAGACAGGTGATTTAGACCTGAAGAGCGGACGAAACACTAATTGCATACTTGGGAATCCCTACTTTTTGTATATTGAACGCGCCCGGTTACAGTTAAAAATGAGCTGCTCAGGCGCACAGCCTGCGGGAGAGTACGTGCGGGAGATTAGAGGAAACGGCTTCTTGAATGCAAGTGAGGTGCGCTGAATTTTGCCGCACGTCTGCGAGCAAAGTAGCGGGATCAGTTTAGAGAATTCCTGGCCTCAGCGATCCTTATTGTAAACGTGTCGTCCCTGGTCCGATCGACTGTCAGCTTTCTCCGTTCCGCAGGATTTCCGGCTGGGACAGACCTTCGTAACGTACCAGCCGGAGTATTACTTTGTTTGCCATCTTTTATCAGGTAAGCCTCGATCTGCAGAAACCTTGAAGCGAGGTAGTCTCGAGCCGGATCGTCTTGATGGTCGTCAGCCGCTTTGGCCAGAGTAGCTCGCAACTCTTTCTCATTGATTGTCGAGACGACCCCGATTTTGATTGTAGTCCCCATGTAATCATCGAGGACTTCGTAAGGGACAACGTCCTTTGCTGAGCGCTGGACTTGTTTCGCAAACAGCCAGCACCCGGCAACGGTACCCGACAATACCAGGAGACCCGCAACGACGAACACAGGTTGAAAGCGTCGCATCATGATCCTTGCTCTACGTATCTACGGTATGCAAAGCGTGCTTCTAATCCAATCTCCCAACTCCCTGGCTGCCGTCATCCCGCCCTTAATGCGGGGGCCAATTAATGAAGGTCCCTTGTCCACTCCTGCGATGCTATTACCATAACGTACAGTCTTTCCATTCAAGTTAATGTCAGGCACTCCATGCACAGGATCATTTGGATCTTCACGATCATTCATACCCGTACCAAACACTGGGTCGTGGAGTAAGATCCCGACGTAACCTGCAATTAACCCGCCGACGGCGTGCCTTACCTGATTACTTGGTATGTGCCGTCCATTCACAACCACGTCGGCTTCAAAATAATCGGAACGGAAACCTGAACTTCCAAAGGCAGGTGGATTTGAATTGCCGTTTATGTTTTCAACCGCCCCCGAAATCCCCGTTACCACTCCAAAAGTAGCACTGGGAAATTCGGTAAAAGTAGTAGCCAGCTTATCCATGAAAGCTTGCACTCTGTTTATATCGAGACGCTGTATTGCCATCGTCTGTTGGTAGATCTGATCAACCATGTCGGCGAATCGATGACAATCATCCTGTTGTTGAGTGGACGAAGACTCTTCGTCACTTTCATCATTACCCCAGTCGGGCTTATGTGATGGATTTCCGTCGTAGTTGCCTAAGACGGGAGGTCCCTTCGGTGGCTTATATCCGTAGCCGTTGTTAGGCGCGCCCAGTGGCGACCACCCGCTGGTGCCGTCAGCGTAAGCCTTGAAGAACTCAAATTTGTTAGTGTTCGGATTCCAACGCGTAGTATTCCAGGGTGCAATCGCGGCCGCTCCGCTCCCAAGGAGACTCATTACGAGACTGCAGGGCGCGTCAACTCCATCCAGCAGACAACCTGTAGCGAGATTGTTGAAGCTGACAATTGGCTCCGGAATCTCGGGATCGGGATCGGGGATGTCGGTAAAATCAGCAGGCGCTCCCAACGGATCTATTTCATTACTCCTGACCATGTTGCCGTTGACGTTGCTATCGCGACTACTCGCGTTTGAAGCGTCGACATGGTGCCAAAAGACCTTATTGTGTTGCTGCTTGGCGAGCAATTGCCGGCCTGCGTAAACATAGGTCCGCTGCTTCGCTCCGGACGCGTCCACTTCAGTCAGCACATAGCCCAGCACGCTCGACCAGACGTCAAAAGTAGTCGCACTATTTTCAACCCACTTTGCTACTCGTCCAGCGCCGTCGTATGCCCAGGACCGTGTCGTCGATCCGCTCACACTTACCTGACGACCCGCCGCATCAAAGGTGAAATTGGTAACCGGTGCTTGACTGTCACTCTTGACATTGCCGGCGGCGTCATAGATCCAACTCGAATTGCGGCTGTTAGACGTACCGTAATCAAAGACGAACGAACGTGAGTCACCGGTGTTGCGAGACGTCAGGTTGTCCCACCGATCGTATCCGAAAGATTGTGTGTAAGGTCCGTCTGACAGGCCCTGTGGGGCGGATGGTCCAGAGAGACCCTGCGACAGTCTGCCGACAAAATCGTATTGATAGCCGCGACTGTAGAAATTGTTGACCTGGTCGCGCGAGTACTTAAGACGCTTATCGCCGTAGTAAGCATATTGTTTATTCATCAGGTCAGGAGTTGATGGGATTCCGCCCACTTGCATCGTCTCTACTTGCAGACGTGCGTTGTAGGTGAGGTTGAGTTGCAGCGGATTGTTACCGTAGTTCAGGTGTTTTAGACCACCCCACGCACGATAACCCATGTTGGTGGCGTACTGCGTAACGCCTGCATTACCAAAAGGCGTGCCGGTGACGCTCGCGAGACGTCCAGCCTGATCGTATCCGTAGTCGATCTGTGCGTTGAATGGATCGATAACTCGTTTCAACTGACCAGCCAGGTTGTAGGTGTAGACAATCGGGAAGGGAGTTGAGCCGCCGCCGACTTCGTTAAAAAACCGGGTCTCTCGAATCAGTCGGCTCCATGTATCGTAGTCGAAAGTTATCTGGCCCGTTCCATCTGTCATTTGGGAAATATTGCCCGCCTGATCGTAGCTGAAGGCGACCGCTGGCGTATTGGGAATACCCTGGCCTGAAGGTCTGGTGTAAGTGATGCCCGTTACGAGACGCCTGTTATTGTAGGTGTAGGTTGCTGTCGCTCCGCGGGGATCAGTTACTACGCGGATTGTGTCATCAATGTTGTAGTCGTAGCGCGTTACGGCCGTCTGTATTGGGGTCTGGGTAGTAAACAGCCGGCCGTGACCATCATAAGTCGAAGTCGTTAGCTGTCCGGGGCCGTCATTGGCGCGTTGGAGGAACGTAGTAACGATTTGATCGCGCGCGTTATAGGTGATGTTGTTGGTGCGGTAAACGGTTCCGTCGTCGCGCAGCTCCTGAATTTTTATCGGTCTGCCGAGGATATCCGAGGTGTTGATGCGACGCCGGCCAACCTCGTCTGTGAGCGTCACTACTTCGCCTCCGGCACATCCACAGCCGCCGTATGTCACACTTCTGCTGGTTCCATCGGTGTTGAAGGTAGTGGTCGGGCGGCCCTTCCAGTCATAATCCTGAGTTGAGAATTTCCATGGTCCAGCGTCATCGCCGGCTGGAGTCCAACTGGCTACTGACTGGCCCAGTGTGTACGCGATTTCTGCGGGATTGGATTGTTGGCGAAGCCGGCCACGCACATCGTACGTAAATCTCTGGGCGCTGTAACCGCCCACGCTGCCGGGAAGATTTTTGACAGTTCCAATCGTCCTGCCGGCGCCGTCGGTAACGACGGCCGAGAAGGATTCCACTCCGGGATCGAGAAGCGTGTAGGCGCGGCCTTCAGTCCCGTTAGACGCATACTCCAGCCGCGTATAAGTTCCCGATACCTGATTCAGACTATCGAAGTAGGTTTGACGTGTGAGACGTCCGGCGGGATCGTTGTATTCCATGATCATTTCAGCGCCTTTGGGATCATGGGTCTTCGTCGTCACGCCCAGGTCGTAGTGATAAGTTGTAGTTGAAGTAAAGTTCTCGCCATCGAGAATCATCGTCGGGTAAGCCAACGTTAAGCCCGCCGGCACTCCGGCTGAGAACGAATCCGAATAGCTGATGGTCAATACGTTTCGAATCGCATCGCGGACGAAGATCGGACTCCCGGTTGTGTTGTAGCCGATCATTTGCACCTGAGTAGATTGACCGGTATTGACGTCGAATCGATTAATCGCAGACATGTTTCCGCGCCCCTGCACAAAGGCATCGCTGTAACCGGTTTCGTCGTGCTGTACCGGAGCGCCCTGGTTTTGTAAAAAAGGCGAACCCCAGTCGTAGTCATAACTGATTCTCGAAACCAGATTCGCCGTTCCGCTGCCTTCATATAGACGTTGCTCTTTCGGCAAACCGATGATGCGCCGATCAAGATAGACAGGATCCATGACGTAATCGGTCTGCTTGTGCCGGATCACAGTTGTCCCGCCTGCAGCGTATTCAAGAACATCACTCACCAGATTGAACGAAGTGTAAGTAAACGATGTCTTGCGCAGATTACCCGCATCGTCAGTGATCGTGGTTTCCGTTACGCGCGGATTGGCGGGATAAGTCAGGCTCGTGTCATTCTGCGTCCAACTCATCGTCGTCGTTTTCTTTGTGACACCACCTGAGCTGACTCTCGATCGCGTGGGCAATCCCTTATTGAAACCAGACGTTTGATAGGTTTCTTCAAGTCCCGTTCCGTCCGGCAGCGTTGAGGTGCCAATACCAGAGACAAATGGATCTACGTGGTAAGACGTTGACGTCGCAACGTTGTTGTTCCAGTTTTCGGCAAAATCCTGGCGTGCCGTCAAGCGTGGACAATCCGTCGTGCTGTTATCTGTTGTGTAAGACGCGTAAGCGAGTTGGTGACCATCAGGTGCGTAGTGGTGAACCGTCGAAACCTGGCCCAGCGTGGTGTAGTCAAAGTCGTAGGCTGAGCCGTCGGCGAGGCGGACTCTGGTGAGCGCCGGGATGGTTGCCGGAGCTATTACCGTAAGCCCAGGAAAATTGGGCGAGATAGAAACGGTTTGATAAGTGAACTGGGCCCACGTGTGCGTCACGCCGTTCCACGTCTGGGTGATCGAGTCGAGGTTACCACTGGGATAATTAAATCTGACGACGCGTCCGAGAGTGTCGGTGATCGTATTCACGCGATTTCCTGCGTAACTCACAGTGATGAAGTTACCGTTGCGATCTTTCAAGCCGACACACATGAAATTACCGCCGCTGACTTGCTGGTAAGTCAATATTGAGCCGTCAGCCGCGCGCAAGGTCATTGAACTCTCGAGCAATTGCAGAAACGATGAGTCGATTGACTCAAAGACACCCGGACTCGTTTGTCTCAGTTCGATCCGAGATCCGGAGGAGGTAATCAGAAGATACGCGGGAGCACCGCCATTGCCTGTACCCTTCGGTTGGATTACTGGAAAGCCCAGACGAAAACCTGGCGCCGGAAATCCGTTGTCGGCGTCAAACTTGATTGATGATCCAGCCTTGGTCCAAACAAGAGAGTTGTAGGTCAGTGCGAGACCGAGGTCTAAATGCGCGCGACCCGGCAAACCGACGATGGGCTGGCTCCAGTTGTAATTACCGGAGAAGAGATCTTCGCCTGGAGTTCCGGTCCGGTTAACCGGATCAATCATCGCGAGCAGAAAATTCGTGTACGCAGTTGAATTAACGGTGATGGTAAACGGAGCGGACGTCGTAGACGCACCGTGACTATCGGTAGCCACTGCGGTCATGACATACGTCCCCGCAGCGAGGCTGTTGAGCGTCACACTGTAGGGCGCTACTGTGTCAGGTAATCCCTGATTGATGCCGTCTTTCTTAAATTGGACATTGGCAATGCTGTCGCCCTGATCAGGATCCGAGGCAGTTGCGTTGACCATGAGTGTTGCCGGTGCCGTGAATGGCGGCGATGGACTTGTCCCGGTAATGCTCACGGTCGGTGGTTGATTCGTTGCGCCGCCGCTCGAAACAATCCGGATGTAATTGAAATCGGCGACTGCTGGAAACTGTTGTGTTCCGTTCAGATCCATTGCCAGTCGCATGATGTGTTGGCCCAGGGGCAAACTGACATTCGGTACGGTTAGCGTCACCCAGGTTCCCCAACTTCCAGTGTTCGGCACCTGTATTGGTCCAGTTTTGTCGACGCCGTCAAAGGCAATATGAAATCTGCCGCCTGGTCCACCCGAGGCGACACGCACCTGAATATCACAGGGACTAGAAGTGACGTTGACGGTGTACTCAAGCCATTCGCCGCCATGCACATTGCCAATCACATAGCCCCCACCCACGTCGCTGCTGCCCGGAATGTCCACATCTTCACCCGGACGATACAGTCCCCAGTCGTTACCTACACTGTCGTCGTGATAAGTGTGGCCTTCGCCTTTTGGCGGATTCCAGTCGTCGAAGTCTTCCACTTCGATGTTGTTATTGCTCGGCGCCGGCCAGGGTGTTTGGGTGGTATTGTGAGGAGCGCGCGTCGACACCTGGCTGCACGTAATCGATTGGGGAGTGCCGGAAAGACTTGTGCCGGTGCCCGCGAATTTTACAGTGATTGAATGAGGCTGCCCGTTTTTCAAGCTGGCTGGTACGGCAAAATCGAACCCATGAAGACCGTTGTCTCCCAGGTAGGCGCCGACGTCAGTTCGTAACTGATTGGCCGGCACAGTAGCGAGGAATATAACGCCGTCATAAATATCAACACTGATCGACGTATTCAGTCGATTGCGATCGGCGGCCCAACCAAAGATGTGATTGCAATCGGCGCCATCGTGCCACCCTTCATAAAGCGGCGGTTGCGGACAACCCGTGGTTGTCAGACTCACTGTTACTGTCGCGAGGGTGTTGGCTGAAGTCAGCGGCAATCCATTCGAAACATCCTGCAAATAAAAAACAGTTCCGTTGCTTACCGTTTTGCCGGTGGCTGCGGAACCACTGGGTCCTGTTCTCTTAAGGAGGGTGCCCGCGGGAGAGTTGATACGAATTTCTGTTGTGGTGGTACCGGTCGAGGTCCACGTGATTGTAGTGGCTCCAAGTCCAGTGCCATCGCATACCTGGATCGGATTCGGACTGGCTGAGATGGAGCCGGTGCGGCCACCTTTTTGGAAGAAGACCTCCGAATCACTCGAGTTCCGTCTTGCGGAACTGTTCCACAGCAAAGAACTCGCGCATAGCACAACCACCACGCCGTACAAAGCCGGACGTACGACACGAATCAAGGGATTAGAACGGATAAAGGATTGATTCATTGGATTGCCTCCTAATGCTCTAACTATCTCGAATTCTTGCAGTAGGGAGGGGGCGGATTATAGAGATGGAAGGCGAGACAGTTGTGAAGGGCTGATGAATTATTTTGAAGCTTTGGCGCAGAAAGTATTCTCTGTGAAACCTCGGCTTCCTCTGTGTCTCTGTGGTGAGTTGTTGCGGTGAATCAGTTAACCACAGAGACACAGAGAAGGCCGAGGTTGCACAGAGAAAACATCCAAACTCCATGAATTTGTCGGCGGTGTTCGGAGAGTCTCAAGCGGGAGTGCCTTGAATCTGTCCAACTCCAATGGCAATATCTAGGTAGTCTCCTCCCCAGAGCGGCTGTCTTACACGCTTTGACTCATTCGATTTGTGAAAGCGCAACGCCGCAAACACTACCCGACTGAGTCTTCACAAGGACTCCTGTTACTCCTGTTTCTGCGGTGCTCATGATCAGACCAGAATTTAGGAGGCTGCTTGTATCAGAAAAGTTACGAGCTTCGTCTACGGAGTTTTCTACCGTTAGTGCTCCTCTTTCTACTGTTTTGGAATCAGCCGGCCTTAGCGCTCGATCCGCAAAAGGCTATCGGACAATACGTCCTTGACGCGTGGACATCCGCGGACGGTTTGCCACAAAACAGTGTCATCGCGATCGCGCAAACTCCTGACGGCTATTTGTGGCTTGGAACTGAGGGCGGAGGTCTGGTTCGGTTTGATGGAGTGAGCTTTACCGTTTTTGACCGGACCAACACACCTGAAATTAAGAGCAACATCGTTCTTGGCCTGCATGCGGACAAAGACGGAAGTCTGTGGATTGGCACCCTTGGCGGCGGGCTGACCAAACTTAGGAATGGGCAATTCACTTCCTTCACCAGGAGTGATGGCTTAACTCACGACATCGTGAGGGCATTCTTTGAAGACAAAGAGGGAAGCCTTTGGATCGCCACCGACGGTGGTGGATTGAACAGACTTAAGGATGGGAAGTTCACGTCCTTTACTACCAAAGATGGATTGTCTAACAACAAGGTCATGGTGATTTATCAAGACCGAGAAGACAATCTATGGATCGGAACCTACCGCGGTGGGTTGAACAAATTCAGGGACGGAAAATTCACTTCCTTCACAACCAAAGACGGACTGTGTGATGACAGCGTTTGGACCATCAATGAAGACAGCCAGGGAAACCTGTGGATTGGAACTGAGAACGGATTTAACAAATTGAAGGATGGCAAATTCACCTCTTTCACCAAAAGAGATGGATTGTCCAGTGACATCATCAAGACAGTTTATGAAGACACCGAAGGCAATTTGTGGATTGGCACGTTCGGCGGCGGCCTGAACCGTCTAAAGGAAGGAAAGTTTACGTCATTTACCGTTGCGGACGGCTTATCAAACAATATCGTGCGGACGGTCTATGAAGACAGAGAAGGAAGTTTGTGGATCGGAACAGATGGCGGCGGGCTGAATCGGCTCAGAGACGGAAAGTTCACCTATTTCTCCACCCGGCAGGCTTTGACCAACGATCTCATTCGCGCAATCTTTGAAGACAAACATGGAGATCTGTGGATTGGCACATTCGGTGGGGGACTGAACAGAATCAGAGATGCGCAGGTCACTAACTTCACCACCAGACAAGGATTGGCCAATGATTTTGTAGTCTCGATCTTCGAGGACTCAGTGGGAAGTCTATGGATTGGCACCTACGGCGGTGGCTTGAACAGATACAAGGATGGAAGGTTCAGCAAGTTCACCACCAGGCAAGGACTATCGAATGATTATGTTTTCTCAATCACTGAAGACATGCAAGGCGCCCTTT
Organism: Pyrinomonadaceae bacterium; assembly: GCA_035694465.1. Classification (GTDB taxonomy): domain Bacteria; phylum Acidobacteriota; class Blastocatellia; order Pyrinomonadales; family Pyrinomonadaceae; genus PSRF01. Next base: position 33,819 of record DASSFI010000021.1, on the reverse strand, counting down.
GGTTAAGCACAAGCGCCGGCGGACTGAGTAGACTCAGAGACGGTAAGTTTACTTCCTTCGTTATCAACGATGGTCTCTCAAACGTCTATAAGGTTTATGACGATCGGCAGGGCAGTCTTTGGATGGGCACCTCATTCGGGTTGAGCGTACTTAAAAATGGGCAGCTAGCTTCTTTCACAAAAAACGATGGCTTAGCTGACAACAATGTCAGGTCAATCTATGGGGACAATGAAGGAAGCCTGTGGATTGCCGGAGACGGCGGCTTAAATAGACTCAAGGACGGAAAGTTCACTTCCTTTACCGGAAAGGACGGACTATTTGACGGCGCGGCTTTAGCCGTTATTGAAGACGACAATAACAATCTTTGGATTACTTCCCACAAAGGCATATTCCGCGCCAGCAAAGCTCAATTGAACGATTTCGCAGACGGCAAAACCAGCTCAATCACAGTGGAGACTTATTCGATTGCTGACGGGCTGAAAACGAACGAATGCAATTTCGGTTCGCCTGCCGCATTTAGAACCAGGGATGGAAGGTTATGGTTTGCAACCGTCAAGGGAGTTGCTATGGTCGATCCAAACCACATCAAGCTCAATACTCTCCAGCCTCCCACTGTTATCGAGAAAATCGTCATCGATGGAAACGCGTTCATTCCGGGGACGAACTTAGAAGCGCCACCGGGTGGGGGCAAGCTCGAGTTTCAATTTACGGCCTTGAGTTTCATCGCGCCTAAAAAGGTCAAATTCAAATACAAGCTCGAGGGGTTTGATGAAAGTTGGATTGATGCGGGGACCAGTCGAACGGCCACTTATACCAACATCGCTCCGGGCAAATATCGTTTTCGCGTGATCGCCTGCAACAACGATGGCCTTTGGAATGAGACGGGAGCAGCTTTCGTTTTCTACCTGCGGCCGCATTTCTACCAAACGTACTGGTTCTATACCTCAATCGTTGCCGCGGTTTTGTTATTGGGACTGACGTTGCACAGACTGCGCATTCGCACGCTTGAAAATCGTAAGACTGAACTCGAGAGCTTAGTGGATGGGCGCACCAGGGATTTACTTGAGACGACTCGCCAACTCGAGGAGGCTAATCGGCGTCAAGCTGACTATGTCAGTGGTGTTTCTCATGAACTTAAAACTCCGCTTACTTTGATTCGGCTGTATGGCGAAACATTATTGTACGGAGATGGATTTTCAGCAGAGGGTCGCCGTGGTTTCTATCAGATTATTACTCGCGAGAGTGAACGGTTAACACGCCTGGTCGACAATGTGCTTGATTTCTCTCGCATCGATCGCGGCGTGAAGCGGTATTCGTTTCAGGAAGGCGATCTGGCTTCCGTTGTCGGTGAAACGGTGGAAGTTTATGCGCGTCACCTGAGGCGCACGGGATTCACGGTGGAAGTTAATTTGATCTCTGACCTGCCGGGAGTTCGGTTTGATGCCTCGTCGCTCGCTGAAGTGATTCTTAATCTGCTCGACAATGCCGCTAAATACTGCAACCAGAAGAAGCACATATGCGTTCGTATTCTGAAAGAGTTGGACCGCGTTGTGCTCGAGATCGAAGATCAGGGGGTAGGTATTCCCCATTCCGAACAAGAAAAAATCTTCGAGCAGTTCTACCGCGGTACTGGCTCCGCCGATAAGGGCGGCTATGGATTAGGTCTCTTTTTGGTCAAGGAGATCATGGGAGCGCACGGCGGAGCGATTGAAGTGCAGAGTGAGGTTGGACAGGGAAGCACGTTTCGTCTCGCCTTTCCGCTCAGCAAAGAAGGAATGGGCCACTGAAAGAGGACTGAATGAACAAGATTCTGGTAATTGAAGATCAGGAAGACCTCATAAACGGGCTCGCGCTGAATCTCGAGCGTGAGGGATACAAGGTCGCAAAAGCGCTTCGCGGTGATGTGGGTATCAAGTTGGCAATGAATCATGATCCGGATCTGATAGTGCTGGATGTGATGTTGCCGGGAATGAGTGGCCTGGACGTATGCCGGGAACTGCGTGCGCGGGGATTTGAAAGACCGATCATAATGCTAACCGCCAAGAGCGAGGAAATTGATCGCGTGGTGGGATTGGAGCTTGGCGCTGATGATTACGTCGTTAAGCCCTTTGGCCTGCGCGAACTCCTGGCGCGAATTCGCGTCCGCCTGCGACGCCAAGCTTCGAGTCGACCAATGCCGGCGCGGTACGTTTTTGGCAAAGTTGAGATCAACTTCGAGACCATGTGCGCGACCCGCACCGGAGAACAAGTTGTCATGACGGCCAAAGAATACGACGTGCTGCGATTTTTCGTTCGCTGCAAAGGGGAAGTATTGACCCGAGATCGGATTTTGAATGAGGTATGGGGCGAAGAGTGTCATGTCCATTCACGTACGATAGATGCTCACATACTCAAACTGCGACAGAAGCTGGAAAACAATCCCGCCGAACCTGAATACATACTCACGGTGCACGGAGAAGGCTATAAGTTCGTAGGGTAAAGCGGCCGCGGATGACACAGATAGAATCCGGATCTTTCATCAGTGTCATCTGTGACCCTATTTCGTGACGGTGTACTTCACATCCGCGTTCAGATCCCGCATCAACTTCACAAAGCTTCACAATAGTTCTTATTAGATTCACAACTTCAAATTTTGTTTTGGCTATCCTCACCGCTCACTGGTCAGTCAATCATCTCCCCCTGTTGGTCCAGTGAAACGTTGTGTCTCTCAAAACCCTCTTTCGTATCAAGAAATGGAGAAAGTTATGTTCAAATCTAGACTCAATCCTTATTCCTCGGTCCCTGTACTTCTGTTGGTCCTCCTGTTCGGCAGCATAGGCCAGAAAACGGTCAAGGCCGACACCGTCATTCAAAGCATCGCTGTTGGTAGCACTCCGATGGACGTTGCCGTCAGCCCTTCCGGTGACCGTGTCTATGTCACCAATCAGGGTAGCAATACCGTGTCGGTGATCGACACTACCACCACTCCAAACACGGTGATTGCCAATGTGGCAGCGCCGGCGGGTTCTATTCTTACAAACCTCGCAGTCAACCCGGCCAATACCAAGGTCTTTGTTGTGAGTCAGAACACAGGCATCTTGGTCCTTAACACGGGCAGCCTTACTTTTAACGCGTCGCCGATCACGGTCGGCACTACCCCGATCGATGTTGCCTTTGATTCGGCCGGCAACGCTTATGTAACTAACTACACGACCTGGAACGTTTCGATCATCGATACCTTGGGTGTCGTTAGGAACATAGGGGTACACGAAGGACCCAGGGGAATAACCGTGGCTAATATTGGGGGCGCCGAGCGTGTGTATTTCGCCTGCGCCGGGGCCTCGAACAGCGAAGTTGGATACTTCGCGGCCGGGGCCATGGGCGGCAGTGTCACTCATTTTAACGTTGCCGGTGGCGCCTTCTTCGTAGCTGCCAGGCCGGACGGTGCAAAGATCTACGTGTCTCTTAACGCCTCAAACCAAACTGCATCTATCACCACAGCAGCCATCCCCGTCGTGACAACCTTCACGAACTCCGGTGGGGCTCCGTTCGGCGTTGCCGTTGCGGCAACACCGACCGGCAACCGCGTCTTTGTAGCCGATAGCAATGGCACCGGAATCAACTGGGACCTGACCAGAATCAGTTCGACCACGACTACAGATTCGCTCTTGACTCTAATCGGGGTTACGAAGAAACCGAAAGGGGTAGCCGCAAACGCCGCCGGGACGAGGGTCTACGTTGCATGCCTCGGCACCGGTAGCGCCGGCAAGGTCGACGTGATCGACACGACTATCTAACCAGGGTACACACTTGGTTCAGCTTGATGCAGACGCAGTTAGTTCAGCGAGATGAATTGGCTGCGTCTGCTGCTGTAGAACCTCACTTGGTCTTGGAGTCTGCACTAGAAATGTCAGCAAGTCGATCGAGCACTTCGAAAGCTGAGTGTGCACGTGACGTATCCTCGCAGTAGCGTTTGAGACGCTCTTCAGCCAGTTGGAGATGACTTTCTGGTGCGGGCAAAGCTCGCGGGTCTCCGGAGATTTGATCCCAGAGAGCCTGCAAGTAGCGCACTTGTTCGGTTTTCGATAGAGCGTCAAAGCCGGGAGGTGTTGGTAGAGATGTGTTTGGCATAAAACGTTAGTCTCCAGTAATAGCAAGGAACAATTAGGTGTTCCTAACGATTAACATGTCTGGGCTCATCCTAGCACCGGGAACAGTATCGACCATAAAATCCGGTTGAGTTTAGCGAGATTGCAAGCGAAGGCTCCATCATCCTAAATACGACGGCGGAAGATGCACCGGCCTAGTTGATGAACTCCTGGAGGTCTTTAGCGAATCGTTCCGGTCTCTCCCAGTTGGGGGCATGACCCGTGTCTTGATAGACCTTCAACACCGAATTCTTCAGCACTGCTACTAATGCTTCTTGTTCTGAGCGCGGAAAAATATTCTCTTTATCGCCCCAAATGATCAAAGTAGGTGCCTTGATCTTTGTTAGCTGCGCGTCAGCCTCCGGCGAAAGCATTTGCATCATCACTTCCTGCCACACTCGCGCTGGCAACTTGCGGCTTTCCTTGACGATACCCTCTAGAAAATCTTGCGGCACCGAATGGAATGCGACACTGCTTTGAAAATCGCGAATGAACTCCTCCGGGACCGGATCCGTCAATTTGTTTATTTCGCGATGAAGATCTGAGACGACGTTGTTGCGAATCTTTGTGGCCGACCCGACGAGCACCAGCTTATTCACCCTCGCGGGCGATGTGGCGGCCACATGTTGGGCCACGAAGCTGCCCATAGAATGCCCCACGACGGTCGCCTGCTTCACGTTGACTGCATCCATGAAAGCGAGAACATCTTCTGCAAAGTGTTTCAGAGCGTAGTTTCCAAGAGGTCGATCGGAATCCCCGTGCCCACGTTGATCGAGAATGTAAACGCGATACTTGTTATCGAGCAAAGGCAATATCGGACTAAATGAAAACCAGGAGTCTCCGTAGCCGTGTAGCAGGATCACCGGAATTCCAGAAGGATTGCCCTTAAACGCGTAATGTACTCGTATGCCCGTTTTAAGTTGCGCAGTTGAAAACTGAACGTGCGAGACGGTGGTACGCTGATTAGCCCCATGGCTAAGTTGCGCAAACACCTGGGCCGGAAGGAACATCAACACCGCCAGCAGAATAGGTTTCATGTCTCACTCTCCTGCACCGAAGTCACCGGAAGATAGCTATGCACAACCAGACTCTTACAGTTGTCACGCGCAATCTTGTTTGCAGAAGGGTCAGTGTCGCTAGGAATTTGTTTACTGCTCGATGTGACTCGATTCAACGCTGGCTGTGCGAGTCACCGAGGCGTCCCCAGGTTGACAGTCCGCTCGTCGTGGAGATCCTGACCGATAACTCACACCCTTTCATCTGATGGTCGACTAAAGCTCAGCCCTGACAGAGTGAATCCCACCGACATAAAGTTTACGTCAAAACAAGCCGGCCACTTCCTTAGACTGGAGTAGTCCGCTGAAATTCGCCGCGCAACTCGATCGGAGCGCCGTCTGGCTTTATGAAAGTGAAATCTACAACGTGTTTGTTTGCGTCAATCACGGTGAACGCCAGACGCTTCACCAATCCTCCCCGCGTACTTCCGGTTACGTCGAGAAAATTGAACTCGCTCGTCTTTCCATCCGCCGATATCTTTCCTTCAAAACGAGCTCGATTTCCGGCATCACAATAATGGATAGCGAGCAAACGATCTCCCTCAACGTAGAACATTGTGATCTCATGTTTGGGAGGCCCCTCTCCAGTTGTATTTGCCTCATGGAGAATTGCGGTGCCACTGGATACGACGCGAATGGTGACATCGATTGAAATACCCATAATCGTACCTTGCCATGACCCCGCCAGAGTTTTCATTTTCTCGAACGCCTTCCGAGCGTCGGTTTGCGCGGCTGACGCAGTTGGCTGCGACGCGGGGCTTTGAGCAACGGTGGTTCCATGACCAATGTGTGCCAGAAGACAGATCACGAGTGCCGGCAGAAGTATTGGAAGTCCGCTGCCGAATCGTTCCAAAAGCCAGGCGATATGGTTAGTGGGATTACGCTTTGTATCGATATTAGAGACATTGACTTTAGGCTGCATTTTTTTGCTTTCTGATTGAGTGAAATTCTTTGACTTGTCACTCAGAGTCTAGAGTCTTTTGGCTCGCCAAGTCTCCACACACTGTAACCAGGTTGTAAAAAGTTGTACCGGAAGAAAGAGGATCTGATTGCGCTGGCAATATTATCGAGCGGTGTTGTGTGGCATTGATTTATTGTCCGGCGCCACTTTCTTTTTCATGAAAGTCTCGCCCCCTGTAACAGTAGGTTTTGGGACTTAAACGTGGACGTCTCTCGTTACCCCACCAGTAATCGAGATTCTCTGCGAGTCCGTCATATGTGCGGACAGTGAGCAGCCTGCCTGATTTTGACTCAAACCGTTCTTTCCTCATGACGTTTGAAAGCTGCTCTCTCCGGCCAGCAATAAGCCGCCCCATCACAGTCAGGAAAGGACTGCCTCGATGCCCTCCTTTTTCGTACAAAGGGCGAAATACATCGATCATCATCGACTGATTACGTTCTACCCAATAGGCCCAATCAACCAGTTGCTGATATGCATGATTGAATTCCTGCGTAAACTCGTCATGGGAATTGAAGAGTTGCAGGCTCGGATTCTCAATCTCGATCAGGTGCAGGTAGGTTGGTCCCGATTGCGGCTCAATGTAGGCGAAATCCGGCCGAAAGTCTGCCCCTAAACGGAGTTGTGTAATCAGAGCATCCGCCAGAACAAAATGTGAACCCGTCAGCAGATGTGGAGAGTTCTCAAAAAATCGCTGTATAGAAGACTCGCTCGCCCCACCATTTACTAAATTCAAGAGTTCTGTGCCGTAGGTAGGTAGTGTTTCCATTTGTCTCCAACACCTTGCGTATTCGGACGCCTAACCTCGATAAGCTCATTCCAGCTATTGACTGGGAGATCAGACCAGGCAGGAGATTGAGTATTGAGGTTCATGACGTACTCCTTCGTACATCAATAAGACGACGTGAACTTCCTCATGCAGTGGGAATAGGAAAAGCCCGGCACAATCTATTACACGTCGTCAGAGAAAGCAAAAAGCCCGGACCACATCGAGCGTATTTGCGAACATCAGGAAAAGCCAAAAACTCCGAAGCGCAAAACTGTCAATCATTAACCGTACAACCGACTGCGCTGATTGCTGATTCTAAAAAACGGCTTTACCCTGAGAACTGGCAGCAGTATTATTCCCTCTGAAAGTTTTGCTTACGGCTTGGCGCCTCGCCCGCGCTTCAGATGTCATCACCTTCCACCTTGTCTCTATATGGATTCTGGCTCAAGTCCCCAGGGACCAGATTTTCGAATGCTCTTCGAGTCGGCGCCGGGCTTGTATCTTGTCCTCGCGCCTGACCTCACAATCATTGCCGTCAGTAACGCTTATCTGAAAGCCACCATGACCATAAGAGAAGAAATTCTCGGTCGTGCGCTTTTCGAAGTTTTTCCCGACAATCCGGACGATAATACTGCCTCTGGTGTAAGTAACCTCCGTAATTCTCTCGACCATGTAATTCGCGCTCGCGAGCGAAGCGCTATGGCGGTACAGAAGTACGATATTCGCCGGCCCGAAGCGGAAGGCGGCGGATTTGAAGAGAGATTTTGGAGTCCGGTTAACTCGCCGGTGATGACGTCGTCGGGTGAGCTCGCTTACATCATTCATCGCGTCGAAGATGTAACGGAGTTTGTTCGTCTCAAACAACTCGGCAGCGAGCACGACAAAGTAACCGAAGAATTGCGCCATCAGGCCCAACGCATGGAGGCTGAAGTTTACCGGCGTGCGCAAGAAGTATCGGAAGCAAATCGCAAACTATCAACAGCGAACGCCGAACTGGAACGTCTGTACCATAAGACAAAGGAACTCGATCAACTCAAGTCGGAGTTCTTTGCCAATGTCAGTCACGAATTGCGAACGCCGCTATCGTTGATCCTTGGTCCAACCGGAAAGCTCATCGAGTCGGCTGAGGTGAGCGAAGAAGCTCGTAGTCAGTTACGAGTTGTAGTCCGCAACGCGAATTTGTTACTGCATCATGTCAACGATCTGCTTGATGCTTCCAAGTTGGAATCCGGGCGCATGAGTCTCAAATATGCCGAGGTCGACTTGGGCCAGTTGTTACGTTTCTTCGCGTCATATTTTCAATCACTTGCAGATCAACAAACGATCGATTTCTCCATTACAGGTGACCAAGAACTGCTCGTCGAAGTTGATGCGGAAAAACTACAGCGCGTGATCCTTAACTTACTTTCAAATGCCTTTAAGTTTACTCCCACCGGTGGAACTATTCGCTGCTCGCTCCGCTGTGACAATGGTAGCGCCGTAATAGAAATTGCGGATAGTGGGCCAGGTATTCCAACCGACGCACGCGAACTTATCTTCGAACGTTTTCGGCAACTCGAAGGAGGGGCCACGCGACGGCATGGCGGAACCGGTTTAGGTCTATCCATCGCGCGCGATTTTGTCGAACTGCATAACGGAACCATCAGCGTTGCTGAAGCCCCCGAAGGCGGCGCTCAATTCACGGTTACGCTGCCGTTGAAAGCGCCGGTCGGGACTACCTTTTCCTTTGATCCGGTGTCGAACGTAGCCGCCTCGGTTTATCACCAGGTTTCGACAAACGAAATTAGTAGCACCGGTGGCGAAAACGAGAACGGAAGAGACGAAGAATCGCTGGTCCTGGTTGTCGAAGACAACAGCGACTTGAATAAGTTTATTCGGGACAGTCTGGCAGGAACGTACCGGACGGATTTTGCGTTGGATGGGGCTGAGGGATTACGCAAGGTAATCGACCTAAGACCGGATCTGGTCGTTAGCGATGTAATGATGCCCAACCTTGATGGGCTCAGCCTGTTACGTGAAATTCGTTTGGACCCTCGTATTTGTGCGACACCGGTTATTCTCTTGTCGGCCAGGGCCGGCGAAGAAGCAACTCTCGCCGGACTGGAAACAGGCGCTGACGACTATCTCGTCAAACCCTTTTCTGCGCGCGAATTGTTGGCTCGAGTGCGCACGCATTTGGAAATGGCAAACCTTCGTCGCTCGTTGGAATTTGAATTGGAGCAGCGAGTATTAGACCGTACGGCTGAGTTGGCTACCAAGAATGAGGAGTTACAAGTGACTACTCAACAACTCTGGCAAACGTCAAAGTTGGCCACTATGGGAGAGTTGGCAGCCAGCATCGCACACGAACTTAATAATCCGCTGGCGACGATCTCATTACGAACGGAGCAATTGATAACTCAAGTCAGCGATCCGGGACGCGCGTCCATTGAGATCATATTGAACGAAATTGAGCGCATGGCGGAGTTGGTCAAGAACATGCTCGAGTTTAGCCGGCGCAACCAGGCCCAGATTTCCACGGTTGATATTCGCAGTGAGATCTTTAAGTCAATCGAGTTTATTGGTTATTACCTCCGCAAATGCAGCGTTGAAGTGATCACTCGATTCAGCGAATCGGTGCCGATGATCCATGCCGATCGGCAACAGTTGCGTCAGATCTTTCTAAACCTGCTCACCAATGCGACCGATGCAATGCCCGGAGGCGGCAAAATCACGATCGAAGTAACCGAAGCTGAGTTGAATAACTCACCCGGCATCATGATCATGTTCACTGACACCGGCGACGGAATCCCGGAAGACAAATTGAGCAAGATCTGGGAGCCCTTCTTTACAACCAAACCGGAAGGTAAAGGCACTGGATTGGGAATGGGTATCTGTCGCCGTATAGTTGAGGAACACAACGGCAGGATTACGGTTAAAAGCGAGTTGGGTCAGGGAACTACTGTAAGAATTATGTTACCCGCCACCACGTCTGACGATTGAGTAGCGCCTTCACTGTCGTTTTGTTGTTGGGCTGACATGATTCGGTTACCCCGGTATCCATATCTTCTTCGCAGCTATTGTTTCGACCCCGGTCGGCAGCAGGATCGGTTCAGAAGATTTGGTGAAAAACGCGAACCCTTTGTAGCTGACTAGATATTGATAGTTGGTTGAGAAAAACCCTCCTTTGGCGTATAGGACTAGCGGCTTCTCAATCTTACCGAGGATAGTGTGGAAGTCGGCGGGGGTCACTTGCACCACCACGCCGCTGGCCTTGATTGCGTTAGCGATTGCGGCTGCTGCCGCTGCTGCCCCACCTGCCGCTGCCATAAATACGTCCTCCTTCAGTCCTTGTGTTCCGCGTCAGTCAGCCCACCAGGCAGATCCGAGTGCGCGGCTCCGGTGCATGCGATAGTTCGGCTGCGCCGGGTCGACACCGCGACGACCGAGGATCACGTCGCACCACACGCGGCGAGTATCCTGGCCGCCGCCTTTGCCTTGTGGAACTCAGTATGGTTCAGCGGTGTCCTGCCTTGTAGGTCCATGGCGTTGACATCGGCTCCTGCGTCGATCAGAACCTGGATGATCGCAGCGTGATTCGCATGCGCGGCCGCGTGTAGCGCCGTCGTGCCCCAATGGTCATTAGTATTGTGCACGTGCACATCGCTGCCGGCTTCAAGCAAGTATGTGACGGTCTCAAGATGCCCTTTCCACGTCGCGCAGTGCAACGCTGTGGACCCGTCTGTATCGCGCACGCCGAGCAGACTTTCGTCGCTCGCGAGCAAAGCCCGAAGCTTTGCCAGATCGCCTGCCTTCGCCGCCTTGATAAATTCCTTGCGGGGGTCAGCCATTGAGTCAACTCCTTGTTCCAGCATTCGTGTAGCAACCGCGCGGCGTCCCAGCGCGCCTGCGGTTACGACGCGTCCGACGCTTCCGTGGGCGGCCACGCGCCGATCCGCTGCCGCAACGCGACGATCTTGCCAAGGTGATATGCGTTATGTACCGCCACACTGTTCAGTTCGTCGGCCATTGTCACGCCCGGCTCTACCTCGACTGCCAACCGCTCGGGCGACTGCCCCAACGCTGCCGCAGCGCGAGCGCCGTCCAGGAACACTCGCACCAGGTCGTGCCACTGCTGCTCGTGTTCCGGCGGCGCGCTCGGGGCCACATCGTAGGCCGGATCGCCCGGCTTAATGATACTTTGCTGGTACGCCACAACGTGCCACAACTCCTCGTAGATCGAGTGCGACGCGCCGTCCGGACACAGCGTGACTTGCTCCAGCGTTAGCGCAGACAGCAGGCGGGCTCGCGGGGGGAACTCGCCCACTAGAAACAGATGTTCGAGGATATGCATCGCATCGCTCCTTTTCTCTCTATCGTCACTGCGACCGTAGCCACCCAACGTCACGCATCATCTGAGTGAAGTGGCGTCAGGTCCACGCCGTTACGGGCTCGCGAAATAACTTAGACCACTTGAACAGAATAATAACTATCACGTCACACCTGAGAGCGAAAATAGTGCCATGCAACGCTCCAGTGCCGGTTGGGTGTTATCAGCGATGAGGCTGGCATAGCTACAAGCCGAGTATGGCAAGTAGCTCGTCGTACTGCGGCCCGACAAGTTTTCCGGAGTGTCGCAGCGCGAGAACCTGCTCGCTGTACTGCTCAAACAGCGCCCGGTTCGAGGCCTGCAAATGTAACACTCGGTCGGCGGCGAGACCCGAACGCTGTACGCAGAGGTGGTTCACAAAGTAATTAATCTGTTCAAAACTCGCGAGCAAGTGCTCCCACACTGCCTGTTGCGCGCGCGGGTCCGGCCCAGGCGGTGGGGCGTGCGGAGAGAAGCCGAGCATCTCTTCGAACTGATGGTTTAGCAATGTGCGGGTTGAACTCCGTGCATCGAGTTCCGCCAGGATCTCCGGTGAGATGGACTTGTGGACCGCAGTTATGGAATCAATCCAACTCATCAGCGCCATCACAGCTGGTTCCTCGATGGGCCAAGGTACGTAGCTTGCACCTGCGCGGCGAACTTCGAAGCCAGGTAGCTTCGGAAAGCGCACTTCGAACGGTACGTCGTCAATCCCTAGCTTATGCTGGCCCTCAAGGTCAAGAAAGAAGCCGCGCTGCACGGTCAGCCTTTTCGACCAAGGCGAAACTGGCGGGATCACCACGGGCAAATCCATCAGCTGGCAAAGCTCCCAGTCAAAGACGAATACAGCTCCTTGGCTCTCATCTCCCCCGCAGGTAGCGAAGAACACTGCCACTGCTGGATCGAGGGTCACGTCGAGCAAACTGGTCGAAACGCCGTAGTGCTGTGCGATGCTGCGTGCCAGTGTGAGTGGATCATCGGTCTTCAGACTGATGATCTCCTTTCGCTCGACCATGTGCGCCAGGATATCGACAGCGAGTAGAGCGCGACGCTGTGATTCGACAACAATGTCGTCGCGGTAAAGGCCTGCGGCCATGCATGCCAGTCCGACTCGGTTGTGTCCGCGAAAGAACACGGCACCATCGCGGGCTCTAGCGTCGGCGTGACGTCGCCAGAGTTCAAAAAAACCGTGCCACGGGCTAGGCGCATGGATGAGGCGGCCATCCTCGTTGATGCAGTCTCCGATCGCCTCCGCTACGGCGTCGATCAGCATTTCGCGATCTGGCGTTCCTGGATCGAGTTGCATGTCGACCTGGAACGACTGTATCGACGTGATTCGTTCGTATAGCTGTTTTGCTTCTTCTGGTTGCATGCTACACAGCCACTTCTTTGAACCGACACCTCAATGACGCCCAACTATGTGTATCTGGTTTCATACTTGTGGCTCTTTCACAGCCTCGTCTTATCCGGCGCAATTTGCATAGCTTTGTAGTGCTTCAACACGAGCAGGTTGATCCGTTTCCTCTCCGGGAAGCTGGATGTCAAACGCTATAACAACAGCGATGAGCAAGATCAAGATAATGATCGTGCAACCAATCGACACGCTAATCAGTACGAGCCATGAGCCTTTCTTCCCGCCCGCTCTCAAATGATTATCGACAACGTCACCCTGCTGCTGCCTCGCATAGAAATACATGCCGAGGCAACTGCCGGCGGGCAATATGTAATTCGGAAACTTCTCAGGCAACAAAAGTGCGAAGATGGAGAGAAGAATCGTCGCAGCAACTCCGATTAATAAAGGCTGCCATGCCGACCGCACCTTTCCTAATGCCCGGAAATTTTGCGCGACGAGCAGGGATCCGGATAGCGGGGCGCCGAGAAAGGATGCTACGGCAATCTGTCCGGTCGAAAAAAGTTGGCGGCCGGAAACATTTTCCAGCAACACGGGTGGCTGCGCGCCGCCCTCATCACGTATTCGTTGCCCCTCCGCACCAACATAATGACCCCGGCGCTTGGCCAATTCCTGCTTCGCGCCGTCAACGAATTCCTGCTGATAGCGACCGGAACTCGAGTTAACGATTTCCAACAGTTCGCCATCCGTCATGCTTGAGAAATCAAGGTGGCCTTCTGCATAACCTTCGTTCATGAAAATACCTCTTGGAGTGAGATAGACGCCTGCATCAGAGTTGAATGGCTCTGGAGTGCTCCTGTTAGGTGTACCGGACCTGGAGTATGCAAGGTAAGTCCGGAAATAGTTTGCAAGGACAGCAAAGACTATATTGCGTCATTCGACCGTGTCAATATTTTTGAATTGACTGTAGTGCACCCTAAAGTGAAACAGAAAGTTAAGAAAGTTTCAGTTGCGCCAGCGAGGCTTCAAACTCGACCGGAGGCCGGTAGCCGAGCTCACTTCATCCTTGCTTTCTCAACCCTGCAAAGCTCCCACGAACCTTGAGTGGTTGATAGGGCCACGCGGCAGTTTTTCCTGAGACAGCATTCTTGCAGATAGCGATTTCCAGTTGGAAGTTCCCTTCGATTTCATTCGAGCCTGCGCGCGCGGTGGTGTGAAGATAGCCAACCGTCGGATCTGCAGGTCGACAGTTGAATTTCAACGGTCTGCCTCCGAGTTTTACCGGAAATGCTACATGTGTTTCATGAGCGAGCCGTCCTTCGGAGTCGGTCTCGATCAAAAGGTCCCAGCCGCCGTCGGCTCTAAGCTCGATATGATCCGATGCTATCTTGCCGACTTGGGCGCCAGGGCTTGCCTGATCGAACCGCGGTCCATGATCGTAACCCATGATGACGCCGGGGATCTCCCAAGGTGCGCGGCCCGAATTGAAGGCGGGCATCTCTACCTGAACTTCGAAGGCTGGGCCTCCGATTAATCGCGAAGTTTCCGTCACACTTGGGTCGATCGGCTTCTCTCTTCGCACTCTCAACGCGATGAGAGCGGCAAGCAGCAACGCCAGCGATATAATGATCACCACTATCTTCTTGCCACGCATTTTTACCCAGTCGTTAGTACTTATTATGAACGATGCCTGGTCCAGATTCGATTGCTTGCTCTCTTCCGAAGAATGAGAGCGGTCGAACGAATCGCTCACTATGTCACGGCGTTAACGAATATCGGACCTTCAAGTACAAAGTGCATTGCACGGTGGGCTCCAGTCCGGTTGCATTAATCACCACATCGAACGTGCTTCTATCCAGTGGCTCTAAATAGGAAGTGCTGCTCTTCCGCTCGTGCACGACACGCGTTCTCGATTCATCGTTTTGTTCAACTGATCCAGACTCGGCAGCCGTGTACCTCTGATAGAGTTGGTCAGGATAAAAGGTGGCGTATGTTTCCTGAAATACTGCGTTACGCTTGAATTTCAACGATAGCGAGCGAGCATAATTTTCTTCTTTCTGCTTGACCACATTGCTCGCTTCTTCCAGGAGGCGGCTGCGGATTTTTGCCAGGTCGTTGATGACGTAATCAACCTTGATCAGGTCGAAGATTGATGCTTGCGCGGCCGCGGCAACCAGCTTTTCCAGTAGCGACCGATCTTTGTATCTCAAAGCGATGGTTTTCTTGGTTTCAAACCCGGTGAGCTTTTCGCGGATAGTGCCATCGGCGCTGGCGGGAGCGAAATTGTAGACGCGGTTCTGTGTGATCATGTCAACGTAGCTATTGCTGCGACTTATACCCAGCTTGTCAACCGCACTGAGAAACTGTTCGATCCTTGCATTTACCTTCTGGTTACTCTCTACTGCGGTTGGCGCTTCCTGGGCCACTCCGAAGACAGCAACGAACTCATCCGGAGTGGCGTTCAAAAGGACGTAAGCCTCGATGAACTGCACCGGCACCAGGTCTTTGGTCTCCGCTCCATAAGTCACGCCGCCGCTTGGATTCCTTCGGTCCGTGCTGCGACCATACACTCCTCGATTGCCGGCCTCTTGCGCTGACGCGTTCGCAACTCCGAGGGCTAGCACAACCAAAGCGACTCCACTTAACGCAGATAAATGGATTCCGATGTGTTTCATTTTTATCTCCTTCAGGCTGTAAGGCGCAGTCATTGTACGTTCCACGGTTAGTTGTTTGCGTAAAGGTCAGGTGGAGAAGATTGCCTCGCGCGCTTCGGCTGTTTTCGAGGTCATGATTCCATCTCTCTTCTCAGAGATCTCAACTCCTATTGGAGTCGGCCCCTCGATGTGAAGTCCATACTTCAGTGAGCGCATCGGGGGCGTGGTCAACGACGAAATTCGGTTCGATGGCATGCTCGAGAAACACTTTCAGAGCGGCGATCAGAAACGTGAAGCCTTCAGTTGAATCAATCGCCTCGGCAACTTCCTTGAACCCCCAGTTCTTGACGACGACGAAGGTCGTGTTATCGCCCTTGTCCTCGAATGCCCACTCCACCAGGCTCGGGTTTTCAGGTCCATTCCATTCGATAAGAATGCGCTTATTAGTTTCAATGGCCTTCACCTCAACGTCGGTATGGACACCATACATCTCCCAATCCCATCTGATTCGCTTTCCAGTCTCAAGTCGGCCACTACCTTTCGAAAACCAGAAGTGAGATGTAATCGCAGGATCGACCAACGCTTCGAACACCTGTCGAACCGGCTTGCGGATTAGCATTTGTGCCTTGGCTATCGGCCCATCGACATTGTTTGTCATGTAGCTCCTTCCTGTGGCCTCACAATAAACCAGTGTGCGAAAGGCTTGCGATCTTTCCGGCAGGCAAAAGTAGTCCAGGCGTCACGTCTTACTAATGTGACGCCCTGCAAATCTTGGTGAAGGGACCACGACATTCGACCCCAGATTACTGAAATGAAAACAGCCTTCGCCATTTGTCCGCGCTCTATCTTATTTATGACGCCAACGCCAGGTGAATCCATCGGGCACGTGGGACGTTTACCGCGGGATTCAATTCTGACTGGCTGAGTTTGCAGCGGCCTTTAACCCGAGCGCCTTAAGGTATCCGGTGTTGATCCGGCAGTTCGCGAATTTTATGCGCTCCAGATAATCGCTCAGCGCCTTTTGTGCCTGCTCTTTTGGGGGCCGGTTTTTCCTTACCTCTGCGAACGTGGTACGCGGTCCATTTGCAAAAGCTACAATCGCGGCCCAGTCGGCAGGTGGATTGATCGACGCGACACACGAAGTCGCGTCGAGTTTCTTGTACGGCCAGAAGTACCAGCCGATTTGGTGCTGTTCCAGCAGCGTTCTAAATGACGCGATCCACTCGTCAGTGTTTTCGCCCGACTCTCCCATCCAAACGGGCACATTATGTTTGTCGCGAAAATCAAGGTATTGCTGAATCGCCCGCTGGTCCACCTTCATCCAGTATTTGTGAAAGGTGTAGGCAATCTTATCGTCAAACGGTGGTCCAAAAACTTCGAAGTTACCGTTCCACTGCGCGCCGCCAAGAAAGACCAGATGGTTTTTGTCGACTTCGCGGATACCGGCGACGATTTTGCGATAGAGCGGCTCGAGCTTGGGATTTAGGGAAGCAGTGTCGAAGTAGTGGGCGATGGGCTCGTTGAGCAGGTCGTAACCTATGACCGTTGGATCGTTGCTATAACTCGCGGCGATCTTTCGCCAGATATTGACCGTTAACTCCTGACTCTCGGCGCTTTCAAAGAGGAACGGATATCCCCAACTGTCATCGATGTTATCGCCGGTCTGTCCGCCCGGCGCGCCATGCATGTCGAGAACTACAGAGAGCCCTTCCTGCTTGCACCAGTTGACCACTTGTTCCAACAGCTTGTATCCCGGACCTTCCAGTTTTTGCTGATCACTTTCTGAGACAAAGAGCCGATAGCTGAAGGGCACCCGAACAGAGTTGAAACCTGATTGTTTGATGAACCTGATGTCTTCCCTCGTTATGTAGTTTTCCCGAAAAGCTGTCCAGAATCTTCGCGCCTCGTCTTCACCGATCAGCTCATTCACGACAGACTGAATCAGCCGCGGAGAATTGGCCGTCTTGAACTTGAACATGTACCCTTCGGGCAGCAACCAGTTTCCCAGATTGATGCCTTTCAAGAGGAGTGGTTTACCATCGGGCGAGAAAAGCTCTCGGCCTCGCCTCGTGACAAACTTTGACTGTCCAATAGTGGTGAAGGGAAGACTCAGAACCAACAGAACGAGAGCCAGGAAGACGCTAAGCCTTCTTCTTGTGATCTTTGTCATCGGCATTTTTCTTCGCACCCGAAGGATAGCATGAAGATCAGAGGCATTACTCGTTCAGGGCTTTAACGGAACCACGTCGTGCGTTTGGGGTTTCGCCGATTGGACTCGCCGGGTTTGGACTTAAAGCTGATGAAAGTTAAAAGGCCACTCTCGCGAGTGGCCTCTTCCAGGATTATTAATAGTGCTCCCCCACAGTGGACAGCGGTTGAGTGCAAACCGCACGGCTGTGGGGTTGTCCGGCAGTTGTTGACCTTAGCCTTTGACTTTCTTCCGCAATTCCTCCACTTGGTTGGCAAGCTGACCCACCTGTTTGGTCAGGCCCGTAACAGTCTGGATTAGTTGGTCCAATCTGGGATCTGGTCCGACTGGTGTTCCAGGGTCAAACACTCCGTCCACCTCGACCTTCTCGGCCTTGATCTCCTTGATCTCACCTTTCTCAAACTTTACAGGTTTCTCGAACTTTGCCGCCTTATCAAAGATCTCCGGCTTACTCTCTTTTACAAAGTCTTTGGTCGTCTCAGGAAAAGGCTTATCGAAGAAATCCTTTATTGGGGTTTTACCAACCTCGAATGGATTCTTGCCAATGAGAGAACCCAGGATGGCTGAAAGTTCTCGAACGCGTAATTCGCTAAGCGGCGTATCGAGGTTAATTCGTACTTCAGGACGGTCCTCCGGTGAAACGAACGGCTGCTTTGACTCTTCGCCTCCGGCGGGTTTGCTTTGATCTTCCTTGGGCATTGTTATGTCTCCTTACTTGTTGATGCTGAGTTAGTTTTGTGATGGACTAAATTCGCCAGGTGTTTGGCATGGCTGCTGTGTTCAGCGCAGAAGCCTCCTCCGTGCGTTGGTGAGTAGTCGTGGTTAAGCCATGATGAAGCAGGCTGGCGAGCTCAGTGCTAATCGGCTGGCGTGTGTATTTTTCATAATATAAAAAGCCGGGACATGGATTGACCTCAAAACAGTAATAATCGCCATTCGGAGTTTCTTTCAGATCAATACCTGTCAGTAATAGATCGAGTTCACGGGCAAGCCGCAGGCAAGACTCTGCCACGCTAGGTGGCAGGCTCGTCGGCTCCATCTCGACCCTCCCTCCTTCGCGACTCGCGTACCGATAGTCGACCGTTTCCGAATGCACACGCGTCGCGAACAACTGATCGCCCACAGTGTGCACGCGCACATTTTCTCCGGGTATGAAGGACTGAAACTGCGCGGGACCATTCCGAAGCAAAGGGAGACGTGCCAATTGCTCAGGCTGCACACGGCGGACGATGGAGCGTATGCCACTCAGTGACTTGTAAATAACCTCACCCTTGTTTTCCTCGAAGAACCGCTCTGCAGCCAAAGGGTCATTAGTAACCAGCGTCGGTGGCGTCAATAGTCCGCATTCGCGCACTAACAACGCCTGATAGACTTTGCTGTTGTTCGACATACCGCCTCCGAGACGGTTGACGACGGCACAGGGCAAATCCTCGAGCAAGAGCATCAGCCCGGCGTCATACTCGGAATACATTGTTTGCACGACGTCTGGTTCGAGGTTCGGCAGCGGCATACGACCTTCCGAACCGAGATAACGGATATAGACACCGGTTAGCTGGTCCAGATCGAGACGCCAGTCAGGACCCGCGATGTAACCGCTGGGGGTGGAGTTTTGCCAATGCCACTTAACCTTGAATCCCGCAGGATAGGTGCCCAAATCGAGCAACCGATACGGATAGCCACAGTCCGCCAACCGTGCGCATACTAATTCGGTGACACTATCGGCCAGACCGCCGCAAACGAGAATCACAAGAAGCCTCCTTGTAAGGACTGTGCCGGGATTCGACGATGATCGAACTTCTTCGTGAGGAACTGCACTATTCCTTCCACGATCTTCTGGCGGGCAGCGTCGCCAAAATGTTCGAAGTAAGGATAGGGCTCAACCGCAATGACGCTGGTGCCTTGAGAGGTGGAGGCGAGAGCAAACTCCACGAAGTCTAAGCCTGCCGCGGAGGCGAAGCGTTGTAGGGCCAGTGTGAACTCAGGTTGAGGCTCACCGTCCCACACCACCTGCTCGCCTGCAAGACAAACGAACTTTGCCGCCCCGTGCGGATAGGTCAAACAAACCGGCGTGCGCTGTTGCATGGCGGCTAAGCCGCTCCAATCGTCGTGGTCAGTTACCAGGTAACGGAGATCGCTGGTGATTGGTCCATAAACAGCACCGGCTATGCCTTCCACCGCAAGACGTTTCCCGAAGGCGGCCGCCTCGTCCTCTACATTGGTGACTAATGTTTCTAATGTAGGCAGGCCGCAACTCCGCAGCAGTCGCTGCCAATTCAAAAGGGGAGCCTTCGGGCGATACCAGATTGCAGAGGGGTAGCGGTTAACCACGGGGCAAGGCAAACTCCATAACCATGCTAGGAGTGCCGCCTGCGTCTCCGTCTGCATGTAGGTGAGATCGTCAGGTTGCCATCCGGTAGGATCAATCCAAGCGGCACTGCGCACGAATACGCCAGTAATGTGATCGCTCAGCAGCGGCGGTTGCTCATCCCAGATAAGTTGGCTGGTGGATTGTTCGTTATTCAGTAGCCATGCGAAGTGTGACGGTTGCACCAGCGGATTTGCAATGAGTCGGGTCGGATAGTTGCATGACTCAAGCGCGATGCGAACGCTCAAGCACCAGGGATCTTGTGAGTCGCCTAATAATAGATACAGAGCTGTTTCTCCATCTTACGGCAGTTTTCCAGTCAATACAGACCAGAATAGATTTCGAGGAGGACAGTTTGTTAACAACTGGCGAACCCAATGCTGAATCGCGAATTATCCGAGATATCCTGCTCGTCGCTAAAAGCCTTGCTCGAGCCAAAGCCTCTGGTTCACCATCTATGAGTTATGAGAAAAAGCGAATGAAACGTGTCCGCTCGGAATGCGGAGCGAGGAGGTCTTTCAGAAGGTCTTAGGCGTAGATGAGTGCTGAACTCCTAATCAATCTATCTAAAAACAAAACCCGTATGTCACAAATCACCTTACAAAAAACTTAAGGCCACCTTCGCAGGTGGCCTCGTCTCCCGGTGAACGCAATACTCCGAAAACCGTAATGCGGCTACGCCGGGCTTATTTTTGCTTTTGCGGCTTTGCATCAAGGAAGTCGTTCACCATTGGGACGATGATCGCCATGCGCTGCATCAGCGTGACGTGCGTGGTGTCGGGCAGAATGGCCAACCTCGATGCTGAGCGCGGGCCCAGGTCGCCGTGCGTCCCGCCACCCTTCAGGCGGAACATCTCCTCGATGTGTTCGAGCCGTATCCCGTCGGCGTCGCCATGGATGAAGAACATGGGCGCCGTGGTCGCTTTCAGCTTGTCGGCGCCCAGGTCGTGCTCCTTCGTGGCCGTCGCGAGGAGCCGCTTGACAAACTTCGGAAAGTCGTCCGGCGTCGGGCTCAGCTTCTTGTACTCGACCTCGATGGGCGAGCCATTGAAGGCTTCCGCCGAGAGTTTCGAGATCGCGTCGAGCCCTTCCTTGCCCATGCCGTCGCGGCGGAACGCGGACGAAATGACGACTACTTTCCGCACTTTGTCCGGATGGCGGATCGCGCACTGCATCGCCACGCCGCCGCCCATGCTGTAGCCGATGAGGTCCGCCCGCGGGATCTTGAGGTGATCGAGCAGCCCCGCCACGTCGTCGGCGAGGTTTTCCTGGCTGATGTCGCGTTCGATGTCCGCCGTGCGCCCGTGGCCCTGCATTTCGACGGCGATCACTTTCCGCGTCCTGGCGAGTTCGCCGATCCACCCGGTCCAGTTGTTGGTGATGGTCATGAACGCGCCGTGGAGCAGCACCACCGGCTCACCGCTGCCATGGACCTCGTAGTACATTTTCAGCCCATTGACGGGCGCGTAGCCCGTCGTTGGCTTTTGCTGCGCCGATACGACAGCCGTCACGAGCATCGTCAAGAGAAAAGCTGTTGTCTTCATGTTTGGTGTTGCTCCCATTCGGCCGAACCAGTGATTAGCCTGACCAACCTAATCCCGCTCGACTCGCGACTTTCACTCGTCACCCTTCAGCCAGCACATCATCGAGCCGCTTGTAGCTCATCTCCATACCATCAGTCATGCCAGTAGAGAACGCCGCGTCGCGGTCGGCCTGCGAAGCAAACTTGATCGAGGTCGCGATGTTCGTAATCCCGTCGGCTTCCTGGAAGGTAACGGTCACGATATATGGTTCACTCCCCATGGAATGGCCCAGATCACCCGGATCGTAGATTTGCGTATGCACGATTCTCGCGTGCGGAACGACTTCGAGAACTTCCCCGATGAATCCAAACTCCTGGCCGTTCTCGTCGCTGCGCCAGCGCCAGCGATACTTTCCGCCGACCCGCATATCCATCTCGCAGACAGGCATCGACCAACCGGGAGGGCCCGAGCACCAACGACGCATCAGGTCCGGTTCCATGTAGGCCCGCCACACCAGTTTGACGGGAGCATCGAAGCTCCGTTTGACGAGAACCTCGGTATCTGACGGCAGGCTTGCTTCTGCGGGTTTCATTTCTTTCGCTCCTGTTTCTCTTGTTGTTTTAACTCTGCAAGTAACGCATCGAGACGCTTGTAGTTGCCTTCCCAGATCTCCTGCACCTGCTCCAGCCAGTCGGTGATGGCCTTCAGTCGCTCCGGCACCAGTTTGCACGGCCGCAACTGGGCCTCTTTGCGACGCGAGATCAGCCCTGCAGATTCCAGCACCTTCAAGTGCGAGGAGATCGTGGGCTGCGTCAACGAGAAGCGGCCAACCAGCTCTGATACAGAGGCCTCACCGCGGGCAAGGTGCACCACGATTCCTCGTCGGGTGGGATCCGCAAGAGCGGCAAAGGCTTGGTCCAGTTGCTTCATGCGCATAGGCTACAGCCTATATAGACAGTTGTCAATATACGACTTAAATTTCGTTCGTGATTGTGAGCTTCCTTGTGCAGTGGGAGTCAGGAAGAACACCGCAAAATCCATTACACGCCGTCAGAAGCAAAGCGAAAAGGCGGACCACATCAGGCATTCTTTCGAGCTTCGTGTCCCCGAGTCTTCTCGGCCAATGTCTCCCCATACTGGACAATCTTCGCAACGTTTGGGATGTTACCGACAGAAATGCTCAGTTTCTTGCAACAGTTCGACAGGTGTTCTAAGTCCGGTAGACGGAGAATTCGATCGTGAATTGAAGGCTCGCGCGTAAGTAATAGTTTGAATGGCGAATCCTGTAAAGCAACCGCGCTTTTGGCTTCTTATCGGCGCAGGGGCCGTGATTCTTGCCGCAGTATTCTTCGGCTTGACAATGCCGGGCGCCTTACTGGCGTGTGTGAGGTGTAATTGTAGTTACAGTATTTTATCGCCACTTGCCGACTGCCGATGGCCGGCAATCTGGGGATTGTTATGTGAGGTCTCTGCCGTTACCGCAGTAGTGGCATGCACCATCGCCACTATAATCAGGTTTCGATCCAGGTCAAAGAGTGTTACTTAGTCGCGCGAAGTTCGAGGGCACAGAGACGCAAGAATAGAATCTCTGTGCCGCTCGAATAGCGCGAGTTAATATCGGACCATCCTAACGCTTGTCCCACGCGGTTAAACGGCGTGGTGGCTGTGGCGTTGCCGGAGGAGTTACTGTTGGCGCGCTACATTTCCGCAGAATTCCATTTGCAACTGTCCAGCAGTTGTTGGTGGGTGACCACGGCCCTGTGTTTTTGCCTGTCTGCAGTTCACGGTCCACGCACTCCTCATTGGCTTTACATATCGGCTTGCAAACTGCTCCCTTAGATTGTCCGGTATGATCGATAATGGCAGTGTCTGTAAAAAGAGGAGACGCTGGTAGTGGCCCACCTTGCGCTGGACCCTGACCGCCTTCTTTGGTGCCTGTTTTAATGAAGCAATGACCAATCCCAGTAGCCCAGGACAAAAAGTCCACAACGGCGTTCACCTCCGTGGTTCTGCAACACAAAAGAACTGGACGACTATTACCCGGACATGGCGACATCGAGCGCACCTTCTCAGCGAGCCGGCGCGAATCCTCAACCTCAGTTTTAGACCATCTGGCATCCGATCGAACTTGTTCACCAAACGGATCGATGAGTGAGGTGGGTCGATTGTGAACGTACACATACAGGTTTATGTCGCCTGCCGCAAATTGAAGTGGATCCTCACTGATGAATCTACCAAGCTCTGGATCGTAGAAGCGAGCTCGATAATAAAGCAGTTCGGTATCCTCATCTCTCTCTCTGCTCGTGTAGCCATAACGAGTCAAGGCGCTGCCGGTGCTGTTGCCAAAGGAATCGTAGTCTGACTGTTCAACGATATTGCCCGCTGCGTCTGCCAGAATACGCGTGCTACCTAGATGATCCGTAAGAAAGAAAAGTGATCCCGTGCTTGTTGTCTGGCGCAGTTTCTCATCGAGTTCGAGCCCGTTTAAGTAATCTGCTATGGGATTGCCGCTGCCGTCGATGTCGCGAACAACATCCCAGCGATCATAGATGAATCTCGTTGTGGTAGCAGGCGACGTAGTTTGGCGTTCGATGCGCCTACCAATTGCATCATATTTATAGGTGACGACATTTCCGCTTGGCAGAGTCACCTCTTTCAAACGCTGCTCAGGATCCCACGCATATTGGGTCGTGTTACCCGCACTAGTCTTTGAAATCAAACTTCCGTTGTTGTCGTAACTGTAAGTTGCCGAGGAGCTAGCTGTCAGCCGGTTGTTTGGTTGATAACTATAGCTGCCGCTCAGGTGCGAACTGGTCCGGCTACCTACCGCGTTGTAACCGTACGTTTCATTTCCCCCGGCGCTCACCATGCTCGTCAAACGATCATTGGCGTCGTAGTTGTAGCTTCGACTATCGGTTGACGTCGCCCAACTTACCAACTTACTGGCATTGTTGTAGCCATACTGATTTAGCTCCAGAGTTCCTGATGATTTTGTATGAGCCAACTCAAACAGACGATCCAGATCGTCGTACGTCAAACTGGTAGTCACGAGATTTGGCGCCGAACGAGCGGTCAGTCGATTAACCGCATCGTAGGTATAAAGGAAATTCTGGCTCGAATTGTCCGTCAACGTTGTGAGACGATTAGCCGCATCGTACTGATATGTTGTGTAAGCTGAGCCGCCGAGGGTAAACGCAGTACGATTGCTGTTGGCATCGTACGAATAGCTCACCGTCTGTCCCCAAACATCAGTTGTACTCGTCACCCGATCGCGTGAATCGTAGTTAAAGCTCACTGTGCCGGCTGGATTTGTCGCGGCAGTCAGACGTGACAACGTATCGTAACTATAAGAAGCCGACGTCGAATCGGGGTAGTTGATGGTAGTTAGCTGATTCAGATCGTCATAAACATAGGTAGTGATCGCACCGTTGTAGTCGGTCCGCTGCGTTAAATTGCCGACAACATCGTAAACATAAGTCTTCGAAGTGCCGGCGCGAGTCGACTGCAAAGTCCGTCCGAGAGGATCGTAGCTAAAGGTGTATTGCTGACCCGCAGCGTCGGTGATTTGCGTTTGCTGTGAGCGGGCGTTGTACTGAAATTGAGTAACCTGCAGCGACGGATCAGTTATGGTCGTCAACCGGTTAACTGAATCGTACGCATACGTTGTATCTCGGCCCGCCGTATCAGTTCTCTTTGTTATGTTGCCTGCGTTGTCGTACGTGATTGTTTCCTCTAATCGAGTGGAGCCTGAGAACGCGGGTGGATAGATGGTCTTCTTCACTCTGTTGAAGTCGTCGTATTCATTATTTGTTACACGGGAGAGGGCATCTGTCTTTGCGGTCAGGTTTGACATCAAATCGTAGCCGTATGTGGTGGTGTGACTCAGTTCGTCTGTAACGCTCGTTAGGCGATAGGCGGAATCAAACGCGAAGTTTGTCTCGTTACCGCGCGGGTCTGTTACTTTCGTGCGCCGGCCCGCGAGATCGTAGGTATAGAGAACAAAAGTGGTGTCAGGATAAATAATTTTCTTCGGACGCCCTATCGCATCATATTCGTAGCTGACCGTTTGGCTGAGCGCATCGGTCTTGGTCGTCAACAAAGCGCGTGGGTTGTAAGCGAAGTTCGTTGTATGGCTGAGCGCGTCTGTTATCTGCGTTAGTTGGCCATTCGTGTCCCAGGTAAACGTCGTCACCTTGGTCCGAGGGTCAGTGACAGTCAGGATCTGGCCGCGGCCGTCGTAAGTGAAAGTGGTGGTGTTGTTCAGCGCATCTTTGGTCGTCAACAGGTTCCCTGTGGCACTGTAAGTATTGGTGGTTATCCCGCCCATCTTGTCAGTGCGCGTCAAGATCTGACCAAGACTATTATAGGTGAACGTAATTGTGCCCACTGCATCGGTAATGGTGAGGACATTCCCGTCCACATCATAAGTGAAGCTGGTCGTGTGATTGAGACCATCTGTATAACTCGTCACGTTCAGACTGCTGTCGTAAGTCCAGCTATTAATCTGCGAACCGCTGCCGCCACAAGCGCAGACGCCTTCAACACTCGTTACCACATTACGAGCCTTCGTTTTATCAAAAAAATACTTTGTCACTCGATTCAGCGCGTCGGTTACATCTGTTTCCGTCGCCGAGACGTAGCTGAGCGTGTAGTGTTCCACGCCACCGTGTTTTTCCGACATCGTGGCACGCCCTTGCGCGTCGTACGTATGTGCTTCAAGGACATTACCGAGCTTATCGCTCGCTGTCGTCAGTCGCAGACTACCGTCATAAGCAAAGGCATAACCGGAACTGTCTGCATAGGTAACGGTCAGCAGTTCCTGGGACGCACCATAGCTGTAATTGGCGATAGTTCCAGTAGTATCGGTGATAGAGGTGACGCGACCGTTGAGGTTGGTCACGAACGAGATCGTGCGGCCAAAAGGATCTGTCACGGAAGATAGTTTTCCGCTTCCGTTGTAAGCGAGGCTCGTTTGATTTCCGTTACGATCTGTAAGGGAAAGTAACTTCCCGTTGGTATCGAATTGATGGGTGCTGCCATTCTTAAACGACAAAGTGTAGCCACTACCCGTTTGTGTAATCTGTCCGCGAAAATCTGCTTCGACGGGCGCGAACATTCCTGATGAACCCGTGGGGCGACCAAAGTAGGTGGCCCGACCATCAGGCTCATTCAGGCGAATTAGATTAGCGTCGTAGACCTGAAGCGCCTCGTCATAAACAGTCGACCAGCCCTTGCCGAACAGTCCCGTGCGAGTTGACTGACTGTTGTAGGTTCTCTGGAGACGTATCATTTGTCCGCTGCCCGGCAATTCGTAGTCTGTTTGCTGCAAATACATGTTGCCGGTAGTGACATCTACGGGTTTACCAACAAACCTCGGGCCTCTGGCGGGCGTTGCTGAACAGCCCTCACAGCCTAGACGCTCTCCATCGCCAATCACATAGAGCGTAACGGTACCGACTGCCGATCGTTGCGCCAGACTGTCAGCTATCTTGTAGGTGAACTTATCGGTGCCTGTGTAGCCCGCCTGTGGCGTGTAAAAGATAACGCCGCCACCGCCAAAACCGAGCGACCCGTGAGTAGGATTTTGCACCACTAGATCGAAGATGATGCTGTCGCCGTCAGGATCAAAATCATTTGCGATTACATTGGGAATCAATTGTTGTGCGCTAGTGCCGCGAATTGTGTAGGCATCGTTCACTATCACGGGCGCCTGGTTTTGCACCGTCAGATTTACCGTGCCGGTAGCATTCAATCCCAGGCTATCGCGAATGCGGTAAGTAAAACTGTCCGCGCCCACGTAGGTCGGAGGATTTGGCGTGTAACGCAGATTCACGCCGTCGGGAAAGCTGACGTTGCCGTGCGCCGGGGGCGTCAATACCACGTCAAAAACAAAACTGTCCCCGTCAGCATCGAAATCGTTAGCTTTCGGATGTGGCAGCAGCATCGTTGGCCCATGCACAGTGTAATTGTCAGTGACTGGAGTCGGCGCCTGATTCACCACATTGATGTTTACGGTGCCAATCGCCGTCAGTCCCAGGCTGTCTTTGATCCGGTAAGTGAAACTGTCAGGTCCGACATAAGGAGGGCTTGGCGTGTAACGTAGATTCACACCATCAGGAAAGGAAACGTTACCGTGCGAAGGCGGCGTGACGATGATGTCGAAAATAATATTGTCGCCATCCGGGTCTGTGTCGTTGGTTTTTGGGTGCGGCAGTAGCATCGTGGCGCCGTGCACGGTGTAATTGTCCGTCGTTGCAATCGGCGCCTGGTTCACCACACTTATGCTGACTGTTGCGAAGCTTGACTTAGCACCGTGATTATCGCCAATACGATATGTGAAACTATCTGGACCCACATAGCCGGCTTGGGTAGCGTTGTATTGAATGACTCCCGGAGTGGCGCTAAAACTGAGATTGCCGTGAGTCGGGTTAGTCCCGATGACGTCGAAGACGATCGAGTCTCCATCAGGATCGGAATCGTTTGTCATTACCTGCGGCAGCAGGAGCGATCCGTGAACTGTATAAGGTCCATCGTTGACTGCGACGGGTGCAGAATTTGGCCCAGTATGCGCAGCGACTGGCTGGTTTCCTGGACGGTCCCCGGCAAACCGAAGCACAAGCAGCAAGGCAATAGCCATGACGAGGAATAAAAATGAATTGATCAATATTGCAGATAGTTTCATGCGGATAGAGGGCTGCAAGTTCATGAATTTTCCTTGAGGATGATTCAGGCTGTGTTAAAGATGTGACGAAAGGCCGAGCGCGCAGATCTTAGAGGAACGCCAACAAACGTGTCAATAAAATTTCGAAACCGGCGTGGCGTTGCTGATTCTTCGACCGTGAACTTCAGAATAGCGTTTCAATTCAAGCGAAAGCGGAAGTTGCTCATTCGTTATTCGACTAAATATGGAACCTGGTCGCGATAGCGGCGCAACCTAACGATTCGCGGAAGGCGAGCTGAGTATTACGCAGCACCTATCTATCCAAGAGCTTTCTTAATAGGTTGTTGGTCAATCTTGTGTTCGCTTCTATATCAATGAAAACGGTAATCCCTTCCGATATAGCAAGCGCATAAAGACAACCTAGTCCGCCATACAGCAGTGATACCAAAACAATCAATCCACCAGCGGCAGGTGCTCCGTAGGTATTTCCTAACATTTGAATCAATCCCACTAGCGCACCGATCAGCCCGGCAATAGCGGCAAGCACTGCGAGGACTCTTAAAATCACCGAGATACCGCGCAAAGCTGGATACCTGGTTTCAACAACTGGGTTCTCACTTCCTGTATTTTCGTCCGTAGGACTATCGACAACTTCAGATATGTCAGCACCGCATTTTGGACAAATCTGATCGTCGAACGAAACGTCGGCCCCACATGCTTCGCATTCGTAAGGAGTGACACTCGCTTGCGAAGAAAATGGGATGCCCCTCGCTTCAAGCTCTTCAGCGGCATAGCCGAGGGATTCACTAGGATAGTCTGAAGCTTTACTCTCCACCATTTCCAAGAGTTCTTCATCTGACAGCTTTGAGATTCTTTCTTTGAGCTGAGAATTCATACGTTCCCTCCCGCTGAGTGCCCATCTATGCGTATCTTGCTCTAGATAAAATCAGGAAGCGGTGTTAGCCCTTCGTTATCTTTCCGCATGAAATGAGCGGCTGCTTTCCCAATCTGTTTATTCATCGCATTTGTGGCATCTTGAACCGCCGCTTCGCTGTTTTATCCCGGTTCAGTGTAGATCGGTTTTCAAACAAGGACTGCTGTGTACTCCGCCTCAAAGAACGTGAGTGCGATGTAGGACGCCAATCAGCGGCCGCATTCAGCTTGTTGTTAGTTAAGGGTCTCTGCCGGTTACTCGCAGAGAAGTCGCGTGTGGTGGTAAGGCTATCATGTGAGCTTCCTTATGCAGTGGGAGTCAGGAAGAGCACGCAGAATTTATTACACTCCGTCAGAGAAAGCAAAGCTCGGCGAGGTCATTACAACTGAACTTAAACCCACGGTTATTGAAGTGAAGCAATTCACTACAAAATGGGTTAACGAGATCCTCGCTGCTAATCGAGAGAAACCATAGAGCGATGGAAGACATCGTTATCTTTGCTAATAAGATCAAGCTTGTAGGAGTGGCCATAGGTTGCTTGGTTTTTGAAGCTTTCTGTGTTCATTTCTTTATCTACGGTCTACCCGAGGGCCGAACGCCGTTTAAGTCACTCGTACCCGGTGCCTGCTTTATCGGCGCTCCTACGGTCGGTGTCGTCTTAATCTATATATGCTTTCGACTTCTGAGACCCAGCCCTGCCGTGATAATCAACCGAGAAGGTATTCTCGATAATTGATCAATCTTTAGTGCAGGCTTTATTCACTGGCACGAAATCAAGACCATGTTTGTCTATCGAGTCGTCGATCAGCCAATGCTCGGTATCATTCCCTTTGATAGTGATGTCATCATTGCTCGTCAATCACCCATAAAGAGATTCTTCTTCAGGATACTAAAGTCAGCCTCAACGGCAGCGCCATTCGCCATTCCAGGAAGTATGTTGCCAATGTCAGCCGAGGAACTGTTGGCGAAGATTCATCGGTATCGCGAAAAGCTCCCGCCGAATTCTGAAACGGACTCGAGAAATGAGAAAGCTTTTTCTTAGCCTTTTACTATGCCTCATTACGGCATCCGCTATTGTGGCCCAGTTGTAAGTCTCCCGCGATTACACCCACGAAGTTATTGGGGATTGCCGGTTTTGACGTACCGCGCTTACCGCCCACAAAGGCAAAGACCCAGATATTCACACTCCCTTTCTGACGTAGCTTCATGTTGCTGACATTAAAGTAGCTTTACAAATCCTAACAGTCCTATCAGCCGCATTAACCAGTGGCACGACAAGCGGACCGCAAAATTCAAGAACAGTCGAATCCTTTTAGCTGCGCACCACCAATATCGAACGTTGTTTTGTGGAGGTCCAATGCAGAACGCGGGCTATGGTCTGCTTGGTTAATGTGAAAAGTGTGGACTCTAAATCCGTCGCTAGTAGTACTGAGATTTAGGTTCTTGCCAATTATGCTCGTAAGCGTATCATCAACCGGTGTCAGACTATGAAGGAATCGCTTTCTTGAACGCCAGGCGAATCCAGGTCGTTGGCGCTTTATTCCTGATGGTTCTCCCTGCGCCGTCACTCTGCGGCCAGTCGCCCAAGTCTGATCCCTGGCTCGACTTTCCCTCATACGACCAAACGCTTGTGTGGTACTTGCGCCGGGGCGCAGATGCCAAACAGGGCAAGCGACGCCTCGCGCAGGACTCCGCGTCGGTTGACACTTTCCGGCGGCTCGTCGCCGCTGAACGGCGCGACGATGCGTTGGTCGAATTGAAACGAATACTCGAAGCACCCGATGGCGCGCAGACGACCGCCGCACTTCACGCTCTTAGCGAAACGATGTTTACGTTTCAGCAGGATCAAACGCGCTCGTACACCGAGACGATTCGCCAAACGATCGCACCCGCGCGCGCGCGCATCGCACAGCTACCACGTGAAGATGCTGCGCGAGTTGCGCTTGAAATGCTGCTAATCGATCAGTGGTTGGAGGGGCGGCAAGCCAGCCAGCAATGGCCCGAGCGGTTGACGCAGTTCGTCCGAGATTACGACGGCACCGAGGCGGCACTACTCACGCAGGTTGACCTGCTCATGTCGGATCCCCGGCAGATGCTGAAACAGATTGGCGATCTGGATCAATTCGCCAAGGACCATCCCCGTACTAACGCAGCAGCGAAGGCCCTCTTCCATGAAGGCTTCCAACTCCACGTCAATGTCCCAATCACCGGCGTCGAGCGACCCGGCTCGGATCCGACCGAGCGCCTGTTGCGCGTAGCGGACATCGTTAAGGAGTTGGAGAGCGGCAAGTTCACGCGGAGCGAATGGGTGGAAAAGGCGCCTGAGTTATTGGTCGGCTTCTTCGTGTCAGAGACGCCTCCACCGCGATATTCACCTGCGAACGTTGATAGGGCCATCGAGACATACGCTGACTTCGTGCGAACGCATCTGCAACTGCCGAACGCATTGCTATCGCTTGATAACAGTCTCGGCTACGTTATCGCCAGCAAGATGGGCAATTTGTATGAATTGAAGGGCGATCGGGTCGGAGGAATCGAACGATTCCTCGACGATCTGGAAAAGACCGCGTCAGATCCGGGTTGGATCCAACTGTTCCGCGCGCAGTACTACGCGCGCCAGTCGTCTGCCGGCCCTGAGGCGGATCGAGCATCGATGCCGGCCAAAGCACGGGCGGCACTGACGACGCTGGTGTCGGCGAATCTCGGCGATGCATCTCGGCACGCGCTCGCGTTCGCGGCCGCGTTTGATTACTACCAACGTGATTACGCGCGTGCACTGCCGGAGTATCAGAAATTTGTCTTGCGCTATCCGTCGAGTTCATTTGCGCCGATCGCTGCGCTTCGCATCGGCGAGTGCTACGAACAGATGAAAGATTGGCCGAAAGCTTCTGCTGCTTACAAGCGCGCCGCCATGTCATTCGCGAATGACGCGTACGCCCGCGTGCTCGGCGGAGCATTTGCCTCGCGCACGCTCGATGCGCAAGGCCGATTCGACGAATCCCTGTCTGCCGCCAATACTGCACTGAAGAGTTGGGACGGAGACTATGGATTCGAGTATTCGATCAGTTCGCCTCAGGCGCCGCTATCGGGCGTGGTCACCGGACCTGTTGTTGACACGCTACGCGTCACTCGCGACGATCTGGCGGCGCGGGTAGCCACTCTCGATCATGATCTTCGTCAACCCGGCGGCCGGCTGCTGGCGCGCGGACGCTGGCAGCTCGATCAGAACCAATTCGCTGAAGCGATTAATACGCTGACTACGTTCCTCAAGCAGGAACCCGGATCGTCAGCGCTGACCGAGGCGCGGTCACTACTCCACCGCGCGCAACTCGAGTCAGCCCTCGATCTGGCTGCCGTGGAAGGCGCGCATTATGACCCGGCGAAAGCTTTAGCTGCTTTGGACGCGATCACTAAGGAGCCGTTTGATTCCTTCGTCGCAACTGCTGCACTGGCAGAGGCTGCGCTGAAGCTGACACAAGGACAATCAAGCGAAGCCGAAGCACTAATGGGGAAGACGTTGGACTTGTGGGTAACAACTCAGCGCGATCTGAACCGGCAACCGCCCACATCGACTATCGACGCAGACGTCGCGGAGATCCGGCAAGTAGTCTTTCGGCCACTCGGCGATTTGCCGATCTACGGCGGCAGAGGTTGGAATGCCTTCAACTTTCCGGCGGAGCTGCCTCGCTTTATCGTGGTGCGCGCCGACGTCCAAGTGAAGACTTCGGATGGAGAAGTTGTTCGGCACACCGTGTATCAGCGGTTCCCGGATCTCGATCACGTGCTGTTACTCAAGTCCGATGAGCTATCGCTCCTGGCGCGGCTGTTGCCAACGATTGGCGGGACGAAGCACCGCGCGCCGACGCAAATCATGGAAACGCCGAATCAGCCGGTCGGCGATTCGATGCAAATCCTTTCGCTATTCGGGCGGTTCTTCGAGGCGAGACCCGGCCACTGGGGCGGCTGGGAACTCGAGACGTATCCCCACGTAACCCAAATCGAATTCGTCAATGCAGAGGGGACCAAAGCGAATGCCAACGTCACGATCGGTTATTCAGGCGGCACGGTCGTGCTTGAGAAGGTCGACGGTAAATGGCGTGCGGTTCGGCTAACGAACCAGTGGATCACGTAACACGCGCGTCGGCGTGTCTTTAGGGAGGCTTACAATTTCACGTTGATAAAAACACCGTCAGTCTTGTTTAGCGGCCTCCTCCATCTTCTTCCTCAAGCTTAAAGGTCTCATGTCAGTCCAAACTTCCTTGATGTAGTCCAGGCATTCAGCTTTGGTTCCCGTTTTACCGGCATCGTTCCAGCCTAACGCGTTTTCTCGATCGGCCGGCCAAATTGAATACTGTTCCTCATGATTAACGACAACCTTGTAAATTCTGGTATCCTCACGTTCGTCACTATTCACGGTTTTTACCTTTCTGCCGAGCCTTTATAGACATCTCTCCCAAGTAATCAAATAGTAGCACGGGCCTGATAATTGAGACTCCAGCCTCTTTTAACGGGGATTTGAGAGGTTTTGCGCCTATAGTAATTAAACGGGGGTTTTGATCATTTATATTAAAATCCCAAATCACGTGTTGGGGTTTTAAACCGCGTTTGCCAGGCAATGACTCCACAGAACCAGGAAGACGAATACGGATTATCACCGACCCAGCTTGGGATGCTGATTCACGGATCTGACCACGGTTCCGGAACCTACATCCAGCAGATGCTCTGCTCGCTGTGGGAGGATTTGAGCGTCCCGGCACTGGAAGAAGCCTGGCTGGATGTCGTGAATCGGCACTCTATCTTCAGAACGAGTTTTCACCTTTCTGCTTCGCCACCAGTCCAACGGGTTCATGCGCGCGTTAACCTCG
>DASSFI010000020.1:0-8429 GCA_035694465.1 Pyrinomonadaceae bacterium | reverse complement strand
AGCGGATGGGTCAGCGATCAGCATGCGAGTTAATCGTCGTTCCTGGAAACTCGGCGTTGACCCATCCGCTATCGCGGACGGTACTGACCCCTTCCAAGTTTGACGTCTAACTTTCGCGACTTAAGAGAGTTGAAGTGAACTCAACTAAGAAGCCAACACATCAGTTCAAGCCGGCGGTGGCCCAGTTGAAGGCTCCGGTGCCACTGCAAAATGTCAGGCGGCCGGTTGCGCCTCCCGTTTATCGTCCACAACCGATACCAAAAGTCTTACAGACAAAGAGTGCATTGCCTCTCAGTCCGCAGAAACTTCAATTACCGCGACAGCCCGTAGCGCCGCCCGTGTTTCGTCCGCCACCAGCGCCGAAGATTTTGCAGCCGAAACTATTACCGACTCAGATTCGGCCTACTGTTCGGGCGCCGCCGGTACCCCACCGTTTGGTTCCTGTTCCCAAAGTTGTGCAGACAAAGAATCAACCGGCGCCGGCAGTCAAGCTCGGCGCAACCGTACAACTTGCGTCGAGAAGCAGGTCCGCAAAGAAGAAGGAAGTGTTAAAGCGCACCCCCTTTTCAGCGGAGGTGAAACGTGAGGTGGAGATCAAGAAGGGAGAGCACCGACGTCACATCATTCCAAATCACTTGATGAGGCATATGCTTCTAAACTGGTGGAACGCTCACAAAGACGATGACGAGGGTGAAAAGACTTCCGTCGCAAAACTCGAGAAGATCTTGAAGGATCTGAATAACTATATTCCAAACCTTATTCCCGGAGACGGCGCCTCAAATAGCGCCATCGGAATGCTTTCCACCGCGATTGGCGGACGACTTGACGAGATCAAAGCGGGCGACTTATCGGCCAGTGAAGTAGGTGAGTTACTAAGCCGCTACCGCGGCTTTGTGCAATGGAAACAGAAAGAACTTATGAAAGGCGTTTTACGAGCATTCGAGAAGGATGACGAAATCAAATCTTCTGCCGAGGAGAGAGTCGAGGTCGCCGAAGATGTGCACTTCTCAACTGACTTTGACTGGCCGGGCGGCAGGCACTTTGGTCGCTGGTTTGGGAGCTACGAAAGATTCAAGGAGATTGAAGCCAAGCCGGGAGCGGTCAGCTATGGCGACCTCATGAAAGCGGTTGACGAATTTCAAAGCTTGCCGGTGGTGCGAGACGGCCGGGACAGATCGCCCGATCCTGGGCGTGGCCGCACTCGCGATCGCATGCAAAGTCGCAGGCGTAGCGAGAGCCGCGATGAACGATCGCTAAGTCCAGCAGCAAGAGGCGGTGGAGGTGGAGGTGGAGGTAGTCGTGACCGGTCGCGAAGTCGAGGACGACCGAGTGGCCCGGCAGGTAACACGCGCAGTCGGCGTTACAGTTCGTGATGAATCATAGACCACGACGGCTTTTGACTGCTTAAGGTGAAGGTGGACGTCAAAAAGATAACGACAAAGCGGATCGCGGGCTGGGCTATGCCTACGTGATCGTAAACAAGAATGGGACGAAAAAGCTGGAAAACGTAAACGGGTGGCTAAGTCGCCCTACCATGCAGCGGCAGTGGTCGCGGTTGATGAATTCAACGAATAAATAAAGGACCATCCAAGGAAGAGTCACAATAGATGAGAACTAGGGGACATAACGCAGTACAGGCAAAACTCGCAAATGGATTACAGAATAAGAAGCAGCCATTAGTGGCTCCTTATCGTCCGCAGCCTGTGCCAATAGTTTTACAGACAAAGCGCACACCGGGTCAGAACGTATATCGTCCGGAACCAAAGAAGATTGTGCAACCGAAAGTGATCGCTGCACAGCGGCAGTCACCCACGCCGCCGGTGCAAATGAAGACTCGGCCCGTTGCTCCGCCGGTGTACCGTCCACAACCGATGCCTAAGGTCTTGCAGACCAAAAGGTCGGTGGGTTCGCCGCCCGGCGCAATCCAACGATCGCAATCTTTGCATGCGCGAAATGTCGTGCAACGCGATGTGGATCTCAAAACTGCTGTGATGACAGAGAACCGTCGGTATCTGATCGATCCGGCTGATAACACTGTCCTTTATAGTGTGATGGGTGCGATCCCACCCAGACCGACCGGCCTTTACCAGCGAACGCTGGATCGTACGGCGGGGTCCCACATACCGCTGAACGCCTGGACTCCCAACGTCCGCTTTCTAAGCAAAGAAGAAAACATCGCGTCGCCAGTGAAGGGCAAACCCGGACAATATGAATATATTAAGAAGGGATTTGTTGATTCGACCAAGCGTTTCTCGCTCAGGGGTCTCGGAGATGACGTTTTGTCGCCACCGGAAATTGGTGAACGACCAACGATCGGAGTGTTCGGCAAGAACGATTGTTATGCGTTTGGTGACGCTCTTCAGAACCTGATGATGATGAACGGCGAGCTTCCACTCTTGCAGACCGGACGAAAGAAAAAGAACGTCCACGTCACTGCGCCCGATCACCCTCGCGATCTGGAGCTCCAGGTGGGAGACATGATGCGTCACATCTATATCGATAATCCACACTGCAAATACCACGCAGCCACAGTTGTTGCTAAAGATGGCGAGAGTCTGGTCACACTCGAAGGGCATGTCAGCAAGAACCTGAGGAGACCTCAGTTCCTCATTCACAATGGCGTGAGAGATTTTGCGCATCGCGAAATCAGAGGTGGTTACGGAGATGAAGTAGAAATAACTCCCCTCGAGGGTCTGAACCCGGAATTAGTCGCTGAGGAACGAGAGGATTTTGTCAGACGTTTCCGGCGCATGATGGGCGAGGATACTGACTATGGGTTTATGACCGCTCAGGTCAATCTCGGCTTTCATCGAACCGATGAATATCCGCGTCAACTGGAACGGGCCAGAATCGCTCGTGAACTCGACGAACTAAGACGAGGTCGCTGGGTTGAGAGAATGCGTGCGAAATGGAATCGCTCACTGCAAGTCGGCAGGGTGACGGTGAATAATTCCATCGAGGGTAATAGGTTCATCGGCAATGAGATGTTGTAAGAGGGAACCAGCGTGATGACGAAACCACCGAACAAAAGTAAGCCCGTGGCGCCACCGGTTTATCGACCGGAAGGAAAGACGATCGTGCAGGCGAAGATGATCACAGCGCTGCAAAAGTCGCCGACACCACCGCCAGTGTATCGACCGCAGCCGGTTCCAAGAGTCTTACAAACAAAACGCTCGCCGGGTCAGAACCCGCCGGCAGGTCAAGAGCAAAGAAAGCCACCCTCGGCGCCGCCGGTGTTTCGTCCCGAGCAGAAAAGAGCACTACAGCCTAAGTTGGCCTCCAAAGTGAACACTCGCACGGGTTCTGTTATTCAAAGGGCCAGGGACAAGGTGCCCGACTCGAGGTCTCTTCCGGGAGCCAGTGTGCCCGACTTGAATATGGAGAGTTATAAGCTCCACGTCGCCTCACGTACGGTGCGTTTTTTCCAGCAGGTTTTGTCGGTGGCGCTTGCCGTTCTCGATCACGGAGGATCGGTCAGGCCGCGACTCTTCACGGACCATGCAAAAGTGCAGGTACAGGTTGGCCAGCGTCACAAAGGACCCGAGTCGGTTCCGGGCGAAAACAACTGGGACGCCGCGCATCTCATGAACACGTCTCTGAATCGCCACGAATACGCCGCCGAAACTGGCCAGGGCGTAGATGATGACGATGTACGCGGCCGCTATGTGGCAACGGGAGCTACAGTGAACCAGTTCCAGAAATCGAATGTGTCGGCAGATAAGATCATCGATACCCAACAAACTGTTACCAAGAACGAGATGTTAGGGGAGTTACAAATGGGTGCGAAGTTTGATGCGGCATTTGTTGAGCGTCATCTGCTGAGGTATCTGACCCAGCTCGCACATAATCTGAAGGCCAGCGCTGGCGCAACGATCACTGGAATGGCCATCAGGGATGATTCCTATACGGCGGCGTTTGAAGTAATAACGGCCCAACTCGACCGACACGGATCGATCATGACCGACATAAATGCAGAACTGGGAGGACGCCTCAGTCAAATGTAAAGCACCTCCTTTTTCAGATTTATTACGTAGACTTAGTCTCCAAATGAAAGCACTCTTGAGGCATAATGCTTCGGAGATTAGCAATGAACGAGGTTAAATCCCCTGGTGACCATGCGACCTGGTGGTGAATTAGCGACGCGACCGCTGCACTTTATCTGGATTGCCGATTGCTCCGGATCGATGGCGATTGATGGAAAGATCCAGTCGCTCAATACCGCAATCAAAGAAGCAATTCCTCACATGCAGGACGTTGCCGACGAGAATCCAAACGCGCAAGTGTTGGTGCGTGCAGTCAGATTTTCTGACGGCGCGCAATGGCACGTTTCGCAACCGACCGACATCGCGGATTTTAAGTGGGATGATCTGGATGCAGGTGGCGTTACTGCAATGGGCAAAGCATTGAGTATCGTTGCCGATCAACTCAGAATTCCGCCGATGGATGAACGCGCGTTGCCGCCTGTCCTCGTGCTCATTTCCGATGGTCAGCCGACCGACGATTTCAGCGGCGGTCTCCAGTTGTTGATGAACGAGCCGTGGGGACGCAAAGCAGTGCGCATCGCGATCGCGATTGGTGAAGACGCCGATCAGGAAGTGTTGAAGAAGTTCATTGCCAACCCTGAACTTCGACCTCTCCAGGCAAACAATCCGGAGTCCTTAATCAAGTACATCAGGTGGGTTTCGACCGCCGTGCTCAAATCTGCTTCATCGCCGGCCAGTCAAAGCGTGGCTGCCTCGGCAACGGGTCTCAACGTGCCGATTCCCGCCCTGCCGGATGCGACTGGACCATCCGCAGACGACGTCTGGTAGGAATGAGTCGTGCGAATGACAGGCGACGTTGGCAGGCCGCTGGTGCAAGTGTCCGCGGTGCTGCACATGAACGCAGCGGCATGCCGAACCAGGACGCGATTCAGTGGACTGGCAATGGTTCGTCCCTCGTTCTCGCTGTAGCCGACGGGCATGGCAGCGCTCGTTATCCACGCAGTCACATCGGCGCGACTATCGCAGTTAAGACAGCAACTCAACTGGTTCACGAGTTTGTCCTGGGCCAAAC
This sequence comes from Pyrinomonadaceae bacterium, assembly GCA_035694465.1. Taxonomy (GTDB): domain Bacteria; phylum Acidobacteriota; class Blastocatellia; order Pyrinomonadales; family Pyrinomonadaceae; genus PSRF01. The sequence continues at coordinate 3,374 of DASSFI010000020.1, read as the reverse complement.
AGATGTTGAGAACTTGTCGCTCATAAAGCGCGCCGCGGAAGAGTGGCTGCCGCATGCGATAGTGCGTGCATGGCGTGAGGGTGTCGAAGAACACCTCAACGCGAATCCGTTGTCTGAAGTTGAACTCGACGCATTAAGAAACGACACACTGAGTCAGGCATATGGCGCAACTATTCTGACTGTGGCCGTATCCGAGCGGTTTATTTTGTATCTGCAACTCGGCGACGGCGAGATTCTGACGGTTACCGATCAGGGCACGGTTTCAAAGCCCTTAATTAAAGACGAGCGTCTGTTTGCTAACGAGACCACTTCGCTTTGCACCGCCGAAGCGTGGAGCGATTTCCGAATCAGCTTTCAGGCGATTACTAACGAACACCCGGCGCTCATTCTGTTGGCAACCGACGGCTATCCAAATTCATTTCGCGACCAGGCAGGCTTTCTGAAAGTCGGATCAGATATTTTAGAAATGATTCGCACCGCCGGCCTGGGCCACGTCCAGGATAGTTTGGAAGGCTGGCTTTTGGATTCAACACGCGCCGGCAGTGGCGACGACGTGACCGTGGGAATTCTCTGTTATCCACAGATTACGCAGATTAAATAAATCAATCTGTGTAATCTGTGGATAGAACCCTTTATGGACCAGATCCTCAAATCCGGACAGAAGGTCCAGACCGCTTCATCGCGTTCCACCTGCACCGTCGAAAAATTCCTTGGCGGTGGTGGTCAGGGTGAAGTTTATCGGGCGCTGCAGAACGGCAAACCGGTTGCCCTGAAATGGTATTTCCAATCTTCCGGCACAGCAGACCAGCGTAAAGCCCTCGAGACTCTAATCAAGATGGGCTCTCCCAGCGATCGCTTTCTCTGGCCCATCGAGATCGCAACTGCGAATGCAAACTCCGGCTTTGGCTACATCATGCCGCTACGTGATCCGCGGTTTCGCGGCATCGTCGATATGATGAAGCGCAGGATCGAACCAAGCTTCCGAGCGCTCGCTACCGCCGGTTTGGAACTCTCTCACAGCTATCTGCAACTTCACGCCAAAGGATTTTGTTATCGCGACATCTCGTTCGGCAATGCGTTCTTTGATCCCACCTCGGGCGAGGTCTTGATCTGCGATAACGACAACGTCGCGGTCGATAATCAATCGCGCAGCGGCGTCTACGGTACGCCGCGTTTCATGGCGCCGGAAATCGTTCGTGGTGACGCCGTACCCAGCACACAAACCGACCTTTTCTCACTCGCAGTGTTGCTGTTCTACATGTTCATGATGCATCACCCGCTCGAGGGCAAAAAGGAACTGGCGATCAAGTGTCTCGACTTGCCGGCCATGCGAAAGTTGTACGGCACCGAGCCCGTGTTCATCTTTGATCCGGCTGACGATTCGAACGCTCCGGATCCGCGACACCAGCGCAACCCTCTCGTGTTTTGGAGTATCTATCCGAAAGTTTTGCGCGACCTGTTCACCAAAGCATTCACTGAAGGCATCATCGATCCACAACACGGTCGCGTGCGCGAGAGTAACTGGCGCGCCGCGATGGTCCGCCTTCGCGACTCGATCATTTATTGCGCGCACTGCAACGCAGAAAACTTTCATGATGCCGGCGAGTCTGATGGTGAGAACCGCTGTTGGTCGTGCCGTAATCAACTCCACCTGCCACCACGCGTGCGACTCGGACGGAATTTCGTGATGCTCAATCACGACACACAACTCTTCGCACACCATGTTGACGAAGAGAAGAAATACGATTTCTCACGCGCAGTCGCAGCCGTCACCAGGCACCCCGCCGATCCTTCCATCTGGGGATTGAAGAACATTTCAGACGGTACGTGGTCCACCACCAACCGCAGTGGCGAGATCAAGGACGTCTCACCCGGTCGCAGCGTGACCCTCGCCGTCGGCACACGGATCAACTTCGGACATATTGAAGGTGAAATCTGGTCTTGAAGCAGCTCAATGAACTGGTTACGCAGAAACTGAGTGAGATTCTGATCCGTCATGGCCGGGCGCCGCTCACTGATGCAAAGCTCTGTGAGAATTTATTAAAGGACTACTGCGGCGAATACAAGGAAGAGATCCATCTGCTTGTATTCTCCGTTCGCGAACGCATTCCGAGTGACCTGTTGACTTCTCACGAAGGTCTCCCGCGTGAACTGCTACGCGGTTTGCTCGTCAAACGATTGCGCAAAGGCCGATCGCTGAGCGAGGGAGATGCGCGCTGGATCGTCGACTCGTGGTCGCAGGCGATTCGAACTCTCTTGCGGGAAGAAGCTGCGCGCGATGGTGAGGAATCAGAGTCCTCCATGCCATCGAATGCTGTCGCATCAACCTCTTTCGCGGAGCCAACTCTGTATGGCGCCGCGGTGCAAACTCAAACCGCCATTCGCACCGTTGCCTGTTCACCGTTTGGTGATGAGGTTGCATTCGGAGGCGATGAGCGTCGGATGTACCGGTGGACCTTTGACAGCCGGAGACCGCGCGTCGTGGGTACGACGGATGGTCCAATCTCGTCAGTGGCGTATTCACCTAACGGTGTCTTGCTTGCTTCAGCCAACGAGGGCGCCGATCAAAAGAGTTCGAGTATTCGCTTTTGGGATCTACGATCGGGCGAGATGGTTGATTTGGGAGAGTGTGGCGAGCGATCGCCAAAACTTGCGTTTTCACCGGGTGGGAAGAGTCTCGCGTGTGCGAGCGCAGAAGAGACCGGCGTGTTGCGCGTGTGGAATTTGCAGACCGGCCAGATGAGAGTTCTCAAGAGCGGAGCCGGCGGTTGTAGCTCAATCTCTTTTTCTCCCGACGGCAAGTGGATCGCGGCTGCTGATTCTGTACGAAGCAATCCGGCCATTCGATTATGGGATCTGGAAACTGGCACTGCTCGCGTCATCGGCAGTAGTCGTCGTCAAATTACTTCAGTGGCTTTTTCTCCGGATGGAAAGAGTGTCGCGTCGGGAAGTTGGGACGAGACGTTGTGCCTGTGGAATGTTCAGACCGGTGAAGCTCGGGTAGTGGGGAAGAATTGTTCGTGCATCTGCTGTCTCGCTTTCTCACCGGCGGGCGACAAGATCGCGACCTGCTCACTCGATGGTGGAGTGCGCGTCTGGAACTTAGCGACCATGCGCTCGCGCACGATCGTATTTGTTTACAACGCCAGCGAGGCTGCCTTTCGCCCCGACAATAAAACATTTGTCATCGGCGACGCCGGTGGCAATGTCTCTGTTTTGGACGCCGCGATGTAGCGTAACAGTTTGGGCATAAGGAAAGAGTTCGACGCAAGGGCGGCCACGGAGGGCCGCCCCTACAGTACGCACGACATCGCCCACATATCTAAGCTGCACGAACGCTGTGGTACGTACTGTAGGGGCGGCCCTCCGTGGCC
>DASSFI010000019.1:0-73068 GCA_035694465.1 Pyrinomonadaceae bacterium | reverse complement strand
GGCCACGGAGGGCCGCCCCTACAGTACGTTCCGAGGCGCCCTATTCTCGCGGCTGGCTTGCTGCGGCGGCGGTGGTGATTCTTGCGTTCTCGGGGTTGTTGTTGTGGACGATCGTTTCCTCGCGCTCGCAAACACGCGCTGACAACCTGCTCGCACAGGAAGTCGTGTCCAACCACGTCCGCTCCATGATGGTCGATCATCTGGTGGATGTACCGTCTTCAGATCAACACACCGTGAAGCCCTGGTTCAACGGCAAGCTCGATTTCGCCCCGACCGTGAAAGATCTCGCCGACCACGACTTTCCACTTATCGGTGGCCGTCTCGATTACATTAACAATCAAACTGTTGCCGCGCTCGTCTATCAACGACGCAAACACTCGATCAATCTCTACATCTGGCGATCTCCCGGCGTTCCCGACAAACCCGCACAACAACTGACGCTCAACAGTTACAACGTCGTTCACTGGACAAGTTCAGGCGCGAGCTACTGGGCTGTTTCAGACGTCAACAGCGCAGACCTGAGCGAATTCGCAAGACTTGTGAGCCAGTAATCCGAGTTGTATTTAGCGCGTGACTGTGCCACCTTGTGACTTATTTATCTGACAAGTGTCCGTTTTTGAAACCAACACATTCAGCAAAGCTGTAAATGTGATTGGAAAAGCGCACGGCATTTCGCTTGCCAGCTTCAATCGCTATCGATGTCTATCCGCAAGGCAACCCTGATCTCCAATCCGAAGACTGGCCGCTACGCATCGCGACGACTACGGCCGGTTCCGGAACTCGCCGCGCGTCTGGAATCACTCGGTCTTAAAATCGATTTGCGCTTAACAGCCGGACCGGGCGATGCAACGGAAATCGCATACCGCGTAGCGCGCAACGGCAGTTCTGACGTGATCGTCGCCGGTGGTGACGGCACGATCAATGAAGCGATTCAAGGCCTCGCCGGAACAAACGCACGACTCGGCATCATTCCGCGTGGCACTGCAAACGTGCTCGCCCGTGAGCTCGGACTGCCGCTCGACGACGAACAAGCACTCCGGATCGCTGCCCAAGGCAAGACACGCGAGATCTATCTCGGTGTCGCAATCGAGGAAACCACGAACGAGCGACGTCACTTTGTTTTGATGGCTGGAATCGGACTCGACGCTTCAGTAGTGAGACGCGTGCAGCCGTCGCTGAAGAAGCGCATTGGTAAAGGAGCGTTTTGGATTTCCGGTCTCAGTCACCTGGCAACCTGGAACCCAAAACCCTTTACGCTCGAAATCAACGATCAGAAATACACCGGTACGTTTGCAGCAATTGGAAAGTCAGCTCGCTATGGCGGCGATCTTTCGATCACACCGGGCGCACGACTCGATCAACGTGAGTTCGAAGTGTGTATTATTCAAACGATGAGCCGCCTTCGTTACCTGCATCTTCTTTCTTACGCGATGCGCGACGGCATGCCTCGCGACACGCCCGAAGTACAATTTGTAAAAGCCACGACGGTTAAAGCGTACGGCGATTCTCAGGTTCAGGTCGACGGCGAACTACTCGGTCACCTACCGATGCGTTTCGAAATCGCTCCGCACTCCCTGAACATAATCGTTCCTTAAAATCCGTTTGATCCTGTGGCTCATTTTCCACTAAGCCACGCAGCCCGCAACGCCTTCTGTTCGACCGTCGCATCAGCTCGCTCCACGATCTTGTACTCAAACCGCTCCGGCTGACGTAGCACAATATTCGTCTTGATCGTGTTTCGATCGCGTTTGATCACCACCGGCACCGAATCACCTTCCTTAAAACGCGCCAGCGTCTTGCGCCAATCCTCGCCCACAGCCTTGCCGGCAAGCGAAAGAATCTGATCTTTACTTTGCAACCCTGCGTCTTCAGCCGGTGAGTTGTTGACCACAACTGACACGACTGCCTTGCGATCTTCGAAATCGATCCAGAGCCCGGCATTGAACGGTTCTTTTGCCTGCGTCTTTTGAAGCTGTAAGCCGACGTGACCAAACGCTTCGTCGTAAGGCAACAGCTCCACATCACGGATATGTCGTTTGAAGAAGTCGCCAAAATCGTGGCCCGACCGCCGCGAAATGATTCGTTCGAGATCCTCCGTTTGGTATCCGCGTCCGCGCAGGTAATAACTGCTATTCGGACTCTTCAGATAAAACTCGTCGTACATATCGCGCATTACGTCGTCGAGTGACGCCTTGCCTTTCGTCCGCCCGCGCACGAGCAGATCGAGCACCATCGCGATCAGCTCACCCTTGGGGTAATAACTGATTGAAGTGTTTTGCAGATTGGTCGCCTGCGCGTGTTGTGCCCCGTCAATAAACGGCGCCGAGAGCGACGATTCTTCCGCACTCATCAAACGGTTTCCCGGCGCCGCCTCAACCCGCGTGATTGTTTGCGCTTCGCGATCAAAGAATTTCTTGTCGTCCCAGAGAGCAGCGCGGCGCGTCATTAAATGTCCGTAATAATTTGTGAAGCCCTCGGCCACCCAGAGCCCACGCGTGTTTGCCGGCCGCGTAAAATCCCATGGTCCGAGTTCGAGAGGCCGCAGTCTCTTCACGTTCCAAACGTGAAAGAACTCGTGTGCGATAGTGTCGAGCGTTGACTCATAAACACCAGTCTCGCCGAGTGCGCCAGGTTCGATGATCTGGGTTGAAGTCAGATGCTCCATGCCATCGCCGGAACGATCGTCGGCGGCAAAGTGAAGTAGGAAGGTGTACTCTTCGAATTCCGGCGGTCCCCACAGCGCCACTTCAGCACGCACGATTTTCTCGATGTCTTTCACGAGCGCCGCACGCTTGCCGCCTTCTTCACCGAATGAGTGGACCATGACGTGATACTTCTTACCGTCAACTTCGAAAGTATCGAGCGTCCAGTCAGGACCAATTTCGGTGGGCGTGTCGATGAGAATATCCCAGTTTGGAAACTGCCAGGTTGTTTGGCCGGGGCGCTCGGTGCGGCCGTTGACGATCTTCCAGCCTGCGGGCGCGTTGATCTCTAGTTTCACCGGATCGGGTTTATGACCCACGACGTACATGTAGATCGAACCACCGTTGTAGCACGCGTGACGAGCGTCGAGTTGTGAGAAAGTGCCGTCGAGATCGTTCCCGAAGACTTTGTATGAGACGGTAAGCCGGGAGCTGCCCAGCGGCGAGACACTCCACGTCGAATCATTAACTCGCGTGACCTGTCGTTTGGAACCATCGCCGCCAACAGCACGTACTTCCTGTACATTCTTAGCGAAATCGAACACGCCGTAACGCCCGGGGGACCATCTCGCCATTTGCAATTGAAGCGACTTGTCTTTCAATTCGTCGGGTAGTTCGATTAGGATCGACACCTCGAAAAGATGCGACACCGGTCGCGACATCGACAGCCGGTAAGTGATCGATTTCAGCGGCGGTTCCTGCGCGATCGCGACGCTGGTGAATAGAGCAATGAGTACGATGCCGAGTATTTTGGGTCTCATGCGCGTATCTTAAAAGATCCGTGTAAATCCGTATATTCCTGATCTGTATAATCTGTGGCCTATGCCCGTAACTGAACGCCTTTACTATGCCGACTCCCATTTGATTGAGTTTGAGGCTCGCGTTGTCGACTTGTCTGATCGCGTCAGCGGTTGGACCGCGGTCGTGCTCGATCGCACTGCATTTTATCCGACTGGCGGCGGACAACCGAGTGATACCGGAACGCTCAATGGCGCGCGTGTGGTTGAGTGTATCGACGATGGTGATAACGGTGTGCAGCACGTGATCCAGGGTACGGCGCCGCAGCGTGATGCGATTGTGCACGGCCGTATAGATTGGTCGCGTCGCCTGGACCACATGCAGCAGCACACCGGACAACACATTCTGTCGCAGGCTTTCATCACGCTCTTCAATGCGCCCACTCGTAGCTTCCGCGTGCTCGACGCTTCGTGTGAGATCGACGTCGATCTGAGTAATCCGACCGGCGACGTCATCGAGCGCGCCGTTGAACTCGCCAACAACGTCATTTGGGAAGATCGCACGATCACGATTCGCAGCGTGAACTCTGACGAGGCGGCGGAGTTGGCCTTGCGGAAACAACCGGCGCGTGAAGGTGAATTGCGTTTGATTGAGATCGAAGGATTTGACTTGACGCCGTGTGGTGGTACGCACGCGTATCGCACTGGTGAAGTTGGAATGATTGCGGTGCGATCGTGGGAACGTGCGAAGGGTTTGACGCGGATTGAGTTTGTCGCGGGCACGCGTGCGCTCGCCGACTATCGACGCGCGAATAAGAGCGCGCGGGATGTGGCCGCGTTGTTTAGTACGGGGAGAGACGATGCGCCGCAGGTTGCAGCGCAGATGGTGGAAGAGCACAAGGAGTTGAATCGTCGCATTCGTGTGCTTGAAGAAGATGCGGCTGAATTTGAAGCGGAAAAGTTGTTGGCGTCAGCTCAGGATGGCGTCGTATCGCATGTATTCTCCGATCGCGACGCCGACTCGCTTAAGAAACTCGCACACGCCCTCATCGAAAAACCGCAAACGATTGCTTTGTTAGGCTCACGCGATCAAGACACCGCGCGTCTTGTCTTCGCTCGCTCCGCCGACGCGCGTGGCGACATGAGCCTGTTGATGCGCGAAGCGTGTGCACTACTCGAAGGCCGCGGCGGCGGCCGGCCTGAAATGGCGCAAGGCGGCGGCAAGAACATCGACAAACTCGACGCCGCCCTCACCCACGCCTTGACACTCCTCTCGCGCGCTTCCTAATATGTCCCCTCGCGTGGGGCAGTAGCTCAGTTTGGCAGAGCGCCGCGTTCGCAATGCGGAGGTCAGGGGTTCGATCCCCCTCTGCTCCACCATTTGTTTTCAAGTATTTACGGCCGCCGGCACTGGCGGCCGTATTTCATTTGTGGCCAATTTGTGGACACTTTTTCGGGAACTCAGTTTGATCGCTTCAACGGCCACGCGTTTCGTTTCCTCGACTGATCGCACGTAACGCATAGTTACGCGCACATCGGAGTGACCCAACAGTTGAGCAATCGTAAAAGCATCGCATCCGGCCTCGGCTAAGCGAGTGCCGAATGTCGCTCTGAGATCCTTCCAGATTAGTCCTTCGATACCGGCAAGGCGGCAGGCAGTGTGAAATCCCTTCTTCACTTCCCGCTGACGTTTGTCGTCGTCTTTAGGACTAACAAAAACATAATCATCAGATCGCTTGTCCTTGCACAACTCCGCCAGTGTTTCTCTGACTTCATCGTTCATAGGAATATCTCGCGGTCTGCCGTTCTTGGTCTTTCTGGCAGTGATGATGTTGCGAAGAAAATCGACTTGACTGCGCTTCATCCGCAACTGCTCGCCAAGACGCATCCCTGTTCCTAGAGCAACTATCACGGCAGGCTTCAAATGGGCGCGAGGTCCGTTGAGTTCTGCCATGAGTCTCGGTTCCTCATCCGGCATCAAGTATCGGTACCGAAGATTATCGAGCGGGAAAAGATCCACTTTGCTGCAAGGATTGAATTCAGCTTTGTCATACAGTACCGCAAGTGAAAATGCCGAACTAAGTAAGTTCAATTCACGATTGACCGTCGCCGGCTGTCGTGCTGTTCCCTTCTTGGTTGGTGTATTCATGCGATCAGTTTTGAACCTTTCGACTAGCTGAACTGAAGTCTCTCGCAACGCTTTTCCCTCGAAATAAGCTTTCAACATCGGGACCATATATACATCATCGCGCCACGATTTTTTGTTGACCTTAGACCAGGGTAGATAAACATCATCGAGAAAATCGGAGAGAAGATCGGTTCCCTTTTGTTCCACCTCGAACCGCTTCTCAAAGATCTCCTGCTTGATCTTGGTTTCCGCTTGTTCTGCTTGCTGCTTCGTCCGCGCCTCGGGAAGTGACCCTCGGTAACGGACGCCACGCACTCGAAAGTAGTAATGCCAGTGCGTGCCTTTCTTTCCACGTTTGTAAACAGACATTCTGTTCTCCTTGAGGTTGCAGCCACCAAGAGAACGCGGCGCATGGTAGCAGCATCGATCGCTCAAGTCATCAGTTCTTTCGCCGAGTCCACTCAAGAATTTCTTCGAGGTCGAAACGAAGAATGTTTGAACCTGGCGGCTTGCGATATGGAATTCGATTCTGCGCCACCATCTCATAGATCGTGCGCGGTTTGACCTTCAGCAGTTCGGCGACTTCCGTGACCTTGAGGAACTGTTTTGCGATCGGCAACTCTAGATTGGGCATACTTCAACACCACTCTCATTGGCATTCAGTAGGACCACTCATCAACATACGTGCCGCGAAATTTGATTTTCCGGATCTGAACGTTTTGCTGGATGAATCGCATAATCCCATGCGGCGTTGGTTGGTGGGTGCCGACAAACCGGCAACGACTGCTCGGGATTCCGGGCAGCTCTTGCCTCTCAACAGTGAGGGTCTGATTTAGTTCATTATCACGTCTAACTTTAAGGTCTAAATAGCTAAGGCAACTGGAGTTACACGCAATCTTAGAGTTCTTAAGAAAATTCCTTAAGAACTTTAAAACTCTAAGGTCTTAAAAATCTACCACTTGGCCTCTCGCGATGGTCCACAAAGGCGGCTATCCTGACTGCTCACTTAAACTCAACTCTAAAGTCGGATGTACCGCTCTCGAATTGAATCGAGCTCTTCATACGTGACGGTTTTCCGGGCATCGGACTGATAAGACATGAAAGTAAAGCCAGGTCGTTAGACATGGGGTCGCTTGACGATCCGTTTCACCACGGTCGGAAATAAGATCGCGGTCGGGTCACCACAAGATCTCATCCTCGGGAATTAGACACGAGCCGGAAGCGAGTGCAGCGCCATTCGTAACACGTCCGATAATTTCGGTATCTCGGAAACCGAAGGAAAGGAATAGAAGGCGAGGCGTATGATAACACGCGATTATGTTCGAGGCTTTGGGAGAACATAATCCGCTGTTATCAGACGACCGTCCGTATTGTCCGCTTTGTATAGTTGTCGGAAGTGACTCAATGATTGCTCAGATTCTGCCATTGCGGTCACCCCAATAAACGGAGGGACACACCAAGTGACGGAAGTTATGATTCAGTATAGCCCGCTTGAAGTCGTAAGGGCCCAAGTTAGAAGTTTCCTGAATAACGTGTTGGTGTACGTCGTTATAGATCTCATCCGGAGGTTTACCTTGCAAAATTCCGATGTCGATTAGACAGTCCATATAAATAGCCCACTTCGCACTGGTATCAGTGTAGCGATCTGCCGGTGGAAACTTCTTACGTACGAAGCGAAAGTTTTCTTGATAACCCCAGAAGGCTTGAACTCCTGCGGCAATCATGGCCTGTCCCAATTGGCGGGCTGCTTGGCAGGATAACAGGTGCACGATAACTCCATTTAGAGGCGGTAGTGTGATCCCTTCAGCCCAAATGATTGCATCCTTGTATCCTTTGAAAGCTTCATAAACTCCATGGCCAGCCCCAGAGATATAGGCAATGTTTTTTCCGCGAAGATAACGATCGACTGTTGGCTGAACAACATCAGCGGCTTTCAATTCATGAACGGTGTGCCTTCCTGTTATGTGATTCGATATGAAGTGCGAGCGAAAGGAGAAAAGGTATTCGGTAACGACATCCCAATTAGCGTCGAGGAATAGGACGTGGGGCATGCAAGGATACGCTCCAGAGATATTTCAGAATGTACGAGCATAGGTGTAAAGGTACGACTAATCTGAATACGAGTAATTGCCTCGTTTGATTTGACGTTCTACAAACCCGCGATCAGCTAGGATCATTTCGACAATCTGCAACCCGACGCTTGTTCGATTTTCGACCTCTCTGATTAATTGCTCTTTATCGAATGACCCCTCACCAGCGATCTCAAGGACCTCATCATCGTTCATCGATCGCAGGTACTGCTCGACGAGGACTTTTATATCCTCAGCACTGAAATTTGGTTCTTCGTTAGCTTCAGCCGGAGCGGGACAGCCGACGATCTCTTCGTGGTGCATCTCATTTTCTCTCTGGATAAAACGTTCAAGAGTGAGGCGATGGCCCTGTGCATCGATAGAAAAGAGCCTTCCTAGATCTTCGCGAGTAAGCCGAATAGAAACCATATCCCTTCCCCCTTGCTCAAACGAATCGCGCGGATAAATGTTGCGGTTGATCATCCTATTTGGGTTTATCCTTCATGAGTAATCGGGGAGCATCAATCGATCGCTGGGAGAATTGTACCGAGGAGATGACTGATAAGATGATACGAGGGCTTAGCACGTTGTAAGGATCATCTTGTCGGGGGCTGTTGCGCGACTCAGAACAATGACATCTCGGCCGCTTCTGTCCAGTAACTTATTGAACCAGTTGGTGGTAAATAGCCAACAACTTGGTCCTTTTAACATTTGTCATTTCGTCGCAAAGGGCTTTTTTTTAGAAAATGGGGCCATTGGCAAGACAATAAAATTATTGAACAATTCGCCCTGTTTTTAGGTGCTGTTTTAGGAAAAAACTTGCTAGTTTGTATAGATAGGCATAATATTAGGGCCTGGTGGGAAACTAGTTGAATTGATTAAAAATTATGAGTCAACCACTGAGAGAAAACAGAAGATTGCTACCGAAATCAATTGGAAAAGATGGTTCGAAAACCAAAAAAGCGTACGCTCTTTTCCCCTCCCACGATACCCCAGATAACCCGATAGACACAGATCTTCGAACAGCGGTGCGGTATGTGAGGCGTCTCTTCAAGCGCGGGTGTTTTGATTCGACACTTAAAAATGCGCTGACTCAATTGAGCGATTGTTGTCGCAGCAGTAATCAAAGAGACACGTCCGATTATTGGAAGGGACAGAACCTCCTATATGAGTTGAATGAGATTCTCGACTCTAATAATGAAGTACTGGATCACGTATTTCGCGAGGGATATCTAGTGAAGCAGGAGCTTCGAACTCTAGCCATCAAACACAAGGGTAGCGGTTTCGTGTTTTCGGAGAGGAAACTATTGCGCGAGAAAGCTCTATTCGTTGCTTGTTATGCGCATGAGGTTCAAAGGCGTGGTGAAAAACACGTGGCCCTGGACGACTTTGAGTGGCTGCTTGATTTTGTCGATCGGTTTATTAGAAGCGACGAGTTTCCCTGTTTCGGCACGCAAGCGGTCTTGTGTTACCACATGGGTTCCGTTTTACGAAAACTGGAGTTGCACCATCGTGCTGAGACTATGTTTTCTAAGGCCCTGGAACTCCTTCACGAAAGAACAAGGCACCGTGAGCTAAATGGGCCCATCCCAGACGATATTGAAGATCAACTTTTTGTTATTCGAAAACAGGCAATGATAATCGGCTTGGGCTTCGGACTAATAAACATGTCTAGAGGTTCACTCGAGCGGGCTGAGCACGCATTTACAACCGCCCGATCATTACTTGGTAGTAGCAAAGACCCACTTATACCAGCTTACATAGAACTTCAGCGCGGCGTGATGAAGCGTTGTCGGGCCGGCACTTCATCGAAGAAACTAAAAGGGGCGATCACCCAATTAGAAAAGGCCCGTCATGATTTGAAAAATCACGCACGCCATCGAGTTCGTGCGTGTTGGGAATTGGCCCTGGCAAAAACACTCTATGGAGATTTTGTTGGGGCTCAGAAAGACTTGGACCAGGTGCAACGATTTGCAGAGCAGAATGCAGATCAAAAATGGCTTGCGAATGTGTATATCTTGCAAAGCCGTATGTTACGAAGAGAAGGCAAGCTGAACGAGGCCTTGTTGCAGGCAGAGCTAGCAGTTGAGATGGCAAACTCCTATGGAGGCAAGACTATTCTTGCACTAGTCGATGCGTTAATAACACGCGGGGAAGTGCAATTGAATATGGCACCCGAGCCGATCCCTGACATACAAAAATGCGCGTTTGCCAGATCCGATTTCAAGCGTGCGTTGCAACTAATCACCGGGCAGGAGTCTGCGCCAAAAGGTGTTTTTGCTAATCCGAAAATAGTTGCCGTGTGCAAACTGAGACTCGCCCAAACATATGCTCGTGAGGGGGATCAATCAGCGGCCCAGACTCTTTACGACGAATGGACGCAACTGGATCCTCAAGTTGAACATGAGTGGGTGCGTGAATTAGCTGTTCTTGTGAGAGACGAAATCAGCAGATTATCAAGAAACTTCTCTATATCGGCTCTTAATTTAAAGGAATGGGGCTATTCGGAAAACATAGAGCGCCTGCGTCATTGGCTGGCATGGCGTGCTTTGAGCTACACAAAACAAAACTATTCTGAGGCCGCTAAGTTAATCGGGGTTCAAAGAGCAACGTTATATCAATGGATAGCAGAGACGTCCGGAGATATCAAGCGTCGTGGTCGCCCTCATCGAAACCTTACGAGCAATGGCGAGAGCCAGAGTACAAGTGGCTTCTCAAGACGCAAGACATAACGACCCATGCCAACGTACCTGAGGTGCAATATTGACGCGTTCTCTCCAGTAGTAAACACAAACCTACATTAAACAAACTGTCCACTATTACAGTTGACGTGGGTCGTAAGGATTACTATCCCGGCTTCACAACAAGAAATTCATAATGAACCTTATTAAGATTAGTGTGTTAATTGATAGCTGTCTCAACCGAGGGTTTCACCCCGTTCGCTTGTGGCCAATTTGTGGACAGAATTCTCAGCACATGATGGTGAGGAGCTGATAACGAATAGGAAAGAACCGCAAAACCCTTGATTTTCCTCGGTGGCTGCAACTTTCGAAAAGGCAAATACTTAACGATATGCCGGTCGTCTAATTCGCAATGCGGAGGTCAGGGGTTCGATCCCCCTCTGCTCCACCAATAGAATCAAGCACTTACGGCCACCAGCTTTGGTGGCTGTTCTTCTTTTATGACGCCGTTGTGACGTGAGACTTGGAAATCAAGTCGCACTGATGGAGGAACTAAACCCAGCCGAACGTTTCCGAAAAAGCGAGGTATTTCTGACTGGCGTGTAGTCCGACTTTATCGCGGTTTGCGACGTTGCCGCCGAAGCGAGCCACGTAATGCATAGGAATAACCGACCCGCCCGCCTCATTCGAGTTATGTGGCGGCGAAAAAGGAAATCAAGAATCGAGAAGCTTCTCATCAATTCAGAATCGTGATGGCTATCGAGGCCGCTTATTATTGATGAATGCAGAGTCGTGAGCTGAATACGAAAGAGCTATGGATACGAGGAGTCCCCCGTTTCGTTTGTCTTCGACGAGGAAGAAAGTTTGCGGAACGGGATCGGTGTGCGTCAGCAACCTGCTTCCCTCCTTATTCGCAGCGTCGCTCTCGACAGTCGAATACGGACTCCCAACACCCTGCTCAAATTCAAATACCTCCGCGCGTCCCGCATACAAATTTTCCAAAGATTCCATATCTGAAGAAGAAACCTTCATAATGTCTCTGCCGAAATCCCCCAGACTGGAAATCTGCTTATCTGTGATTGCGATCGAAATGATATCTCCTACCAAGACTTTCTCAGGGTCAAGGCCAATTTTCTTCGCTTCAAAGTAGACAGGATCATCCGAAAGTGCTGGTATCTCTACCGGCCGATTTGCCCAAATTCGGTTATTACCATCTCTCAATCTTTTCGTGGGAAAAATCAAATATGCATCACTCAACGAGCCGTCCTGATAAAGCTCCCGATCCAATACGTAAAGGAAACCGTCGCGCGGTGATTCTATTCCGAGGCGCACTTTTTCTCCGTAAGCGAGCAAAGGGTCCCCTTTTAGGCGTTCCCCTTCGTACTCCCTAGCGCTTTTAGAAGATTCGGGGTGGGACAATATTCTCGCACCGTCATATGTAGGTCGCGCCGGTCGCAGCTTCCAAATAGTGACACCCACTCTTTGAGACGTCAGCAGCTGTAGGTCAGGCTTCTGAGAATTTGTTGCGGCCGCTTGCGCGCACGTAGCCTGCACCTTTAGGGCTATTGTTTGTTGGACCCGGATATTGCAGTGGGCTACCGTCGTTGGTTGTTTGGCGACGCGCGTGTATCGCGGTTGCTTTTTTTGCCCTATTTGAGGGGAGCCAGGCTTATTCTTATTCGGCTGCGGATTTGGATCGCACACACCATTCCTCATTGCTTGAGGTGGACAGAGTTGCCGAGCACCTTCTTCCTCGCCAGCCCTTTCTTGCGCCGTGGCAGCTCCGGAAAGCGCCGCGAATGTAATTAAGCCGAGTAGTATCGGAAATGCGACGCGGCTGATGTTTACTTTTGATTTGAACGTTTTCATCCTATTGATTGCCTCCGATAAGTAAGCGAGAGCCCGAGGTTTTTGTCAGTGAATTACTCTCTTTTGCGGTGCCGCAAATCGAGTCTGTACGCAATCGTATCGCCAAAAGCTTCAACATTCGTTTGTGCGCTGGCAATGTCCTCTTTCGCTGATGAGCCGGCAACAGCGTATTGGTTTAACAGGCCGCGCACTTGTTCGGTCCTTTCGACGGGAATCTCTCGTGGCGAACCATATTCGTCCAGTAGAGTGACTGGGCTCTTCGAAAACAGTATCCAAAAACGCTCGATACCGTCCTTGTTATCGAAGCCAATTCGCTCTGAGGCGACTTTCTCGTTCGCTCTGACCGGGAACTTTCCTTCGTAGTAGAAGGTTATTGCATCTTCATAGTTCCTGCCCTCATTAACCAAGTACATGAACCCGGTTTGCGGACTGCGAAAATTCATGACAAAAGTGTCGCCATAAACGAACGGCTCTTGACCGGATGCTCTCATGCGGGTACCGTCCGCACGCCTCAAGTCTAACCAGTAAGCGAAAGGCCGCGGGTTTGAATGATTGGTATCTATTGATGCACTCGGCGACGCCTGCGGAGTCTTTGCCGAGATTAGTCCAGCGCTTGTTGTTCTGTTTTTAAGGAGCCACACTGAAAAACCGCCTCCTAATAGAAGTAGAGCTACTACCAGTATCCAGACAATATTCCTATTAAGGCGCGGAACGGGTATTGGTGAGAACGGAAGAGGTGGATCAGGAGTTGGGGGGTCGATTTCGTTCGAACCGATTTTGCCTAAAATACTCGCGAACTCTTCGGCGAATTGCTTTGCATCTTGAGGTCGCTTCTTTGGATCTGGATTCAATGCTTGCACCAACAGATCGTCAATCTCTCTTGGCACTCCTGATCTGGCGGAGCTTGCCGGCACAAAAGAGCAGTTGTGTTGTTCTATGATCAGTTCTCGAGCATTGGTGCTGCTGAACGGCATGTTCCCAGTGAGAAGCTGATAGGCGGTGACCGCGAGCGAGTAGATATCCGACGCGGGAGTCAATTCTTTAGGTTCGCGAGTCTGGTCAATTTCCATCATGTTTGTTAGCTGCTCTGGTGAGGCATAGCCGAGCGTGCCCCATGTTTGATCTATGAAGACCGTACTTCTAGGGCTAATGGCTAACTTTGTTATGGCCGCGTTGAAGTCGATTAGCTTAACGCTTTCGTCAGGGCCAATCATGATGTTCTCGGCTTTAACGTCGCAGTGATGGATCTCACAAGCGTGCGCAGCGTTCAAGCCCCTTCCGGCTTGTCTGATGATATGAGCGACTTCAACAAGCGAGAGCCCGGAACTTGTCACTAATCTTTCCAGAGCATTTTGCCCGTCAATGAACTCCTGAACCATGAAGGGACGACCGTCTGACAAAACACCGAGTTCCAGTATCTGTACTACGTTTGGGCAACCCCGGAGCATTGCAAGCGAGTCGAATTCGGTTCGAAAGTAATTGCGTACGTTTGCCTTTTCCTGTTCAACTTGCTGACTGTCGTCATCGGATTTGATGTAGGCTGTAATTCTCGGGATTTTGATAATTACGTCAACATCATTTACGTTGGTGTCTTTGGCATAAAAAAGCGAGGCCATGGGGCCGAAACGTAAGAGTCCAATGACTTCATAACGGTCGTCTTTTCCTACTCGCTTGCCTTCGAAACGACCCTTCTCTTCTGCTTCTTCTCTCTGAAGCTGTTCTTCCTCAAATACGAAAGCGGATCTTCCATGACTAAAAGCGGCGCTGGTCAAAATTCGAGGTAAATCGTGGGCCAGAAACTCCTTTAGTGACTCCTCAGTTTCAGCCTCCAGCAATGACAGCACCTCTGCGACGATCTTCGAATCCCCATCGCTGGCGTCCAGGATGTGCCGCATTCGTTGCGATTGAGGCAGGCGCGCGGCACTTTCAAGGATATCCTCAATTCGCTCCTTGTCTTCCGGCATGTTTGTGTGGTCCTTTCGGTCCAGTTCTCGCGAAGGCTGACTATCATGCGTCTACTAGAATTTCCAGAGTCGAATCCGAGGTCAAGAACCAACCTTCAATTATTAAGCGAGATTTAGGGTGAATCCGGCCAAATTATTTAGACCTGAGCGGCATCGAGAGTATAATCCCCATCTTATCGCATGTAAGACTCAAGGTGACAATCTTTTGCGTGGCGATATTACTCAACTCCTCAATAAGTGGCTTGCCGGTGATGATGAGGCAAGAGAAGAACTATTCCGGGCTGTTCACAATAACCTACGGAAGATGGCCGCGCGGTATATGGCCCGCGAGAATCCTGGCCACACCTTAAGGTCTGGTGCGCTGGTTAATGACGCTTACATCAGAGTTGAGGCCTCAAGACCAAAGACGTGGCAGAATAGAGCGCACTTCTACGCGGTATTCGCTCTCACCATGAGATGGACTCTGGTTGATCATGCCCGTGCCAAACGCACTGTAAGGCGAGGTGGAGCTTATAAGCGTGTGCCTCTCGAGGATGCCGCTTCGCTTCCCGACAAGTACGTGACCTTGTTAGGACTAGATGCAGTCCTGAATGAGCTATCAAGAGACAATCCGCTAGCGAGCGGCGTTTTTCATTTGAAGCATTTTATCGGGCTAACTTCAGCTGAGATCGCCGATGTTCTTCACATCAGCGTTGCGAGAGTTAACCGCTCGTGGAAGTACGCTCAACTATGGCTTCAGCGTGCTCTCAAATCGAAAGACGAATCTAAGAGTCGATAGTAATCACTACCAGAAAGTAAAGGAAGTCGCAAAATTCGTTGCGATTGACTACGGCGCGAAGGTAATTCAGAAGCCACGAGTTCGTCTTCGCAGACGACGTCATTCATCTAGGACGAGCTTTAATCGTTTTGCCAACCAGGCAGCCGATCGCTTGGTCCCTCACAGAGTTGAGAAAGGACTTGCTATGAGATTACGACCTAGGCTCATCACCCCAACGAAAATCCGAATTGCCAAGTTGCTCTTAGGAGTATGTCTGGTTGCCGTAGCGTCAATGCCGCTAACACAAGTTCAAAGTCAAAACTCGGATCGTGTTTTGAGCCACCCCCTTATCAAGAGTCTACCAAGTAACGACAAGCGATGGGCTCTCATAATCGGGATTGATAACTACGACGACGAGCACATCACCCCGTTAAAGGGTGCGACGAATGATGCTAATGTTCTCGCCCAGGTGTTAGAAGAGAATGCGGGTTTCGATGAAAACCATGTAATCGTCCTTACGAATGAACAAGAAGGTTCGAGACGGCCGACGCGAGCCAATATACTAAAATACATATCAAATCTAAAGAACCTGGTTCCAAAAGATGGATTGTTGTTGGTTTCTTTCTCAGGTCACGGAATAGAGCGAGACCAACAAGCATTCTTAATTCCCCGCGACGCTGTCTACACAGAAGACATCGACTTACTCCAAACCACCGCGGTAAGCGTTTCCGAAGTTACGAAGGGTATAAAGTCTAGTGGCGTTAGCCAGGTGTTGATTCTTCTCGACGCTTGCAGAAGCGATCCATTAAGCAGCAAAGCTGATTCCGTCAATCCATTGACACTACCTTACGTTAAGGCTTTCGACTTCGATCTAGCAAATAAAGACGTCACCGCCTTTGTAATCTTTTATGCCACCAGCGTGGGCGCTCGGGCGTACGAAGATGTTGATCGGAAGGCTGGCTACTTCACTCTAGCGGTTGCTGAGGCGCTTAGAGGGAACGCGGCTGATCAGAAATCGGGAGAGGTCACTCTACAAAGTCTAGTGAAATACATTCAAGAAACTGTGCCAGCGCGTGTAGCGACCAGTTTGGGAGTCAGTAAGGTACAAAGCCTTTCGCTGTGGTTGAAGGCTATAAAGCAGACGAACTTGTTTTGTCCATAGGACAAAGACTTGCATCGGGTGCCAGTAGTTATCCAATTAGACCTGGCTGGACGGAGTTCAATGCAGTCGCCAGGAAACTGATGAAATACGACTATGTTGATGAATTTTCCGAGGGCCTGGCGGTGGTTGAGTTGCGTGGAAAATTGGGCTTCATAAATCAGGCGGGAGATCTTGTGATTGGGACCAAATACGACAAGGGTTGCGTTTGTGGTTTCTCTGAAGGATTAGCAGTCATCAAGCGCAATGACAAATGGGGATTCGTAGACAAAAACGGCAACGAAGTCGTGCCACCTCAATACGAAAAGGCATCAAGCTTTAAGAACGGATTAGCAGTAGTAACAAAGAACCAGAAAGAGGGAATGATTGATAAATCGGGCCGAGTGGTGATTCCATTCAAGTACGAACACTTGTTACGAGAGTCGGAGGGCTTAATTGGCGCCAGCTTAAATGGCAAGGTGGGATTTATTAACAGATCCGGTGTAACCGTAATCCCGTTTGAGTATGATAACGCGTCAATCTTCTCTGAAGGGCTCGCGCCTGTGGAATCCAAAAAGCAATGGGGCTTCATAGATAAAAGAGGCAAAGTCGTAATTGCCATTAAATATGATTACGCAGGTTGTTTTAGCGACGGCTTAGCAGCGGTTGGAATAGGCGTGGCCGACTTTCCTGACGGTGGTATGGAATACAAAATGGGTCTTGTGAACAAGAGAGGCGAACTTCTTCGGCTTGTTCCTCTAAATCCCGAGGAGCTCGGTAGCGCTCTCGAGGATCATGATGGCGATAAGTACCTCGACTACTATTACGGCTCTATTGACCGGTTCTCAGAGGGACTTGCGGTAGCTTACCGACACGGCAAACAAGGTTTCATCAACACGCGAGGCATTGAAGTAGTTCCATTGAAGTACGACGGTTGCGATTGTGGCGAGTTCTCAAGTGGGATTGGCATGGTGAATCTGGACAACAAATTTGGCTTTGTAGATCGAACTGGTGTCGAAGTTGTTTCGATAAAATACGACGAAATCTGGTGTGACGGATTCCGGCGTGATGGCTTCATAGGAGTGAAGCTGAACGGCAAGAAAGGTTTTGTTGACCTTTACGGAAATGAGTATTGGGACCTATGAATCATTGGTCTGCATAAAACGTCGTGAGTGCCGATCGACCAACGCAATTGATCCTTTTCCATTGTGGAGTCCGGGTGGATATGAAGCAATACAGTTTAGCAACCGTTACAGTGCCTGTATTTTTGATCCTCATTATTTTGCTTGCAGTACCTGCGGGGTTAATCGTTATGGGCGTCAGCGCTCAGACAAAAGACCCAGCGAGAGTTCTTTCCCATCCAGAAATCAAGTCACTGCCGAGCAAGGAAAAGCGTTGGGCTTTGATAATTGGTGTGAATAACTATGGACTCAAGGGTGCGGTCAATGACGCCAAGGCTCTGAGAAACGCACTGGTTAAATATGCGGGGTTTCCTGATGGTCAGGTCATTATGCTTACGACGGATAATCCTGATGGTCTCCCTACACAACACAACATTCTCGTCAGATTGGATGAGCTTTCACGAACGGTACCCACTGATGGCTTATTTTTGTTCTCCTTTTCAGGGCACGGAAAAACTGTTCAAGACAACGCATACCTCATTCCTTCCGACGGGCGAATGACCAATATCGATCGGCTCCTGCGGGACTTCTCAATTGATGTTACTCGAATCAAGGAAGCAATTGAAGAGATGAGAATTAAGCAGGTCCTGATGTTTATCGATGCTTGTCGAGACAGAATCGAAGGAACCAGCCGTGGCAGCGAAACTGAATCGCTAACGCCGGTTATGAGTCGTGGCCTTAATGTTGATGAAGCTAATAAGGATGTCGAAGCTTTCGCGACTCTGTATGCGACGCACCTTGGGGAGAGTGCGTACGAATACTATGACCAAGACACGCAAGAGTGGCGTGGTTATTTCGGTAAAGCGATTGAGGAAGGGCTGTCAGGCAAAGCCGCCAACGAAAAAGGTGAAGTCACACTGGCTAGCCTGGTCAGATACTTGGACGAGTTCGTTCCAATGCGATCTTATCGGAATGAGGGTATTAGACAACGGCCCTGGAATATTTCAAGTGGATACAATTACGCGGATTTGGTGTTGGCAATCGCTCCAAAAACCCTGGCGACGACGCCATGGTTGGGGTTCAAGGAAGTAGCGACAAGAGTTACACAATATGAGTTCGTCGGTAAATTCTCTGGCGACTTAGCTCCCGTGAGGCTGAAAGAGAAATGGGGACTCATAGACAAGACCGGCAAGTTAGTTATTCCTCTTAAATATGATTGTGCGGTAAGTGTTTCCAAGGGGCCAATACCAGTCTGCGTGAAGGAAAAGTGGACCTTCGTGGATGAAAGAAAGAAAGAACTATTCCCGCCAAAGTATGACGAAGTTTACTCCTTTTCCGAAGATGTTGCGGCGGTCAGACTAAATCAGAAGTGGGGCTACATTGACACTGCGGGGAAGGTGATAGTCCCGGTTAAGTACGACGAAGCAGGGCAATGCTCCGAAGGTCTATTGAGTGTCAAGATTAATGATAGATTTGGCTTCATCGACAAGACAGGAAGAACAGTGATTGGCTTTGAGTACGCTGATGTCCAACCATTTTCAGAAGGACTCGCGGCGGTGGAGGCCGACAACAACAACCTTGGAGAATATAACTTTATCGACAAGACTGGCCGAGTAGTTATCGCTTCCGAATACAATGGAGCTGGGACCTTTTCAGAAGGGTTGGTTGCAGTGGGACTTGCTGATGTTAGTCGGGAAGAAGATACTACAGCAGGTCTTTTCATTCCAAATAATCTGGGATTTATCGATAAAACCGGAAGAGTCGTGGTGCAAATTAAGTATCACAAGGCAGAGCCGTTCTCCGAGGGCTTGGCGGTAGTTGTGCGTGATAACAGGCTGGGGTTCGTAGACAAGTTTGGCAAAGAGGTTATTCCCTTAAGATACGAGGAAGAAAAATGCGGGTGTGGAGAAAGCTCATTTTCTGGAGGCATCGCCCGCGTGACCTTGAATGGCAAAGTTGGGTTCATCAACAATCGAGGTAAGGAAATCATTCCTGTGAAATATGATGATGTTTGGTGCGAGGCCTTCCGAAACGAAGGCTTGATCGGGGTTGCATTAAACGGCAAACGAGGCTTCGTCGATCTCACGGGCAATGAATACTTCGATTTCTAATTGAGATCTCAGCTTGCCCGTATTCATTGTTGGGTTTGCCTCTTGTATGAGCAAGTCAACTGGATGATTACTTCAATGCCTCACAACTCCGGCAAAATCAGGTTTTGTTCGCTTTCGTGCGCCTCGCTAATCTTAGTGTTCTGCCCGACCTTCTTCGTTTCACAATCGAGCACAACAAGAGTTTTCGAACAACAAGATAAACGACTACTCAAACACGGCTCAGAATCTCCTTTTGCGCGACGGCGGGTCGCCCTGGTAATTGGTAACGGGGCTTATCAAAACGTAAAGCCGCTGAAGAATCCTGCAAATGACGCGACGCTGGTGGCTTCAACCCTTAGAAAGCTCGACTTTGAGGTCACCGTAGGGACCGACAAATCGCGGCGTGAAATGAAACAGCTCATCCGCGCGTTCAGCGATCAACTACACGGCGGTGGCGTGGTGGCGCTGTTTTTCTTTGCGGGTCATGGCGCTCAGTATCGTGGCCACAACTATCTCATTCCAGTGGATGCCGATATTCAAAACGAAATCGATCTCGAGGACGCAGCTGTCGACCTTAACTACGTTTTTGATGCGATCGAAGACCGCACGAATGGTCTAAACATCGTAATTCTTGATGCATGTCGGAGCAATCCTTTTCCGAGCAGCATTCGCGCATTGCGAGACGGTTTGGCTCAGGTAAAAGCTCCGAACGGTACTCTGATCGCCTACTCGACTGCCTCGGGTAATACAGCAGCTGACGGCAGTGGGGGCAACAGTCCCTATACAGAAGAGCTTACTCAGCAGATGCAACAGAAAGGTGTGTTACTCGAAACGGCGTTTCGGCGCGTAGCCGAGCGCGTATCGGCGCGTACCGGCGGTCGCCAAGAGCCATGGTTCGACGCGAGTGTCAAGGGAGATTTTTATTTCAATGATGCACCGAAAACAATCGAAGCAGCGAGTAACATTTCGCTCGATAAAACTCGCGGCGTGGATGTCTTTTGGAAAGACGTTGATAGGCTCAATTCTGTTTCGGCATATGAACGATATTTGTCTCAATATCCCGACGGCGAAAACGCCAACACAGCGAAGCTGCGATTAGGAAATCTAAAATGGAATAGTTTCAAGGGAACTGCAAAAAAGCTCTTAGAATACAGTGGATTTACCGAATCAGGAGGCGGATTGGTTCGAGTGACTCGCAACGAGAAGATGGGGTTTATTAACGAAAATGGGGATGAAGTCATACCTGCTATTTACGATGACATCGAGGACTACACCCTTTTTCGAAACGGCTTGGCCCGAGTCAGCAGAGCTGAAAAATGGGGTTACATAAATAGAAAAGGCCAGGAAGTTATCCCTCCGCGTTTCCATGCAGCGTCGGAGTTTTCAGAAGGGTTGGCTTGGGTGAGAATTGGAACAGGTATTTCATCGGACAAATGCAGTTTCATAAACACGGATGGTAAGGAAGTAATTAGGCTAAATAGTTGTTCAATATTATTTCCGTCAAAAGAATTTTCGGGCGGCTACGCGATCGTCGAGTCAGAAGGTAAGTACGGCTTCATTGATAAGACTGGTCGGGCAATAACGTCAGCCGAATATTCCCAAGTCGAGCCGTTCTCAGAAGGATTATCAGCAGTGGAGGTGGAAGACAAATGGGGGTTCATAAATAATGCCGGCAAGCTGATGATTCCGCTGAAGTTTGATCATGTCGCTTCATTTTCAGAAGATCTAGCAGCAGCCGCGCAAAATGGGAAATGGGGTTTCATAGATAAGAAAGGCAACACCGCGATTCCATTCAAATACGACTTTACAGAGTCGTTCCAAGGTGAATTTGCCCGCGTCCGGAATGGCAGTCGTTACGGAGCGATCGACAAAAAGGGAAAGATAATAATCCCATTGAGATATGCCGGGATTTTTTATAGTCCTGAAGAGAGAGTATTCACGGCTTGGTTTGATGACAAGAAGGAAGCCGTCTTCGACGAAACGGGCAAACAGATTACTCCGTTCAAATACGAGCGCGTCGACGGGTTTGCCGAGGATCTGGCTGATGTTGAGGTCAATGGCAAGCGCGGTTATATCAATCGGCAGGGCGAGGAAGTCATACCGCTCAGGTTCGATGCCTTTGAGGATGAATGTCCTTGTTTGAGGAGCTTTTTCTCTGAAGGACTAGCTCTTGTAAAACTGAATGAGACGTATGGTTTTGTAGATAAGAATGGGAAATTAGTTGTTCCCACAAAATACGACGATGTGTGGTGCGATTACTTTAGATCTGAGGGTTTCATCGGCGTCGTCCTAAATGGTAGAAGAGGTTTCATTGATATTTATGGCAACGAGTACTTCGACTTCAGCTAGATCGGAAACCCGCCCGGAACACGAATAGTTAATTCATGAATTATTTCAGGTCTTTCGATAATGTTTCAAGACATGGGACCACGTTGTCACAAGCGCGGCATAATGTATTGCGAGCCGCTGCTCAAACGCTTCCATCCAGCTTCACCAAGAAAATAGTCGATAATGCGAAGTAACTACTCTGTTACATCCCTGTTTGGCTTTGCACAAAAGCCCTAACGACTGGTTTCTCTGTGCAACCTCTGTGCACGTGCCTCGATTTCGTAGACACGTAGTTTAAGCTGCTGTAAGCAACTGCTGTTCAAACTGCCAGGGACTGAGATAGTCCAAAGCTGAATGACGACGATTTCGGTTATACTGTAAGCATCCCTTAAAACACCGCCATTGAAAACTAGAGGTTTCCGAGCGACTATGACGCGGGGAGGCCTCGATGCGGAAGAGCAAATTCAGCGAACATCAGATCATCGCGATCCTGAAAGCGGTGGAAGCCGGACGGACAGTAAGGGACGTTTGTCGCGAGCATGAGATCAGCGACGCCACCTATTATCAGTGGAAGTCAAAGTATGGTGGCATGCAAGCCTCAGACATCAAGCGGCTGCGTGAACTGGAAGACGAAAACCGGCGCTTGAAGCAGATGTCAGCCGACCTGTTACTGGAGAATCGGGCGCTGAAAGACGTGATCGCAAAAAAGCTCTGAAGCCAGCAGCGAAGCGCGCGCTGGTTGTAGTCTTGCGCACAGAGCATGGCTTGAGTGAGCGTCGGGCCTGTGCTGCGGTAGATCTCGAACGATCGGTCTATCACTATGAGCCGCGCCCGAATGCGGATGGACCAATCGTCAAACTACTGCTGGAGCTGGCTTGGCAACGACCGGAGCAAGGCTTCGGTAAGTTGTTCCGACGCTCGCGACGGATGGGCCACGGTTGGAATCACAAGCGGGTCTATCGCATTTATTGTGCGCTGAAACTGAACAAAAGAAGGAAAGGCAAAAGACGTTTGCCAACCAGATGTCCTGCACCTCTGGTGGTGCCTGAAGCAATGAACGAATGTTGGTCAGCCGACTTCATGAGTGATGCGTTGTGGGGTGATCGACGCTTTCGCACCTTCAACGTGGTGGATGATTTCAATCGTGAAGGACTGGCGATCGAGGTGGACTTCAATCTGCCGGCGCCGCGCATCGTGTGCACGCTCGATCGGATAGCCGCTAAACGCGGCTATCCGCGCAAGCTGCAATTAGACAATGGTCCAGAAATGGTCTCTGTGACGCTGGCTGATTGGGCTGAACAACATCACGTGTTGCTCGAGTTCATTAAACCGGGACGGCCGATGCAGAATGGCTTCATCGAAAGATTCAATCGCAGCTACCGTGAAGCAGTGCTCGATATGTTTTGTTTTTCAAAGCTTGTCAGAAGTGCGCGAACAAACAGAACTGTGGCTTAAAGAGTACAACGAAGAACGACCACACAAGTCTCTGGGCCATCTGACGCCCAGGGAATTGTTAACCCAAAAACCGGAAATCTCTAGTAACTCGTGGGTGTGATCGCGGGAAGCTTACAATACCAAATTTCAATGTACTCAAAGATGGCACCGCGGGCGGCCGCTCGGGAGAGCCATTCCTTGCGCTCGAGCAGTTCCCAACGCAGCGTCGCAAAGAAACTTTCAGCCACCGCATTGTCATAGCAGTTGGCACGCCGACTCATACTGGCAGTGATACGATAGGCAGCCAACAACTCGCGGTAATCGGTGGCGGCATATTGCACCCCGCGATCGCTGTGATGGAGCAGTCCCGGCGGCGGCTGCCGTCGCCCCAAGGCCATGCGCAAAGCATTCAGGCTCAGTTCGGCTGCCAAAGACTCATTCATGGCCCAACCCACCACCATGCGGGTACCGAGATCCAACAGCACCGCCAGATACAACCACCCCTCGCGAGTGCGAATATAAGTAATGTCAGCGCACCAGACGCGATCAGGACCACCAACTTCTGCAGTGCTGAAACGTCGTTGCAAGACGTTGTCTGCGGCCCCATAAACATGGTTCGAATTGGTGGTCTGCGGACGCCAGCGCAGCCGCGTGCGGGCACGCAACCCTGCTCAAGCGAGCGACGCGCTGTCGACCGCAGCGCCAACCACCCGCGCGCACCTCGCGATGGATGCGGGGCGAGCCGTACGTTTTTCTACTGCGTTCATAAATGGTGCTAATCAAGGCACACAAGAGCTCATTTTCCCGGGCTCGTGCACTGCTGGCTCGACGTTCCGCGGCATAGAAGCCGGCCCGACTAACCTGCAGTGCGCGACACATGATTACTACCGAAAACTGTGCTCGGTGCAGGCGGATGCAGGCGTACTTCACGGCTTTTCTTTCGCAAAGTACGC
Source organism: Pyrinomonadaceae bacterium (assembly GCA_035694465.1). Taxonomy (GTDB): domain Bacteria; phylum Acidobacteriota; class Blastocatellia; order Pyrinomonadales; family Pyrinomonadaceae; genus PSRF01. Next base: position 49,097 of record DASSFI010000019.1, on the reverse strand, counting down.
CGCCGCTTTTTTTAAGAAGTCCCGCTCCTCGGTCACACGCGCCAGTCCTGCCGCAAACGCCGCAGCTCTTGTTCCTGGCTGGTCACGCGGCCGTGGCCACGAAAAACCTCTTTCAAAGAACCGTCACTGCCGTCTACTTGTCGCTTCCAAGTACGTAACATATCGGGGCGGATTCCCAACTGGGCCGCCACCTTGGAGACAGACTGCCCGGCCTTTACTAAGCGCACTGCCTCCAACTTAAATTCACGCGTGAACTGCCTTCGTTTCTCTGACATGAACACCTCCTTGCCCGAAAAGTATCATCCGGGTCTTTCAAGGTGTCCACAAAATCGAGGCAAGTTCACAGAGAACACAGAGTTGCACAGAGAAGAGAGAATTCATGAGTTTTTTGCAAGCCTCCCTGCTTTAAGAACCAACCTCTGTAGACGTTCCGTTCCATTCGCAATAGTGCCAAGGCCCAACATGTGGTTGAAAAGGCGAGGCGGCCCACGCAACCGACTTCACGAAAACCTGGCTTGATCAGGAAGTTCATTCCACCGCCGACCGAAGTGCTCAAAACTCGCTTAATGTCATAGAGAGGTTGTGACATGAAACGAACAAACTATCAAAAAGGTGACAAGCCGAGCTTCCGAAGAATCCTGAACGGTGTTGCTTCTCAGAATGCCCGCCTACTTATGCACCGAGCCCGCGTCGCTAATAAACTCGCGAAATCACTAAGCGGCCATCGACGGGCGAGCGCATATTTTCTCAAGACCCAAGCTTTACTTGAATTGGCCACGAGGTTCCCTGAAAGAGTGCGGATAATTAATGACCCTTTCACGCCCCGTTTTGTACTCGTCAAAGTGCCCCGGGCGCGATTCGGACTCCACGTACCAGCAAAGTTATTCAGACGTAAGCTAGTCGTGCGCCGGGAATGGATCTTATTCGAGCTTGCGTCGAGGAGACTTGTGACTCTTTCCAAATGACCAATACGTGACCAAAAAGATGGGAAGGAACCGATACGCGATGGTAGGGGAGGGGAAAGAATGAAAGAAGTTGAGAGTCGAATCCGAGCCCGCCTTGGCGGTCAGTAGACGGGATGAACCGAACGTTCGATTGTTAGCCAGGAGCGGAGGCTTACGTCACTGATGGCTGCTATGTGGATATGACAGAAACGAGACCCGAAATCTGAAGGAACTATATTAAGGTTATTCGTGACAGGCCAGCTTGCATTAAGTAGTCATCGAATTATAAGGTAACCTCTCGCGACGTTACCTCTTTCACGCAGGGTTCTCACTATGAGACGCACAACGACTCTCTCTACGAGACTCATACACGACGACGGCGCCAGGCCATCGACGTTCTCTAATTCCACTCCTCAGTTTCAGCTCACATTATCAGAGACTATTTAACTAACCTTCGAGGCAAACCATGTGTCCAAACCCCGAAACCGGTGGGCCAACAACTCATGCAGGCATTAACTTTCAAAACTGTATTGCGGTACTGCGATTGGCTCGAATGCTTGCTGATACAGAGTTCGGCGAAAACTCTCTCGGCAAAATAATTGCGGTTAGAAGCGAAGCTCCTACCGAAGTTGACGACGTGGTGGTGACTTACTCGAGTCAAAGGAGGGAATACATTCAGGCCAAGCTACGAGTGTCACCAGGCGATAGCGCGTGGGATGTGATGTGGCAACACTTTTACAAGCAGTATCAGCAGCCAGATTTCAACCGTGAGGATTTGCGCGACATCATTACTATAGCAATTCAATGGACCACTCAAGCTGCCGATCTCGACAACCTACTTTCGCGTGCCATGACATCCGAATCTTACACAGTCTGGCGACAACGCATCACTCAGCCACAATCCAATTTGCTAGAGACGCTCCTCAACACTTTATCCGTTGACGGTGAGGAGATGCTGAAATTTTGTAAGCATATACGAGTCTGGCGAGTTCCTTATGATTTCGATCCCCTGAAGTCAGATTCTTTTGAGAATGAGGTCAGACGGGTCATTCAAGGAGTTGTGTTCCCTGCTGAGGGTGTCTTTTCAATCCTTCTGGGATTCGTAGCAACGACAGCAAGTCTCCGAACCAATTTAACCTATGAGAGTGTCGTAGCCCATCTGAATCAACGAGGCGTGGAAGTTAAGAGGTTTGAAGCAAGACCGTTTTCCCTTAGTGTTGAAGAACAGGGTCGCCTGCTTCAAAAACTGGACGGCTTAATTACGCAATACAACTTACTGAGCGAAAGAATAAACCGGCTCAGAGCTGCCCTGGCCATTGAAACCGATGTTGAGAGGCAGTTCAGCGTCCAAACAAGGTTGCAATTACTCGAAGAAGAACGTAGCAACCTGTCTAAAGAAATCACAGAGATCGAGCAGACTGGAGTTAAACAGATCAATAAATCTAACTAAGCCCAGGCACGCATCGAATGTCCTCAATTGAACACCTCAACCAGCAGCTAGGGGAACGCAAGGAACAATATGATCGTCTTTCTAAGAGAATACGTCTATTGAGAAGGGCCTACGCGGTCGAAACCGACGTAGAACGGAGGTTCCAGCAGGAAACCAACCTCGAAGTACTCGAAAATAATCGCGACATCCTCAACAACGAAATCATCGATCTTGAGTCAAAAATACGGACCGTTGAGGAGGTGTCAAAAAAGTACAAATCGCCTAAAGGTTATCTCGAATACCAGATTCTTAAAAGTTACGAGTTTCTTGTTGGGTTACAAAAATCAGACGCAGCATCGCTGCGATCCAGGGCAACAGATCAAGACCCGATCGTTTCCAAGTACCGTTCTGCGATTGACCTTTGGCTACGGGTATATTTTCAGCTCTGTGCTAATTTGCAGTCACCACCCACCAATCAAATCAAAGCGATCGCAGATGAATTACAAAGACAGTCACCTACCAAGAGCCGGCCGGCCGACGAGCCTATAGACCGGTCACAAATTTTTACTAAACTCCCGGGCACACGAATCGTCACTGTAGTCGTCTCCCAATTATTCCGAATTGCTGATTTATTAACCCAGCCCGAAAGCGTAAAGGCACAAAGATTTCATGAGGCGCTGACCAATAAGGACAAAGCTCGCCGAGCCCTCAATCGACGTACTGCATTTCGTTTAGGCTCACTCGGTACATTAAGACCGGTGACGAGTAGTACCGATAAATATGACAGGTTTTGGGGACCCGCCAGGCCGGCTTTTGCTTCACCTACAACTCAATCACTTCACTTTATTCCTTACGAACTTACGCTATCCGAGCAACTAAAGAGTTTGCAGTCGGAGTTTGAACCAGTTTTGGAATCAGCGCTGATCTCGCACTCGGATACGATTATGAACTCGCAAATAACAAGTGGACATTTGCGCATATATCCTGCCGGCATCGGAGTAATCAGCCTGGGATTAACTCTGAAGTTTGTTGAAGCCGTTCACGTTGAAGTGGTGGCACAGATTGCAAAGAATATTGAAGCTTTGCTTTTCGTGGACCCAGAGGGATCGAAGAAACCATATGATGCCCTGATGCTGGACATTGTCGATCAGGTAACGAAGCACCTGTTCACCAGCGAGGCTTTGGACGATTACGAACGACGATGGATACCACCTTCCACGACTTTCGTTTTCCGAGACCAGGGGTTAGTCCCTCTCGACAGTGTCAACGACCTTGCTTACTTAATGTCTCTTGCTCCGGACAATCACGAGAATTTTCACGATTTAAAGCTACGAGTTGAGTTGGCGTTACGGCTTCCGCACTGGACAAAAGATCACGCGATCGCCGTTGCCGGTGAGGGAGTGGGACTGTTTTTTGTTGGTAAGCCTGCGACGAAAGAAAGGACCAAGAATCTGTTGAAATGGCTCTCAGAAACACACGAGCTAGTCTCGGCAGGTGCCTATGCTGAGCAGGCCTTTGCTGAGGAGATCGAAAAAATCTATGACCAGCGCCTGTTGGATGATACTTGGTTAGCAGTGGAAAGCGACAAGTTGAGATATCTTGGGAGTCTGTTGGCAACAATGCAACAGGTAGTGCGCGCAACAGCGTCCATCCGGACGCATTTACAAAGTCAGGGTACCGGTATTTTGACCAACTACGCTAAAGATGTCTGGACTTATAGTAATCCCGTAAATAAACATAGATCGCATCTCGGCCGTGGGCTGAAATACATTGCCGATTGGCTGGAAGAGCATCAGAAAACTAAGCCCATCCCAGACCTCGCACGTCTTTTGGAAACTGTCGAAACTTTAAACAAAATGCCTTCTCCCTTTCCTAACCTACCCAGGCTTTCGGGGGTGGTGAGAGCATCCCCATATCAAGAGGAGTTGGAAGAGAGAATTCTGGACCAACTTATGGAGTTTGATGAGATGTTAAGTACAAGAGACCTCGAACGTGGAAATGATGACTTTGATCGTCGCTCACAAATATTTGAGCAACTCCGGCTCCAACTCGCTATTTGAGGGTGACTTGGTTGCATGCATGAAGAACGAGATGTGATAGATCGCTCAAGCTCATAAGGCCCGTTGGCCTCAAAGAGCCAGACACGAATGTGCCTCGTGTAGGGCATTGACTTGCTCTAACTTGCTGGTCGGTTGCTATCTTGCCTAAGCAAGTTGATCTTCATCGTACCAGCGCCGAATTCAAATCTGATTCCGGCTCTCTAACAGTTTTACCGGATCAGCGGGAAGATCCCGTTGACCCTAATGGTACCACTCCTAATGCAAGGTTGTATCATCTACAACTCCTTTCGGTTAAGCCAACTCATTGAGTGTGCAATGTAGTTAGTGTTTGCCAAAGTTTTTTGGGTCACACAAAACCACTCCTAGCATAGGCATTTACCATTTTGTTACCTCCTTCCAACTCCCCCTAAAGGGGCGTCCAAAACAGGTTATTTGGGGATCGTTAAGGGCTCGAGACTTCGCCCCGGCGTTTCCCTTAACGACATCTCACGTCGGATGTTAATGTTTTTCTCGACCTCTTCCGTTGTCGTATCACCCACTGTGGGGGCCGACCTTATGAAGTGACGGAGAAACTTCACAAGCTACTCACGCAAGCACCTAGCCCTGCGGAAATGCAACCAAGTCGGCTGATTGTTAGACAACATTCACCCGTTAGTCAAGAACAGATTGCCCTCATCTTCTCCAGACTGGTGGGTTCGCCAAACGGCGTGATGCGTTGGCCGCGTCGGGCAATTAGTCTCGAAGGATTTCTGGGTGTGGCGGGGTCGATTGTCTTAGGGCTCGCGTACGTCCCTTAAACTATTTTAGACCAAGGTCTCTATTCCCGCTTCAAGGTGCACTTGGCTACGAAATCCAGCAAACACTCTTTATCGGTCCCAATTCGCTTGTTGTGGATGGTCCGGCCGACATGCTGTATCTGCGCGCCGTCTCAGCGCAGCTTGAGCGCGAAAGGCCGCACGGGCTTCTCAGAGGATTGGGTGATTACGCCTGTGGGCGGCAGCGGCAAGGTTCCAGCGTTCGTGGCGCTGCTGGCTCCACAGAAGGGCATGAACGTCGCAACGTTGCTCGACATTCAGAACAAGGACCGCGCACTGATTGAGGATCTGTATAAGAAGAAGCTCCTGAAGAAGAAGCAGGTGCTTACCTATGCGGCGTTCATCGGTCAGGATGAGGCGGACATTGAAGACATGTTCGAGCGGGCTTTCTATGTCGACATGGTAAACAGCGAGTTCCAGAAGAAGCTCAACGCGATTGAAGCTTATCTCGTCGGCAATCCCCTTAAGTAGGGTACGTTTGGCCACTACCGACCGGCGCGGTATTTCTCCGAGAACATCGCCACCTTGTGGCCGAAGGTTTCCGATGCGACTAAGGATCGGTTCGAAGCTATACTCAAGCAGCTCAACGGACTATTAAAATAGGGGCATGTTCGACTTGCACGACTAATCTGAGGACCAAGCGACCAGGAGTTGAATAACCGAGTAAAAGAAGTTCTTCGAACTCAAATGGTGGAAGCTCCATTTGCCGTTCGTTTCTATCTGTATTTATGAATTTGTTCAGAAGTTCCAGCATGTGAACTGGTGGGAGATAAGGTAAAATTTGTGGCCAATTTGTGGACAGAATTCTCAGCACTGCACGATGAGGCGCTAGCAACGAATGGGAAAGAACCGCAAAACCCTTGATTTTCCTTGGTGGCTGCAACTTTCGAAAGGGCAAATACTTAACGAATTGCCGGTCGTCTAATCGCAATGCGGAGGTCAGGGGTTCGATCCCCCCTCTGCTCCACCAATAGAATCAATTACTTACGGCAGGGCGGCCACCCTGCCTTTTTCATTTGTCACCGATTCGTCACTTGGTCCAATCGGCTTTACAAGATTTTTCGACGGCTCGGCGCTTTGACTCTTCGGAACCTCTAGTCTTCAATGGCCCGGATTCAAGCGAGGGTTACAAACAACTCTGAGCATTGGAGAATTGACGTGTTGCGAAAACGACGCAAACACACCGTCTACGCGCGTCTTTCGTCATCGCGAACTGTTGAAAGTGAGACTGCCCCACGCAAGATGACCATGCAAAACCCATCCAAACTTAGGTTAGAGTTCTTTCGAGTCGCTCCGACTCGCACACCATTTGCCTAGGATCGCCGTCAACGCCTCGAACTCATCTACTCGTCGTAAAATCGCCGTGTGAGTAGGAACTGAGGCGCCGCTGATGTTCGTTTCCGCCCAAGTGCTCGCCACCGCTCACTTCGGAGCGGAATCGACCCCGCATGTTTGGGTGCTCGGATTAGGTCGACAAGGAACCATATGATGAATGAGTCGTTCTGCCCCTCTTGTGGTGCTCCCTCTCTGAATGAAGTAACAACCTGTGTCCGCTGTGATGCTGTGTTGACGCCGAAAGTTAGCGATGAACCAACGGCACGATCTGCTAATAACCAAGGAAGATTGAGAAATTGTCCAGACTGTGATCATCCTTGTTCGGTTTCGGCACCCTCATGCCCGAACTGTGGCTGTCCTCTAACACACGTAGCACACTCACCTACCAACATCCCCAATTTGAACAATGGTGAGGCTAAGCATGGCCGAAAGAAGCTCGTGTTATTTACAGCTCTCGTAGTAGTGCTAATGGCAGGCTTCGCATGCGCCAGCTATGTCTTGTATGTCCGTTACACACGAGAAATCGACTTGCATGGAGAAGTCTTTATCGTAACGAACGGCCGGCAAAACATTAAGCTCGGATTGGTTGAGATCACGGCTATCCCGGAGGGTCAAATCCAACCGTTTGTGGAGAAAAAGTTATTAGGAATAAACCTTGAATTCAGTAAGTATAAATCGCTTGAGCAAAGTAACTCGGCACAAGTACAGAATTCCCAACGAGCGTTCGATTCGTCCAAAACACAGTATGATCTACTGAATGGTCAACTCGATGCGGCACGCGCAGCTGCCAACAAGGCCGAAGAAGATGCTAGTTCTTCGATAGCCCTTGTTGGGTACGATTCGCCTCAAGAAGTTTCAGCGTACCAAGCTGCGCTGCTCAAAGCGGAGACATTGAAACGCCGAGCAGAACAATTGGCTACTCAACTTGATACCGCGCGGTCTGATTTGGATCTGAAAAGGGATGCATTGACAGCGGCAACATCGGCGTCACGTGATCAGTTAAGAAAAGTAGTTGCGATGCTTGATAGCGAACATTTATTCGAAGGGGTTCCTGTGGATGGCCCTAAAGCAGTAACGAATTCGGACGGACAGTTTTCAATAAAGTTGCGCGCGAATCAAAGGTATGTAATTGCAGCCAAAGCGGAGCGCAGAGTATTTGATTCCACGGAGCACTACTATTGGCTTGTCTGGGTCTCGGCGGACGGAAATCAAGCAAAACCCGTAATGCTGACCAATAACAACTTGATCGGCGAAGGCTCCTCGGACGCGGTCTTCAAGCCCAAAGAGCTAATACCAACGGACATTACACAGCACTAACACGTCTTTTTGCTCAGAGACGTTCCCATTTCCATACTTTTGTCATTGAGATATTGGTCCAATTTCAGTAACGACTGCATGATCTTCAAGTGTGAGTTAACGACAAACATGGCCGACGATGCCGGCGAAATCAGAGACGACCAGGCATACCATTGATTGAACAACGGCTCATATCAGCGTTCATCGGCTTGAGCAAAGTGTTTGCGCAGTATTTCAGCGAGGGTAGAGACGTGCGGAGGGCGCATCATCGTGAGGTGATCGCCGGGTACGTTGTGAACCTCGAGTTTTTTGGTAGATAGTCGACTCCACCCTATCTCCGGATTTTCAACTCCCCCGTCGCCCTCATCCGCCGCCCGCAATAGCAGAAGCGAAACAGGACTTGCCGCGGGCCGGTAGTTTTCGACCGCGTTGATGTCTGACTGGTATAGATCGAACAAGTGGCGCAGGTGTAGAGGACTCATATCCGGCGGTAACAGTTGCGCGGCTTGCGCCTGGTCCAACACCCAATCCAATTGTTCTTCCCTTCCCGCCTGAAGTATTTGCGCGGACGGCGGCTCAAGCAGATCGACTGGCACGCCAAGGTTGAGGAAGAAACTCGTTATCAGCGCGGCGCCGTCAACAACAGTGCCGGCGCCGGGCGCAACCGAATCGAGCAACGCCACCTGCGCGCCACTCGCCTCTAGTTGCCGGGCCATTTCGAAAGCGACGACACCTCCAGTTGACCAGCCACCGAGCAGATATGGACCATCAGGCCGCACGGCTCGCACTGCATCGAGATAGCGCGCCGCCATCAACTCGATTTGCCTTTCTCCCAATGTTCCTTCGAGGGCGTAAAAAGGACGTTCCCGTCCGAGGGCGCGTGAAAGAGCAATGTACGGCAGCACACTGCCGCCAGCCGGGTGAACGAAGAAGCACGGAGTCAGTGTGCCCTGCGGTTGAATCGCCACCAGCGGCGAAGGCGAAGTCAGATTCGTTTGCCGGCCAAGCAGTTGGGCCAGGGCTTCGATTGTCGGCGCATTGAACAAGGACGCAACGTTTACCCTTTTCCCAGTGATCCGTTCGACGCGTTCCAGTAATTGCACTACAAGGAGCGAATGCCCTCCCAACTCGAAGAAGTTGTCACGCACGTCAGGTTCAACCTGAAGCAACTCTTCCCAGATTTCCGCAAGCTGCGCTTCAAACAGGTTACGAGGACCAACGCGCGTGCCAACGCGTTCAACCTGCGCTATGGATTGGGCGGCCAGTGAAACGCGGTCAAGCTTGCCGTTCGTCAGCAGCGGCAATTCATCCAGCAGTACAAAGGACGATGGCACCATGTACTCGGGCACTCTTTGTTGCGCGAAGGCACGTAACTCTTCGCCAGTTACCACCATCTGGATCTTTGGCACCACGTACGCCACCAGACACTTGTCGCCACGCCGATCTTCGCCCGCCAGCACCGCGACTTCCAAAACGGCCTCGTGTTCTCTGAGCATCGCCTCAATCTCGCCCGGTTCGATGCGAAAGCCGCGCAGCTTCAACTGCTCGTCGCGGCGTCCCAGAAACCTGACATTCCCGTCCGGCAGGTAGCGCGCCACGTCACCTGTCTTATACAGGCGCGCACCCGGCGCGGTGCTAAACGGATTCGGAATAAACTTCGCGGCGGTTAAGTCCGGACGATCAAGATAGCCACGCGCAAGCCCCACACCGCCAATGTGCAACTCCCCGGCCGCACCCGTAGGTACAAGATTCAGCGCCTGGTCCAATATGTAGATCAGTGTATTACTGACCGGTCGCCCAATGGGAGGCTCACCTGTGCTGTCGTCACCGCGTTCGTACGTGGTGGCAATCACCGTTGTCTCGGTTGGACCATAGCCGTTCACAAATCGGATTCCCTTAGACCAACGAGCCGCCACCTCCGCGGGACACCGCTCGCCTGCCGAACACATTGTCTCCAGCATCGGAAAATTTTCCGGAGACAACACCGCAAGCAGCGAAGGCGGCATCGTTGCCACCGTAACCTTTTCTGCCTGGGCCAACTCAACCAGATCACCAGCGGACAACAGCGTCTCACGTCTCGCCAGACAAAGACGGGCGCCGGTTGTAAGGGCTGTAAAAATCTCCTCAACCGACGCATCGAAACTCAGGGAAGCGAATTGCAACACACAGCTCTCGCTATCAATCGCGAAACGCTGGACCAACGCCGCCACCACGTTGCACACTCCGCGATGGGCCAGTAACACTCCCTTCGGAGTGCCGGTCGAGCCTGAGGTGTAGATCACGTAGGCGGCGTTGTCACCGGTCGTACGGCAGGGAGGATTTCGATCGGGTTGCTGTGAAAAGCTGTCCTCTGCGACGTCGAGACAGCTCACCCACCCCTGGTAAGACGACGGTAAAGCGACGGATGATGGAGTATCGGTCAGCAACACTGAGATGCGTGCGTCGTCGAGTATCTGGGCCAAACGCGGCAACGGAGACGCAGGATCGAGTGGGACGTAGGCACCGCCCGCTTTCAGGATGCCGAGCAGCCCGACAATCATTTCAATCGAGCGCTCCATCATTAACCCGACCAACGATTCCGGTCCGACACCCAACCCCATGAGATAGTGAGCGACCCTGTTTGCTCTCCGGTTCAATTCTTCATAAGTCACGCGACGGCCTTCAAAGACGAGCGCGATCGCTGCCGGAGTACGCTCGACCTGGGTCTCAAATAGTCGCTGCATGCGAACCTCTTTCCCCAGCTCCGCATGCGTATCATTCCACTCGACGAGCAACCGTCTCGATTCAGCTTCGGTCAACAACGGCAACGCGCTAATTGGTTTATCAACACTTGCGCTCAGGCCGGCCAGCAGGACTTTGAAATGCTCGGCCATCAGTTGCATCGCCGGCGCGTCAAACAAGTCCGTGTTGTAAATGAGTGAGGCATGAATCTGCCCTTCGAATTCCGTCACATCGAGAGCGAGGTCAAACTGAGCGCGTCCGGTCTTCACATCGACCGGCTTGATGATCAGATCCGACTGGTGTGAATCAGCTTCAGGCATGTTCTGAAGAGCAAATATCACCTGGAAGATCGGGTTGCGGCTCGGATCTCGCACCGGCCGCAATTCCTCAACCAGCATCTCGAAAGGCAGATCTTGATTTGCATAAGCACCGAGTGAGGTTTCGCGTACACGGGCCAACAACTCGCGAAACGTAGGATCGCCGGAAAGGTCCGTACGCAACGCCAGCGTGTTGACGAAGAAGCCGATCAGTCCTTCAAGTTCCTTGCGATTGCGATTGGCCACGGGTGTGCCGACCACGATGTCGCTCTGGCCGGTGTACCGGTAGAGCAACACCTCGAAAGCGGCGAGCAAGGTCATGAACAAGGTCGCGTCTTCACGCCGGCTCAACTCCGCCAATTGCACCGACAAGTTGCGTGATAAGTTGAACGACTCGCGCGCGCCATTAAAACTCTGCACCGCGGGACGAGGTCGATCGGTAGGCAGTTCCAACGAGGGCGGCGCACCGGAAAGATGTTTTCGCCAATAATCTATCTGTTGATCCAACACCGCGCCGCTCAACCACTCTCGCTGCCATTCCGCGAAGTCAGCGTACTGAATCGGCAGTTCCGGCAACGGCGAGGCTCGCCTGGCCACGCGCGCCTCGTAGAGCACGCTCAACTCGTTCATCAAAATGCTCTGCGACCATCCGTCACTGACGATGTGATGGATCGTCAGTAGTAGCACATGCTCGTTGGGCCATAGCTGCAACAGCGTGGTCCGGATCAGTGGTCCACGCGCCAGATCAAACGGGCGCTGCGACTCTTCGTTGGCAAACCTCTCTGCTTCCTCTTCCCTGAGCGGCGCCGGCAGCGAGCCCAGGTTCGTTACCGACAACTTCAGAGTCCGGCTGGGTGCAACCATTTGCACCGGCTGTTGGTCCAACACCTCGAAGGTGGTTCGTAAGATCTCGTGACGGCGAATAATTTCATTGAGGGCCCACTCCAGCGCTGCAACATCGAGCCGTCCCGACAACCGGAACGCCATGGGCATGTTGTAGGCCGAACTCGCCGGGTCCATCTGCTGCACAAACCACAAACGCTGTTGCGCAAACGATAACGGAAAGACGAAGACGTCTTCTGATGCGGTGTTGCTGATCTCTACTTCACTCATTGACTAGACGTTTGCCGGACGCGACCGTCGTCGCGCTTCTCGAGATACGGGCGTAATCGTCGCGGCGGATACGAGTTGGTTTTGGTCCCGCGCCTGCTCAATCGCAATTGCGAGTTGAGCGATGGTGGGCTGCTGGAAGACCTCGCGTAACGGCAGTTCAATCTGGAAGAGTTCGCGCACCCGAGAGGTAAGCTGTGTGCTAAGCAGTGAATGGCCGCCGAGATCGAAAAAGTTATCGTGAATGCCGACCTGTGGCAGACCTAACAGATCGGACCAGACATCGGCAAGCGACTGTTCAGTGCGCGTACGCGGCGCGACAAAAGCGCCGGCCAATTCCGGCCTGACGGCATCGGGGGCGGGCAGCGCACGGCGATCGATCTTGCCGTTGGGTAATAACGGCAACTCGTCCATGATCACGAACGACGCCGGCACCATGTGTTCCGGCAATCTCTCTTTCAAAAAACTTCGCAACTGTGGTCCAAACTGTCGCGCCTGCTTGCCGCGCAGTGGGTGATTCGCGTAATCAGGCAAAGCTTTGGAGCCGGTAGCTTCGGGAAAATGAACTCCGGGTGCGATTGCTCCTGCGCGTCTTAAGAGTAGATCGAAACTTCCGTCCGCGCTGTGGCGCGCCCAACTAAGATGAACTTCGTAAGACAGCTCATTGCCCAAGGCATACAACTCTTCCGGATCGATTCCCTCACCCGTTGCGGTCCGGACTATTTCTTTCAATTCCGCCGGTGTTTGCCGGTCATCTGCTGTTGCGATGAGGCCACTGCTTCGAACGGCGGCGTCAAGTCTCGCGTTTGCGACGTTGCTTAATGCGAGCGTCTGTGGCTCAGCTTCAATGAGCTGACGGCGTAACTCCGCAAGGTTCCAGCAACAGGTGGACCAATCAATCCACGACAAATCTGCCGGGACCGTTTCCGTATCGCCGACGTGGATCGTTACCTGATACCGGAACTGCGTCAGTTCGTTTCGATAATGTCCACGCTTGGGTTCGATCCTTACGCTTCTGATCCGTGGCAGGTGAGTTTTGAGCGCGGTGAAAAAGCGCGGATCGATGACTAGTTCTTCCTCCTGGTCCACGCGCCTGGCGATGCGTTGTCGCAACTGCATCAGCGAAAGCCTGGCTTCAGCCTTGTGCAGCTCAATCGACGCGTGGAAAGCGTCGAGTAATGGAAGACTGCGAACATCGCCGATGAAAACAGATCCGCCCGGGGCAACTGCGTCAATCGCGCCGCGCAAGACGCGCAGCAAATAATCGACAGCGGGAAAGTACTGCACTACCGAGTTGATAACTACAGCATCCCACGACGCAGGCTCGACGCCAGTGAAGTCGTCCGCGTTCCGTTCCGACAGCGACACTTGCGGTAACGCGTCGCCCAACTGATTGCGAATGTAACTGAGCGCGGCAGGCGAGAAGTCTGTGCCGAGGTAATGCTCGCAGTGCGAAGCGATGCGAAACATCATCAGCCCGGTGCCGCATCCGATCTCCAACACTCGCCGCGGTTTTTCCGCAAGCACACGCTCGACGGCGTCGTCCACCCACTCGCGCATTTCGGTTGCGGGAATCGGCTCACCGGTGTAGCTGCTGTTCCAACCGCTGATGTTGAAAGCGGGATCGCGGTCAACGACCGTCTCGTTGAAGATCTCGTCGTCGTGAACTGTTTTCCACTGCGCAAGTTGCTCTGTTTCGAGCGCCGAATCAGACGGCTCCGTGCTTATGTCGAACCGTTTTTGCGTAACGTAAGCGATGAGACGTTTGTCACCTGACGTCTCCTCACGCAATAACACCGCCGCTCGCTGCACTCCGGGCGCAGAGTTCAGCACCGCCTCAATCTCTCCCAACTCAATTCGATACCCGCGCAGCTTCACCTGTTCGTCCGCTCGCCCGACAAACTCGATGTTGCCGTCCGCGAGAAAACGCGCAAGATCACCCGTGCGATAGAGACGTGAACCGGGCACAGAACTGAACGGATTCGGAATAAATCTTTCCGCAGTCAAACTCGCACGGGCGTGATAACCACGCGCCAACGCTGCGCCGCCGAGATACAACTCGCCGACAAATCCGATGGGGACCGACTCAAGATGTCGATCGAGCACATACGTTTGTGTGTTTGCAACCGGACGGCCGATCGGCAGCCAGTCAGCCCCACTGCTTTGGTCCACGTTGGCATTGGGACGATACAGAGTCGACGTGATCGTCGCTTCCGTGACCCCGTAAGCATTCAGCAAAACAGTCTTGCTCGACGTCAGCTTTCTCCAGCGTGCGATTCCTTCCCGCGAAATCTTCTCGCTTCCGGCAATCATCAACCGCACACACTCGGGCCAGCTTGCCCCCGCGAGTTCGAGGCCTTCCAACCACTCCTGCCAGAACTGCGCAGGCAGATTCAGAACACTGACCCTTTCGTGCTCTATCAATCGTCGCAGTTGCCCCGCATCCAGCAAACGCTCGCGCGGAATTACGACCGCCGCGCCGGCCAGCAGAGTCGGAAACAGCTCTTCGCCGGCAACGTCGAAACTCAACGAAGCAAACTGGAGCACGCGATCCGAACTGCGCAGCTCAAACTCTTCCGCCACAGCAAAACAGTGATTCGACAAAGCGCGATTACTCACCACCACGCCCTTTGGCAATCCTGTCGAACCCGAGGTGTAGATGACGTATGCCAGGTTGTCCGGCGTTGCGCGAGAGGGGAGATTGTCTGTTGGTCCAGTGGCAATCGATGCGGCGTCGCGATCGACACAGACAACTTGCGCCGGATGCTGCGATGGGATCTTCTCCAACAGGCTCTGCTGCGTGACGATCAACGGTGCCTGCACGTCATCCAACACAAACGCGAGTCGCGTGGCAGGATATGATGGATCGAGCGGAACATAAGCACCGCCCGCTTTCAGGATCGCGAGCAGCGCGACGACCATCTCGGTCGAGCGCTCCAGCATGACGGCGACCGGCACTTCCGGACCGGCGCCGGCAGCGCTCAAGTGATGGGCCAGTTGATTGGCGCGGTGGTTGAGTTCCGCAAACGTCAAACAAACGCCGTCGCAAACGATCGCCACTGCCCCGGCCGAACGTTCGACCCGCGCCTCGAACAACTCAGACACGCAGCTTGTTTGATACGGTTTCACTGTTTCATTCCACTCGACTTCAACACGCCGGCGCTCAATCTCATCCATCAGCGGCAAAGCACTCAAACGCCGCGCCGGTTCGGCAGCGATGCCTTCCAACAGCACGCGCCAGCGATCGAGAAGCCTGCGCATCGTAGCGGCCTCAAAAAGATCCGTGCTGTACTCCGCCGTAACCGATAGTCCGTATTCACTCTCCACTACATCCACACTCAGATCGAACTGGCTCGCAACGCCCTCAACGTCGACCGGACTCAACGTCAAACCCGGCAGCGGCAGCTCCTCCTTCGGCGTGTTTTCGAGTTGGAACATCACCTGAAAGAGCGGGTTGCGGCTGAGATCTCGTTCGGGTTGCAACTCTTCCACCAGCAGTTCAAACGGCATGTCCTGATGCGCGTAAGCTTCGAGCGTCACTTTGCGCAGGCGTGCGAGCAATTCGCGAAAGTCGGGATCTCCGGAAAGGTCCGTGCGCAGCACCAACGTGTTCACAAAGAAGCCGATCAATCCTTCAATCTCAACACGATTGCGATTTGCGATCGGCGCGCCGATTACGATGTCGTCCTGACCGGTGTAACGATGCAGCAGCACTTTGAAAGCGGCGAGCAACAGCATGAAGAGCGTCACGCCTTCACTGCGGCAGATCTGGTTGAGCGACTCGCTCAAAGTCGGCGGCAGATGCACCGTCAGAGTCGAGCCGCGAAAGCTCTGCACTTCCGGACGCGGGCGGTCTGCGGGCAGTTCGAGTATCGGAAGTGGTCCAGCGAGCTGGCGTCGCCAGTAGTCGAGATGTTTGTCGAGCACATCGCCTACGAGCCAGTTGCGTTGCAGGCGTGCGAAGTCGGCGTATTGGACCGGCAGTTCCCCAAGCGGCGATTCTTCGCCTTCACTGAAGGCTTTGTAGAGCGTGCCGACTTCACGCACCAAAACACCCTGCGACCAGCCATCCGAAACGATGTGATGGACCGTCAACACCAGCACGTGCTCCTCTGGTCCAAGCCTCACCAGGCACGCTCGAAACAGTGGACCACGCGTCAAATCAAATGGCCGGCGAGCCTCTTCTGCCGCCAGCCGCAGCATACTCAACTCGCGTTCGCTTTCGGGCAGTTCGCTGAAATCCGACAGCTCGAGCTTTATGTCGTCCGGGAGCCCGACAAACTGCATCGGTTTATTTTCGATTGTGCCGTAGTGGGTGCGTAGAATCTCATGCCGCCGCACCACTTCGTTCATTGTCCGTGCGAGCGCCGCGCTGTTGAGAGCGCCTCTGAGACGCACCGCAGTCGGGATGTTGTAAGCAGATGTGCTTGGTTCCAACTGGTAAAGAAACCAGAGCCGTTGCTGTGAGTAAGATAACGGTAGATTCTCGTCGCGCGACACCGGAACAATTGGCGGTGCGTGCAAACCATTGTCCGTACGCAAAGCCGCTTCGACTTGGGCCGCCTGCGAGGCCAGCGTGGACGACTCGAAGAAGAGTTTCAGCGGCAACTCCACACCGAAATGCGCCTGCGCACGAGAAACAAGCCGCGTGACCAGCAGTGAATGGCCGCCGAGCTCGAAAAAGTTATCGTCAGTACTGACGCGTTCGATCTTTAACACTTCGGCCCAAATGCCTGCCAGCAGTTCTTCGATGGGCGTGCGCGGCGCGACATAACCGTCATCGGATTGCGCCTGAATCTCAGCGGGCGCAGGCAGGGCGCGGCGATCGACTTTGCCGTTAGGCGTCAGTGGCAGTTCATCGAGAATGACGAATGTCGACGGGATCAGGTGATCGGGCAAACTCTCGCGCAAAGTCTTTTGCAACCGATCGACGGAGATTGAAGACTGCTCGCCGACAACATAAGCCACAAGACGTTTGTCGCCGTCGTAGTCACGCGTTATCACAATCGATTGTCGCACACCCGGCGCTCGACTCAACACGGCCTCAATCTCGCCGAGTTCGACGCGAAAGCCGCGCACCTTGACCTGCTCGTCAGCACGCCCGAGAAACTCGATGTTGCCATCCGCAAGCTGCCGGACGAGATCTCCGGTGCGATAAAGACGCGTGCCGGACACATCGCTGAACGCATTCGGAATAAACTTGTCGGCAGTCAAACCGGCTTGGCCGTGATACCCGCGCGCCAGTCCATCACCGCCCGTGAAAAGCTCACCGGCAAAACCCGGCGGACACAAGCGCTGGCTTTTATCCAGGATCAGGATCTGTGTGTTGGCGATCGCCTGCCCGATTGGCACGGAGCGCGCAAACTCGAGCGGCTGGTCCATCACGTGACAACAGGTGAAGGTCGTGTTCTCAGTTGGACCATAGCCATTGATCAACCTGCACGAGCGCGACGCGAGGAATCGTTTCACATGCGCCGGCGACAGCACGTCGCCGCCGGCAAGCAGTTGGCGGAGTTCGCTCAGCGCCGGGAGTTGCTCGTCAACCATCTGGTGAAATAATCCCGCAGTTAGCCACAGCGTCGTGACGCGATGCTGCTGAAGCGCGCGACCGAGATCCTGCAACGAAGCTAAACCCGGAGGCATGAGAACCAGTTGCGATCCGTTGAGCAACGCGCCCCAGATCTCAAAAGTCGAAGCATCGAAGGTCAGCGGCGCAAACTGCAGAAAGACTTCGTCCGGACCAAAGCTCGCATAGTCGTTGCCGCTGACAAGCCGGACCACGCCGCGATGTGGCACCGCGACGCCTTTTGGCCTACCGGTCGAACCTGACGTGTAAACGATGTAAGCGAGTTGTTCGGAGCTGGCGTTTCGTTCCGGGTTATGTTCGCCCGCCACCGCGATCAGCGGCCAGTCAGAGTCGAGCAGGATCACCGGCGCGGGATGGGCAGGCAGCGATTCTTCGAGCGACTCGACTGTCAGCACCAGCGCCACGTCAGCGTCGTCCAGCATGAACAACAAACGCTGATCCGGATACGACGGATCCAGCGCCACGTAGGTCGCGCCTGCCTTCAGCACGGCCAGCACGGCGACGACCATCTCGACGGAACGTTCGAGATGAATGCCAACGCGTGTTTCTTCGCCGACTCCGTACGACTTCAGGTAGTGGGCCAACTGATTGGCACGCTGGTTCAGCTCAGCGTAAGTGATGTTCACTTCGCCGGAGGCGAGCGCAATGTTGTCCGGCGTGCGACCGGCCCACGCTTCAAACAGATCGGGAATGCAGCTCTGGATCGGGTACGCACGCGCGGTGTCGTTCCAGTCGTCGAGCAGCTTCTTTCGTTCCAACCTGGTGAGCAGATCGATCTGCGAAACGCGCCGGTCGGGATTCGCGACCACTGCTTCCAGCAGCATCCGGAAGCGCTCGGCAAATGAGCGGATGGTCGACTCCTCGAACAACTCGGTACTGTAAACGAGCGCGCCGATGATTCCTGCAGGAACTGACGTTAAGTGAAGTTCGAGATCGAAACGCGTGGTCGTAGCCGTGAATTCATGGCGGTGCAGAGTCAGACCAGGAAACTCGAGCGCCGGCGCGGGGGTGTTCTGAAAATCGAACGCGATTTGAAACAGGGGATTGCGGTTCGTTTCCCTGTTGATCTGTAACTCCGCCACCAGTAACTCAAACGGCAAGTCCTGGTGTGCCTGCGCGCCGAGCGACACTTCGCGCACACGAGCGAGCAGTTCGCGGAACGCCGGATCACCGGAGACGTCAGTCCGCAGCACGAGCGTGTTCACGAAGAAACCGATCAGGCTTTCAACCTCTTCGCGATTGCGATTCGCGACAGGCGTTCCGATTACGATATCGCTCTGATCCGAATAAAGGTAGAGCAACGTTTTGAAACCCGCGAGCAACGTCATGAACAACGTTGCTCCCTCGCGCCGGCTCAAAGCCGCAAGCGCTTCAGACAATTCGGTGGAGAGTTCAAACAGGAAAGTCGCGCCCTGATAACTCATCGCCGCAGGACGAGCTTTATCCGCCGGTAATTCGATAAACGGCGGCGCGCCGGCCAGGCGATCGCGCCAGTAATTCAACTGCTGGTCCAACACCGCTCCGCTCACCCACTCTCGCTGCCACTCGGAGAAATCAGCGTACTGGATCGGCAATTCCGCGAGCGGTGAAGGTTGGCCCATGATTCGCGCCCGATAAAGCGCGCCCAATTCGTTCTTCAAAACACCCTGCGACCAGCCGTCGCTGACGATGTGATGCATGGTTACGATCAGCGCGTGTTCGTCCGCACGCAGCCGCAACAGTACCGCGCGGATCAATGGACCACGCACGAGATCAAACGGCCGTTCCGTCTCTACTCGCGAAAGCCGCAGCGCCTCCACATCACGTTCTTCGTCCGGAAACTGACTCAGATCGAATACGGGAATCGATAACTCGAGTGCAGACGCGATGACCTGAACGGGGTGGCCTGCGATCACGTCGAAGCTGGTGCGCAGACTCTCATGCCGCCGAACAATCTCATTGAAACACCAGTTCAGCACCGCTACGTCGAGCCTGCCGGCAAGACGCACCGCCTCCGAGATGTTGTAAGCGACGAGCTCGGGTTCCAACTGACTCAGAAACCAGAGACGCTGCTGCGAAAACGATAGCGGTGGTGGTCCGATCAGTGAACGCCGTCCAATCGCCTGCTTGTCAGGCGCATCTTGTCCGCGACCGGCGAGACGTTTCTCGAGCAGCGCGCGCTTCGCCGCCGACATCTGCGAACGGGCGTCCGCACCGGAACCTGCTTTGTCTTCCGTTTCAGGATTCATTTTGCAAAAGCTGTTGGGCTTCTTCCTCGCTGAGATTTTCCAGTTGCTGGATCACCAACTCCTCGATCGCAGCCGCCAACTCAAACACCGTCGACTTCCAAAAGAGCTGGCGTAACTGCAACTCGACCTCGAAGACGCGACGGATGCGAGAAACAAGCCGCGTTGCCAGTATCGAATCGCCACCGAGCTCGAAGAAGTCGTCGTGAATACCGACGCGATCGACGCCGAGCACGTTCATCCAGATCTCGACCAGCCTCGCCTGCGTCGGGTTTTCAGGGGCAACGAATGCCTTGCGCAGCTCCGGACGCGACGGATCGGGAGCGGGCAGTGCGCGGCGATTCACTTTACCGTTTGGCAACAGCGGCAACTCTTCGAGGCTGACGAATACCGACGGGATCATGTATTCCGGGAGACGCTGAATGAGGAACGTTCGCCACTCTCCGGGCGTTGGCAGGCGTTCGTTTCCGACGAGGTATGCGATGAGACGTTGCTCACCGGGCTGGGCTTCGCGCGCGACGACCGCCGCAGCGCGCACCGAGGCGTGCCGTGACAAGGCCGCTTCGACTTCTCCCAACTCAATGCGAAAGCCTCGCACTTTAACCTGATGGTCCAAGCGACCGCCAAACTCCAGCTTTCCGTCTTCGAAGTAACGGACGAGGTCACCCGTGCGATACAAACGCGCTCCAGGCTCACTGCCAAATGGATCGGGAATAAACTTTTCCGCGGTCAGATCGGGCCGCCGAAGATATCCATGGGCCAAACCTGTGCCTCCGATCAAAAGCTCTCCGTAGATACCGATCGGAACGGGGTTCATAAACTGGTCCACCACGTAGAATCGCGAATTCGCCAGCGGCGGACCGATCGGGACCGGGCCGGCGTTGTCCGTTACTCGAACCACCCCTGAAAAGATCGTCGTTTCAGTTGGACCATAAAGGTTCCATAACTCCCCGCACCTTCCCAATAGTTGATCGGCCAACACCCGATCGAGAGCTTCGCCCGTGCATAACACTTTCAACCGTGAATCACCCTGCCAGTCCGCATCTATCAGCATTCGCCATGAAGCCGGCGTCGCCTGCATGACCGTCGCGCCTGAACTCGCCACAAGCTTCGCCAACCGCACGCCATCTGAAGCGACTTCACGGCTGGCAATAACCACCCGGCCGCCACCGATCAGCGGCAGAAAAATTTCCGCGCCGGCAATGTCGAACGAAAGCGTGCTAACGGAAAGCATCGTATCCGCGGCGTCCAGCCATATCTGCGAACGCACCGCATGCAGAAGATTCACGACCGCACGATGCGACAATTCAACGCCCTTGGGCTGGCCGGTCGAACCTGACGTGTAAATCACGTAAGCACCCTGCTCGTTGGTTGTTTTAGGTTCGAGATTCCCGGCGTCGCAGCGATTGATTACGTCCCATTCCTCGTCGAGATAGACCACGCGCCCTTTGAATTGTGGCAATTGTTGCGCTTCGGTCAGCACTACCCGCACTCCGGAATCTTCCAGCATGAACAAGAGACGTTCGGCAGGATATCTTTCGTCGAGCGGCAGGTAAGCCGCGCCCGCTTTAAGGATGCCGAGCAATCCGACGATCATCTGCAACGAGCGCGACATAAAGAGTCCTACGAGCTCGCCGCCGGCGACGCCCGCGTCTCTGAGATAGTGCGCAACGCGATTCGATTGCTCATTCAACTCACGATAAGAAAGTCGCTCATTTTCAAACACGAGCGCCACGGCGTCGGGTGTAAGTTTGGCCTGCGCCTCGAACAGTTCGTGGACAAACTGATTGCCTGGCCGGGCAACAGAGGTGTCGTTCCAATCAATCAGCAGTTGCCGTTCTTCGGCGGCGCTCAACAGCGGCAACTCCGATAACCGCAGGCCCGAATCTGCAACAATGCTTTCGAGGATGTTTTCGAGATGCACGGTCATCCGCTCGATACGCTCGCGGCGATACAGATCAGTCGGGTACTCGATATCGACTTCGTATCCTTCATCGGTTTCAGTCATCGCGAGCGTCATGTCGAAACGCGAGGCGCCGTTGTCGATGTCGAGATGCTTTGCAGTCAGACCAAGCGTCTCCATCACGGACAGCTCGGGGAAATCGAGATAGATGAGCGAGTGCTGCACGATCGGATTGCGGCTCGCATCCTGAGCCGGACGTAACTCCTGGACCAGTTTCCCAAACGGCAAGTCCTGATTCGCAAAGCCTTCGAGCACTGTCACGCGCTCGCGTTGCAACAGCTCGCGGAATGTCGGATTCCCAGAGAGGTCAGTGCTCAGCACGATGAGGTTGAGCAGGTAGCCCACCATATTTTGCAACTCCGGGCGGTTGCGGTTGGCGAAGGTAGTGCCGACGAGAACAACTTCCTGATTCGTATAGCGATAGAGCAACGCCTTGTACGCTGCGAGTGCGAGCGTAAACATCGTCACGCCTTCGCGCCGGCTGACGTCGCGGAGCGCTTCGAGCAGCAGTTTTGAGTAACGCGTGTAAACTCGCGCGCCGCGGAAATTCTGAATCGGCGGCCGCGGAAAATCGGCCGGCACTTCGAGCACAAACGGCGCGCCCGCAAGCCGGCGTTTCCAGTACGCGGCCTGCCTCCGATAAATCTCACTCTCTGCGAGGCTGCGTTGCCACAGTGCATAGTCGGCATATTGAATCGGCAGCGGCGGTAGCGGCGACGGCTTGCCCTGGGCGAAAGCTTCGTAAAGCACACCCGTCTCCTGCTCAAAGATCGCTCCGGACCAGCGATCAGTGACCGTGTGATGCATGTTCTGGAACAACACGTGATCGTCTTCGGCGAGACGTATCAAGGCGACGCGCAGCAGTGGACCCTTCTCCAGATCAAACGGGCGCGAAAAATCTTCGGTCACGAGACGCAATGCTTCCGGCTCTCGCTGGTCCAGTGGCAACCACTGCAAGTCGATTGGCGCGAGAGTGAAGTCAGCCTCGGGATGGATGAGCTGCATCGGTTCATCATCCACGATGGTGAAGGTCGTGCGGAGAACTTCGTGGCGTGCGATCAACTCCCTGACGACGCGTTCCATTACGGCGGCGTCGAGCGGACCACGGATGCGGCTGGCGCTGAAAATGTTATAAGCCGCGTTGCCGGGTTGCAGTTGTTCGATAAACCACAGTCGCTCCTGATCGATCGAAGTCACAAACAGTTTTGTGTCTTCGCGCGGCCGGCGCGGGATCTGGTCTACCTGAGGTGCACGCAGTCCTTTCGCTTTGAGCGCCGCCTCAAACACGGCGCGCTGCTCGGGATTGAGCGCCGCCATCCTTGCCGCAAGATCCTTTATCAAACGTTTTTCCCTGACCCAACTGAAAACGAATCTGTGTTTGAAGCCGGCGCGTAGCGCGCTCTTAACTCATCCAATCGTGAGAGACTTTCGAGCACGGATTCCGTATCTACTCCGAAATCAACGAGACAAGCGATCTCGTCAACGCCCCTTTCCACCAGCGCATCGATCAATCGCGCACACTTGTCAGGCGCGCCCATCAAAGTGCTCGACTCGAAGTACTTCTCAAACGCAGCGCTCATCAACGCATCTTTATCAGCTTCGCTGACACCCGCGACCCCGGCCCCCGCGTTCTCATACTGTCTGAAGTAAGTGCGCAGGTAACCGGAAAACGGCACGCGAACTTTTTCCCTGACAGTCTCGTCGTCGTCGCCAATGAAGGTGTGAAGCATTATTGTTACCACGCCGGCGCGTGGGTCGTGGCCATTCACAGCGCGCGCTTCGCGGTAAGACTTGATGCGTTCAGACAACTCTTCGAGCGAGTAGCCAACGTAGGCGGCCAGCACGTTGGCCCCGATCGCGCCCGCTCGCCGCCACGTCTCTGCACTGCCGGAGCTTGTGATCCAGATCGGCAGCGAAGTCTGTACCGGCCGTGGCAATATTCGAAATTCCACTTCCGCTCCACCGGCACTCGGCAGTTTTACCTTTTCGCCGGCCCACAACTTTTGAATCAACTCGATGTGACGAAACATCACTTCTTTGCGCTCGTCGTAAATCTCCGGCGCAAAGATGAAATCGTCCGTATGCCAACCCGAAGCAAACGAGATAGCAACGCGGCCACCTGAAAGGTTGTCGACTATGGACCATTCTTCAGCAACTCGAACCGGATGATGAAGCGGCAGGGCAACGCTGCCCGCGCGAATCTGTATTCGTTTCGTCAGCACTGCAAGCGCCGCGCTTAACACGGAAGGGTTGGGATAAAGACCACCGAAATCCTGAAAGTGCCGTTCCGGCGTCCAAACGGCAGTGAAGCCGTGGCGGTCTGCGAACTTCGCGCTTTCCAGGACCAGCCGGTATTTATCGTCTGAAACTTTCGATCCGTCGTCGGAAAAGAAATAGAGACTGAAGTCGAGGCTCCTGGCAGCGGGCCGATCATTGTCGAGCTTAGCAGTAAGAATTGGCTCGGCGACGGCTGTGGCGCCGGGTTCGAGTCGCGCCTGCAATTCCTCAGGTGTTAACGACTCGATCTCGCGCAGCAAATCGTCGAGCTCAGTCATTTCCTGGTCTCGCGTCACCATCTCAAAAATGTGGCCGGCGAGTGCTCTCACAGTTTGCGATTCGAAGACGACACGTAAAGGCAGATCGATCTTGAAAGTCGCGCGGAGTTGAGCCACGAGTTGGAGCGCGATCAGCGAATTGCCGCCCTGGTCGGCGAAGTTGTCTTCAGGGCCAATGTTGTTGACGCCAAAGAGGTCGCGCCAGATCTCGATGACCGATGATTCGACCGAAGCGATGGTGGAAAATGCTTCGGCCTCTTTGATGAGCGCCGTGTTTTCAATTCGCTCCGTCAGATTTTCACTCGCAACCGC
This sequence comes from Pyrinomonadaceae bacterium, assembly GCA_035694465.1. Classification (GTDB taxonomy): domain Bacteria; phylum Acidobacteriota; class Blastocatellia; order Pyrinomonadales; family Pyrinomonadaceae; genus PSRF01. Next base: position 24,428 of record DASSFI010000019.1, on the reverse strand, counting down.
CACAATGTCGGGATTTACTGAATCGGACGGTGGATCGATCCAGTATCGGCGCCGCTCAAACGGATACGGCGGTAGCGGTACGCGACGGCGCTGCTGACCGGCATAAAAGCCGGACCAGTCGATCTTCACACCCGCTGCCCACAACCGGCCGACAGTTTTCAGCAGCAACTCGACTTCTGACTGGTCACCCTTCGGTGGTCGTAACGACGCCAGCGCAACGCGATCCAACGCCGTGCCTGGTTGCTGTGCGGCCAACGCACCCAGCGTCTGTCCTGGTCCAACTTCCAGCAGCACGATCGCCGGATCGTTCAACAACGCGGCCACGCCGGGGGAGAACTGCACCGGTTCGCGTAGATGTCTGGCCCAGTATGACGGGTCCACCGCTTCTGCTTCGGTAATCCACTGGCCGGTCACGTTGGAGAGGTAAGGTATCTGCGGCGCGCGGAGCCCAACGCTTTGAACCACTGCCCTAAACTCCTCCATCGCCGGCTTCATCATTGCCGAGTGAAAGGCGTGCGACGTATGAAGGCGACGACAGATTACCCCTGCGCCTGAAAGTTGTCGCTCCAAATCTTCAATAGCGTCGATCATGCCGGAGAGCACACAAAGCGACGGTGAATTGATCGCAGCCAGCGAGACTTGTTCGTTTAAATAACTCTCGGCTTCTGGTGGTGTAAGCGAAACCGCGAGCATTGCGCCGCGCGGTTGCCGCTGCATGATCTCGCCGCGTGCGGCTACCAGGCGCAGCGCGTCTTCCAAAGAAAAGACGCCGGCCAAACACGCCGCCACATACTCGCCAATGCTGTGCCCCAGCATCGCCTGCGGCATGACTCCCCACGCCATCCAGAGCTTTGCCAACGCGTACTCAACGCTGAACAGGGCAGGCTGTGTAAAGTGCGTATCAGCCAAACGCAAAGCGGCTTCTTCAGGCGATAGATCCGTCGCGTAAATAATTTTCCGTAAGTCGACTCCGAGCGACGATCGCAGGAGTTCGGCGCAATGGTCCAACTCACCACTAAACACCGGCTCACGCTCGTACAACTCACGGCCCATATCAACGTACTGCGCGCCTTGTCCCGGAAACAGGAACGCGACGGGACGTTTCGCATATCGCGGCGCGCCCGCGATCACCTGCGAACGATCCGGCGCAGTCAGTGCCGCCACTGCCTCGTTACGGTTGCGGCAGACCAAAGCGAAACGATGCTCGAATTCCCTTCTGCCTGCGCTCAACGTATACGAGACGTCAGCAAGGTTGAGGTCGCTGCATCGCTTCAGTTGCAACGCCAGGTTCGCGGTCGCTTCGTCCAGAGCAGTCTGCGTCCTCGCCGACAAGATCAGCAGATGGTGTGAGCCCTGCGAGTTGGAACCTGCACTTGCGGGTACCTCTTCCAACACGACGTGAGCATTCGTTCCGCCGATGCCGAATGAGCTGACGCCCGCACGTCGTGGCGCTCCGTTTGTATCCCAGAACCGTAACGCTGTGTTGACGAAGAAAGGACTGTTGCTAAAGTCGATGTTTGGGTTCGGCTGCTCAAAATGCAGACTCGGCGGAATCTGTTTGTGCTCGAGGGCGAGAACGGTTTTGATGAGACCCGCTATCCCGGCGGCAGCGTCAAGGTGTCCGATATTTGTTTTTACTGACCCGATGGCGCAGAAGCCCTTCGCCTCGGTACCCGTGCGAAACGCCTGCGTCAGCGCGGCGATCTCAACCGGATCGCCTAACGTCGTGCCCGTCCCATGCGCCTCAACATAGCCAACGGACTCGGGTTCGATTGACGCGAGCGCCAGCGCTTCTTCAATCACGGCGGCTTGCCCGGCGACGGCAGGCGCCGTGTAACCAACCTTCATCGCTCCGTCGTTGTTGATCGCGGAGCCCTTGATGATCGCGTGGATAGTGTCGCGATCGTTCATGGCGTCGGCGAGCCGCTTCAATACGACTACACCGAGGCCGCTTCCCTTCACGGTGCCGCGCGCCTTCGCATCGAACGCGCGGCAGTGTCCGTCCGGAGAAATAATGCCGCCTTCCTGATATTGGCCGCCGAGTCCCTGCGGGACACTGACGGAAACACCACCCGCAAGGGCCATGTCACATTCGCGGTTCAGCAGACTCTGGCAAGCGAGGTGTACGGCCACGAGCGAGGTGGAGCATGCGGTCTGAACACTAAGACTCGGCCCTTTCAAGTTCATCCGAAACGAGACTTGAGTGGCGAGGTAGTCTCGATCATTCCCAATGACGATTTGTGAAGCGCCAAGCGAATTGAGCAGCTTACGGTTCGGGTAGAGATTGTGCAGGAAGTAAGTATTGAGACTCTCACCGGCGAAGACGCCGACGCGGCCCTGGTAAGTCTCCGAGTTGTAGCCGGCATTCTCCAGCGCGGCCCACGACTCTTCGAGAAACAGGCGATGCTGCGGATCGAGTGTTTCCGCTTCACGTGCAGTGAAACCGAAAAACGGAGCGTCAAACAGTTCGATGTCTTCAAGCACAGCTTCGGCACTTATGTTGTGCGGATCGCCGGAAAAGAACGTAACCGATTCGGCGCCGGCACACAGACGATCCCAGAACTCAGCGACGTCCCGCGCGCCCGGGAACCGGCCCGCAAGTCCCACTATCGCAATTTCATACGCGAACTGATCCGCTTCACTCATGCCTACCTCTTATACGTATCCACAGATTACACAGATTGTTTTTATAGAAATCTGTGTAATCTGTGGATACAGAGATGAAACTAAGGCACTACAAAATCTCGTGCCGGATTGACTTGAAGAAATCTATCCAGAGCGTCCACATCTCTTCAGCACTGGTCACCACCCGGTGCTGCTCGTCCTGGTCCAACGATTGGTCCAACGTTTGACTCGAACTCGCGACGTGTCCCGGTTCCTGTGCAACATGAATGTCGACCCACGGCAGCGTGCGCAGTCCGGTAGACCGTTTCATCAGGGCGCCAATCGTGGCCACCATCGGCAGGTCAACCACCTCCGTGCCGTAAAGAAAACCGAGACCGGAAAGATACTCGCTCGACGCCTGTTCATATCCCGCGATCAGCTTGCGCGTCGCGTCGAGCGGCTGCGCTTTCGTAAATCGCTCTGCTACGAATCCACCGTCGACCATGGTCTCAACGTAGATCTGTTCGTGAGCGCGATGCGGATCGCCCTCTCCGAGTTCTTCCCAAAGAATGCGCGAAATATAAGTTTGTGCTGCGATGTTCGGCGTGACGGATATCAGTCGTGATAGGAATACCGGAAAATAATGAAGCGGATGAAACCACTGGCCCAAAATCACAACCGCGTGCTCTCTGGGCAGAGTGCCGCAGTCTTCCTTCAGCTCTTTGAGGTAAGTTACAAGTTCTTCCCGCACCTTGTTTGCCGGCAGGTTATCTATCGTGCTTTTGGAAAATGCTGGTGTTGCCATAACTCCGTTACCTTTCTTAATAACTGTTCTTGCTACTACCGATTCCGCGCTGACTTCGACCGCGCGCTGAGCGCTTCCTGTCTGGCGTTTGCGCGTCGGCGATTGACTGACGACTCTTCTTTTTGTTCGGGTGTGCCGCTGAGATGTTGGGCCAACGCGCGAACCGTTGGAAATTTGAACAGGTCCGCAATCGGCAACTCGCGGCCCAGTCGTTGCTGTAACTTTTCGTGCACGAGCACCAGCAGCAACGAATGGCCGCCGAGTTCGAAAAACACATCGTTGACGCCGACTGTTTCTAACCGCAGAAACTCCTGCCAAACTTCCGCGATCGTCTGCTCGAGTGGTGTCTGCGGGGCAGCGTAGCCGGCCGTCAGTATTGGCCGTGAAGCGCCCAGCGCGGCCAACGCACTTCGATCCAATTTGCCGTTCGTACCCAGTGGCATCTGTTCGAGCAACACAAACTGAGACGGAAGCATGTATGCGGGCAGTCTCGTCCGCAGGAAGTCGCGCAGCTCTTCGGTTGTTATTGGTCCATTCGTGGTGAGATAGGCGACGACACGCTGTTCGTCCGTTACTATCACGGCAGCCCCATGCACCGCGGGGTGATCCGTTAGCGCCATTTCTATCTCGCCCAACTCGATGCGATAGCCGCGTACCTTGACTTGATGATCGCGGCGCCCGAGATACTCAAGGTCACCGCCGGTGAGATAACGCGCGAGATCTCCGGTCGCATACAGACGCGCTCCCGGTTCTAGACTGAAAGGGTGCGGCACGAACCGCTCAGCCGTTTGCGCGGGGCTGTTGAGGTAGCCGCGGGCCAGGCCCTCACCGCCGACATACAATTCGCCAACGACGCCAATCGGAACAGGCTGGCGGGCGTCGTCCAGTACATACGTTTGCACGCTGGGCACTGGACGCCCGATAGGAACTGTCGTGCAGTCCTGTAGGTTACATTTGTAAACGGTGGACCATACAGTGTTTTCGGTTGGTCCATACTCGTTGTACAAAGATGTATGCGCCATCATTTCGAAGTGGCGCTTTGGCAGCTCAATTGGGCACGGCTCGCCTGCCACGATTACACAGCTAAGACTCTTCAGTTGTTTGGGAGCAGCCTGACGTAACAGCAGCGAATAGACTGCCGGCAGGCACAACAAGTGAGAGACCATTTCGTCCTCGATCAAAGTCGCGAAGCTCGTGAAGTCTCGCTCGAAATCTTTCGGCGGCAGCACCAGTTTCCCACCCTGACACAACGTCCAAAAGATCCCCGCCACCGAACTGTCGAAGAAAAAAGGCGAGACCAGTACAAAGCTTCGCACCGGCTCATCGTAGTAAAGGAAACGCGCGCTGGTTGAATGGACCAGATTGCGATGTGTGATCTCCACGCCTTTGGGGCGGCCTGTCGATCCTGAGGTGTAGATCACGTACGCCAGATTGCCGGCGCCGGTCTTCAGCACAGGGTTTTTTGTGCTCTCGTTGAGCTGTTGATCGCAATCAAGCGGCCACAGGTGGGCGATTTCGGCAGGCATTTGTTCCACCAGTTGTTGTTGCGTCAGGAGCAAGTCGATTCCGGCTTCCTTCACGATCATTCGGAGACGCTCTGGCGGAGTGTCGGGGGCCAGTGGGACATAGGCTGCGCCAGCCTTTAGGATTGCCAGCAGCCCGACAATCATTTCCGGCGAGCGTTCGACGCAGAGACCGATCAACGTCTCCGGTCCGGCGCCGAAGTGTTGGAGGCGATGCGCCCATTGATTGGCTCGTTCGTTCAGTTCGCGATAAGAAAGACGCATATCGCCGAAGACAACGGCGAGTTCATCAGGCGTTCGTTCTGCCTGTTCATCAAAGAGTTCGTTGATGCAACGATCTAGCGGGAAATCCACTTGCGTGCGGTTCCACTCAAATAACAACTGCTGGCGTTCATCGTCGCTCAGGAAGGTAACGGCTGAGATTGGCTGCTTTGGATCCGCTGTAATCGCGTGGGCAAGATTCACGAAATGATGGGCCATGCGTGCGATCGTGGCGGCGTCAAACAAATCAATGTCGTACGTCAGGCGGCAATCGAGTTCACCGGCTGTCTCAGAGACTTCGAGAGCCAGATCGAAACGTGCGGCGGGGTTCTCGATCTCCAACGCAGTCAATTTCAGATCCGAGAGCGCGAGTTCGTGTGTTGGCGTGTTCTGCAAAGCGAAGAGCACTTGAAACACCGGGCTGTGGCTCAGCTCTCGCTCCGGTCTCAACTCTTCCACCACCCGCTCAAACGGCACCTCCTGATGCGCATATGCCTCCAAACATACTTCCCGCACTCGCCCCAGCACCCGCACGAAGCTCGCCTCCGCTTCCAACCTCGTCCGCAGCACCAGCGTGTTCACGAAAAATCCGATCAAAGGCTCCAGCTCTCGTCTTCCGCGCCCAGCCACCGGCGTTCCTACTACCACGTCGCTTTCCCCGCTCAGTCGCCAGAGCAATATCTGCCACGCCGCCAGCAACGTCATGAACAGCGTCGCTCCTTCTCTCCGTCCCAACTCTCGCAAACGCTGCGTCAACTCCCGTCCCACGCGCACCGTTTCCAGTCCTCCGCGGTGTCGCGGCTCCGCTGCTCTCACTTTCGCGAGGGGCAACTTCAACACTGGCAACTCTCCGCTCAACTGCTCGCGCCAGTACCCCAACTGCTTTTCCAGGTGCTCCCCAGTCAGCCATTCACGCTGCCACACCGCATAGTCTGCGTAGCTAATTTCCAGTTCCCACAACCGTGACTGCTCGCCGCGACTGTTGGCCGCGTAAAGCACTCCCAACTCCTGCACCAGCAGCGTTATCGACCAACCATCGGCAACGATGTGGTGCAACGTCACCAATAACAGATGGCTTGTCTCAGACAACCGTACCAACATGGCCCGCAACAATGGGCCACGCGTCAGGTCAAACGGTTTTTCTGCTTCTTCGCGTGCCAATCTCCGGGCTTCTTTTTCGGGTTCGGATAACTGCGAGAGATCTATAAAGGACAGGTTGATCGACACCGGCAGGCTTGTGAACTGCGCAGGCTCGCCGTCGATGATGTTGAAGGTGGTACGTAAGACTTCATGCCGTCGAATTATTTCGTTGAGACTTTGTTTCAGCGCGGCGACGTTCAGCAGTCCCTCCAACTCAAGTGCAGAAGGAAGATTGTGAGTTGCCCTGTTCGGTTCCAACTTATCGAGAATCCACAGCCGTTGCTGCGCAAACGAAAGCGGTGCGTTTGCTCCAGACACCATGGGACGGACTGGCGGAAGCGGCTCGCAGCCGGCGCGCATTTCGGCTTCGACAACATGGGCCAGCCTCGCCGGCGTCGGGTGCTCAAACAGCAGACGCAGAGGAACTTCGATCCGAAATGACTGTCGCACGCGGGAGATCAATTGCGTTGCCAGCAGTGAATGGCCGCCCAGATCGAAGAAATCGTCGTCCGCCAGTACTCCCTCTCTGCCGAGCACTTGTTCCCAGATTCCACAAAGCACTTCCTCGACCGGTGTGCGCGCATTGCGGTAGTCGTCTTTGTGGACGTTCCTGTCTGGAGGCGGCAACGCGCGCCGGTCGACTTTCCCGTTTGGCAACATCGGCAACTGGTCCATTCGCATGAACCAGGCCGGGACCATATATTCGGGAAGATGATCACGCAGCAGCCCTTTAAGCTCGCTGGTTAGCGTCGCCGGAGTGCCGGCCGCCGCGACAACGTACGCAGCCAGCACCTTCCGCCCATCTTCAAGTTCCCAATCCGTGACCACTGATTGCCGCACGTCGCGGTGAAGCTTGAGCGTCGTTTCGATCTCTCCCACCTCGACGCGGAAACCGCGCACTTTAACCTGGCGATCACTGCGCCCGATGTACGCCAGGCGGCGCTGGTCGGCATACCGCACCAGGTCGCCGGTCTTGTACATACAAGCACCAGCTTCAACGCTGAACGGATTCGGAATGAATCTCTCCGCCGTCTGATCGGGACGGTTGAAATATCCCCGCGCCAACCCTTCGCCGCCGATGTACAGCTCGCCCACAACACCGCGCGGCACGGGACGATAATGTTCGTCCAACACGTAGACCTGTGCGTTCGCTATGGGACCACCGATAGGCGGCAGCCTGGGCCATTCGCCGGCCGCAGTTTCCAGTCTCCACATCGTGGCCAGATGCGTTTCCGTCGGGCCATAGTGATTGTCCAGATGACAGCCGTCGAGTTTCGCGAACAGACGCTCGATCGGCGGCGTGATCTTCAATTGCTCGCCCGCGGTAATAACTTCGCGCAAATCACGCGGCACAAGTCCTTCCGCTTCGCTCGCTTCAGCCAGATGTTGCAAAGCGACGACGGGCAAAAACAGTCTTTCGATCCGGTTGTAGATCAGCAGACGCAACAACGCTCCGGCGTCGCGACGCGTCTCTTCGTCGACAAGCACGAGCGTCCCGCCCGCGCACCAGGTGGAAAACATTTCCTGAATAGAAACGTCGAAGTTGAGTGAGGCAAACTGCAGTGTTCGTGCCCTCGCCCGACTGCTATGCAACTGAAAAGTGACGAGGTTGCAGAGCGCGCGATGAGACATCATCACGGCTTTGGGCCGGCCGGTCGAACCAGAGGTGTAGATGACGTACGCGAGGTTGTTGCTGGACGCGCCGGTTTCCGGATTCGTGTCACGTTCGCAGGCGATCAACTCCGCCTCAGTGTCGAGACAGATCGCACGTGCGCTATGCGCGGGTAGTCGCTCAAGCAGATGTTGCTCAGTCAGCACGACGGACGCACGCGTGTCTTCAAGCATGAACGAAAGACGCTCATGCGGGTACTCAGGGTCGAGCGGTAGGTAAGCCGCGCCCGCTTTCAAAACTGCGAGCACCGCAACCGCCATCAAGGTCGAACGTTCAGTCGCGACGGCGACTACTGATTCAGGTCCGACACCTTCACGCCGCAGAGCGTGCGCTAACCGACTAGCCGCATGGTCCAACTCGCGATAGGTCATTGTCTCGCGCCCGCAGACGACAGCCACTTCGTCCGGCGTTCGCGTCGCCTGCTCCGCAAAGAGATCCTGAATACATCGAGTCCGCGGAAATTCTGCCGTCGTCTGGTTCCATTCGATCAGAAGCTCTTGTTCCTCTTCCGCCGTGAGTAACGACAACTCTGAAATGCTCCGTTCCGGGTACTGCACGAGGCTTTCGAGCAGTGTTTGGAAATGCCCAAGCATCCGTTGGATGGTGGACTCCTCGAACAGGTCCGTGGCGTACTCAAAAACGCCGCGCAATCTTCCGTCTGACTCCTCGAGCGACAGCATCAGTTCAAACTTCGCTGTGCCAGTCTCGACGTCAAGTTGCTCGATCTTCAGTCCGGGTAACTCCAGATCCACTCGCGGCGCGTTCTGAAACACAAACAACACGTTGAAAAGCGGCGTGCCTGCGGCATCGCGCACGGGTTGGAGTTGTTCAACCAACATCTCAAACGGCGCGTCCTGATGTGCGTATGCGCCAAGCGAGACTTCACGCACGCGGCCGAGCAATTCGTGAAACGTCGGATCACCTGCCAGGTTCGTGCGCAACACGAGCGTGTTGACAAAGAAGCCGATCAAGTTTTCGAATTCGCGCCGGCGACGGTTCGCGACCGGCACGCCGACCGCCACGTCAGGCTGTGCCGCGTAGCGTGAGAGCACAATCTGAAACGCGGCCAGTATCGTCATGAACAGTGTTGCGTCTTCGTTTCGACTCAACTCCTTCAGCCTTTTCGTCAGCGCTTCAGCAAACTCAACCGAGATGAAGGCTCCACGCAGGCTCCGTACTTTAGGCCGTGGATGGTCCAACGGTAGTTCGAGCACTGGAGGCAACTCAGCAAACTGATTTCGCCAATAGTCGAGTTGGGCGTCGAGCGTTTCACCGTGTAGCCACTCGCGCTGCCAGACGGCGTAATCGGCGTATTGCCACCCAAGCTCCTCCAGCGGCGCCGCCGTTTGCCCGGTGTAAACCGCGTAAAGTCTCGTGGCTTCGTTCGCCAGCACGCTTGCGGACCAGCCATCGCTGATGATGTGGTGCATGGTGAACAACAGCAGGTGCTCGTCTTCAAGTAATCGCAATAACGTTGCGCGCAGCAGTGGACCATGCGACAAGTCGAATCGATGTTGGGCCTCTTTCCTTAGCAACCGTCTGGCCTCACGCTCCCGGTCGATTTCGGTCAGCTCCGATAGATCGATCAATGGAATGGCCAACGGGCGCGGCGCCGAAATGATTTGGATAGGAGTTCCGTCGGAAACGTCGAAAGTGGTGCGCAATGTTTCGTGCCGGCGCACGATCTCGCTCAAAGCTTGCTCGAACGCGGCGACGTCGAGCGTCCCTTTCAACCGCAGGGCGCCGGGCGTGTTGTACAAAGGATTGCCTGGCTCTAACTGATCGAGAAACCAAAGCCTCTGTTGAGCGAAAGAAAGTGGTAATGGCTGCTCGCGCGAGGCGTGCCGTAGCGGCGTTTCACTGTGCGGGCCTCCATGTCTCAGGTTTTGCTCGACGAACTCCGCCAGTTCCGAAAGAACAGGGGTTTGAAAGATCCGGCTGAGCGGTAACTCCACTGACAAGGCTTCCTGCACGCGCGAAACAAACTGCGTTGCCAGCAGCGAATGCCCGCCAAGCTCGAAGAAATCGTCTTCCGCGCCGACCGGATCTCGACCCAGCAGTTCTTCACAGATACCGCAAAGCGTTTCCTCCACCGGCGTGCGCGGTGGCCGATAGTCAGCTTGCTGAGCTCGCTCAAACCGATCCGGAGCCGGCAGAGCGCGGCGGTCCACTTTTCCGCTCGGCAACACCGGTAACGTCTCCATCCGGACGAACACACTCGGCACCATCGAACCTGGCAACCGCTCCTTTAAATAGCGGCGTAGTTCGGCCGTTAAATTCTCGCGTTCGTCGACAGTTACCACGTACGCCACCAGGCGTTGCTCACCAGAGTTGTCTACGCGTCCCACTACTGCGGCCGCGACCACGCACGAGTGAGCGCACAAAGCGGCCTCAACTTCACCCAACTCCACGCGCGAACCACGCACCTTTACCTGTCCATCGACGCGCTCGAGGAACTCGAGTTCACCTCCGGGCAACCGGCGCACGAAGTCACCCGTTCGATACATCCGTTCTCCGTGCTCGTCTTTGAACGGATTTGGCACGAATCGCTCTGCCGTCAGGTCCGGAAGTCCTTCATACCCGCGAGCGAGTCCGGCGCCGTCCAGGTACAACTCTCCCACGACCCCAACCGGCACTGGCCGCGTCCATTGGTCCAAAACGTAGGCGCGAACATTCGCAACGGGCCTTCCGATCGGCACTGTCTTAGTGGAACTCGAACTGTCGGACACCCAGTAGGTGGCGTCGATGGTTGTTTCCGCTGGCCCATACAGGTTGCACAAACGCGCTCCGGGTAATCGCTTACGACACCGCGCTGCCAGCTCTTCGCTTAACGCCTCGCCGCCGCAGAACACGAATCTCAAGTTCACACACGAGCTAAGCCCGGGTTCCGCGACCAGCATCCGCAGCAACGTCGGTACGATCTGGACCACCGTCACTCCGTATTCAATGATCGTCTGCACCAGATAGGAACTGTCCTGGTGTCCACCCGGTCGCGCCATTACCAACTTTGCGCCGGCCAGCAACGGCACATAGAACTCCCACACCGAAGCATCGAAACCGATGGGAGTCTTTTGCAGGAATACATCCGCTTCGTTGAGGGCAAACGCGTCGCACATCCAACGCATGTGATTGCAGAGCGCGCCGTGTGTAACCATCACGCCCTTCGGCTTTCCAGACGAGCCCGACGTGTAGATCACGTAAGCCACGTTTGCGACGTCCGCCGAGGTAGCAAGGTTTTGCCCGCTATGAACTGGGACGAACGAGTCGAGACAAATTACCTGCGCGCCACTCGCCAAGATCCCTTTAGCCAACTGTTCATGCGTGAGCACTACACGCGCTTGCGAATCTTCAAGCAGTAACGTCAGACGCTCGGGCGGATACGAAGGGTCGAGCGGCACGCAGGTTCCTCCGGCCTTCAAAACCGCCAGCAGCGCGACGACGAGATCTGCGGAACGTTCGAGCAACACGCCGGCACGCCCTTCCGGTAGCAGACCGAGACTTCGCAGGTGATGAGCGAGCTCGTTGGCGCGCCGGTTCAACTCTGCATAAGTCAGGCGAACGTCTTCGCTGATGATGGCGATAGCGTCCGGAGTGGCGGCAGCTTGTTCTTCAAAGAGTTCGTGAAGAAGTGTGTGCGGCGGATAAGCAACTTGAGTGGCGTTGTGCTCAGTAAGTAAAGCACGCTGCTCGTCGATGGTCATCAACGGCAGTTCGTAAATTCCACAGTTAGGATCGGTAACAATACTTTCAAGCAATGTCTGGTAATGCGCTGCCATGCGCTGGATCGTGGCCGCGCTGTAGATGTCCGTATCGTATTGCCAGGCACCGATCAGTTCGTCTCGGTCTTCAGTCATCTCCAGCGCAAGATCGAATTTCGTCGTGCCGCTCGTCACGTCTTCGAGACGCATGCGCAGTCCGGCCAAATCGATCTGCGGCAGCGGCGTGTTCTGCAAAGCAAAGAGCACTTGAAATAGCGGGCTGTGGCTCAGCTCTCGCTCCGGTCTCAATTCTTCCACCACCCGCTCAAACGGCACCTCCTGATGCGCGTACGCCTCCAAACACACTTCCCGCACTCGCCCCAGCACCCGCACGAAGCTCAACTCCTCTTCCAGCTTCGTCCGCAGCACCAGCGTGTTCACGAAAAATCCGATCAACGGTTCCAGCTCGCGCCTCCCACGCCCTGCTACCGGCGTTCCCACCACCACGTCTCGTTCCCCGCTCAGTCGCCACAGCAACACCTGCCACGCCGCCAGCAGCGTCATGAACAGCGTTGCTCCTTCACGTCTTCCTAACTCGCGCAAACGCTGCGTCAACTCCCGTCCCACGCGCACCGTTTCCACTGCCCCGCGCCGTCGTGATTCACCTCTTCGCACCTGGGCCAACGGCAACTTCAACACCGGCAACTCTCCGCGCAACTGCTCGCGCCAGTATCCCAACTGCTTTTCCAGGTGCTCCCCAGTCAGCCACTCCCGCTGCCACACCACGTAGTCTGCGTAGCTAATTTCCAGTTCCGGCAGCGGCGACTCATCGTCACGGCTGTAGGCCGCATACAACTCTCCCAACTCGTGCACCAACAGTGTGATCGACCAACCATCGGCAACGATGTGGTGCATCGTCACCAGCAACATGTGCCTAGTCTCAGACAACCGCACCAGCCCGGCCCGCAACAATGGACCACGCGTCAGGTCAAACGGTTTTTCTGCTTCTACTCGCGCCAGCTTCCGGGCTTCGCCTTCAGGTTCCGCTGACTGCGAGAGGTCGATCAGTGGTAAAGACAACGTCAGCGACGGCGAGATCACCTGCACGGCGCGTCCGCGACGCGCGCGAAACGTCGTGCGTAAAACTTCATGACGTCGAATTATCTCGTTGAGACTTCGCTCCAGCGCGGCAACGTTCAAGTCGCCTTCCAACCACGCAATGCCAGGCATGTTGTAAGCGGCATCACCTGGTTGCAGTTGATCCAAAAACCAGAGACGCTCCTGCGCGAACGAGAGCGGGATATCATCCTGTGATTCACGACGCGGAATAACCTCTTCAGGAGCGGCATCTGCCAGTCCTTCTTCTGCGAGCAGATATTCGAACAGTTCTAACTCCTCGCCAGAAACGCCGATCTCTTTTGACAGTTCACGCATCTTCTTTAGCGTCGCGTAGCTTGGCCTCAAAAGTCCAAAATCGCACTTGGACACAGTCAGTACCGTCCGCGGTAGCGGATGGGTCCGAAGTAGAAGTACTCAATCTGTTCAATGTTTCGTCAACCTAATCCGCAACCCATCCGCTACCGCGGACGGTACTGACTGTGTCCAAGTGCGACGTCCCGACTTAGGGCAAAGCCGCGTCGCGTTTGTTCGCTCGCCTTTGCCGCAACTGGTTTTGTAACTCTTCGGGCGAGACGCCTTTTACCTTCTGCAATACGCGCGCGACCTTTTCTAACTTTCCGGGTTGGTCTTCATACGTCCTCAGCGCCTGAGCCAACCCCTCGAGATTCCCCGACTCAAACATGACTCTTAACGGAATCTCCAGGCGGAACAGTTGACGCATCACGGAGACACAACGCATCGCCAGCAATGAGTGGCCGCCGAGTTCGAGGAAGTTGTCGTTGATCCCCACCCGTTCAACTTCCAGAATGTCACGCCAGATTCCTGCCAGAACCTCCTCGAGTGGCGTACGCGGCGCCACATAGTCAGGGTTGACGTGGGCAGTTATGTCGGGTACAGGCAATGCACGGCGGTCCACCTTTCCGCTCGGCGCCAGCGGCAGTTGTTCAAGCGATACGAACACCGACGGGATCATGTGTGCCGGCAAACTGTCCGCGAGGTAACGTCGCAACATCGTCGCATCGCATCCTCGCGCGCCCTGCCGGGAAACAACGTAAGCGACCAGGCGCGCGTGGCCATGCGCATCAGACCGAACCACGACAACGCAATCTTTCACCTCCTGATGTTGGACCATCGCCGTCTCGACTTCGCCGAGCTCGATGCGATAACCGCCCACTTTGACTTGATGATCGAAGCGTCCGAGAAACTCGATGTTTCCATCGGACAGGTGCCGCGCTAAGTCGCCCGTGCAATAAAGCCGCGCGCCGGGCACGTGGCTGTACGGGTGAGGGACGAAGCGTTCGGCGGTCGCAGACGAATCGTTCAGATAACCTCTGCCAACGCCAACGCCGCCGACGCACAACTCTCCGGCGACACCCTGTGGAACCAGGTTCAGATGCTCGTCCAGAATGAATAACTCGGCGTTATCGTTTGGCCTTCCGATCGGAGGCGCGCTCGTCGCCTTCTCGAGATCGATTAGTCGAAATGACGAACACGTGTCAGTGCATTCAGTCGGGCCGTAAGTGTTTACGATCTCCCCATTGAAGTTTGCTGTCGACGTCCACTCGCGCAAGCGCGCCAGGTTGATCGGCTCGCCGCCCAGGAAGACGTGTTTCAGTGACGCCAGCTTCTTAAAATCTGGTCCAGCAACATCAATAAGGGGATAAAAAGCGCTTGGCGTGCAGTTAAGCGATGTGATCCTGTTTTCGGAAATCGTCTCGACGACGTCCGCAGGGTCGTAGAAGCTCGATGTTAAAAAGTGCAGCCGTGCTCCGACCACCAACGGCGCGAAGATGTCTTTCTGCGTCAAGTCAAAGCTGAATGACGACGTGACTAAAACCTGCTCGCGTTCTGTCAGTTCAAACTCCGAAGTGAACCATTTGACCAGATTCACGAATCCGGCCTGGGTGACTCCCGCGCCTTTGGGCCGTCCGGTCGAGCCAGACGTGTAAATCACATAAATCAGGTTGTCGCTTGAAAGACTAATCTCCGGATTAACCTGCGACTCACGCATGATTTCGGCCCGCTCACTGTCGAGACATACTGTGCGCAAAGCGTCGTGAGTCAATCGACCATCAAGCAAGCTTCTGTTTGTCAACAGCACGCGCGCGCCGCAATCACCAAGCATGAAAGCCAACCGGCCCTTGGGATACCCCGGATCAAGTGGAACGTAAGCCGCGCCGGTTTTTAATACGCCGAGCATGGCCACGATCATCTCGACGCCAGGATCGAGACATATACAAACGCGCGATTCCGTTTCGACCCCGTGGCGCAAAAGGTAGTGCGCGAGGCGATTCGCACGCACATTCAACTCGCCATAGGTCACCTGTTCAGTACCGACAACAACTGCGATCTGATTGGGCCTCTCACGGACTTGCTGTTCGAAAAGCTGGTGAATGCACTGCTTCTGCCACGAACTTTCCTTTCGGGTATCGTTCCATTCGGATAACAAAACAGATCGTTCACTCGCAGTGACGAGCGGTATTTCCGCCACTGTTCGAACGGGATCAGCAAAACTATCCAGGATGGCCTGCAAGTGACCGAGCATGCGCTGGACGACGTCGCGTGTGAAACGATGCCCGTCGTAGAAAATCTCCAGAGACAATTCATCTGCGGGAGTAGCAACGAGCGTCAGTGGATAGTTGGTCTGGTCGAACCACCAAACATCACTCGCCTTCAAGCTGGCGCCACTGCCGAACGTTCCCGCATCCAGCGGATAATTCTCAAACACCAACAGACTCTCAAACAGCGGCGTGCCGCGCGGGACCGCGCTTAACGCCTGTAGCTCGACCAATGGGCTGTATTCGTATTCTCGCGAAGTCGCCTGCTCGGCCTGAATGCGCCGGAGCCACTCGTTGACAGACATCTCGGGCCGCACCTGCACACGCACCGGCAGCGTGTTTATAAAAAGGCCGACCATCTCTTCGATTCCTGCGAAACGCGCGGGGCGTCCGGCAACAGTCGCGCCATAGAGTACGTCGGTCTCACGACTGTAACGGCTTAGTAGCAGCGCCCATGCACCCTGGACCAGCGTGTTTATTGTCAACTGGTGCTGTCGCGCAAACGCACGCAACCGATCGCTCTCATCTTTCGAATAACACACGCGTAAACGTCGGGTGTCGGGTTCGCGCGATGCATCGGCCGAGGCATGATCCACTACCAAAGCAGTCGGCGCTGAAAATCCCTTGAGATAATCACTCCAGAACAACTTCGGGCGCGTTGTATCCTGTTGCTGTAGCCAGGCGATGTAATCTCGATATTCACGGCCAGCCGGCCGGCGCTCGTCGCGACCCTCGCTCAGAGCCTGGTAGTCCTCAAAAACCTCTTTAAGTAGCAGCGCAATAGACCAGCCGTCTAACAATAGATGGTGATGAGTCCAGATAAACCGGTGCGCTTTGTCGTTGAGTTGCACCAGCTTCAGACGCATCAACGGAGCTGCGGTCACATCGAATCCACGTCGCCGTTCCTCTTCCAACAAACTGTCCAGCCGTTGCTCATGGTCCACCTCGGGAAGCTCGCGCCAGTCGTGCCTTTCGACCAGCACTTCCACTGTGCGATTGACTGTCTGTAGCGGTGCTTCGGGATTTTCCCAGTTGAAAGAGCTACGTAAGATGGCATGACGCTCAACAGCTCGATGCCACACACGCGTGAAAGCTTCGACGTCGAGATCGCCCTGGAGCGCAAAACTCAATTGCCCCGTGTAAATGGTCGAGCCGGGGTTGTACACGCTGTGAAAGAGGATCCCCTGTTGAAGCGGCGAAAGCGGGTAGGTGTCATCGATCTCGCCTGGCACAAGATCGTTTGTGTTTCGCTCGCGGCAATCGCTGATGATCGCCCGCAACGCTCCCACAAAACGTTGGGCGAGACCTTCTATCGTCCGGTGGTGATGAAACCCGGGGCTATAAACCCACTCGATCTTTAATTGCCCGGCGATCACGAAGGCGTTGATCTCCAGCAGTTGGCTGCGGCGCGCACTGCCATGGCGAGTTCTTCCACACGATTCGGGCGCTGGTGAGAAGAGCGATGAGTCATCCAGCATCTGGTCCAACTGGCCCAGGTAGTTGAAGCTGATTTCAGGTTTAGGCAGGAGGCGCATTTGCTGCTCTGCGTCGTCGTCGTTGAGGTAACGCAGCAATCCGTAACCAATTCCATGTCTCGGGATGCTGCTCAACTGCTGCTTGACCGAGTGCAAGGCCGCGCGCAGTTTTAGTCCTGACTTCGCCTCCAGCAATACTGGAAACGCGTTGGTAAACCAGCCCACCGTACGCGACAGGTCTACGCCGGCAAAAAGATCTTCGCGCCCGTGTCCTTCAAGCTCGATCAGGATCGTCCGTTCTTTGGTCCAATCCGATAAGACTTCAAGCAAGGCGGTCAGCAGCACGTCGTTAATCCGGATCTGGTAAGTCCGCGCGACGTCACGCAACAGCGCCTGCGTTTCGCCGGCGTCGAGCGCGATCGAAAGCGTTCGGGACTCGGCCTCCAGGTTGCGACCGTCAGGTAAGTCAACCGGAAGCGGCTTAGCTCGTTTTGTAGACAAGTTGGCCCAGTAGTCCAGCTCGCCGCGAGCTTGCTCGGAATGCCCGCGCTCCGCCAACAGCTTCGCCCAACGCGCGAAGGACGTAGTCTTCGGCGGGAGGCTGACCTGTTCGCTCTGTTGCAACTGTTGATAGACACGACCCAGATCTTCCAACAGGATCCGCCAGGAGACTCCGTCAACCGCCAGATGGTGAATTACAATCAGCAGACGTTGCGAATGTACTGGGCCAAACTCGAACAACACCGCGCGTAGCAACACGCCGTTTGCCAGATTGAGTTGGGCTTGTGTTTCCTCTGCAATCGTCTCCAACCGAGACGCTTGCTCGAACTCGTTCAGGTTAAACAAATCGACGACGCGCACGTTTGGTCGGCTGCCGTCTTGATCCGGATCGGCGATGAATTGCCGCCAGCCTTCCTGCTCGTGAACAAATCGCAGTCGCAACGCGTCGTGATGCTTCAATAGCTGCGCAAACGCTTGTTCCAACACGTGCGCGTCGAGGCGTTCGCGTGGCTTGAGCATCAACGCCATGTTCCAGTAATCGGGGTCTGAAAAGTTCTGCTCGAAGAACCAGCGCTGAATCGGTGTGAACGCTACCTCACCGGTAACCGGCTCCTGCTCATCGTAAGTCGCGCTGGACCCGGAAACGACGGCGGCCAACTCGCCCGGAGTGGGATATTGGAAGATCTGACTCGGCGAAATTTGCAGCCCGGCAAGACGAGCGCGCGCCGCCACCTGAATGCCGAGAATCGAATCGCCGCCCAGTTCAAAAAAGTTATCGGCAATGCCAACGCGCTCGAGTCTCAGAACTTCGGCCCAGAGATCACACAAGACACGTTCGGCAGAGGTCTGCGGCGCAACGTACGATCCATCCGAACCGGCAGGCTCAACCTCCGGCGGCGGCAACGCCCGGCGATCAATCTTGCCGTTTGGCAACCGCGGCAACGCTTCCAACAGTGCGAAGATTGCGGGCATCATGTGCTTAGGCAAACGATCCGCTAAGAATTTCCGCAAAGAAGCGATCGTCGTTTCCCATTTTTTGTCGACCACGACATAAGCTACCAGCCGGCGTTCACCTTCAGCTTCTTCGCGCGCTATGACGACTGCGTCACGTACGCCCACGTGCCGTAGCAGCACGGCTTCCACTTCGGCCGGCTCGATTCGATGGCCGCGAATCTTTACCTGCTGGTCCATCCGTCCCAGAAACTCTAACTGTCCCTCGTCGCCCCGCCGGGCTGCATCACCCGTGCGATAGAGCCGCGCCCCGCGCTCTGAGGAAAACGGATCCGGAACAAACTTCTCCGCAGTCAAGCGCGGATCGCCGAGATAACCACGACTGATGCCGGCCCCGCCGAGGTACAACTCACCTCGTGCACCGGCAGGCGACGGCTGTAGGTGCTGGTCCAAAACATACGCTTGAGTGTTAGCAACGGGGCGGCCGATGGGAACCGCTGTGCTCGTGTGATCGCGGGTGAGATCACACATCGTTGACACGATAGTCGCTTCGGTAGGACCGTAAGTGTTTACCAGACGGGTGCGCCGTCCAACATTTCTATGCCATCGCTCGACTCTTTGCGGCAGCGCTTTGTCTCCGCCGATGATGATCAAACGTAACTGGCTTGCGGTGACCCAATCGTGGGTGTTCAGGTGGACGACCAGCTCGCTCCAGTAAGTGGTGGGAAGATCGAGTACGGTTAAATTCTTTTCGCGGCACTCTTGCAGAAACGCTGCCGGATCTTTAGGCACTTCCCCGTCGCGCAGTACGAGAGTCGCACCACTTGTCAGACATGCAAAAATCTCTTCGGCGCTGCCATCGAAGCTGAAGGGCAGGAATTGCAGCACGCGATCCTGAGGTACGATCTCGAACGCGACACTCGCCGCGCGAATGTAGTTTGCCAGGGAGCCGTGTTGGACCATCACGCCTTTCGGTTTTCCTGTCGAGCCCGACGTGTAGGTCACGTACGCGAGATTTCCGGTGGTCGCGATGGGTAACGGGTCGGCGTCGCTCTCGGCATCGATCGCCGGTCCATCCACGTCGAGCAGTATCAGTCGCACGCTGGATGAGGCGAGTCGCTCAACAAACTTTTGTTCGGTGAGCACAAACAAGGCGCCGCTGTCTTCGAGTATGAAGTGCAGATGCTCTCTCGGATACGATGGATCGAGCGGGACGTAAGCACCGCCGGCTTTGAGCACGCCAAGCACGCACGCCAGCATTTCAGCGGAACGTGAAAGACAGATGGCAACCCTCACCTCTGGTCCCACACCACGCGCACGCAGGTAATGGCCCAAATGGTTCGCACGTTCGTTCAACTCGCGATAAGTCCACGTCTCCCGATCGGAAGAAACGGCCGTCTGATCGGGCAGACGCGCTGCGTGTTGTGCAAACGATTCATGCACAGACGTCAACGATACAAACTCTGCGTGCGTGTCGTTCCACTCGTACAAGACCTGGCGTCTCTCGGCATTTGAAAGTAGCGGGAGTTGCGAGAGGTTAACGAGCGGATCGTCAACAATACCTTGCAGCAGTATGCGGAAATGCTCACTCAGCCGTGCGACGGTCGAGGGATCAAACAAGTCGGTGTTGTACTCGAACGAAGCTGCCAACCCGTGGTCAACTTCGGCCATTGTCAGCGATAGATCGAACTGCGCGGCGCGTTGGTCCAGTGCCAGCGATTCCAGCGACAGGTTGCCGAGTTTCAACCTGGCGCCGCTTTCGCCCAGCGCAAACGCGGACAACCCCTCATCCTCCTGTAAACGCGTCTTCTGAAACGCGAACATCACCTGGAACAACGCGGAGCGAGCCGCATCGCGTCCCGGCTGTAGCTCCTTAACCAGAAGATCGAACGGGTAGTCTTGATGTTCGAAGGCTTCGAGCGCAGTTTGCCGCGTCTCTTTGAGAAACTCCGAGAACGATTTGCCGGCGGAAACTTCTCCGCGAAGCACCAACGGATTGACGAAGTAACCGACCGTGCCGGAAAATTCCGCCGATCCGCGGCCTGACGACGGCGAGCCCACCATGATGTCTTGCTGGCCCGTGTACCGGTATAGCAACACCTGGAACGCAGCGAGCAGCGTCATGAACAGCGTAGTTTCATCACTTGTGGCGAGCAGCTTCAGCCGCTCAGTCAGTGACTGGTCCAACCTGGCCGAAGCGGATGCTCCGCGATAAGTCTGCACCGCAGGCCGCGCGCGATCGGTGGGGAGATCGAGCACCGGTAACTCACCTGCTAACTGCTGCAGCCAATACTTTCGCAAGCGCTCGCCGTCGGGACCGCGGAGCAGTTCTTCCTGCAAGCGAACGTAGTCCGAATAAAGTGGAACCGGCAACCCAGGTTTCGCCGGCCTGTTTTCAATTTCCGCCTGGTAGAGTTGGCCCAATTCGCGAATCAGCACGCCCAGGGACCAGAAATCAACGATCAGATGGTGAGCGCTCAGCAGCATCACGTACTCGCGCGCGGACCGTTCAAACAGCGTGACGCGCAGCAGCGGTCCGCTTTCAAGATCGAAAGTGGTCCATGCCGCCTCATTCAACCGAGCCAGTAACGTCTCTTCAGACCAATCTGCTCCCTCTTCAACGCGAAAAAAGATCTTCGCCTGCTTTTGTACGATGCACACCGGCTTGCCTTGCCGCGACGAAAAGTTTGCGCGCAACATCTGATGACGCTGGACCAACGCCTCGAGGGCGCTACGCATGCCACCTGTATCAATCTCACCGTGAATTCGCGCGGCGACCGAGACGTTATAGGCGGTGCTGTCCGGCGATACCTGTTGCACGGTCCAAAGCGCCTGCTGGCCGTGTGACAATTGATACTCACCGTCGTCGCCCGCGCCGGAAACCTGCGAGATCGCTGGCGCGCGTTTACCCTGCACCAATTGGGTCAATATTTCATTGGTGAGATCTGCAATGGTTCCGCTCCGCAGGAAATTCGTCAACGACAGCTTCACGCCGAGAGCGATTTCGATCGTATGCGTCAGTTCGAGGGCGAGCAGAGAGTCGATGCCGTAACGAGAGATCGGTTGATCGACCAGCGGTGTCTCAATGTTCAGTTGGGCAGTTAACAGATGGCGCAACCATTGCCCGACACTTTCCGCGTTCAACTCGGCAGGAGCAGACGGCACGCCACGTTTCTGATCGTCGACCGTCAGAGCACGCCACTCCGCAATGACTCTCAAACTGTCTGTCAGAAAACCTTCTCTGCAAGCAGCGCGACGAATTTTGCCGCTCGATGTCTTCGGAAGTGTCCCGGACTTGATCAGCACTATGGCGGCGGGCTGTATCTCAAACTCCTCCGCGATTACGGCGCGGATCGCGTCAATAATCGCCGGCGCTTCTGTTTTAGAACGCGTCTCGATCTCCTGGACCACCACGAGCCGCTCTTCGCCATTTATCTCGACCGAAAACGCCGCGCCGCCAACGGGCTTGAGTGAGGCGTGACACTGTTCTATCAGCCGCTCGATATCCTGTGGATAGTGATTGCGGCCGCGAATGATGATCAGATCCTTGAGCCGACCGGTGATGAACAATTCACCGTCAAGAACAAATCCTAAATCGCCGGTGCGAAGAAAACGTCGCCGGTCGTCCGAGAGACGAACCTGAAAAGTGCGCTCGGTTTCTTCCGGCCGATTCCAATAACCCGCAGCCACGCCCGGCCCCGAAACCCAAACCTCACCCACCTCATCCGGCGCGCAAAGGCCGGCGGATTCAGGGTTAACAATCACGACCTCCGTTCCGTCTCCCGCACGACCGCAGCCGACAAACGTTCGCGACCCCGCCGCGCCGATCTCCGATTGCACGACTCGGTGCTGCTCTAACGCCGAAGCCTGAACCGTACAATGGACCGGTCCGTCGTATCTTCTGCCGCCAGTCACTTTCAACGTCGCTTCCGCTAGTCCGTAGGCCGGATAGAACGCCTGACGACGAAAACCACACGACGCGAACGCTGCGGTAAATCTTGCCAACGTCTCGTGGCGCACGGGTTCTGCGCCGTTGTAAGCAACACTCCACGTACTGAGATCGAGCGACGTGCGCGCCGCTTCGTCGATCCGGCGTACGCACAAGTCATAAGCGAAATTTGGACCACCACTATGCGTCACTCGATAACGCGAAATTGCCTGCAGCCAAGATCCCGGATTTTGCAATAGGGTAACGGGCGACATGAGCAGGCCCGTGAAGCCGCTGTAAAGTGGTTGAATGATTCCATCAACCAAACCCATGTCGTGAAAATGTGGCAACCATGATAGCGATACACTTTGTGGACCATGTTCGAATCCATGTCGAATGTAAGCGGAGTTTTCGAAGAGGTTGCCGTGCGTCACCATCACGCCTTTAGGCGTAGCGGTTGAGCCCGAAGTGTATTGGAGATAAGCAAGCGCATCGCTGGTCAGCAACGGCTCACGCCAATCTGTAGCCGCATCGTCTGCGATTGAATCGGTAGTCAGCCAGTCAAGACTTCGCGTCCACGAGGCGCGCTCGTCCTGCAGCGATTCGATCCTTGCTAAGACCTGTTGAGTAGTTAAGACGCCGGCAGCCTGCGCGTCGTCAGCGATGGCTTGTAAACGTGCCAGACCGCGCTTTGTCTGCGGCAGGCTTGCGGGAACGGCTATTGCTCGCGCATAGAGACAACCGAAGAAGGCTACGATGAAATCGAGACCCGGAGGATATAGCAACAACACGCGCTGGTCCTGCAAATTCCGGTCTTGGAGCAAAACTGCCACAGTTCGAGCGCGTCGATCGAGCTCGCCGTAGGTGATATGTGTAATCTCATTTTCCGCACCCGCGAGAAAACTATAGGCCCTGAGCGTTGGCTCGTTGACGCTTCTGAGGCGAAGAAAATCGATCAGCGTAGATAGAGTGGTATCAGTTTCAACCGGATGAAGAGAGGGATGCATAACACGTTGTGATCATGATTAGATGCGTTCTATTTTTGAGTTGTTGAGTATAGTGATAAGCGCATGCCCAAGTGTTGCGTTTGTCCTGCAATGTCAAAACGTCTCAGTCTTCCACATCTCCCACGCGATCGCTGAGGCGTCGTGATGTCTCGAGTATTTTTTACTGACGTGAACTACTCACCCGCCACCAAAGAGTAACCGGCCGACCTTATTTGCCAGCTCGTAATCGCCCATGACATGAATCTTCCCCTGATCGAACGCGGCAATGGCGTTGAGTCTGCCGTTGACGAGATCAAGCAGATCGGCCGCTGAAATCCGCACCGTACAATCTGCGTCCCCGTCCAGGGCTTCTGCCACGCTCTCCGACTCTCGCAGCGTCAACATCCAGGTTCCGCCACCATCACCAATATCAAACTTGCATCTGCCGTTAATCTCTCGCAGACGTGCATTCCCGTTCTTCAACAATCGCGGGACGTAGCTGCTGAATATCTCTGCAACACTTGAAACATTTTCGCTCTCGTCCGTCGCGATCCCGGAAGACAGATACGGCGAGGGCACATTGTCCCAGTCGTTTCCCATGATCGGATATTCGAGGCGCGCCAGCAACTGATTCATTTTGCCGAGCAGTTCATCAGGAATGTTGGAGCGCGAAATAGTTGAGCCGCGTCCGATTGAGTCGGTGTTGACTTTCTTGGTGAAGCGAATCTTCGTATCTCCGGATCCCTGATCGTGTTCCGTCAAAAAGACGGCATTCAGAATGTTTTCGTCCCAATCGAGTCCGAGGCCGGCGAACATCGCCGGCAACGTTTGCAAAGGCTCAACAACCAGGGTTTCGTACTTGATGCGAAAACTCTGCGAAGGGTGCGCTAGCTCGAACTCTAGCAATTTAGTTGTCTTCTCAACCCAGCTCTCCACCATCGCGGCGACGAGATTGTCAGGTCTCTTCTGCACGTAAGGAACGAGTTCAGGCAGAAAGCCCAAACGACTGCACTCGATGCTTGAATGCACAACGTCCATGCAGTTGCGATAGAGACAGATGTATTTGGCGTCGGGAAAAACGTCGCTTAATAATTTCAGGTATTGCAGGTTCTCGGTGGTCTTTTCGCACCACATTTGCTTGCCTTTGGCCCGTGCGTACCTCTGCATGAACGCGTCAACAACGGCCCGCACCTCGCCGGTTACCATC
>DASSFI010000018.1:0-5032 GCA_035694465.1 Pyrinomonadaceae bacterium | reverse complement strand
GGGCGGCCACGGAGGGCCGCCCCTACAGTACGTTCCATGAATCAAACAAATTATCGTTCGCTGCCGATTAGGACAAAGCCGGCCCAGTAGGCTGGATGATTGTAGTTCCCACGCAGGAGTTTCTTCGCCGCGAGCTGAAGCGCTTCGGATTTTGATTTGCCACGCAGCAGGTTGCGATGAAACTCAACCATCAGATCAGTCGTGCGCGCCGAGTCGACCTTCCACTGACTAACAACCACCGCCGGCGAACCCGCTACAAACATCGCCCACGACATCCCAATCATTCCCTCACCAATCCCAAACCGTCCACGCGCCGTCTGGCACGCCGATAACACAACCGTCGCCGCGCTGAGATCGAGATTCATCACCTCCCACGCTTCCAACAATCCATCTTCGCGCGTGTCGCCAGTTGCCGACGCCAGCATCAGTCGCGAATACATCGGATTCTGATCGTCAAGAATCGCATGCGTCGCGAAGTGCAACAGCGAATACTTTCCAGCCTCTCGTTTCACTTCTTCTTCCGTCGCCTGTTCACCAATCAACACCTTGCTGCGATCGTTACCGTAAAGTTGTTTGAGCGTGTTCACTTCCCTTTCCGCATCAGGCAACGGTTCGAGCGTCTCTTCAGAACGCAATGCAGATACCCTGGTCGTCGTCTCACGATTGAGATTCGGATTTCCAATCGCAAACAACTCAGGATGAACACTCTGCGGCCTGGTTGACTTCGAACTCAGAGCCGCGGCCTTCGCATTCATGTCGCGCAGCACGCTCAACGAAGGCGCGTACGAGATCGCATAGTCTTCGAGCAGATAACCTCTCGGCCCGCGATGCAAAGCCTGAAACGGCAGATCCCACAATGGACCATCAGGCACGATCACGAGTTTGGTGACACCCTTTAACTGTGCCTCAGCAGGACTGAGCAGCAACTCGTATAGCCGCCGCGCGGGCGTCTTGATCGCGAGATTACGTTCCGCCAGTTGCTTCCGAAACGCTTCGGATGTTTCACGCAACTCTTTCTGCTGAATGTTCAACGTGTACAACTTGAGCGCACCCGCTTTCGTAAGCACAAACAGATACGTATTGTCATCACCCACAACGTATTCGAGTAGCGCCGTGCGATCGTCCGGCAAGAGCTTTGTTGCCTCAGCAAGCGTGAGCGTCGGCGCCTTGCCGCGCTGAACCTTCAATTCCGGATGAGCGCCATACAAATTAGTTTGAAACGATTCGTAATCGAGACGCGCTTTTTCGAGCCGCGTCACTGTGGCGGAGACTTCGGGCGACGACGGCGATCGTGCTTTCAAACGCGCTACACGCGTGTTGAGCGCGTTGACTTCCGATCGCAGCGTTTGATCCTGTGCGACTTCTGCCGGCGTCATCGCTTTCGAGATGTTGACTTTGCCGTTGCTCAGCACGTCGAGCAGCACCCGTCCCTTGGCCCGTTCGGCAAACACGAGTGCCTGGCCAAAGTCCTGCTGCTTAATCGACAAGTTGACCATCGCGTAATAAGGCGAGACTTTAGTTTCGAAAAAGCGCTGCTGGTCCTGTTCGCCGCCGGCTGCTTGTTCGCGCAACTTTTCCACGATCGAAATCGCCTCGAGAAACGACTCGCGTGCAGGCCCAAACTGTTTGAGACCTTCCTGAGCGTGGCCCAACGTCGTCAACGCTTGCCAGAGGATCGATGAGTTATCACTCTGGCGACTGATGGTCGTCCCTTTCATCGCGTAGTCCCACGCTTGTTGATATTGCCCCTGGGCTTCGTAAATCTGTGCGATGTTGACGAGCGAACTCGCACTCACACGCGCATAACCCATCTCGTCCGCGATTTTCTTACTCTCCTCAAGATACTCGAGCGCCTGCTTGTAATCAGCTTGATCCTTGTAGACATTCGCGATGTTATTCAACGAACCGGCAACGCTCGCTTTTTCACCCAACTCGCGATTCAACTTCAGCGCTTCCTGCATCGTCGGCAGCGCTTTGGCGAAGTCGTGTTGCGAGTAATAGACGTTTCCCGTGTTGCTGAGAATTGCCGCCATACCGGGCTTGTTTCCAATCTCGCGCGCGAGTTCCAGCCCCTTTTGATAAGTGGCGAGGGCCTGTTCCTCGTTACCGTTCTCGTAATAGACCTGGCCCATCAAGCTGAGTGTACTTACGATGCTCGGTTTGTCGGCGAGCTCTTCCTTCATCTTCAAACTTCTCTGCAGCGTCTCAAGGGCGCGTAGGTAGTTGCCCTGGATCAGATACACGGCGCCGATATTGTTGAGTGCGACCGAGATGCCGGCTTTGTCGTTTGATTCCTCAGACAACTTCAGTCCCTGTAATTGATACTCGAGTGCCTGATCGTAATTGCCTTGCAGGTAATAGATTCCGGCGATGTTGCCGAGCGAGGTGGAGATGCCGGCTTTGTCGTTCAATTCCCGACGCACTTTCAGGCTTTTCAACATGAGATCGAGCGCCGTTTGATAGTTGCCTTGCGCCCATTGCAGCGTACCGATGCTGCCCCACGCGCGCGCGATATCAGATCTGTTGTTCGCCGCTTCCGCGAATTTCAGACTCTGTTCGTAAGCCTCGAGTGCTTTCGGGTAATTGCCCTGCACATAAAACGCGTTGCCGACTCCGATCGAGATCAAAGAGACACCGGCCTTATCGTCAATCGACTTCGCGATATTCAATCCAACTTCGTACGTTTCCAAAGCTTGTGGGTACTTGCTTTGGGAGAAGTAAGTGCGGCCCTGCTTGTTGAGTTCCCTGACCAAATCAGTCGTAACTCTTTCTTTGTTTTGCTGGAGCAGGTTTTGTCGCTCTTCATCCGTCTTTACGGCGACCAATTCCGTCGCGAGTTTTTCGACTGGAGTGCGAGCGGGTGTGTTGTCGGTTTGGGAGAAAACGATTGTTTCGGTAGTCAGAAAAGAGACAGCCGCGAAAGAGAGGGAGAGAAGCACGACTCGATGTAATAGGCGAGACATCTGAAACTTCCTTTCTTGACCTGTTCGGGGGAGTTCGATGGGTCTAGCGAGAGGTCACTGGGAAATGCGTTGTTTGACGCCGTCTCTTTTACCGCCGAATGCGATTCTGATCAATCGAAATCTTGCACAAATTTCCATAAAAAAAGATTTTCGGCGGCGCGGCAATAAGTTGAGCATCTCCGCGTCTATTAAGTTCAGGGCCAGGACTAAGTCAAGAATTCAGTACTTTGGAGGCAAGCAATATGAAACGCATAAAGATCTATTCCCTTGCACTGAGCATCTTTGCGCTCGCGTTGACTCCGATGTTGGCGCAGAGCCAGTCGAGAAACGATACGCCCCCGAAAACCAAATTCTTCAAATCGAACAATGCCATTCCGAATAGCTACATCGTCGTGCTCAACGACGACGTCGCTTCCAACAACGTCTCAAAAGACGCGCGGCGTTCGAAGATCAAAAGCATCGCCGACACTCTGGCGCAAACTCACGGCGGCAAAGTCGGTTTCGTGTATGAAACTGCACTGAAGGGATTTTCGATCGATCTACTCAATGAAAAAGCAGCCGTCGCACTGAGTAAGAACCCGAATGTGAGGTATGTGGAAGAAGCCGGAATCTTTCAGCCGACTACGATCCAGTTCAATCCTCCCTGGGGTCTGGATCGCATCGACCAGATGTCGCTGCCGCTGAACCAACAGTACTCGTACAACGCTACCGGCGCTGGTGTCGTTGCCTATGTTTTGGACACGGGCATCAGAACAACTCACGTCGAATACGGTGGACGCGCGTCTATCGCCGCCGACTTCATCGACGCCGCCGGCGAAATTCCCTGTGTCGTCACTCCCACGAACAACGACTGTGGCGGACACGGAACACACGTGGCAGGCACGATCGGCGGCGCAACGTACGGTGTCGCCAAAGGCGTGACGATCAAATCAGTAAAGGTTTGTTTCGGTAATTTCCGCGGTTGCCCGGGCACCGCAATTCTGGCTGGAATCAATTGGGTCACTAACGATCACAACAACAATCCGAGCGTTCCTGCTGTAGCCAACATGAGTCTCGGCGGATTCCCGAACGACACGCTCGATGCCGCCGTGTTGAGTTCAATCAGGGCTGGAATTACGTACGTCGTCGCCGCGGGTAATGAGAGCACGAACGCAAACCAATTCTCGCCCGCGCGTTTGCCGGAAGCAGTCACCGTCGGCGCCAGTAACGAATTCGATCAAGGCACGTCGTTCACAAACTTCGGCACAGTGGTGGACAACTTTGCGCCCGGCGAACTTGTGCTATCAGCCGGTCCAGGCAGCGACACGGAAGCGATCGTTGCTTCAGGAACGTCGATGGCGTCGCCGCACACTGCGGGCGCGGTAGCGCTTTACCTTCAAGGCCGCACTGGCATGTCTAACTGCCAACCGCATCCGATCAACGGCATCGCCACCACGTCAGGCGGAGCGATTTCAACTTGTCCGGATCGCGTCGCCCAGGTCATCAAAAGCAACACCAGCTTGAACAAACTCAGTTCAATCGGCACAGGATCAGCCAACCGACTGCTCTACACTGGCTCGCTGCCCTTGACGACCAATCCGATCGACAATCAACGCTTCTTCGTCTGGGAACACTATGCAGACTTTCCGATCGGTCAACCCGAACCCGACGCTGGTGGTCTCGACTTCTGGACCGGCAACATCACCGGCACCTGCGGCACCGGTCTCAACGACAACAACAGTTGCAGTCATCAAAAACGCATCGATGTTTCGCGTGCGTTCTGGGCCGCTGCGTTTCCATCACTCTTCACCAACGGCGGCACACAACTCACAAACAACGCTGAGTTTGTGCACCGCTGTTACGAGGTCTATCTGCGACGTTCAGTGCCCGACAATGATGGTGGTTTTCAATTCTGGCTGAGTGTGCTGAACAGCGATGGCGGCAATCCCTCGAACCAGAACGGGATCAATCACCTGATCGACGCTTTCCTGGGTTCGACTGAATACCGGCAACGGTTTGGCGCGCCGTAAGACGCAATTGACTGCGACTTGATGCTTGGACACAGTCAGTACCGTCCGCGGTAGCGGATG
>DASSFI010000017.1:0-5247 GCA_035694465.1 Pyrinomonadaceae bacterium | reverse complement strand
TGGCCGCCCCCACGATTGATTCCACGCCGGGGGCGGCCACGGAGGGCCGCCCCTACAGTACGTTCCTACTTTGTTCGCGGATCCATCTTTACGATTAGCGGTTGAGTGTAGCTCTTGCCAGCAACCGTAAGTCGAACTGTATAGGTTCCCGGCAACACGAGCGCTGCACCACCACGACCACCACCACCTGCTGGTCGCGGCGCAGGAGTCGGGCGTAGATCCCAGATCCAGCGATGTGGCCCAGCCGCAGTCGACAGCGGTTCGGGCGTGCGTACCCAGAATGCCGGGATGTTGAGCGTGTCAGGATTTACCGGCACGGGTTTGTCTTCACTCGAATACTTACGTATGACTTCACCCGCCGGATCGAGAATCTCGATCGTTAATGGCCCACTCGTGTTCGTCTTCAAGTAATAATCGATTATCGCGCCAAAGGGCGGGTTCTCCGCGAGCGGTTCGTCGCGTGGCATCGGCGTGCCGTTGTCGCTACCGGCTGTTAGCAAATATGCATGGGCCGGTTGAAACAGATACGCGCTTGCTCTCGCAACTTCCCCACTGAACTGTCGCAACGGCGTGATGTTGTCGATCATCCAGAAGCCACGGCCGTGTGTCGCCACGATCAGATCGTCGTGGTGAATGACGAGATCTCGAACGGATGACGCCGGCAGATTCAGTTGCAACGACTGCCAGTGATCGCCATCGTCAAATGAGACAAAAACCGTGCGCTCCGTGCCGGTAAACAACATGCCCCGGCGACTCGGATCTTCCTTCACCGTTTGCACATACACACCGGCGGGCAGTCCGTGCGTGATCTCGGTCCAGGTTTTGCCGGAATCGAGCGTGCGATAGATGTGCGGCTCGTAGTCTGATAGTTGATGGCGTTCGACCGCGGCATACGCCTCATTCACATTGAAATGCGATGCCTCGATCATCACGACTTTGCTCCACGAAGTCAGCGCCGGTGGAGTGACGTTCTGCCACGTCTTGCCGTCGTCTTTTGTCAGTTGAATGAGACCATCGTCGGTGCCGATCCAGACTGTTGCAGCGTGCAAAGGCGAAGGCGAAATCGAATAGATAACACCACGTCGCTTGTCTGCTGGCGCGTCCGCCGCGGCGGCCTCGTTTAAGTTCGACGGCACGCCGGGATCTTCACGCGTTAAGTCAGGACTGATCTGTGTCCAGCTCTCGCCGCCGTTCATGGTCTTGTAAAGAAACTGATTGGCGAAATAGAGCGCGCGTGGATCGGCTTTTGAGAATACGAGGGGTTGCGTCCACGCGTGGCGGTATTGTCCCGGCGTAGCGCCGCGTTCGGGCGAAACGTTTCTGGTCTCACCGGTGAGGACGTTGCAACGCGAGACCGTGCCACCGAAGAGTATTTCCGGATGCAGTGGATCGGGCGCCGTGTAGCCCGCTTCACCACCAGCACACAAACCCTCCCAATCGCGGTTCGAAATTTCTGCGTGAATACTGCGCGACGGCGTGCCGACTGCGCCGCTGTCCTGTTGCGCGCCGGTGATCCAGTAAGGAAAACGATAATCAGCAGCAAGGTGATAGATCTGCGCGGTTGGCTGGTTGTACCACGAACTCCAGGTAACTGCGCCGTCAACGCTGACGACCGAGCCCTGATCGCTGGCGACGATCATTCGTTTCGGATCGTCGGGATTGATCCAGAGTTGATGATAGTCGTCGCCACCAGGCGCGCCTTTGATTGCCGTCCACGTTTTGCCGGCGTCTGTCGAACGATAGATGGATGTGTTCATCACGTAGACGACGTCGGCATTCTTCGGATCGACGCTCACTTTTTCGAAATACCAGCCGCGATCCCAGAAGCGTTTGTCACTCGACAGTCTGGTCCAGGTGGAGCCGGCGTCGTTTGAAGTAAACACGCCGCCGTCTTTTGCGTCGACTACGGCATATATGCGGTTGCGATTTGACGGCGCGATTGCGATACCGATGTGTCCGCGACCTTCGAGGGGAATTTTTTCCGAGATCTCTTTCCAGGTCGAGCCGCCGTCCATCGATTTGTAGATGCCCGCGCCTGGCCCATTCGCAGGCGCGTAGATAAACCAGGGCGGACGGCGTACGTTCCAGAGTGTCGCGTAAACGATTTTCGAGTCGACCGGATCAAAGGCGAGATCGATGGCGCCAACGTCATCATTCTTGAAGAGAACTTTTTGCCAGGTTGCGCCACCATCGTGCGAACGGTAGACGCCCCGGTCAGGATTCGGCGCGTAGACATTGCCCAGCGCAGCGACGAAGACTGTGTTGGGGTTTTTGGGATCGACGATGATACGACCGATCTGTTTCGTATTCTCGAGTCCGAGATGCTGCCATGTTTTACCGGCGTCTGACGATTTGTAGACGCCGTTGCCGAACGCGATCGAGTCGCGCATGTCAGGTTCACCGGTGCCGACGTAAATCATGTTCGAATTCGACGGCGCCACCGCGATCGCTCCGATCGAGGCGACGTTGGTGGAATCAAAGATCGGCGTCCACGTGCGGCCCGCGTTCTGCGTTTTCCACAACCCGCCCCCAACTGAACCAAAGTAGAAAGTGTCAGGTTGTCCAATGACGCCGCTAACCGCATTGACACGTCCCGCGCGAAATGGACCAAGCATGCGCCAACGCAAGTTGGAATAGAGGTTAGGATCTAATTGCTGTGCATTAACATTCAACGACAGCAGCCACAAAAGAAAAATGACGCGTGATAGGGATCTCATTTGAGCCACAAAAAAGCACAAAAGGCACAAACAAACAAGGGCTCATTATCTGGTTTTTGTGCATTTTGTGCCTTTTTGTGGCTATTATTGCTTAAATGACACATCTACTCGGTATAGATCTTTCGACCACTGGCGCGAAGGCACTGCTTATCGATGGTGAAGGACGTGTAGTGAGCAGTGCGACGACTCCGCTCAGTATCTCGACACCGCATCCACTCTGGTCCGAACAAGATCCGCATGAATGGTGGACGGCGACCGTCAACAGCATCAAGCAGGCCCTCGCCGAAGCGAACACTTCCGGCGAAAGCATCGCCGCGATCGGTTTGACCGGACAGATGCATGGCCTCGTCTTGCTCGACGACAACGGACATGTTCTGCGACCTGCGATCCTTTGGAACGATCAACGCTGCGGCGCGGAGTGTGATGAAATTCGCGCGCGCGTGGGTCGAGAAAAGCTGGTCCGGATCACCGGCAACGATGCGTTAACGGGATTTACTGCACCAAAGATCCTCTGGGTCGCGAAACACGAACCGGAAATCTATCAACGCAGTCGTCACGTCCTGCTGCCGAAAGATTATATTCGCTACAAACTCACGAACGTGCTCGCGATGGACAAGGCAGACGGCTCCGGCACGATACTTTTCGATCTGCGACGACGTACATGGTCCACAGAGTTGTTGGATCTGCTCAACATTCCCGCTGACTGGCTGCCGCCAACATTCGAGGGCCCTGAAACAACCGGTGAGGTCACACGCGAGGTCGCTGAATTGACTGGTTTACACGCGGGCACTCCTGTTGTGGCGGGCGGCGGTGATCAGTCGGCCCAGGCTGTTGGTGTTGGTGTGGTGCGTCCGGGATCGATGGCGGTGACACTCGGCACTTCAGGTGTCGTATTCGCCGCAACTGAATCGGCTTTGATCGAGCCGGCCGGACGGCTGCATGCGTTTTGTCATGCAGTTCCCAATCGTTGGCACTTGATGGGCGTGATGCTCAGCGCTGCCGGTAGTTTGCAGTGGTATCACGACAAGCTGGCGCGCGAAAAAAGTTTTGACGAACTTGTTGGCGAGGCTGCCGGCGTTCCTGCCGGTAGTGAAGGTCTAGTATTCCTGCCATATCTCAGCGGTGAGAGAACACCGCATCCCGATCCATTCGCACGCGGAGCATGGATCGGATTGACGACGCGTCACAGCCAACCGCACCTGATGCGTGCGGTGCTCGAGGGTGTCGCCTTCGGTCTCAAAGACATTTTCAATTTGATGAAAGGGGTTGGACTTGGTTCGGTCGATCAGATCCGGCTGTCGGGTGGTGGTGCCCGGAGTTCGTTGTGGCGACAAATTCTTGCGGATGTATTTGAAGCAGAGCTTGTGACTGTCAACACGACTGAAGGCGCCGCGTATGGTGCAGCACTGTTGGCGGGAGTCGGCGCTGGAGTCTGGCCGGATGTTGACACTGCCTGCGCTCAGACGATCTTTGTGAGCGATCGGGTGACACCAAATTCAGAGACTGCGGAAAAATATCGTGCGGCCTATCACTTATATCAGGGTCTATATCCGGTACTGAAACCAACGTTCGTTTCTTTGTCCACAGATTACGCAGAATGACAATCGCCATTGACGGTATTGGACTCGCAACCGCACAGGGAGGCGTGTCGGATGTTTTGAGATCCGACGTACCGCGTGCGGCGACTGAGTTGCCGTGGACACCTGCTGATTGGAGTGTCTCGCGTGTTTGTTTTCCGGCAGCAGAGGTCGACGCTTTGCTTTCAGGCGTCGCCCGTTGGCAGGAGCTGGCGAGACGGGCACTCATAGACATTGGAGTTTCGGAGCAGACGCCACTTTTAGTCGCATCGTGCAATGGCAGCGCGGCGGATGTTTGGGAGAACGCATTCGACACGAGCGCGTTGCTTGCCGGCACGGCCTGGGCCAATGAGCGGTTGCCGGTGTTTAGTTCGTCGTGTGCTTCGGGGATTCATGCGTTGTATGCAGGCCGGCAACTTTTGACTTCGGGCGCTGTGGATGAAGTGCTGGTGTTGGCCGTGGATATACTGGCGCGATCGAATCACGAGAATTTTGAGAGTTTGCGAGTGTTGGCGGAAAGGCCGTGCGAGCCGTGGCAGTCTGCGAGTACGGGGTTTGTGCTTGGTGAAGCTGCGGTGGTGGTGAGGCTGGTGCGAGCGAAGGAAGATGCGACGATCTTGCATGGGCCGGTGTTGGGAAGTGATTTGGTTGAGCATGATGCGTTGAGAGTTGTGCTTGAGCAGGTGTCGGCGCAGAATGCGTCGTTGATACTGGGGCAGGGAACCGGACCGTTTGCAGTTGACTCTGCGGAACTAGCGGCGCTTTCAGCATTCGTCGACAAAAAGGTTCCGATCTCGACGCCGCTAACGCAATTCGGCCACACCCTGGGCGCCTCGGGATTACTCGTCGTTGCTTTGGGCGCGCTGATTCACCAAAATGGCTCGTTACCAAACCCCACAAGTGAAACAACAGATGGTCGAACGTACTGTAGGGGCGGCCCTCCGTGGCCGCCC